>JBAQWV010000040.1:0-8098 GCA_049299095.1 Anaerolineae bacterium | reverse complement strand
AGCCTGGGCTGGGGCTGCATGACTATGGTGCGCGGCACTGTGCGGAGCGCAGCGGAGCCTCCCGAAGCACCCCGAAAGCCGCAGGCTAAGGGGGCGGAGTGGATGCTCAGCCGGTGGGGCGGTGGATTGCGCCGGACACGGTGGTGCCAGACCCGGCGGATCCGCAGTCGCTGAACCGGTATGCCTATGTGCTGGGCAACCCGCTCAAGTACACGGATCCGAGTGGGCATTGTGGTAAAGACAGTCAACCAGGCGAAGGCGTCACTCAAGCGCAACATGATCGGCTTTGTGTTTTGCACGATGAGGCATTGCGATTAAGTGAATTGGTCAAACGCGGCGAGATTACGGATGTAGAGGCACTTGCTCAGCTATTGGACTTTGCAGCTCCTCGATATCAGCGGAATTTCTTGGGAATAGCGCGTACCGATGTAGATGCATTTGTTTTTGAGTTAGGCATCGTTGTAGGCGGCATTGAGATTCGTGGGACAGCGTTAGATCATGCACTCAGTAGGCTGCGCGGCGATTTTGATTCTGGTCAAGCCTATCATCTTATTGCTGCAGGGGCTGAGGACGATCCGCTCGGTCAGTACTACATTGGGTACGACAACTTTCGCGACCTCAACACTGGTTTTGCCGATACCTATAGAGAACCAGGCGAGAACCAGGTGCGCCACTTCCTTGGTGGCCTGGCGGGCGGACGCGCTTTCTTTGGACTGGGCAGAGAGACTTTGCTCGCACGCGAGGTAGAAGGTTCAGCGGACTACAACTTACATCTGAAGGCATTCGAACTAAGCGATAGCCTGATCTCGGTAAGTACTCTACGAAACCAGAATACGCTCACGGTTAACCGCGCTGATGACTGGGTGAGACAGAATCTGGCGGTACGATAGCTCAAAAAGCTGAGGCAATGATATGTTCGGAATTATAAAAAGTAAACTGATGGTGCTCACATGGCCTTACTGTCTGATCCTTGTACTTGTCTTGGTGGTTCTAACCTCCTGCTTCTCTCCTTTTGAGGGAGTGCCAGCAGATGAGATGCGTGTAGGGATATCGCTCACCGAAGCTCAAAGCCTCGTGCCTTTCACAATTTGCCTGCCACAGTATCTTCCAGATATGGTTGGCAAAGATGCTCAAATTACCTATCATGCAGACTTTGGCGATCCGATGGAGTCAGATATTCAACTGCGCTACTACGGAAGAGGGACAACAGAAATCGTGGTGGAGATAGTTGAGAACCATTGGCCAGGTGCCAGCAGCCAGTACAAGGTAACCGAGATATCCAAAGAATCATCGTTGCGGGACTTACTGGCCTGGATGGTAGGATGGAAAAAGTGGGAAGAAGCTATGGCGCAAGTTCAAGCTACGTTTCGTGTGGATCATGGCGATCAAGAACGATCACTGGTTGAGATAAACGATCCACCGGCTTTGAAAGCCAATCTCATCGAATGGGCAAAAGATCCTATCTTCTACCGACTGTACACTCGATTGCCAACGCAGGAAGCGCTGCGAATAGCAATGTCTATAACCGATTGCAGAGAATAGAGGGCACCTATTTTGCTGGAACAGGCGTAATCAGATAAGCGCGTGCTGGCAAGGATGAAGGAGAGACTATGGCGGCTAACGACTTAATAGCGATGCTACTAAATGATGGTGATTTCATCAAACGAACTGAGGCGGCTGAGAAGTTGAGAGACTACGGACAGGCGACGCAGTGATAAAAGCACTGATTGAGGCACTGGGCGATGAAGATATTATGGTGCAAGCGGCTGCAGCAGTAAGTTTGAATGAGGGCTGTTTTAAGCCTGCCAGCCTGTTACGAAGCGCGTTGTCAGATAGAAGGCTTTCAGTTCGCCAAACATCCGCTGATATTTTAGCTTCATTCCCGTCTGCTGAAACAGAAGCATCTCTGCGACAGGCTCTATCGGATGAAAGTCCCCATGTGCGGGGTGCGGCGGCTCGTTCTCTGCGAGATATGGAAATACAAGAGGTGACGATTGATGTGCTGCAGCAATTACTGAAGGATCCTGAACTATTTCCTCGCTATCAGGTTTTAATTATCCTGAATACAGTAGTTCCCGGAGCAGTAGATGAGCATGCACTCATTCAGCGGGACCTCTATGCCGTGGAACCTAAGGATCGAGTGGCTGCAATCCATTTTGTGCGAGAGACAAACCAAACTGAATGGATGAATGAAATTGCACGGCTGCGTGAAGATGCACATTTTTCGGTTCGTCGGGCAGATGACTGGGCGTGGAGGCGATTAAACGGTCAACCACAATAGTACGATTTGCTGGATATCCAAAAGGCATTAGCGCCCTGGAACATAGCGTATGCGCTGGTTGAGCAGGATGTTTGTACCGCACCCCAGAATTGAGACACAGCGCCAGCCGAGGCATGATGGTAACAACAAGAAGCGCACCCATGTCTGGGCAGGAACTTTCTGCTTGCATTAGAAAGCGAGTACAATAGGCCAGTCGAGTGAACCTTACCAACTGATAAAGCCTTCACCGGCCAGGTAATCGAGCCTGGGCTGGGGCTGCATGACTACGGTGCGCGGCACTGTGCGGAGCGCAGCGGAGCCTCCCGAAGCACCCCGAAAGCCGCAGGCTAAGGGGGCGGAGTGGATGCTCCGCCGCTGGGGCGGTGGATTGCGCCGGACACAGTGGTGCCAGACCCGGCGGATCCGCAGTCGCTGAACAGGTATGCCTATGTGCTGGGCAACCCACTCGCATTGGTGGATCCTGATGGACACGAACCCATCACCGGTTGCAATGGTATTCCTGACTGTGATGTTGATGGATGGCGAGGGTTTGGCCACTGGCAGGCTCAACAGGATATTCAAGCAGAAAGGGATAAAGACGCCTTAGAAATAGCAGCTACTTTTGTAGTTGTTTTGACATTAGGTCCTGCCTTACCCTCCATAGCCAGCAATATAGCTCCCATGGCCCCACCACTCTGCGCGGATGGCGATTGTACCAACGAAACGCAAGCCGTGATCAGGGGATCGCAAAACGCGATTCAAACGGTGCAGAGCGTATGGAAACTGGATCCGTTAAAGCGCGGCCAAGAGATCGAACGCATGCTCGGTCGAAGCCCGCAACTGAGCCAGAACTTCCCGGTGATCGACCGCTTCGAGAACGGCGTAGCAACCAGCATCAAGAGCATCGACCTGGGCGCCAGAAGTTATCAGAGCATCGGTAGGCTGACGAGTACTGTCCGAGGATATGTTAACGAACTAGCAAATTGGCAAGGTGTTCGTCAATGGGGAGGGGTGAGCATTGACAAGGGTATGATTACCGCTCGGGAGCTTCAGCTAGCGATTCCTCAGGGTGCAACCGATGCGCAGCTTTTGGCATTGAGACAGTTGCAACAATGGGCTTCAACGATCGGAGTTACCATATCTTGGGCTGCGATCCCATAACATCTCGAAGGGTCATGCCGTGGTTACAAATATTGTTGATATCGTAGTCTATCGCGGTAAAGCATACTTACCAACACTTGGGCAGTTCCCATCAGGTATCTATGCAGCTATTGAACCTGTGCAAGTGGCGAAGCTGAGTGTAGATGATCTAGTCGATGCAACGAAGAAAGCTCTCGCACAAGGCATTTCGCAATTACCTGAAGTCACAGCTGAAGAATGGCGCAAACGCTCTGATCCTATCCTGAAGGCCACAAAGGCACGTAGTTGGAAAGAATTAGGGCCGATAGGTACTTCATATGGAATGAGTTGGACAGATCAGAATATCCGTGTAGATATGTCATATCGAGACAAACGGGGACGGTGGCAAAACGATCCAGCAAAGGAACGCACGTTTCCGTTGGATACGCCACTTGAAGACGTCCTGGCGGTGATCCTGGAGGACATCCGCTCACAGCCAGAACTGCAAGCGAGCGAGAAGGCATAGGAGCAGAGAATGCAATCGGTTCGTCCCCATGCCAGGCGGTGAGTTTATCGCATTGGGAACGCTGTAGTCGGGCGCAACGAGGGAGGCAGAGCTGTGGTAGCCCTGCCTCCGCTACGTCATTCCCTGCGATGGCGCTCAGCGCGCGGCCCCAGGCGCTGAACCGGTACAGCTATGGGCTCAACAACCCGCTGAGGTACACGGATCCGACGGGGATGTTCAGCGAGGACGAGATCATGCAATACCTTGGTGTTGATACATGGGACGACGTGCTGGCGATGTTCGGTGAAGGCGGGGTGATGGCCGGGGCATGGGGGTTCCTGGAGGTGTTGCGCCAGGCCGAGCTGGGCACCCCGATTAGCATGTGGTACGACATCAGCAGTGGCATGTCGCCGATTGCGCCGATCACCGGATCGTTCTACGAACAAGACGGGCAGTTGATGTTTGGCGGCCAGATAGGCGCAGGCGCTAACGCGTTGCTCCTGCCCGCAGTTGTGCTTGGGCAGATGAGCGTGAATGAACGGGCATCGGCGTGGTCAGTGAACAACGGAGTCATCCACTTCATTCTCAACACGCAGTACAGCCACCTCGTTTTTCGCCCTAATCAAGTTGATTGGACTGCCGTCGGGCTGGACGTCATGGGCTTGGCGGGCGATGCCGGATACGCAATGGTCGGAGCAGGCGTCCTTGCTGTGGGAGCAGGAACTGGCGGCGTAGGTTTGTTACTTGCCGGGGTAGTGATCTCCGGGTTGGGTACAGCCGCTGATATGACGTCAGCCGGAAAGGCGATTGCTGATTATCAACTCGGCAGATCAACTGAAGTCGAGCTGGTTGTTGACTTGAGTCTCGGAGTGGGTGGGGTGCTGCCGGCTGTTGGCACATACGCGGATTATGCAAGTCTGTTGAACGACCTAAGGCCTGGTGTTTACTTCGGCCCTTGATTGCACATAGCGTCACACACTAAGGAGAGAGTTATGCGTGGTGACTCTGGAGACTGGTTCTTTCTTGCGCTCGTGCTTATCATGAGTTGCTGGATGGTCTATATTGGCACACGGAATTATCGGAGCCCGGACAAGCACACACCTGTGAGCCCACTCGGGAAGTACTTATCGCATCTTGGTCGACACAGCAACGGCCAAAGCAAACCCGCTGATGAGCACTACCATGATGAAAGGCTAGTGAAACAGGAGGCGGCTTTGTTTATCGGAGGAGGAGTATTGATGATCTCCGTGATTGTACTGACATCTCTATTGCTAATGTTGTAGCACACCCCTGAATTCACACGTGACTAGCTGACTGAACGCCAATGCATGGTCACTCACACTTCGCGATGCGTTGGCGCATGAGAGATCCGCAATGCACCAACTTGGCGCAGGACATGCACTACCACCTACAGCTACGACTCCGAGAACCGGCCGACCAGCGTCAGCGGCGCGGCTGCGGCGACCTTCGTCTATGACGGCGACGGCAACCGGGTCAAGGCCACCTTCGGCGCGACGACCACGGTCTGCGTGGGCAACACCTATGAGCGCGACAACGGCAGCACGGTGCGCAAGTACTACTACGCCGGTAGCGCGCGCGTGGCCATGCGTAGCGGCGTGGAGACCTGCTACCTGCTCGGTGACCACTTAGGCGGCACCAACGTTACGGCCAACGGGACTGATGGCAGCTTGTTAGGTAGGGTGCTGTACAAACCCTAAAACAAGATGCGCTTCACCACCGGCACGACACCCATCACGTGGCGCTTTACAGATCAGTGGGAAGACTGCCGAAGGGGACAATCGGGCTGCGCTTTTACAACGCGCGCTGATATAATGCGCAGTTGGGACGTTTTTGCGCAGCACCCCGCAGGCTGAAAGCCTAGGGGCGCTCAAGCCGACACCATCGTGCCGGAGCTGGGCGACCCGCAGTCGCTGAACCGGTATAGCTATGTGCTCAACAACCCGCTCAAGTACACCGATCCGACCGGGCACAGTGCCTGTATGCCGCTTGCGCCAGTTGCCCCCGCCTTTGCCGTGTGCCAACTGGGTGAGCGGATCCTACAGTACGGTCCGCAGATCATCAATCTCATCCAGCAATTGACGATCAGCGCGCCGCAGGCAACTGCGCTGGTCGATCAATTTGCGCAAGCGGCTCAAGCCAGTGGCAACGGGTCTGCATCCAGCAACGCCGGCAACACGGCCGGTCCAGGCGGGCTGGATCCGAATGATCCCATTTTTCAACAAATCATTCAACAAACAGGAGAGTCCGATTTAATTAAAGCAATAGCCAGGGCCTCAATTGAAGGACCGGCAAAGGAAGGTGCAAGAAATGGCGTGACTGTTCTAGGACGATATCCTACCTATATCCAAACAGCCACCAAACTCCGTGCAAACTATCTTAATTTCGCTGAAGGCACTTGGGATAAACTCACCGATGTTCAACGGTGGGCTGTAAACAAGCAGTTCTTGGATGATGCTATTGCCCGCGGTGACATATTTAAACTAGCGAGTTTGGCTGAGGAGGCTAAACCAGGTACTTATTTCTATCGTGAGCTAGAGTATCTTATCTCGCTTGGTTACCAAGTGGTAGATGGTATATTAGTAAAGGTAAACTGATGATGGAAAACGTCGTCATACTTTCTGATCTAATCCGAGCGGTAAAAGTATATTTATATTACCTATTTGATGAGTTTAGCTTCACTCAAATTCACGCTGAAACCTACCCCCAAGACTACCATAATTCTTTAGTAGTCCTTCAATCGCATCAATGTAGAGCACGGATTTTGTTAGAAAAGGGGCAGGTATCTATCGAATTTGGGTCATTAGATTCTCCTATCAATTGGTCTGTCCATGCTCCTGATCAGTGGTTTGATGTTAGTGACATAATTGGTTATCTGAACCAACGATCTTTACAACCGGAGATAGAGTTAATCAATAGAATCCCTGATCTAAGTTTTGTTGAACAATTAAGAATTCTTTCCATTAGTTTGCATTCCCACATTGTTGACATTGTTCATATCTTTACGACTGAAATGTTTGCAACTGAGCAATCATATTTAATGGGTTTCCGAAGAAAACGGACTAATCAATGGCTGGAATCGCTGTACCAACAGCGGAAACCTTAGCTATCACCATCTTGACCGGTTGACCGATTGGCGGATGAACACTGTGCTGCAACAGCACTACAGCTACAACAGCATCGGCAACATCACCACCTTTGCCGGTACGGTCTATAGCTACGACGCCACACAGCCGCATGCGCTGGACAGCACGGCAGGGGGTGGGGCGTTCAGCTACGACGGGGCGGGCTACATGGAAAGTCGCCGAGACGCTGCGGCGGCAGTGGCATGGAGCTACACCTGGGGGGACAACCGCAAGCTTTCGGCCATCAGCAGCAACGCCAGCGACGATGTGACAGGGTTGGGCTACGGGCCGGATGACGAGCGCATTCGCAGCAGCCGCGGGCCTGTGGGCGACGCCTACAGCACCTATACGCTGTTCCCCTTTTACCAGATCGAAACGGGCTGTTTTCGTGCGGATGTGGATTGCGACGGCGATGTGGACGTGCTGGACGTTCAGCAGGTGGCAGGTCGCTGGAACACAGCGTATGCGCCGGTTGAGCAGGATGTTTGTACCGCACCCCAGAATTGAGACACAGCGCCAGCCGAGGCATGATCGTGACAACAAGGGGCGCACCCATGCCTGGACAGGAACTTTCCGCTTGCATTAGAAAGCGGGTAAATAGGCCAGTCGAGTGAACCTTACCAACTGATAAAGCCTTCACCGGCCAGGTGATCGAGCCTGGGCTGGGGCTGCATGACTACGGTGCGCGGCACTGTGCGGAGCGCAGCGGAGCCTCCCGAAGCACCCCGAAAGCCGCAGGCTAAGGGGGCGGAGTGGATGCTCAGCCGCTGGGGCGGTGGATTGCGCTGGACACAGTGGTGCCAGACCCGGCGGACCCGCAGGCGCTGAACAGGTACAGCTATGTACTGGGCAACCCGCTCAAGTACAGGGATCCGAGTGGGCACACGCAGTGCGCTGCGCTCGCTCCATACGGCCCCCTGGTTTTCGGGTGTCAAGTGGTAGAACAGGTCATGTTACATGGGCCGGAGATTGTCCAGCTCATCCAGCAGCTCACCATCAGTGTGCCTGTGTTGCCGGCAGCGGCAGACCCAGCGAACAATCCGATTACAGCCATCCAGTCCCTTGGCGGCA
>JBAQWV010000039.1:0-5754 GCA_049299095.1 Anaerolineae bacterium | reverse complement strand
GCCTTATGCAGGGCTGCTGGCGGTCCTTGGCGGTATCGTGCAGATCATCCCTTGGTTGAGCATTGTTCTGGCCGTGCTGCCGGTGCTGGTGGTTGCGGTGATCTCGCCCGATCCAGTCACAGGACTGGTCGGTGTGGTGTACACACTAGTGGTCACAGCCGTTTTTGAATTGTACATTCAGCCGCGCTACTTCCCGCGCAGTCAGACCAGCTCGCTACTGATGTTCCTCACTGCCATTGTGCTGACCCTGCAGATCGGACTGGTAGGTTTGATCGTTTCGCCGGCTGTGGCGGTCATGTTGCAAGTGTTATGGAGTCATTTGATTGACCCTGCCCGCGATCGGTTAAATCCTGTCGGCAGCACGCCTGCCGAGCTGCAAGCCAGCTATGCTGCGCTGCTGGTTTCGGTGAATGAAGCAAATGGCGAGTTGGCCCCGGAAACGCGCAGCCTGCTGCACAAGCTGGGCGAGTTAGTGCGCGATACCCAGGCAGTGGTCAATGGCGGGTAATCGGAGGACAAAATGAATCGGACACAGAAATATCTTGACATAAGTACAGTGGTGGTGTTATTAGCTTTGATCGCATTGCTGACCGCATGCGAATCGACCTCTCTGATGGTCAATCAACCCACAGCTACCCTTGCTGCCACACCATCAGGGGTGGTGGCTGTATCCCCTGCGCCGAATGAAACCGGCCTGAGCGCGTTGGCAGGCCGTTGGCGCATCCAGAACTTTGGCAGCGAAGACTATTTTGGCCCACCTACTGATAAAGAGGATTGGAGTTCGCTGCTTGAGATTACGCCGAGTGGTCACTATACTTGGTCGGTCGGTGACGGTTTGGCGGTTGAACCAATGTTGACGGGTACATGGACAAAGGGCGAGGATGGGGTATGGGTAGCTGCGCGCAGCACCAATATTTTGGCGCAGGAAGGTAATCTGCTGTATTTCCAAATCGCAGAGGATTATTTCAGCTTTGTCTACTATCGTGAGCAGGGCGACGGTTCGTTGCAGCCCTACGAACCGGATCAACCGGTTCAGCTTCCCCGCATTGCGGCTTCTGACCTGATTACCCTCTCTTTTACGGATTTGTGGACCGGCTTGTCGCCTGCGGCTCCCATTGATGCAATCTATCGCTTTGGACAGACGTCTGACGGACTGATCGGCAATGGAGAACTTTCTGTCGGCGGTTACCACCGCAACCCCATCACGCAAACCGTCCCCCTTACTCTGCCGCTACCTTTGTTGGATGAATTGCTGACGCGGCTGGCGGCTTTGCCGATGGAGCCGGGTGTCTATCGTCCCAGTTTGATGTGGACCGATGATTACCCCACCCTTGCGTTGCAGCTACACACCACCACCGGCGATTGGGCCTTTACTTCTAATTCGCAAGGGCCTTTGCATATACCGTGGCAGGTACACATCAATGGGGAAGATTACGTCACCTACAGCCCACACATGATGCAAGTTATCGAAAGCCTTTATCCTTACCTGGCGCGTGATCAGTTGGATGCGCTGGTTAATCATGTAATAAACACGCCAGATTAATCGGGGTTGTATCGTTAAGCAGGGGATTTTGAGAGTTTTTGGTCATTATGTTTAAACGTGATAGGATGTTGCCTCCAGTTGACTCTGGAAAATCATTCTATGGAGACGCAATATAATGCACCTGGCCCCTGTCCTTACCGAAACTGGCAATCACTTCCTGCCCCTGTTGCTGGTCGTTTTGCTGGCTTTTCTTGTGCCGATCATTCTGGCGCGCTTCCAACGTATCCCCGTCGTAGTGGGGGAAATCCTCGCCGGTATCCTGGTCGGGCCTTCTCTACTGGGCATTGTCAGCAACGACACAATCCTCAGCTTCATGGCCAGCATTGGCCTGGCCTTTCTGATCTTTCTCGCTGGTATGGAAATTGATCTGGCCCGCTGCCGAAATAGAAACTGTGCTGGCGTTGCACGAAAACGATGCGCTCAATCTGGCGATCGCGCGTGCGGCACACAGCTTGCAGATCGCCAACATCGTGGCGCTGGTACAAGATCCTGCGCAGCTTGCCGCTTTTCAAGATTTAGGCGTGCAACCCTATGTCAGCGCCATGCACCGCGCCACCATGCTTGCTATGATGGCACGCAACCCGGACACCTATACCCTATTGACCTCTACCAACGATCAGCGCGAGATCAGCGAGGTGCGCCTGCGCAATCGCGTGCTGGAGGGGATGCGGCTGCGCGATCTGCGCCTGCCCGGGGATACGTTGGTTCTCTCCATTCGCCGCCGCAGCCAGCTTTTGATCCCCCACGGCAACACCGCACTGGAATTTAACGACCGCCTGAGCCTGCTGGGCGACATCAGTCGGTTGGAGGAGGCGAAAGCCTGGCTGGAAGGTAATTAGTTGTGTTGCATCGGGTGTAGGTCAGCGCTGGAGGAGCCGCAGGAGCGGCTGAGGCTGCAAACCATAGCCACCGGCTTCATCATCGCTTCAATCCAATTCCGCATCCGCAACAAGAATAAAAAAAGTCCGCAGACGCTATGCCTGCGGACTTTGTCTTGCTCAAGGTGGTGGATCACGGATAGAACCGGCGATACAGGCGCGGCCAGGGTAGGGCCTCGCGGATGTGCGACAGGCCGCAAATCCACATCACCACGCGCTCCAGACCCATGCCAAAGCCGCTGTGGGGCTGCGCACCGTACTTGCGCAGGTCGAGATACCACTCGTAGGCCTCGCGCGGCAGCTTATGCGCATCAATCGCATTGACCAGTGTCTCGTAGTCGTGCATACGCTGGCTGCCGCCCACGATTTCGCCGTACCCCTCCGGCGCGATCAGGTCGCACGCCAGCACGGTATCGGGCCGCTCCGGGTCGGGCTGCATGTAAAACGCCTTCACCCCGCGCGGGTAGTGATGCACGAACACCGGCTTGCCGAACTGCGCGCTGATGGCGTCCTCGTGTGGCGCGCCGAAGTCCTCACCCCAGGGGAAGTCGGGGTAGCCGTTGGCTTGTAACAGCTTGACCGCGTCGTCGTAATGGATGCGCGGGAAGGGGGCTACAGCCGTTTCCAGCAGGCTGACATCGCGGCCCAGCACGGCCAGCTCTGCCGCGCGCTCGCGCAGCACTGTCTGCACGCAGTGACTGACGAACTGCTCGATGACCTCCATGTTCTCGGCCAGCTCGGTGAAGGCCATCTCCGGCTCTATCATCCAGAACTCCATGGCGTGACGACGGGTGTCAGACTTCTCCGCGCGGAAGGTGGGGCCGAAGCAATAGACGCGGCCAAACGCGGCAATGGTGGCCTCGCTGTAAAGCTGGCCAGTTTGCGCCAGGTAAGCCGGTTCGTCGAAGTATTTGGTGGCAAACAGGTTGCTGGTGCCTTCGGCGGCAGCCGGCGTGATGATCGGTGAATCCACCAGCACGAAGCCGTTGTCATCCAGCCAGCGGCGGATGGTGTTTTCCAGCGTGGCGCGGATGCGCAGAATGGCCGCCTGGCGCGGGTCGCGCAGCCACAGGTGGCGGTGGTTCAACAGAAAGTCAGAGCCGTGTTCGCTGCCGTCGCGCTTGGCGGCCAGCGGGTAGGGGTCCTCGGCGCGGCTGATTTCCTCGAACGCGGCCACATCCAGCTCGTAGCCGCCGGGTGCGCGCGGCTCGGCGCGCAGCGCGCCTGTGATGCGTACTGCGGATTCCAGCGTGGTATGGCGCGCGACCTCGAACTGTTCTTCGGGCAGGTTTTTCTTGAATACCACGCACTGCATCGTACCGCTGCCGTCGCGCAGGCTGATAAATTGCAGCTTGCCTTTGTCAATGCGCTTCTGCACCCAGCCGTTGAGGGTGACTTCCTGACCGACGTAGTCCGCGGCCTGGCTGATTTTGATGGAGTTCGACATATTTGTCTCTTTCACGCGGAACAAAATTTGCTTACGACGCAGCCGTCTTGGCGGTAGAGGCTAGATGTAACAGTTGCAGTTGTGCAGTATCCACCACGTCCGGCGTGCCGGTCATCAGCTCCACCGCCTGCTGGTTCTTGGGGAAGGGGATTACCTCGCGAATGGACTGCTCGCCTGCCAGCAGCATTACGAAGCGGTCAATGCCTAGCGCGATGCCGCCGTGCGGCGGTGTGCCGTATTCAAAGGCATCCAGCATGTGGCCGAACTTCAGCGCGGCTGCCTCCGGCGAATGGCCGAGGAGCTGGAACATCTGCTCTTGCACGTCACGGCGATGGATGCGGATGCTGCCGCCGCCCAGCTCAATGCCGTTCAGCACAATGTCGTAGGCGTTGGCGCGCACCGTGCCGGGGTCGCTGCTCATGTGCGCAATGTCCTCAGCCTTGGGCGAGGTGAAGGGATGGTGCATGGCGTCCCAACGCTGCTCGTCCTCGTTCCAGTCTACCAGCGGGAAGTCAACCACCCACAGGAATGCGAACTGGTCGGAGGCGATCAGGTTCAGGTCACGGCCCAGGCGCAGGCGCAGCTCACCGAGTGCAGCATTGGTGACTTTGGCAGTGTCGGCAACGATGAACACGACGTCGCCCGGCTCAGCTTCACAGCGCGCGGCAATCGCGGCCAATTCGTCGCTGTTGAAGAATTTGGCAATCGGTGACTTCGGCGCGCTGCCTGCTTCCGCGGGATAATCGAGCCAGGCCAGCCCTTTCGCGCCGTAAATCTTTACCACGTCTTCGTAGGTCTTGACCAGCTCGCGCAGCTTGCTACCGCTGATGGCCGGGCCGGCCAGCCCCGGCGCACGCACCGCCTTGACCTCGTTGCCTGCGGCCAGCGCGGCCTTGAGGAACCCGACGCCGGTGGCGGCCAGCAGGTCGCGCAGGTCTTGCAGTTGCAGGCCGAAGCGAATGTCCGGCTTGTCGCTGCCATAGCGCGCCATGGCCTCGGCATAGGTCAGCCGCGGGAAGGGCAGGCTGGGGGGTGTGGCGTCGGTCACCTGTGCCATGATGGTGTGACACAGGCCACTGATCAGCTCGATCACGTCTTCTTGCCCGACAAAGGACATTTCCACGTCGAGCTGGGTGAACTCTGGCTGGCGGTCGGCGCGCAGGTCTTCGTCGCGGAAGCAGCGGGCGATTTGGAAGTAGCGGTCGAAGCCGGAGACCATCAGCAGTTGCTTGAACTGCTGCGGGCTTTGCGGCAGCGCATAGAATTTGCCCGGATGCACGCGGCTGGGAACGAGGTAGTCGCGCGCGCCTTCCGGCGTGGACTTGGTGAGGATGGGGGTCTCGATCTCCAGGAAGTTGTTGGCATCGAGGTAGTCGCGCATCAGCTTCACCACGCGGTGGCGCAGGATGATGTTGCGCTGCAAGCGGGGGCGACGCAGGTCGAGGTAGCGGTAGGTGAGGCGGCTGACTTCGTTGGCTTCGAGGTCGTCGCGGATTTCGAAGGGCAGCGGCTTGGCCGCGTTTTCCACGACCAGTTCGCTCGCCACGACTTCGACTTCGCCGGTGGGCAGGCTGGCATTCTCCATACCCGCGGGGCGGCGGCGTACCTCGCCGCGCACGGCCAACACGAATTCGCTGCGCACGCGCTGCGCAGCCTCGTAGGCGGCTGCGGTCTCCGGCGTCACTACCACCTGGGTGACGCCGTAGCGGTCGCGCAGGTCAATAAAGATAATTGTGCCGTGGTCGCGGCGGCGGAAAGCCCAGCCGTTGAGGGTGACATGCTGGCCGGCGTCGGTGGCACGCAGGTCGCCGCAGGTATGAGTGCGTTTCAGCATAGGATGACAAAGGATCCTCTCGTAGAAATTCAAGGAAATAATGGGGCATTAT
>JBAQWV010000038.1:0-14623 GCA_049299095.1 Anaerolineae bacterium | reverse complement strand
ACTATCGGGTGGATATTCTGGAATCGCGCACGGTAAACGGCGCGATCTGGTATCGAATTGGGCAAAATCGTTGGGTGCTGGGAACGTGGATTGCCGTTGCCAGCCTCAAGGCCCGGCCTAGCGGCATCGGTTCCGCCGAACGTTGGGTTGGTGTCAACCTGGCGCAGCAAACGGCGGTGGCCTATCAGGGCAATACGCCGGTGTATGCAGCGATGATCGCATCGGGCATGGCGGCAACACCCACGGTGCAGGGGGTGTTCCGCACCTGGGCGCGCATTCCAAGTGGCAAGATGTCGGGCGGCAGCACGGCCACCGGTGGTTACTATTACCTGGAAGGGGTGACGTGGACGTGCTACTTCTATTCGGGCTATGCGCTGCACACGGCCTACTGGCATGACGCCTTTGGTCGGCCGCGCAGCCACGGCTGCGTGAACCTCAGCCCCTACGATGCGTGGTGGATTTATCAGTGGAGCGCGGCGGGCGGGGCCAACAGCCCGGCGGTGTACGTGTACGCGCGCTGACACCGGCGCAACGACGCAAACGAAAAAGCCAGCCCGTTTGGGGCTGGCTTTTTTGCTTGAACCAGTCAGGATTTATTGGGCTTTGCGGCCCAGGCGTGACAGCAGGATCACCAACAGCGCGGCCAAAACAAGTCCACCCACAATCAGCAATGGCAGCGGCAAGCTGGTATCGCTTGTTGCTGCTGGAGCTGCGGGCACGGCAGTCGGCTCGACTGTAACAGTCGCGGCCGGGGCTGGTGCGGCGGCGCTGGTATCCGAACCGGGGAGGGCTTGTCCTCCTGGCCCCGCCAGTTGGACGCGGCTGAGGGTTGCGGTGAAATCGGTGGCCTTGACTACGCGCCATGTGATGGTTGCCAACACGCCGGAACCGGCGACGCCTGGCTGATCGGGCGTGCCCAGCGTGAAGCCACCATAGACGACCCGTCCACTGGCTGCATCGCGCAGGTCAGGGCCGAGTGGCTGTGCTGTGCGTCCGGTGCTGCTGAGGAAGGGGCCAAGCTCGATGGACTCTACGGCAAAGGCCGCGGCATCGAAGTTGACATCGAACTGGAAGCCGAGCAAGTCCTGGGTGTTGTCTACGGATACTTCTGTGGTGAAGGTTTCCCCTTCGACAGGCACGAACGCCACCGGTTGTAGGGTGACCGTGGTGGCATCCTGTGCCACTGCGACCGCAGGCAGGCTAATGAGGATAAGTAAGGCAAGAAAAACGAGGACGCGGGTAAAACGCATAAATTCAAGCTCCTGAAACAAGACCAGACACAAACAGGGGCAGCCGTGATGGCTGCCCCTGTGAAGGAAACATCGTTACAGGTTAGCGCTTGCGGCGAGCCAGGGCATAAACACCGCCGGCAGCGACCGCACCCATACCAGCCAGCACGGGCCATGCGGCAGCCGTGAAGGGAACGGGGTTATTGGAAGTAGCTTCCATGCCGGACATCGTGACGGCAGTGGGGCCACAAATACTGCCACCATCGGTTAGGGAAGCTTCTGTAAACAGATAAAGTTCGTTTTGACTATCAAACAAATCTGTTGAGTCGTTCTGCGGCCCTGTGGATAAGTTGACATCAAACGCACCGGTGACGGAACAGGATGATGTAAAATTAAGAGTCGCTATTGTAACATCGCTGCCAGTAACTGCGCCTGAAGGAACTTGGGTGCAAAAACCGGAGAGTAAATACGCATTACCACCTAGAAATTGTCCCTGTGAAACTTTTGTTACTGTAAAGAAACCAGGGCACAAGGCTGTCCAGGCAGAACCAGCAGTCACTGTGAAGTCGTTAATACCTACTGTAGTAGGAAGAACGATAAACACATCCCAAGATATTGCACCATTACCGACTGTTCCGCCGTTTGTGATCCCATCAGCAACAATTACTGCCGATTGGCTATTGGCTCCAGGAATAACTCTAAGTGTTGGACTTCCCAACCCTGCAGGGGAAGATGCAATTGCAACCGGAGCTATTAGTAGACACAGCACCAAAGCAAGTATTATATATGAGCTGGTTTTCATGGGTAATTTCCTTCCCAAAATTGCAAAGTTTGATAAGTTGTATACAACAACTAATTTACACAAGCAGCACTGGTTGTTTGACCAACTTTAGCCACAACAGCATTCACATCGCCTGAGTTTATCGTTGACTGTACAAGATTGACGTTATAGCGATAGTTAGCATCACAGCTTCCCGTCAATACAGTACCAACCTTTGCAACTACGGCATTCACATCACCGGAGTTAATGGTGGACTGAACACCGTTAATATCATACCGGCTGAACACGCTCACCGAACTGCCATTCTGCGCAGTGGTAGCAATTACCGAACCGTTGATGTCAGCCAATTGTGTCTCAGCCATCGTCAGCGCAGCCGTGCCACAGGTGGCGGTGGGCTTCAAAGCCACTGTCGCCAACTGACCATCGGCCATATTGCCCGCGGGATTGTTCGTACCCCAAGAGTAATCGCCGAATTTGACGCTATCGCCAACCACAGCTTTCAACAGCGGCGTGCCACCTGCGGCTGAATTCGTGCGTCCATTGACCGCCAGGTAGGAGGACACAGTGACGCCCACATTAGCCGCGGCGTTGTCGAAACGGCCAGCCGGCCAGCTTACCTTGGTCTCATAACCACCCAGACCGGCGCTCAAGCCGCTGATGTTCACCGGCACATTGGCCGGGCAGTTATGGCCGTTCCACACCTGGACACCAGAGCCGGTGCCAATTGTGCCGGCCTGCGGTTCAGCTTGCAGCACGGGCGCACCCGCAGCCAGGGCCAACACAACGGCCAAAGCGGCCAGAACGCTTATGCGTCGTACAAACTTATGCTGCTTCATCAGTATACCTCCAAAACAGGGTATCGTTCTTGACCTGCGTCCTGGACGCCGTGGAGAGTCAATGTATAAAAATTCGTATTTTGTACCAAAAGGGAAAAGCGATTGAAGGCCAAAACAATTCGTAGAATAGTAACATCCACTTTCAATTTTGTCAAACAGCTTTCGCGAAATTTTCAAGGGGCCTTTAGCGCAGGAAAAGCAAAACTTATGCCTGTGTAAACACAGATATTGCCTTGATTCGCCATCTACACCTCTCGTTTCGGCGAAATTCCGGCTGCTTTTGCGGCTACCATGCCTTGCATCTCCACCAACAAGCTTTCTTAAAAAATCCTTACAAATTCCTGTTCTGTAGGCTACTTTACCCAAGCAGCGCACGCAGTGCCTCTTCGCTGACCACCGGAATACCCAGCTTTGTCGCTGCATCCAGCTTGCTGCCTGCCTTATCACCGGCTAACAGATAACTGGTCTTGCTGCTCACCGACCCGGCCACCTTGCCACCTTGCGCTTTGATCAGCGCGGCCGCGGCTTCGCGGCTCAGAGTCGGCAACGTGCCCGTGATCACCCAGGTCTGACCGGCCAGCGGCTGTGGCCCGGCCACCGGCGCGACGGGATCGCTCGCCATGCGCACGCCCGCGGCATCCAGCTTCTGCACCAGTGTGCGATTCGGCGCGTGACTGAACCATTCATGCACGCTCGCGGCCAGCTTGGGGCCGATGCCGGGGATCGCCTCTAACTCGCCAGGATCAGCAGCCAGTAGTGCGGCGATGCTGTGAAAATGATCGGCCAGCGCCTCGGCCACGACACCACCGACGCCGCGGATGCCTAGCGCAGTCAGGACGCGCGCCAGCGGGCGGGTTTTTGATTCCTCAATGGCAGACTGCAAATTCGCCACGCGCTTCTCGCCGTAACCTTCCAATGCCGCCAGTTGTGGCCAGGGCAGGTAATAGATGTCGGCCAGATCGCGAATAAATCCCTGTTCAACGAACAACTCAGCTTGCTTAATGCCAAACCCCTCGATGTCCATAGCCACGCGGCTGACAAAATGCTCCACGCCGCGCACCAACTGCGCCGGGCAAGCAGAATTGGTGCAGTAATACGCGACTTCGCCCGCTGGCTGCATCACCGCTTCACCGCACACAGGGCAACGCTCCGGCATTGCCCACACCTGCTCCGTTCCAGTGCGCACATCCAGCACCGGCCCCAGCACCTGCGGGATCACCTCGCCCGCGCGCTTGACGATCACCAAATCGCCCACGCGGATATCGTTGTCGCGTACATAGTCATAATTGTGCAGCGTGGCGTGTTGTACTGTCACCCCGCCCACAGCGACCGGAGCCAGCACCGCGTACGGGTTGATCGTGCCAGTGCGCCCGACATTGACGCGAATATCCAGCAAGCGTGTCGCCGCTTCTTCGCTGGGATATTTGAAAGCCAGCGCCCAACGCGGATCCTTGCCGACCGCACCCAGCCGCTCTTGCAGCGCAAAGCTGTCCAGCTTGATCACCAAACCATCGGTTTCATAGGGCAAGGTACGGCGCTCGCTGGCCCAATCGGCCGCGGCCTGCACCACATCTTCAAACTCAATAAAGCGACGGCTTTGCGGCGTGACAGGGAACCCCAGGCCGCGCAGGTATTGCAACGCCTGCCACTGGCTGGTGGGCACAAACTCGCTGCCTTCGATTTCCACCACCTGATAGGCCCAAACATGCAGCGGGCGACTGGCAGTCACAGCAGAGTCGAGGTTGCGCAGCGCACCGGCAGCGGTGTTGCGCGGATTGGCATAAACCTTGCCCCCCGCGGCCAGTTGCTCCGCCTGAAAACGTTGAAAATCGGCCAGGGCCATATAGGCTTCGCCGCGCACGACCAGGCGGAGCGGCGCGCGCAGGCTGGACCCAGCGTCCAGTGGGATACGCAGCGGCAGGTCGCGCACAGTGCGCAAATTTGCGGTGATATCCTCGCCCACGCTGCCATCGCCGCGCGTGGCTCCCAGTGTGAACAGACCATCGGTGTAGTGCAGCACCACCGTCAGGCCGTCAATCTTTGGTTCGACGACGTAAGCCAGGTCGGCAGCGGCTTCATCGGGTAGCAGGCGCAGGAAACGCTCGCGCCAGGCACGCAGTTCGGCCGCGCTAAACGCATTTGCCAAACTGAGCATGGGGGCGGGATGCCGCACGCGCGTGAAACCCTCCAACACCGCACCGCCGACGCGTTGCGTGGGCGAATCGGATGTGCGCAATTCAGGGTGCTGCTCTTCAAGCTGCTGCAACTGGCGAAATAGCGCGTCATACTCCGCGTCGCTGACCGTCGGCGCGTCCAGCACGTAGTACTGATAGCTCCAGTGGGTCAGCAGTGCGCGCAAGTGTGCCGCTTGATCTTGCAACTCGTTCATGACGATTTCAGGCGAGGTCAGGGTGTGGCGGTGGCTTCTTCGACCAGAGGCGCAGGTGCCAGGAAAACTTCTGCAATCCAGCCAACCGTTTCGTCCTCGGTACGAACACGCCACCAGGTATAGCCATCACTTTGCACCGGATATTCGGCATTGGGATCTTCCGCGGGCAAGACGATAAAAACATCGCCATCGTAGGCGATGACTTGGGTGGCGAAGTCCAGCCCACCACCCGCGCGCATACGAACCCCCTGTGCGCCGCTGTTGGCAATCGTCACGCGGTCACCGACGCCAAAGATACCCTGCGGCGGTGGTGGGGTGGGAGTATCCGTCGGCAGCACAATCGGCGTCACCGTCGGCAACTGCGTTGGCAGGATCAAGGTGCTGGTCGGCGTCGGGTCTGGCAGCAAGGTGATGCCACCCGGCAGCAACGGGCCGATCAAAAGAAAGGCGATTGCGCCCAGCAAAACAAGCCCTAGCAGCAGGAAGAGCAGCGTACCGCAAGGGAAGCCGCGCGGTCGCGCGCCAGTTTGCGGAGTGGTGCTGTCAAGAGTGTCCTGATGCCACTCGGTTTGTCCCGAAAAAGTCTCGGGAGTATCGTTTGTGTGATCTTGTGGTCGGTTCGACATAGCGTTTGGGCGGCCACAGGGCCAAATCCCCGATTAAATTTTCCTGCTGAATGTTCATAGCAGCGGCTACCCGCTCCGCTGCTGGCGTGATTATAGCGCGTTTCAAGCGGCATGCCAATTCACTTAAAGCCGGTTGTAAAGGCACAGTTGGAAGCCACGACGCGGCCTAAAAATGTCACTCGTTCGCATCTGGGGAATGCGAACGCCCCCGAAGCTCTTTTAGAGTGCATTTTTCCCAACAAGACTGCCTTTTTTGTCTATCATCCACGCAACAGGTATAATCTAAGGCTGGTCTGCCAACAACCCGTTTCGATGCCTGGCTTTCATCGTAAATAACCGCGCTTGTTTGCCTTGATCACAAGCTGTTATTGCGCTCTCTCGTTTGGCAGTCTGCGGAAGCCTAAAAACCAGAGGTGTGCCCGTGTCTTATCGTTCCAGTCAAAACCCACTCTATTGGACTACTGATTTTTATCTGAAGCAAGACGACATCGAAAATCTGGAGGAGTATTTGCAAGGCCGCGAGCGCCCTGTGCAAGAAACTGATCTGGTGCAGGTGCTGGTGGAAGCGCGCTTTCGCCGCGAGGATCAACGTATTCGCCGCGAGATGGCGCGCGGCGCGGTGTATCAACCGAAAAACGCCTACGAAGTGGGGCAACTGCTCGTTTTCCCGAACCTGGAGTTTACCGCGGGAACTATCACCGGTAAACGTGCCGGGGCGAATCCTGAACACGGCGACTTTGAAGTATTGACAGTACAGATGGAACAGGGCAGCAAGCCACGCTTTTTTGCGGCCAACCTGGCTACTCCACACAAGCTGAATCTGGCGGCTGGCGCTAGCGGTATGCAGCAAGAGGAGATCATTGGGGCGGAGGCGATCATCGAGCGCTACGGCCGCGAGCTGCGCCCGCGGCTGCGCGACCAACTGCTGGCCTGGCCGAACTCACCGTTCGTCCACCTGGGACGTTACTGGTCGCTGGCCAACTTGCTGGCGGATGTACATGTCGGTCTTCTGAACATCGCTGAAGCCCTGATTGACGTGAAGGGTGCGCCGATGACCACCGCGGACCTGCTGCCTGAGCTGGGATTGCCGCGTGAGATTCCCACTGCGCTGAACGCATTTTCCGTTGATTTGGCTCTGTCGCGCGACGAACGCTTCTTGGACATTGGCTCGGAAGGCCGCGAGTGGTATCTGAAGCGGCTGATGCCGGAAGAGGCTATCGAAACGCCACGGCGCTTGCAATATGTGGCCGAAGCCTATGATCGCACGGTGCTGGATGTGCCGCTGTTGCAATTGGAATGGTCGCTGGGCGACGAATGGTCGGACAGCGACGTGTCCAACACAGGCTTGCAGCGGCTGAACCAGATCGAATTTGCCCTGATTTACCCCCACCGACGTTCAGGCACACTGCCGCTCTCCGATCGCACAGTGGGTTTCTTCGCTGTGCGCGATGGCAAGCGCAGTATGATCACGTTTGTGGATGGCCGCTGGGGCAAACGCTTCACAGGCTGGGTGTCGCCGCAAGGCCGCTACGTGAGCGGGTTGGCGGAATGGTATGAGGAACACGGCATCCCGGTGGGCGGTTATGTCGTGCTGGAACGCACGAATACCCCCGGCGAGGTGATTGTTGACCTGAAGCCGCACCGCTCCAAGCGCGAGTGGGTGCGTATGGCACAGGTAGATGGCAACCAGTTGCGTTTCCAGATGCAAAAACACATGATCGCGTGCGACTACGACGAAAGCATGATCGTGGCCGAGGCTGATCCTGCCAGCACCGATGTGTTGCGTCGCCGCCTGCACCAGCAGAATCTCAGCGTTTATCAACTGGTGGACGAGATCGCACCGCAGTTGATGGGCCTCAGTACGCAGGGTCTGGTACACGCCAAAACGGTGTACAGCGCGGTGAATCTGCTGCGCCGGGCTACGCCAGGCACTGTCTTTGCCGCGTTGCGCATGAACCCACGCTTTCAGGCGAGTAGCAACAGCGAATTTTCGATGGCGCGGCGCTAATTCCAAGCAGTTTTTACCGCTCGTCCTGCCCTTGCAGCTGAGCGGCTACCGGAAAGGATTGACATGGCTACCTGGCAACGTCCAACGGTGGACACGAAATTTCACATTGACCATGATTGGTGGGACACAAGTGGTCGTAACTTCCGGCTGGTTCTGCTGGAGCAACTATGCGATACGTGTCGGCAACGCTTTGCCACACACCGCGAAACCGAGATCGTGGACTGGGTGAACCCCGACACGGGCGAGGTAACGCAAGCCGATGCGCTCGTCCAGTGCCTGAAAAACACCTGTGCGCAACGCCCGGATTTCATTGATCCGCGCGTGCCGCTGGCTTCGGCGGTCTTTCGCATCTTTTTGCTGAACGACAACACCCCACTTTCTTGCAACGAACTGCATGAAACGCTGACCTGGAAGCTGCCCGAAACGATTTTGAGCACGCTGGCCGGTCGTACCACCTACCTGGGAATTCGTCCAGTCTGAGACTATGCGATACACAGCAAAAGCCGGATGACGTATCATCCGGCTTTTTGATTGGAATTTAGAAGGGCTGGCTGGGCAGCGCTCAGTTGGTGACGGGACTCTCTGCACCCGATGCGGCCAAGACGATTTCGATCATATTAGTTATGTCAATATTATTATCGGTCGCGCGGCGTTGCAGCCAAGCCAGGAATTCGACGTTGCCCTTGGGACCAGTGATGGGTGAACGGATCAGCCCGGCAGGATGCCAGCCATGCTCGCTGGCCCAGGTCAACACCCGCGTCAGCACGGCCCGGTGTACGGCAGGCTCCCGCACAACCCCGCCCTTGCCCACCATGCCTTTACCTGCCTCGAACTGCGGCTTGATCAGCACCACAGCCTGACCGTCGGGCTGCACAAAGCGCGCCACCGCCGGCAGCACCAAATCCAGGCCGATGAAGGACACGTCTACCACGACCAGCGTCACCAATGTGCCATCGGGTAGGGCCTGCACGGTGCGCACGTTGGTGCGCTCCAGCAACACCACGCGCGGGTCCTGCCGCAGCTTCCATGCCAGTTGACCGTAGCCAACATCAATCGCGTAGACGCGCGCCGCGCCGCGCTGCAACAGGCAATCGGTAAAACCACCGGTGGACGCGCCGATGTCGGCCACCAGCCAGCCAGCCGGGTCCAGCGCGAACGCATCCAGCGCGGCTTCCAGCTTCAAACCGCCACGACTGACGTAGCGTAGTTCTTCCTTGAGATGGATGGCGGCATCGGCGGCGACCAACTGGCTGGGCTTGGTGGCAGGTTGCTCACCCAGCAGCACGTTGCCAGCCATCACCAGCGCACGCGCCTTTTCGCGGCTTTCGGCCAGGCCCAGTTCAACCAGCAGCGTATCGAGGCGTTGTTTGGTGGGGGTGTTCATGGCTGTATGATAGCCCGGCGTCGGTGAAGGGACAAATTGACGAAGCACAGGCCTTCAGGTATTATCAAAATCATGAATCAACACGATCAAGCCGGTGCTGGACCGCTGACGACCCGGCAAATGGGAGTTGTCGCCACCAGCCTGGCTCTGCTGCAAACCATGCGCCCCAAGCAATGGACGAAGAACGTGGTGGTGTTTGCACCGCTGGTTTTCGACCAAAAGCTGTTCATTCCGGGGTATTTTGCGCGTTCGCTGGCAGCTTTTGTGCTGTTTTGCCTGATTTCCAGCACGGTGTACATCATCAACGATCTGGCCGACATCGAGAAGGACCGTCTGCATCCGCGCAAACGCAAACGTCCTCTGCCCTCCGGGCGCTTATCCCCCCGCGTAGCGATTGCCGCCGCAGTGATCTTCATTCTGGTCAGCATCCCGGCCGCGCTGCTGCTGGACACCGGCTTTGCGCTGATTCTGACCGGCTATCTGCTGCTGAATATCGCCTACTCATTTCTTTTGAAGAACCTGGTGATTATTGACGTGATGGTGATCGCCACCGGCTTTGTGCTGCGCGTAGCCGGCGGTGTGGCTGTAGTGGGTGTAGAACGATTCTCGCCGTGGCTCTACCTGGTGGTCACGCTGGGCGCGTTGTTTTTAGGGTTCGGCAAACGACGTCACGAGCTGTTGCTGCTGGAAGAAGGCGCGGACGCGCACCGGGCGATCCTGGCCGAATATACCATTCCCTTTCTTGACCAGTTGATCGGGCTGGTAACAGCCTCGATGGTCATGTCCTATTCGCTGTACACCTTTTCCGCGCCTAACCTGCCTGCCAATCATGCCATGATGTTGACCATCCCGCTGGTGATGTACGGCATGTTCCGGTATCTGTATCTGATCCACGTCAAGAAAGAAGGCGGCGCGCCGGACGAGCTTTTGCTCAGCGACAAGCCGTTGCTGCTCACCGGCATTTCCTGGGTCGTCGCCGTGGTATTAATTTTGTATCTGTCTAAGGTGGTTTGAGTACAAAGGAGAATGAACAATGGCGGAATTGAAGACACAAATGAACGAAGGCAGCGTCGCTGACTTCATTGCCAACATTCCCGACGCGCAAAAGCGACAAGACTGCGAAACATTGCTGGGCTTGATGCGCGATGTGACCGGCGAAGAAGCGAAGATGTGGGGTGACAGCATCGTCGGCTTTGGCAGCTATACCTACAAGAACAGCGCAGGCAAAGCCAATCAATGGTTTCTGACCGGCTTTTCTCCCCGTAAACAGGCGCTGACGTTGTACATTATGGCTGGCTTTGACGATAATGCCGATTTGCTGGCACGGCTGGGCAAGCACACCACCGGCAAAGGATGTCTCTATATCAAGCGTCTGAGTGATGTGGACCCGGACACCCTGCGCGAAATGATCGCCACATCCGTCGGCCGGATGCGGCAAGTTTAGAAGGGTGCTAAAGACTTCGGAAGTGCCGACGAAAGGGTGATCCGCAGTCTTTATGACACCGCTGGAAGCTTACGAAGGGCCAAAAAGGGAGGTGACGATCTGTTCAATCAGCGTGTAGTTGGGCAGAAGCACCCATGCGCCACCGGAGGTTGTCCACGGCGTAGCTGCGTTGCCTTCCAGCGTGGCCGTCTTGACCTCGCCGCGCGCCAGCGCGCTGGCTAAAGGCAGCACAGCCAACGCGTCTTGCGGCGTCAAATTGGTGACTACACCCGCGCGCACGACGCGATAAACCTCTGGCAAGCGCGGCCAGTTGGCAGGCTGGATCGCCTTGGCGGCCAACGCCTGGATCACTTGCTGCTGCCGCTGCGAGCGGCCAAAATCGCTGTCGCTGTGGCGGGTACGCACATAAATCAGTGCATGTTCACCATCCAGTGTTTGCACGCCGGGGTCGAAACTGATCGTGGTAATACCGTAATCTGCAGTGGGGTATTCAGTATCTACAATGGGCACGGGCACATTCACCTCAATGCCCCCCAACGCATCTACCACCGCGACAAACGTCGTAAAATCCAGCAGCATGTAACGGTCAATCGGGCGGTTCAGTTCCTGTTGCACCGTGCGCACCGCCAATTCCGGCGCGGCTGCGGGGTTGGCAGGGTCGTAGCCGAAATAAAGCGCGGTGTTGATGCGCTGCTCACCGACACCGGGGATGCTCACCCACAAATCGCGCGGTACCGACAGCATGGCCGCGCCGGCATTGTCCGGCTGGCTGCCCAGCAAAATGAGCGAATCGCTGCGCGTGGGGCCGCTTTCGTCGCTGCGCTGGTCAATGCCGAGCAGCAAAATCATCAGCGGCTTGCCTTGCTGCAAGCTAGCCAGCCCATCACCCATTTGTAACGAGCGGGAAACTGTGGTTACCCCCCAAATAAGCGCCAGCCCAGAGCAAGCAATGAGCATCCCCAGGCCCAATAGCAGAGGAAGCCAGCTTGCCTGCTGGTGGCGTTGCCGCCGCTGCCGCGCTCTTTCAACAATGGCACGTCGTGACTCGTTCATAGCGATTGACCACTACCCAGCCAGGTGTGTGTACTGCGTGGCAAAGCATTGTGCAGCGATCAGCATCACGACAAAAAACACCATTGCAATCCATAAATAAAGCGGAACACCGAAAAAGCGGCGCGGGCCGCGCGCTTTGCGTACCTGCGGCTTCGGCAATTCAGCCTGGCAGCGCCAGCAATGCGTCTTGTCATCCGGATTCCAGGTGTTGCAACTGAGACAGTTTGGCATAACAGATTTCTCCTAAGTCTTCGATCGGGCATCTTACCACAAGTTATGGTTGACTGAAAGAATACCGGCTTGCCATAGCAGTTTGACTCATACTGCCGAGTTTCTTATAATATTCCCTACCTCTGAAAATATCACGAGGTTCAGCTCTTTCCCCTTTGGCGTCCGCACTCTGTTTCGGCCCGATGACGGTCATTCCACCGGGCGGACAAAACCCTTTCATTTTTGTGTTTCAGTGCAAGGAGACAATGATGAGACAACCATCAACTGTTGGATCAGGGAATTCTCAGGCGACGCCGCGCAACCGGCGCGCGCTCCTCTTGACGGTGGCTCTGACTGCCGTTTTTGTATTGGCATTATTGATTATGCCGACCGCCTTTGCCGATGAGCCTGTTGATAATCCGATCACGATAACGATTCTGCATACCAACGATACGCACGCCAACATTGTTCCTTGTATGGCAACCTGCAACAACGGCAACCTGGGAGGTGTGGCGCGCCGCTACACCGCTATTCAGCAGGTAAAAGCTGAAGGCGGTAATGTACTCTTGGTGGATGCAGGCGACTCTTTCCAGGGCACGCTCTTCTTCAACTACTGGCAAGGCCTGGAAGAAGCGCACTTCCTGAATGCGCTGGGCTATGAGGCCGTAGCCATCGGCAACCACGAATTCGATTCCGGCCCATCAGCCTTGGCACGTTACATCGAAGCTGCCGACTTTCCGGTGCTGGCTGCCAACATTGACGCTTCCGCCCAGGTTTCCCTGACCGGCCTGATCCAGCCTTACACCGTGACTCAGATCGGTGGGGAAAACGTCGGTATTTTCGGCCTGACCACCGAAGACACCGCGGTCATCTCCAGCCCCGGCCCCGATGTCATCTTTGAAGACCATGTGGCCGCAGCCCAGGCGACGGTTGCTGCGTTGGAAGGAATGGGCATCAACAAGATCGTCCTGCTGAGCCACCTTGGTTACGATGTGGACCAACCCCTGGCTGCCGCAGTCAGCGGCATTGACGTGATTGTGGGTGGTCACAGCCACACGCCACTTGGCACGATGCCAGGCGCAGTTGGCCCGTACCCAACTGTTGTCAACTCGCCTGCCAGCCAGCAAGTGCTGATCGTCAGCGCCTGGGAATGGGGCAAGTACCTGGGCCGCCTGGATGTCACCTTTGACAGCGCAGGTGTTGTACAGAGCTACAACGGCAACCCGATCAAGATTGATTCGACAATTCCTGAAGATGCAGCGATTGCTGCTGACGTTGCTGTCTGGGGCCAGCCTGTACAGGCCCTGCAAAACACCGTGATCGGCCAGACCGAAGTCAACCTGGACGGCGTGCGCGCCAATGTCCGCACCAAGGAAACCAACATGGGGGACCTGATCTGCGACGCGCTGCTGTGGAAGACGCAAGCAACCGGCACGCAGGTTTGTATCACCAATGGCGGCGGCATCCGCGCCCCCATCAACGCAGGCGACATCACTGTCGGCAGCGTGCTGACCGTATTGCCCTTCGGCAACCAGATCGCCACAATGGGCCTGATGGGTTCTGACCTGTGGGCCGCACTGGAAAATGGCGTCAGCCGCTGGGAAGTGGGCGATGGCCGCTTCCCGCAGGTAGGTGGCATGCGCTATAGCTTCGATCCTGAGCGCCCGGCTGGCGACCGCATTCTGTCCGCCGAGATCATGAACACAGATGGCAGCTATTCCGCCATTGACCCGAACACCATCTACCAGGTCGTCACCAACGACTTCATGCGCCGCGGCGGCGACTTCTACAGCATGTTCGCCAACAACGCCATTGATCCGTATGACACTTGGGCCGTCATGGCCGACTCGGTGATGGAATACATTCAGGCTCCTGAGGCTGACGGCGGTCTGGGTGCTGTGGTCACCGCTGATGAATATCCGACCACTGGCATGGGCCGCATCACCAAGATGACCGCTTCTGTCCAGCGCTCCCGCCGCTTTAACGCCAGCCAGGACACTTTCATCAATGGCCGCCAGCCCGCGACTGTCTTTGGCAATACCCAGACGATGTGGGTCGGCATGGACGACACGATGCGCCCGGTGGTGGAAGTGCCGTTCCCGATGTGCGACAACGTCTACACCTGCATCCCCGCCATGGCACAAGTTGATCACGCCTATCTGTATCTATATGTTCTCGAAGGCCGCGGCTTCTCCAACTGGACACAGTCGGCTATGCTGGTCTCCGCCCATCCAGTCACCGCGATGTGGGATGAGGCGACCGCCAACTGGACTACACCATGGACCGCAGCCGGTGGTGATATGGGCACGGCTGAAGGCACGATGCCGCTCGGCAGCGCACGCCTCAACACCTGGCTGCGCGTGGACGTGACCAACGCCGTCACCGCAATGGTCGAGAATGGTGCCACCAACAACGGCTTCATGCTCACCTCCGACCCGAACTACCCAACGCGTGCACCAGAAGCGTTGCTCAGCACCCGCTTTGGCTTTGCCACCACCGAATACTTCGATGCGTCCAAGGCCAGCTATCTGCGCATCTACTATCGCACCTACAACTAACCCGCAGTAAGGGCCAGACGTAAGACTTCGGAAATCACATTCGCCGACTTCCGAAGCCTTCATCACCCAAACAAAAACGCAGGCTGTGCCGTGACACAGCCTGCG
>JBAQWV010000037.1:0-2367 GCA_049299095.1 Anaerolineae bacterium | reverse complement strand
GCTATACCAAACAGGAAACGGCCAGCTCGCTGGTCAAGAGCCTGGTGCCGATGTTCCCGGTGCCCAGTGACCGCCGCAGCAAGATCGAATCGCAGATCAAACAGGGCATCAACCGCGTGTATAACGAATACAAGAAGGGCAGCGAGCCGGGCCGCGGGGACGAGGATGATGAGAACACCGGCGACAGCGATGTCGAGGAAACCTCCTACGAGGAGCCAGCGGAGTTGGAGCTGGAATTGGAGCCGCTTGACGGCAGCGAGGAGCCGCAAGCAGAGCCGAGCGACTTCGATCCGCTTGACGACGAAGAGGACGATGACGACGATTTCGATGATGATGACGACGAAGACGATGATTTCTAGCCGTTGCTGATCTCCACAAGACATGACATTGACCGCGATGTCATGTCTTTTTATATCCCATGACCTCCCGACGTATTTTCTTATTCCTCGGTGGACTGGCACTGCTGGGCAGCGCGGCGGCACTGGGTTGCAGCGGTCTTCGCGCACGCGCCGGTGCAGGGGCTACGCCACAAGCCCTATTCGCGCTCAGTTCGCTAGGCGAAGCGCGGCTGGCCGCGGCACTGCTCGGCAGCCTGCTTTTGCTGCTGGCGTTGTGGCCACCCCCGCTTCAGCGCGCGTGGGTACATGGCGTAACGGCGCTGGAGCGCACAGATCGCTGGCTGGCTGGCCCGCGCTGGCTGTGGCTGCTGAGTGGCTGCGTGCTGCTGGCCGCGGCCGGGCTGGCAGCCTATAGCATCGCCCGGCATAACGCCTTCAACTCCAAAGCCTACGACCTGGGACTGCACGCACAAGTGTGGTGGAACACCAGCCACGGACGGCTTTTCGCCAGCTCGGTCGAGGTGGATAATTACTTGGGCGACCACGTCTCGCCGATCATTCTGCCACTGGCGCTATTCTACCGCCTGTGGCCTGACCCGCGGCTGTTGCTTGCGCTGCAAGCTGTGGCGCTGGCGGCCGGTGCGTGGCCGCTGGCTCTGCTGGCGCGCCGCCGCCTGTGGCTGTTCTGGCCGCGCACCGCACACCTGGCCGCGCTGCTGCTGGCGCTGGTTTACCTCACTTACCCCGCGCTGGGCTTCATCAACCGCTTCGAGTTCCACGAAGAAGTGCTGGCTGTGCCGCTGCTGCTGGCCGCGTTCTATTGGTTGGACAGCGGGCGCACCGGCTGGATGAGCGTGGCCCTGGCGCTGACGCTGCTGGTCAAGGAGGATGCCGGGCTGACTGTGGCCGCGTTTGGTGCGTGGATTTGGTGGCGCAGCCGCGGCGAACCGCGCGCGCGGCTGGGACTGTTGTGGGCTGCGGCAGGAACAACGTGGTCGCTGGTGGCGCTGTTCGTAGTGATTCCGGCACTGCGCGGTGACGCGTCGGACACGCTCGCGCGCTACGCGTGGCTCGGCAGCGCCTGGAGGCAGCCAGCTCGTCTGGTGCCGCATTTGCTTGATCCGCTGCGCGGCTGGATGCTGATTAAGTTCCTGTTGCCAGTCGGCTTCACTGCACTGCTCAGCCCGGCCGTGCTGGTGGCGCTGCCCGCGCTGCTGATCAACTGGCTGGCGAGCAATTTATACCAGGCCACCCCCTATTTTCACTACGCCACGTTGCTGCTGCCGGGGATTTTTGCCGCGGCGGTGTATGGGCTGGAGCGGCTGGCTGCGCGACGGGTGCGCCCCGCGGCCGCGCTGCTCTGGGTGGCTGTGTGCGTTATGCTGGCGATTGGCTTCGATCCATTTTGGCAAACGCCGACCGGCCAGGTTAATTGGGAAAATGGCAGCCTGGCACGGCAGACCGATCCTGCTGCATTCCGGGCTGTGGCCGCGGGGCTGCCGGCGGATGCAGCGGTGGCGACCACAGAGGCCTATGCCGCACATCTCGCTAACCGGCAAGAGCTGTATCTGCTGCACGATCCGCGCATTCTGAACGTGGCCGACCGGGTGGACTGGGTGTTGGTGGACCTCAACGACACACGCTACGGCGCACGACCACGCCAATTGTACGGTCTGCTGCGCTGGATTGCCGAGCGCCGCGGCCTTGGGGTGCATGTGTTCGCTGGAGATGTGGTGCTGTTGGGGCCGGGCGAGGGCGACGCGGCCGCGGGTGCGGCCTATGCTGCGCGGCTGGGCGCGCTGCAACGCGCGCATGTGGGCGATCCGTTGGACGCGGGAATGGCGGCGGCGGTGGGTGCGAAGTATTTCGAGCCGGTTGTCGGTGAGTAGTACCGCTGCGGAGTGGATGACGCTAACCGCTGGCTCATAGCGACGTGCTTCTTGGACTGCTCACTCAACCAAAACAACGAACTCCCAAGGGCCTTCGGCGATGCGACGAAAGGCATCTGCGACGCGTTGATTGAGTTCAG
>JBAQWV010000036.1:0-1654 GCA_049299095.1 Anaerolineae bacterium | reverse complement strand
GCCGTATTCAGCATCTACGCCGGGGAGGTAGAAGACACCGTAGTCAGTGCCGTACTTGGCATCCTTGGGGAAGAAGGAGGTGATGAAGTTGCCCTGTTTGTGGAGCCAGCATTTGGGCGGGTTCTCGAACATGGGGGTGGGGGCATCACCGAAGAAGGTGGTGACGATGCCGGCGGTGCCGCCGTAGACCATCTTGTTGTTGTTCCAGATGTCGGCGAAGGTTTCGATGGCCTTCTTGACCTCAGGAGAGGAGAAGGGCAGTTCACCGGTGATCCACTTGTCGTAGTTGTCGAGGCTGGTGGTGCGCAGCATGAACTCTTCGGTCCAGTCAGTCGCAGGCCAGCCGGTGGCAGCGCCGGACTCGATACCGACGCACCAGGGGGTGTCGCCGTCGGAAGCGATCTGTTCCTGCAGGGCTTGCAGCTCGTCCCAGGTGGTGGGAACGGTGTAGCCGGCAGCTTCGAACTGGGCCTTGGGGTACCAGACGAGGCTCTTGCCGTTGAAGCGCTGCCAGACACCATATTCCTTGCCTTCGATGGTGGCCATGTCGCGCCAGGACTGGAGATAGTTTTCAGCCAGCCATTTGTCGGGGACCATATCGGTGGCGGGGATCACCTTGCCTTGCTTGGCGAAAGTGCCGAGCAGGCCGGGCTGGGGGAAGTCAACGACGTCGGGGGCATCGCCAGCCTGCACGCGCACGGTGATGCTGGCCTCGAACTCCTTGGAGCCTTCGTACTGAATGTCAATGCCGGTGGCATCTTCGAAGGCCTTGATGGAAGATTCGAACTTGACGGCGTCTTCGTCGGTGAAGGGGCCGGTCATGGTGACGACCTTGCCCTTGTACTCACCGCCGTAGGCTGCGGCCAGCTCGGTCAGGCCCTTGGCCCCTGCGCCCTCGGCGCTCGCACCCACGGAGGCAGCCGCTGCGGCTGTGCCGCCGGTGCCGCCCGCGGCTGCTGCATCCTTCGGCCAGGAGGCGTCAATTTCCTTGAGGACAGTGTCGAGATCGGCAGCGCCGGAGAAGTAATCGGTCATGCCCTTCCAGAAGGAGCCGGAGCCGGCTTCGCCGGGCATGAGGTCAGAGGCGTCGAAGCGAACGGAGGTGGCGTTGTTGACGAGGCCAGCGATATCGCGTTCGAGGTCAGAGCCGTACCAGTCGAGTTGGACGTCTTTCTGGGGGCCGAGCGCGCCACCGGCTGCGAGCCAGCCCTTGACGCCTTCACCGGTGGAGAAGAACTGCATGACAGCGCGGACTTCGGGGCGGTCAGAGAAGGCGGCCATGATGTCGCCAGCGACCAGGAAGGGGCTGCCGTATTCAGTATCCACGCCGGGGAGGTAGAAGACACCGTAGTCAGTGCCGTACTTGGCATCGGCGGGGAAGAAGGAGGTGATGAAGTTACCCTGTTTGTGCATCCAGCATTTGGGCGGGTTTTCAAACATGGGGGTGGGGGCATCACCGAAGAAGGTGGTGACGATACCGGCAGTGCCGCCGTAGACCATCTTGTTGTTGTTCCAGATGTCGGCGTAGGTTTCGATGGCCTTCTTGACCTCGGGGGAGGAGAAGGGCAGTTCACCGGTGATCCACTTGTCGTAGTTGTCGAGGCTGGTGGTGCGCAGCATGAACTCTTCGGTCCAGTCAGTCGCAGGCCAGCCG
>JBAQWV010000035.1:0-59578 GCA_049299095.1 Anaerolineae bacterium | reverse complement strand
TTAAAAAGAGATATACATCAAAAATGAAGCCTTACATACTAAATGCAGATAAGCACGGTGAATTAGAAGTAACAATATTTACAGATGGGATGGAATATTATAGGGGAGGTTTAAATGCACAGCAAATAAGGTCAGCAAGAAAGAAGGAGTATGCTGCCAAACAAGACGAAAGGCAAAGGGCGAGGAGGAGAATGAAGCAAGATTTAAAAATGATAATAGAAGAAATGTCTGTTATTACGGATCATGGCACATAATAATGTATATAATAACAATCAAGTTACCAAGGACCGTGGTGTCCACGATCGCAACCACCCCCGCAACATAGGTATGGGCGGGCCAACTCGAAAGAGTTTCAACCTTATTCCCACCGTTCCCTGAAAGTATTTCAAAGCGGTGGGTTTAGCTTTAAAACAGTGAAAAATGAAAATAATTTATTGGGCGGTGGCCACAATATTTGGAAACACAATTAACTTTAGTGTAACAGGGGAAGGTTCAATACCAGAAGAGTGTGAACAAGATGGTAAAGAAAAAGCTTTACTTATAAATCCACTCTGCAGACAAATAACACTACAACCCGTAGCAACAATAGTATGAAAAAGGTAAGAGAATACATAACAGACTTCCGCCACATAGGTGAGGATCAAACAGGGTATCAATCAGACGACACATCTTATAGTGACCAAGCTATATGGGCGAGGATGATACAAAGTAGGGCGACGGTAATTAAGAACTTACCTAAGAACATGACACTTAGTGAGAACATGTTCCAAACCTTAACTTGTGTAATGTTTGAGGAAGTAGATGCTAATGAGTGTGATTTAATCCCGCCGAGCGGATGTACTATAATGAAAAGTACTTGTGAACTGCCAACACTATTAAGATTAATAAGTGTTACTTCACAACTTGGTAATGAAACCTACGACATAGTTCGGTGGGACCAATTACAAGGAAAACTAAATTCAAGAATAGAATCAGTACAAAAAGCAACTTACGTATCAATAAGAAACATAAACGGTAAACAGTGGATGTATCTTATAAATAATCCACATAGAGTAAATGCAGTAGTAGTGGCAATAGCTGAAGACCCAATTAAGTTTGCCCAATTTTGCGGCGACAAAGAAGCTAACTGTAATCCACTTGAATTAGATATACACACAGACGCAGCAATACAAGACACTATACTAAAGCTGACGTGGGATTCAATATTAGGAGTAAGAAGAGGAGCAAAAGTAGATTTAGCAAATGACGACACAATCATCCAATGATAAGAAGTACACTTCAATGTGTTACAAAACAGGAGAGCAAGGGGCTGGACAACTGGTTTACGAGGAGCTCAGTAGGAGAATAAAAGTAACAAACAGAGAGCGCGTAGGTTTTGAGATAGAAGGCAGAATTCCACCGTGGGAATCTATAAGGAAAAACAGACTCTTACTACGGTACGATGTAAGAGGAATATTAAACTTCGCTAATTACGGCAGAAGAAAACAAAAGAGAGCAGAAGGGGTAGTAAAGTTCAGACATAAGTACACTGTTGCCCAACAGTTAATATTTATAAGAGTGTTAATAAAACTATTAGCCGCAAAGTTGGTAGAGAATAGAGCACAAATAATCTTGCCAAGAATAGGTAAACTTTACATAAATAAAACAAACCAAAGAGGTACTTATTACGACGTGAAAGATGGGAAATACAAAACCCACCTAAACTTACACACCCTTAGAAAATTTATAACTATTGCGTTTAGAAAGCATGGCTCACTAGATGCCCCCACAGTTGTATATAAAAAGTCTAGCTTTATAAAAAGCTCTATATACACCTTCTATAAGTATAAGGCCCAAGTATACGAAAAAACACTACAAAAAATAAGAGAAAAACATGGCTTACATTAAGATTGACCCAATACTGGATGACTGGATAGAAGATAGTGAACTTACGCAAGAGAATATTTCTAAGTCTAAGTTAAAGCGGTGGGCATTAGATATAATCAAGGATTACACTACTATAGATATGTGGAAGGATTACATAGCTTTACTTAGTATTAAGAACACAAAGGCTCAACTTCCAGCTAATACTAAACAAATTATATCCTTAGGGTATAGAATATTTGAAGATAGAAAAGATTGTACGACCATAAATCAGATAAGTGAATATACCCAACAGGGTGTAGACGGCTGCGATCTGGAGATAAAAGTAAAGTGTCAAAAGTGTGCAAGTGATAAATGCAGCTGCAACTCTTCTGTAGTAGAGGTAGATATTGATAGAATACAAATGATGCAAAATCCTTGGTATTATGATGCTAGCAGATTTGCCCGACCTTACAATACAGAAGAGCTTTACCACGACGGGAAGAAAGATACTAAGGGGAGGTTTAAGCTAATGGCATACGCCACAAACCCTTTCCATAATGTAAACAACCACATACCAGACTGTGTAAATTTAAAGTGTGACAATTGCGAGCACAGATATGTTTTCCACGACGACACTAATGTAATAGAGACAGATATAACAGCAGAGAACGCCGAACTACTTGTAGCATATAAAGGCACGAGATTAACAGCAGACGGCGACTTCTTAATACCAGACAACACCAATGCCATAGAGGCAATAGAATACCAGCTAACGTACAAATATTTTAGCAACAAATTTAAGTCTAGTGAAAAGCCCACCCATAGAACTACATACATGGAGGCGATGCAAAAAAGAGACTTAGCAGTAATAAGATTACAAACGGAATTAGGAATAAAAGATCCAAATCAAATAAGGGCCGAACTTAGCCAGATAATGAACAGACCAAAGCAAGGTGCACCAACAAGAACCTACAACGATTCAAGAACTACACGATACTAACAATGGCTTACGACTATAATATTAAAAATACCTTTGAGGGCGGGATGGTACAGGACTCTCTTAATTACCTACAACCAGCGGGTACTTATAGATTCGCCCGCAACATGGTAAAAGGAGACCGACACAACCTTGGTTACGGACTTAGTACAGAGGAAAGTACTAGGAAAATAACGGCTATAGGAAAAGTAGTTGGAGCGTATTATGTAGAAAGTATTGACGGCACTATCTTCTTTACAATGGATGGTAGTATAAAACTGTTTGACCACGATACCCAAAAGGTTACGCACGTAGTCACAGACAGTGAATTTGGCTGTGATTGGGGGTTTGACCAGTGTAATTATATAAGCGCAACTTTTAAAACAGACCAACCATGCAACGAACTTAAAGTATATTTCAGCAGTGGATGTGATTACTACGTAGTTAATATTACTGAAATGCTTAACGAAGCTAGGAAGGAAGGATTAAAGGCTGCGATAACAGGTACCAACCAAGATAAGTTTGCACTTAATTGTGATTATTTTAGGATATTCAAATGTGTTTGCCAGCCAACTATTACACCAATAACAAGTGATAGAGGCGGGCATAGACTAGTTAGCGGAAGTTACCAGTTCGTAGCTCAATTAGAGGATAATGGTGGTAATAAAACCAACTGGTATACAGTATCTGATCCTGTGAGTGTAGAGTCAGAAAACAACCAACCTGGCGAATTAAGTTTGGCAAGTATAAAAGTACACATAACAGACTTAGATTGCAGGTACGATAAAGTAAACATAGCAGTTATAAAAACTGTGGAGGGGATAAACACTGCACAAATAGTAGCAACTAGGCACTATAGCAGCCAAGGTATTACATTTACTTACGTAGGACAAGTAGGCCGCGATATTAGTTTGTTAGAAATACAAGCTAAGAAGAAAATGTTCCTAAAAGGGAACGACGTGGCACAAAAAGATAGTAGACTCTTCTTGTATGGTATTAGGTCTGAGAAGAATTTAAACATGCAACAAAGGGTTTTAAATGAAGCTAAACTAAGTTTCATTGAAATAGAGACAACGCCAGAGATGGTAAGAAGGCACGGCATGAGAACATATGAGAGAGGTGAGAATTATATGTTCGCCGTTGTCTATAACTATTGTGATGGTACAAACTCAGTAGCTTTTCCTATGAAACCAAATGGTGCTGCAGGTGCGTGTGGTGGAGGGGCGGGATTTTCAGGCACTTCAATACAACCTGCGTCAGGGGATGGAGTTAAAGTAGAAAGACCAAGAGGTGGGCCAAATGCAGAAGGCGCAACGCTAGGGTGCAGCACTGGTAGATGCGGAGGTGGAGGAACTAGTAGTGTGGGAGAGACTGAGACTAGAGCATCGAGTGGAGATGAAGTTACGAACGGAGTATTAGAAGAAATACAAGACTGGCAAACAGATATACCAAACTTGGTTAATGCAGCTACTTGTGATGAGTGTACCGAACCTTGGTGTTGTGATGATGCAGACCACCCAACAGGGGAAGTAAGTTGTGTAGACTGTGGATATGGTAAATGTGCGGGATGTGTAGAAGACGAGCAAGCAATAGCAAATGAAGTGCCAAACATACAAAATATAATAGGTTCAAATACAGATGAACTTATATATGGCATACAAGATAAAGACCCACAATATGATTCTTACACTTTCAAAACGGCTGCGGAAAAACTTATAGAATCTGTAAATAATGCAGAGTTTGTTGTAGTTAATAAAGATGATATAAAAGTAAACACTAAAGGTGGTGGAACAAGTGGTGGTGGACAAAGTGTAGCCAGCGAAGAAGGGGAAGCAAGAGGAGCAGCTCCGAGTGCTAATACAAGCCCTGCGGTATCCTGGTCAGATGAATACACTGATGGTAAAGGGGTGTATCTTTTAGATGAAGAACCTAAAGTGGTTGGGTGTTTTGCACCAGAGACGAAATTAAGTACTGAATTATATCCTGATAGTGTAGATTGTAACGGAGAATATTATTTCGGTGGATTAGCAAATACACCTATACAGTTATTTAGAACACCAACAGCAGATAAATCCCCTATAATAAAAGACACATCATTAGGAGTACCATCAGAGCACTCTAATGTAGATCCTATAAAGGCGGTGAAAGTAAGATTATTAGGAATACAAGCCCAAGTACCACAACCACAAGAAGGGGACTTACCAAAGCCATTATGCCCTAACAATCCTTGGAGTATAGTTACTATAGCAAGAGATGAAATAAATAGCACTGTACAAGCAAAAGGAATTATGTTTGGTACTATGACTGGACTTAGTGGAACTGAAACTTATATCTATGGCAGACACGCAGCCAATAGCCGTTGTCACATGGATAGATGGATAGATAATGGAGGCAGCAGGTTTGGAAGTATAAATGGCCCAGGAGTAATGTTCTATGGCCTTGACACTGAAATAGGTAAAGTAGGTTTGAGTGGTAGAAAACTAAGAACCGAATTAAAAGTGTCGGGAATAGGTTATAGATACAACTTATATGAAAAAGGGGAGGAACCTAAAGAAGCCTTAACAGGTAGAAGAGTAGACCAAAGAGGGGCAACACAAGCTATTAACTTAAATGTGGTTACTCCACAAGCTGCAGAATTAGATATCGCAGCATTAGGTTATATAAACGCAGACCAAGGGGCACAAGCAGTAAGTGGAGCAAAACATAACGTAGTTTCATTACACAGAGAAAGTTCAGTTTACATAGAAGCTCCGTTATCAATGCCTACGGATAGTAGCTTTACGCCAGATACATTAAACCACAGTGCACCAATACCTGATGCATATGGAGTTTACGGGGCGGTAGTAAGAGATATAGAAGACCAATATGGTGCTATTAGTGGAATGACATTCATTAAAACAGGTTTAGAAGGAAGAGGATGGGGAACATATAAAGGAGTTTGCGGGGACACATTTATAGGTCCAATGTCATTTGTAAGGAAATCATTTGTAAGTGACAAGGTAGGAAATACATACAAGACACCTGAAAGAGATAGGACAGTGTGTGATAGCCCTAATGACCTAACGTTACAAAATTTAGGTATTGATTTTTATTCCACGCAATTACCATTGACGGGAGATAGATCCGATGCAAAGAATTGGGCGGGAGGTTACGAAGATTTAGAGTGGAAGCCCGCAAGTGCTATACCACCAATATACGATAGATATTACCCTAAAGTACAAAAGACATTAATAACAACATGGATAGAAAGTAGAATCAATCCGTGGCTAAGAGCAACAGGTTATGGAGACGCACAACAAACAGGGGAAGTATTTTACCCTAAACTTAAGGGTTTACATTTGGCGGCTAGTAGCTCAAAGACTAAACACCCTTGGGAGAAAAGTTTTATTAATAGGTTCTACTTTAAGGTAGAACAACCAAGTGTGGGACAACTCACAAGAAAAGCAATTATAAAAAATGTAATTGCAATTCTAATGCCAATGTTGGGGTTGAGTGAGTTAAATGACCTTACAGGAGTACCAGACACAGTAGCAACCCTACTTACAAGCCCTATACTAATAGCTTATTGGTACATGCTTAAAAACCTAATTACAAGGAATGACTACTTAGATAGGATGTTAGGTTTACCAGTTTGTAAGACGGATGCAGCAGGCGGGGAATCTGATAATGGAATAGAAAATTTTGAAAATAATTATTACGCATACAATTACGACCATAGCGCACTAAATTATGCAAATGTATACCCAGCCATACCTACGAACTACAATACCTGTAGTTGTGACACATGCCTTGATAGGGACAACACTAATGAAATTTATTACTCTAATAAGCAAATACAAGGGAGTCCAATAGACTTCTATAAGCAATTTGGAGCATTAAGTTTTGAAAGTTTGCCTGCGGACTTAGGAAGACTTACTAAATTACTAACAGTAAATGGTAAGCTATTCGCGCAGACAACAGATTTTACAATACCACTAGAGTTTAGGGACATTAGCCAAGGAGCACTTACGATGGGTAACGCCGCACTCGGAGGATATTTAACTATAGCCAATCCAGACAGTCCACTATTTGAAGGAGTGACTGAAGGATTACTAGGAAATTTAGATCCAAATGCAGGCATCAATACTCCAATGGGTTACATATTCATAGACAGACAAGCACGTAAGGTGTATTTGTTTGATGGTAGCGGTGCCCCAACAGCCTTAAGTTCAATAGGACTAGACCGATTCTTTAAAGGGCATTTAGACTTCTGTGAGTTAGGAGCATGCCACGACGAGAAGAAACAAGATAGTACATATTATAGTTTAGGTTATGACCCACTACTAAATAGGGTTTTATTAACAAAGAAAGCACTGGGAGACAAAGAGAGCTTTACTATTAGTTTAGACCTAAGCAGCCCTAAACCAACTTGGGTAAGTTTACACGATTACATACCACAACTTTATTTCTGGGATAGGAAAAACATGTATGCGGTAAAAGATGAAACTATACACTTACACAATGCGGGCGACGGGACCTACAGAACATTTTATGATACAGAGTACCCATCGCAAGTAGAGTTTGTAGCCCTACAAGATGGTATTAGTAGCTTCGTATATAAGGAAACATTCATAAACACTGAGGCGGAAAAAGACCAACGTAAGAACTTAGATGATACCTTTAATAAAATAGCAGCTTACAATACTACCCAAGGGACGGGGACAACACCATTTGTAGTACACGGAGATAATAAGAACTCAGATGAGAATATGAGCAAGTTAATTGTAGAAGGAAAAGCTAAGAAGTTGTACAAAGTTCGCCGCGGGTTTAGAACAAACGAAATAAAAGATAATACTAAGAAGTCATGTAAGGAAGAGCCAATGACGCTAAGAGAAAAGTGTAATCCAACAGAAGAGATTAATGAACAAATGTTTGACTGTACACCACACGCTAAACAAAACTTCAACAATGCTATAATGTTAGACGATCACTTAACTTACAGAATGACTTACGACAGAGATAACAAGACTTTACTAAAACTATTAAATGTCATCACAAGTGCGGACAAAGACAACCAAAAATAAGGCAACACTATTTCCTAAAAATAGTTACAAAAACGGGGGCGGTCCACCTAAGCCAACTCCAGAACAATTAGCAGAGCTGGCTAGGAAGCAGATGCTACAAATTACAGATGCAGAATCATATGTAAGAAGATTGGGGAATTTCTACCCTAAAGAAGATGTTGAAAGTGTGCGTAAAAGTAGGGTAAGTAATGTAACTAATACCCCAATTAAGTATATAGATTTTAGTATAGCTCCCACACAAGCAATGTATACTTATGGTAGTGATTTGTTAGGGCAACCTAAAAATGCACAAATAGAGATTTATAAAGATTCAAAAGATAATATCACAACTTATCTGCATGAGTTAGTCCATGCAAGTACTATGAGTAATAGGGGACTTAATAAAGGAGAGCAAGACTATATAAAAAGTAGGGTTAAAAAACCTGCAGATGGTAGTGAAAGGGATTGGTACATAACAGACGGAACAGAGGTTTTAGCAAGGAAAGCAGTAGTGGCAAAATGGGCGGCGGACAATGGCATAATAGATATAAATAATGATGTAGATGAAAATACTTTTAACCTTATAGGAGAAACACTTAGAGGTAAAAAAGATAAACAATCTAAAGAAGTATTGAGACACTACAATGAACTGTTAGAAGCAACAGGAAATAAGCCAAAAAATGTAATTGATATTTGGAACACTGTGGCACAAGTTGACACAAATAATGAGGATTTACCCCCCATTGCAAAAAATGGTGGCACGCCAAAAATTTTAACTATGAAAAAAACTAAATACAAACAAGGAGGAAAACCTAATACACTTAATATAGGCGGAATACCAAATGCACAAACAGGTGGAGACACAAACCCTTTCGGATATTATGGAGGGGCGGGAGATATGTTAACAAGTATATTTGGTAATGTAAGTGGTAGCGGCCTATTTAAACCACAGACAGGGACATATAATCAAATGTCTTCATCCGATTATCTTAATCAAAATAAATACTCAACACCATACTCTAAAAAAGATTGGTTAGGTAATACCACAGTGTATGTAAAAGATGCATCAGGCAATGAGGTTAAGTACAAAGATGTATATAAAGATTATCAAGGTTATAACAAGCAAGCTGCGGAGGATTTCAGCACAAATCAAAAACAGTTTAACGAAATGTTACCCGTAGGTATACAGCTTGCAGGACTTATGGATTTACAAATGAAGGAGCAAGATGAGGTAGCTAATAAGAAGATGACCGTACAAGATTTTCCTACCACCGCCGCAAGCTACGCACCAGTAGGATTTGCAGAAGAAGGGGGAGGAGTAGGAAGTCAACAAGAAATGTTTCCAGCATTAAGGGCAATGCAAAAAGGTTTGCCACCAGAAATGTCTAAGAACTCAAAAAGGCAAGTGGGTAAAGCCGCGGAGGAAGAGGTACAAGTATTAGAACAAATGTTAGGTTACAGAGACGATAGCCCTTTTAGGAATAAGTCAAGTATTAATATCTATTCAGATACTATAGATATGGGACAAAAAGGTGATGGTACAGGGACACCACTACTTGCAGTAGCCGACAACGGAGACAGTAAAATACTAAAGCCTTACAGTGGTACACACTTTTTCCCTGGCGCTAGTATGGTTACGGAAGTACCTATTGCACAGAATGGTGGGCCAACTACACACCAAGACAGTGTGGCTCACCAAGCTAATAAAATATTAAAGTATGAGCAATTGAAAGGTGGACCAGGAGGTGCACCACTACCTTCTTATGCCGATCCAAGGTATTTAAAAATGCTGATGCAAGATATTTTACCAGAAGTAGATAAGATAATGCCAAATGCATCTGCTATGGAAAAAGCAGAAGCTATGGACTTTGTATTTAACGCGGGGTACGATAAAACAAATAAAAAAATAACAAAAGACCCAAGAGCTTACGCAATACAAGAGTATTACAGAAAGTATGACCCAAGTAAGTTAGATAAAGATGGTAAATGGTCTGGCAGAAAAGGTGCAGCATACTCATTTGATGATGAGTATAGTAATACCATAGGTAGATTACCAGAGAATGAGAGGAGGGTATTTATGAATATGGGAAGAGACTGGTACTACAAGAATATAGAAAATCCTGCACCAGGGGTATACTCACCTAATTACGAAGACACATGGTACGGCAGAATATGGAACACTAATGATTATAATGAGTTTGACCCTAACGCAACTAAGTTAGTACACCCTAATAAACGTAAACCACAGAAAAGAGTTAATGGTGGGCCAAGTTCACCAATCCCATTTATACCATCTGCAGTTAGGATAGACCCATTTGATGAAAAATTAAAATCTTTAATTAAGAAGCATGAAGGCTCTGTTACTGACAAGCAAGGAAAGCACGTAGCATACGCTGACAGTTTAGGTTACCAAACTATTGGGTATGGACATTTAATGCGTGGCGTGGAAGCTCCTGTAATGAGCCAAAGTGCCGTAGATGATCTTTTTAATAAAGATTATCAAACACATAAATCTTGGGCACAAAAAATGCCAGGATTTAACAATTTCTCTGACTCACAGAAAGCTGCTATTATAGATATGACTTTCAATTTAGGTGATAATTGGTGGGAGGAGTTTCCTATATTTACTAAAGCTTTAAATCAGGGAGATACAAATAAGGCCGCACAAGAGTTACGTAGTAGTTTGTGGGCTAAACAAGTTGGACCTAGGGCAGATGAAGTAATAAATTTACTGCAAAATAAAGGTAACTTTCAACAAGGCGGCCAACCTACACCAAAAGCACAACAAGGTGTTATGGCGAGTCGCAAAAATATAAACCAATTTCCATTTTTAGATAGGGCTGGTGTGACTCCCGCCGAATCTTCCGCAAGGTCTTTCATTATTGATGAAATAAAAAGTGAGGGATATAGAGAAAAAATAATAAACTTATTACCTAAAAATTTATCAAAAACTGAGAAAGAAAAAAAGGCAGCAAGTTTAATAAGTAGTAGATTAAATGCTTTGAATAGTGCAGTTAATGCTGGTATAGACAATGATTTAGATGAAGCTAGTATTAATGCCGAATACTTTGGCCCATCTCGTCTAAAGCCTAATATAAGGTTTGCAAATAATAGTATGCTAAACAATACAAGCATAAATGTACATGAATTAGACCATGCAGCAAAAAGAGGACATAAATTAATTATGCCAGAAGAGGAAGATGTAGTATTTCAAAATATTAAGAATAGTAGGGATGTACCTAAAGAGGATAGAGGTTACCACATGTATGTTGCAAGCACGCCAGAAATAGGTGCTAACTTAATGCAATTCAGAAAATTTGTAGTTGACAACAAGTTCGCTAAGCACGGAGAAAAAATAACTGAGGATAAGTTTTTAGAAATTTGGGATGCCTTAGATGAGTCAAAAGATAAGTATTCGCAAGACGCTTTTTATGATGTAATAAATACTTTGAAAGATACAAAGTCTGAGGATGCAATATCAAGATTTACAAAGCTGTACAACACACTAACAAATGTTGGTGGTAAGAATACAACAGGCATTTTCAACGCTAAAAACGGAGGAAAACCTAAAAATAATAACAATGAAATAACTAAACTATTAGGAATGAACAAATATATGAACGGCGGTAAGGTAATGCAAAATTATATGCCCGTCGGGAATGGTAAAACAAAGGTAACTGGCTTTATTGATTTGGAAGCCTTAATACCCATACAAACAGAGAAAAAGGAACTTATAGTGCTTCCAGACGGTAATTTGGTACCTGTTAACGCCAAGAAGCGCCACAGCCAAATGTCTGACGATGAAGTAACAGACATAGTACCTGAAAACAGTTACATCCTAAGCCAATTCGGAAGCGTAGACATTTACAAATCCGAGGCAGACCAAATACAAATGGAGGTAGAAAACAAACCTTATAATATGTATGGTTCAAACCCTACCCCTAAAGTAAAGACGCTCGGAGATATTATGAGAAAAAAAGTAATGAAACCCGCCGACATGGCAAGATTAGTAGAACAAAAGTATAAGATAATGGACCACGACGATCCATTCACAATACAGACAAATGCTATTAATAAACACAGGCGCGGGGATTACCTACAAGCAATAATACAACTTAGTGAATATGACAAAGCAAGAAAAGGTATAGACAATAGTATAGAAACACAGTTAAGTAAAAACAACCAACAACCACCACAAATGGTGGCAAGTAATGGAGGTAAAGTATTAAGGTCGGGATACGGCGTACCTAAAGCACAAGTGGGACTTATTGCTAATGCTGCGGCATCTTTAATAGGTACTGGCGTAAGTGCATACCAAAATTGGAAAGCACGACAAAGGGCAGACAGAGATTTCAGATTATCATCTATGTCTATAGAAGACACCTACAAGAAGAATATGCAAAGGGAGCAGCAAAAATCCTTGTACGGACTTTTGGGAATATTTAACCAAGACCCAACAATAGATCCAGTATTACAATCAGATCAATTTATAAGTCAATTTCCAAGTTATGCAAACGCAAGTTATAATGCCGCATTTGAAGGTAATAGAAATAGTTTGTACGCAAATAGGCCAGAATTTGACGGATCAAAATTATCAATGTTGATGGGTGAAAGGTACAACGCTCAAACAATGCAAGCCCAAAGTCAATTAGCAGGGCAGTTAGCAGGGCAGCGGGCAAATATGTTCTCTCAGTACTTACAAGCAAGACAAAATATTTTCAACGCTAATAGTGCAAGTAGAACGGGTGCAGCAAATGCTATGAGATTAAATAGAAATAAAAGTCTTGGAGATGCATCGTCTATGATGATGGGCCAAATGGAAAACGAGCAGAACATGGAGTATAATAGGACTAATGCTTTAGTCGCAGCAAGAGGTCAAAACACAGCTGCACACATACAATTAGGTAACCAAATGTCACAAACCATTAATAATGGACTAGCGAGTGGGTTACAGGCTTACAACCAATACATGGGAGCGCAACAACAGCAACAAATATTCGACCAGTGGAATTACCAAAGACAGTTCCCTAATGCTACCCCACAAGCGCCAACAGCGGCGGGAATACCATCAGCAATATATTCACAAAACAACCCGTCTGATTGTATATTAGGAAGAAACATAAGAACAGGATTACCATGCTAAGATTAAGAAGTAAATATTTAACAAAAATGCAACAAGGGGGAGCACCAAGCGTGTTCGCCCCTAACCCACAACCATACCGAGCACCATTACAAGGATTAAACCCGAATGTATTCCAGTATGATGTGCGAACACAACCTTTAGATACTACTAACTTAATACAAGTTATGCAGACTAAAGACACGATGGATATTAGGAGGGAGCAAGCCGCTCTTGAAAGAGAGAAGATGAAGGCGGACGCAGACTTAGCAAAAATGAAATTTGAGCATCAAAAGGCCAAAGCCCAGAGCGATTTCAACCTAGAAATGATGAAAGGTAGTTTTAATAAGTTTAGTGGAATTAGTAATCCAATACCTTTTGAAGACTATACAATGTCTAATAGGTTTAAGAATCAATATGAACCAATTGTAAATGAGATGAGGGCGGCGGAACAAGAAGCAATGGATATGGTTACCACCACACCTTTTGGAGACCCAATGTTTTTGAAGAGATTTAATGGCGCGATTAGTAAAATTGATGGTGCAAAAAAGAAGTTAGTTCCATTAGAATGGTTTAAGTTAGACCAAGCAGGATATAAGAAAGCAAACTCACTTTTAACCGCACCAAAAGGGGATGATAGAGTTAATCCTGCACAGTTTATGAGAAACTCAGCGCTAAGGGGTCAATACTTAAACGAGGAGGTGGATAATGGTTATAAAGCTAATTTTGCTACAGATCCTGCCCTTGTGTATAATGAAAAGACAGAGGCGAAGAAGTTTGAGGACGCTATTGACTTCTATAATACTCCACGTAAAACCACAGAATACGCAGATGTAATAATAGATAAATATAATCAATTTAAACAAGTAACAAAAGACACAGTATTACCTAATTCAGGTTTAGCTGCAGAATTGTGGGTAGATAAGATATTAGCAGACCCAAAACAAGCGTCCTATGTTTCATCACGTTTGGGTATAGACATACATGACCCAAGTATTAAACTTGAAGATAAGAAGAAGGTGCTTATAGGATTACTAAAACCTGAGTTAGATTTTGCAGATAAGTTATTAAGTAGTATAAAAAACTCAGGCGAGTCTTACTTAGTTAAAGTTGATACACCTGATAGACCTAAACCTGATGTAAATATAAATTACAACATTAAAGGTAAGAGCTACACAGTTGATAAAAATTATAGTGGCGAAGCAAACTTTAACTTTAAACACAGTGGCGCAGGGTCAAAAGCGGGGGCGACTAAAAAAGAAAAGGATCAATTTGAGGCGCAAGTAAATAATAATACCGCACAAATACTCCAAGATAATATGGTAAAGGATTCAGATAATAAGATGATAGACATAATTGCAGATGCAGTGAGAAGAACTGCGTCTAAATACCCTAACTTAACAGATTACGCACCTAACGACATAATTCAAAAAGCTTGGAGCGACGCAATAGCTAATTATAACGCACTACCTGCTGGCGAAAAAACTGATAGAGCTTTAGATATAGAGTTTGAAAAGGCATTGAAGACAAACTACGAAGTAGATCTTACTGAGGTAGGAAAGAAGAATGAAGAAATGAATGAGTACGAGAGGTTAGCTAAAAACCTAAAATCTACATCTACATGGCAGGACTTAAAGAAATCAGACAGTCCACTTGTAAAAGATAGTAAAGGTAATTTAAAACCAGATAATCAGTTACAGTTAATATTTTCAGCTATTAGGGGTACAGCAGCACAATTAAATATGGGTAAAACAGATTTAAACGCCGCACCACAATCAGTGAAATCACAATTACAAAATAAAAAAGGTTCTTTTAATCTCAGTGAGTATTATCCACAGAACTAACAAAATAAAAAGATGAACGAAGAGTTTTTAGAGGCAATATTTAAAAATGAAGGCTTTCAAGAAAGGGGGGTAACATTTGAGAAGTTTAAGTCAGACATTCAAAATGAGGACTTACAAAGAGCTATTTTCAAAAATGCAGGTTTTGAGAGTAAGGGGGTAGACTTTAATAAATTTAAAACAGATTTAGGCGTTGGAAAACAAGTTGCAGACTTATCTAACTTTAATCTAACAAACAAGCAAAATGCTTTCTTAGATGCCATCGCAGAAGTGGAGTCTAATAATGACTATAATGTAATAGTAGGTGGAGGTAAGTTTGATGACATGAGTGACCACCCAAGAAAGGTAGGTGTACGTACTGAGTACGGAAATTCCACAGCAGCAGGGGCATTTCAAATAACCGCAAGTACTTGGGATTCTTTGCAGAACACTGTAAAATTTCCAGACTTTAGCCCTAAAAGCCAGAAGGTAGCTGCCATGATGTTGGCGGAGGAAGAGTACAGTAGAATAACAGGACGTAATTTAAACAATGACCTTGAATTAGGTAGAGTAGAGGATATTAGAAGAGCTTTCGCAGGTTCAGGTAAAGCCACAACTTGGCAAGCGTTACAGAAGAATAAGGATAAGTTTAATCAAATACTTAGTAGGAATCTAAATAGATACCAAGATTCAGGTGAGATAATAGATCTTCCTCCAGAGGGAGGTACAATAGCTGCTACAAATAGATTAAAAGCAGCACAAACCGCTTCAAATAAAGCTACTGTTGACTTAAATGAGGCTACAGCAAAACTTACAAATCAACAACCAAGAAAAGTGCAAACTACAGGTGGTACCCCTTATTCATGGAGTGCTGGAGCCGCCCCACAAAAGCCAATGGAGACTCCGTTGTATGGCTCGTCTGTGGAGGAAATAGAGAAGCCTAATAATAGTTTCTACAACTTAGAAGAGAAAGCTAAGCAAGTAGAGGAAGCTGAAGCCGAAGCTACGGATAGTTTCTTAGAATCAACCGCAAACTTTGGTAGGGCAGTTGCTAAAGGGGTGACTGATGTCTTCAAAGGTGGTAGTCTTTTTGGCTCAGTTATGAAAAGTGCTATACAAGATGATGCTGCAGAGATAGATAGAAAGAACGAAGCAGCTTTTGCAAAGAAAGAGTTTTATACAAACTTACCCGCCGAGGATATAAAACCCATTACTTACGATGAGTTGTATCAAGGTGAAGCAGAGTTCTCAACCACAAGAGAAGAGGCAGTTAGAAAGACTAATAATAAGTTAGCAAACCATACGAGAAGACTTAAAGAAGCTTTAGATGCTAATATGGACCTACTTACACCAGAAGAAAAAGAAATTGCAAGTTATGTATTACAAGGGGAAGAGGTAGAATTAGATCAAGAAGTGAGTACACAACTCAGTAAAGTATTTAATATAATAGAGTCCTACACTGGAACTAAGTACGAGTTAGACCAAAACGTAGGTACGTATAATAGTATACTTTCTGGTGTACTTAAAGTTATTGGAGAATCTAAAAATAATAGAAGAAGTTCTGAGGAAATAAAAAAAGACGCAACAGATTACCTAGTTGTATTGAAAAAACAAGAGGGTCTTACGCAAGATGACTTAGAAAAAATAGCTGACATTGAATCTATGGTAGATGAAACTATGGTAGTAGGTGGGGGTAACGATCAGTTAGTTAGGTCATGGATGACAGGGACAGTAGATAAACTGTTTGGAACAGGTGAGGCTTTATTTAAAGGAGTTAAGGTTAATATGTTTCAAGATGCAGTATTTAACCTAACAAGGGAGGATATTGAGTCTGTGGATAAAGATGCCGCGGCGGATGTGCTTACCACAGCATTACAAGAGCCAAGAAGTGAATTTACGGGCGGGATTTCAGAAGAGGTAGTAGATAAAGGTGATAAGAGATTAGTAATAAGGGACGGGCAAGTAGTAGATATTAGAAGAGTAAAAGATAATTCAAAAGTGTTCTACCCATCCGAGCAAGATATAGTATTAGCCAACTCTTATGACCCTAAAAAAGATAAGACAAGAAAAGATTATAGGGGAAAAGCTATTACATCCTTAGCAGGACAAGTAACAATGGATATGTTACCTATGTTAGCAATTGGTGCGGCTACAGGCGGTACAACATTAGGTACAATGGCAGGGTCTATGGCTGTAAGTTATGGAGACTATTACAAGCAAGGTTTGGAGCAAACAGGTGACATGAAGAAAGCTACTTTGTTTGCGGCTATAGTTGCACCCTCTATAGGTTATGTGGAGTCAAAAATAGGTAATATAGAAAGTAGGTTAGGTAGAACTATTTCTGGTGCTGAAAGACAAGGTATTTATAATGTTATTAACAACACAGCCTTGGATGCGGCGGAAGCAGGTATAGAGACTTATGTAAAAGGTCCTGGATTTGTTACCAACCTAAAGAGGGGAGTAGAAAAAGGTATTGAGTTTGGTAATGACTTAAAAGGAGAATTAGCGGGAGAGTTTACAAACTTCCCCGTAGAAGCATTAGCAGGAAATCTTTCAAGAGTAAAAACAGATGACTTTACTTATGAAAAGTTTGAGGAGACAATGATACTTACCCCACTTGCATCTGGGCCAATGTCTATAGCTAATATGACATTAAATGCTAAGAATGATCTTAATGAACTAATAGGTTTCGCCGCCAAAAATAAAGAATCTTTTTACAAAGTGGCGGACCAATGGGTAGACGCAGCACCTAATGAAGCTGAAAAGCAAAAGAGGAGTAGAGATGTAGCAGCCAAGAAACAAGCTGTATCAGAAGTAGAAGATACATTCAAATTTATTGAGGAAAATAATTTCGACGATAAGGCTAAAGACCAACTTACAGAACTTAGTTTAGATAAGGCAAGAGCAATGTACAAGTTAAGCACATCAGAAAGCGCTAAGACTAAAGCTATTGTAGAAAAGGAAATTGCAGACATTAATACTAAGATGGCGGGTATAAAACCTAAACCTGAAGTAATAGAAGACCAACCTGCAGTTACTAAAACCTTTGTAGGCCGTGAACTTGCAGACGGTATGAAAGTGTATGTTGATTTCGACAATACTTTGTATGATCCAAAAACAGGGGAATTAACAGCTGTAGGAAAAGAGCTGCGTGATAAATTAGACAGCGGAGAGCTGACAGCAGAAGATGCAGAAATTTTGACCGCAAGGGATGCAGAACAAGCTAAAGAAATTGCTAAGTTTTTCCCAGAGCTTACAACCAAGAGTGGTTTAAGCCCTGAAGCAAAGGCGACGGAAGTAGCTAAGTCTAATGGTAATAGTTTATTCATAGACGATAACAAAGAGAATTTAAAAGCTACAACTACAGGAGAAGTAATAGATAGTGCCACAGTAGTACCGCAAGTACCTAAAGAAGTAGTGGCAGAAAAGGTGGCGGCGGAAACCAAAACCCCTACCACAAATGATAATATAGTAGATGTAGCACCAGAAGACGTAACTACCCCAACAAAACCTGAACCTAATGTAGTAAATGTATTAGGACAAGAAGTTAATTTCTATGATAATTATATCCCCGAAACAAAAGAGGATATAGAAGATAATGCAGTTTATGCTTTTTCCGCACCTACAAAGGAAGGATTACCAGAAAAGCTTAGAGATAAAGCTAAAAAAGGTATGGAAGGAGAAGTTAATGGAAAAAAGGTGGAAAGGTGGACTGCATCAATAGGTGGGGCGGAATTAAAAGCTTTAATACCTGAAACTACCCCAACAGAAACGGAAGTAAATGAAACGTCAACAGAAGTGGTGGCTGCAAAAGAAAGAATAAAATCACAAGCAAAAAATGAAATTGATTCTATTTTAAGTAACGACAACCTAACTGAGCAGCAGCAAGATGAGGCTATTGCAGAGATAGTAAAACAAGCTAAAGTTCAAATAGGTTTTGTTGATAAAGCCCCAGAGCTACCATCTGTAAGATTTGAAACACCTGAGTTAGTTTTAACTACGAAAGAAAACCCGTTCAAAAAAAGTTTAGTAGATTTAGGTTACTCAGATGAACAAATTTCAGGACTTACTTTAGACCAACAGCAGGGCATAGTTATAAATAAAACTACTGCACCAGAAGTTGTAGATACAGCAAAAGTAGATTCAATAAAAGAAAATAGCAGGCAAGAGCGAATTGCGGAAATGCAGAAAGAGCTTAATGATGTGGTAACAGAGAATGCCACACAAGCGACGCAAAATACACAACCAACACAAAGCCCCACCGAACCAGAGAAAGCCGCTCCTACGCAGTCTAAACAAGCCCCAGAGCCATCTAATACAGTAATAACAACACTACCAGGAGGAAATGCTGAAAAAACTTATGTAAAACAAGATGGGAAATGGTTTGTAGGTAAGAAAGATGGTACTGCTTCTAAGACAGAAGTTAAGAAGCCTGAGTATGTGGCGGCCTTAGATAGTGTTCAAGAAAATTCACAGTTCATGGAACGTGAACAAGAGGCAGAAGTTGAACAAGCTCCTACACAAAACGACGGCAAAACAGAACAATTGCCGAACATTAGCGCACAAGAAGATTTAATAACAGAACTAGAACAATTAGAAGCAGAGTATGATAATGCCACCCCTGAAAGGCAGGCAGAGATTACTGATAGATTTAACCAAATAATCAAGGCTGGTGATATTAAATTTAGTGGTTCGGGCAAGCCTAATTTCCGAGGGGCTATTGCTGCGCTTCAACAAAAGGCGGCGGAAACAACTTCTACTAACACAAAGAAAACAGTATTAGAAAGTTTAGGTAAAACACGTAATGAAATAGTAGGTCAAATAAAGAAATTCTTTGTAGATACTATTAAAGACATTACCCCCGAGCAAGCAACTAAACTTGCAGAAGCTAACTTCACTATGTGGGAGGCAGTAGCTAATACCCTTAGTGGTAGTAAAGGGTTACAAGCGGCAATTGATTATATGAGAAGCAAGGTAGCTCAGATAGGGGTTATTGCGACTGTTGATGAAGCACGCACTATGGGTAGTAGTAAGTTTCAGATTATAGGTGAAAAAGGAGCCGCCGCCTTGGACGCAGCAGAAGAAGCAACTACTAGGTTAGATAACTTAACAGTGGCAAGAGAAATGGAAGCGGCAGGTAAAGACGCTAAAACTATTAGACTTGCAACGGGGTGGGAGAGGGGGCCATCTGATATAAACAAAATAATTAACCAACTAGAAACACAAGGAAGAATAAAGAAAATACCTTGTAAAAACTAATAAAATATGCAATACATACATACTATAGAAATAGGGGACAGCGAAAGGATTGCTTTAAGAGATGCAATAGAAGTATACAAACAATTTGTCTATGACAAAATAGGGGATGAGATTAAAGCCCCTTATTGGGCGAAGTTACAAAGTATTAAGAGTATAGAAAATAAAATAGCTGGGCAAATACGTAACTGTATTAAGGCAGAAACACAACCTATAAAAGATATATAAAATTTTAGAGAATGATAGCAGACGACGGGAAGTATTATTTATACAGGCACATAAGATTGGATAAAAATGAGCCTTTTTATATTGATAATATGGAAGAATACCAATCTATTACTCAATGTGCTATTACATTATTTGGTAATAAATCACACAAACACGGGATATCAAAAGCTTTAAAATATAATAAAAAATATAAAGGGTTTACCTTTAAAACGATATAATTATGGATTGTTACGAATACAATGGCAAAAAATACAATAGACAAGAATTAATAGATGTACTATCTAAAGAAAAATTACTTAGTGACTCAAAATGGAGGTATGAAATAATAGACGACATAGAGGTAGATAACTTTAATGCAGGATTAGAAAAAGATGGCCTTTATGGTGAAGATACTTTTGTATCAGATTTTTTAGATCCTAATAGCAAATTACTAAAAGCTTATCCACAATTAAAAGACACTAAAGTAATAATTAGTAGAAAAAAAATAAACTCATCTACAAGAGCTTCTTTCAGTAGTTCGGAAAACAAAATAACCTTATACGCTAATAATATTAGCGGAATGTTTAAAAAGGATGGAGGTATGGAAGGAGCAAAATCAACATTTTTGCACGAGGTACAACATGCTATTCAACGTATTGAAGGTTTTGCAATAGGAGGAAATAAGAGACAAATGAGTTCACCTAATGATGTGTTACAAAACTTAGCTTCCCCACTTAATTTCCCAAAACTTAGTAAAGAAGATAGGATTATTGCAAGACAACAAACTAAAGAACAAGGACTACGTTTTGGGGAAGTTTTCTACTTTGATGTAATAAAAGATGATCCTAATGTAATAGAAGATGTAATAGAAAGGCTTGAAATACTTAATAATATATCTCCTAATTATGTTTATACTAAACTTATACAAGCTTTAGACTACAAGCTAATGGAGATGGGTGGAGAAGACGTTGCATTCGATAAGTATAAAAAACTTGCAGGGGAAGTAGAAGCACGTAACGTCCAAAAACGCATGGATATGTCTCCTGAACAACGCCGACAAACTCTCCTACAAGAAACAGAAGACGTAGCAAGAGAAGATCAAATCATCTTACAAGATGGTATTGAAGGATTGGCTAGTGCTATTAATGAAGGTAGTGTTAAATTTTCCGCCGCCGAGCAAGACCTCGATATGGTAAAAGCTACAAACGAGGCGGATAAAATAACCTTAAAATATAACGATAAAGGACAACACTTAGCACCAAATGGTAAACCAAGTAATCTTACAGAAAGTCAAGCTAAGATAGTAAGAACACCTGCATTCAAAAATTGGTTTGGTGATTGGGAGAATGATCCTAAGAATGCAAGTAAAGTAGTTGATAGTAATGGGGAACCTATGGTTGTTTATCATGGGACTGACGCTAGTTTTACAGAGTTTGATATAAATAAAAAAGGATCAAACACAAAAGCACCAGACACTAAATTAGGCTTCTTTTTTGCAGAAACTAATGAATCAGCCAAATTATACGGAGATAATGTACTACCTGTGTTTTTGAACATACGAAGTATAAAAGAGTCCCAAAACTTAGTTGAGTATTATAATCAAGAAAACTTAGTTAACACTTTAAAATACTACACAAATAACTTTGGAGACACAAAAGAGAATCTAGGTGATTGGATTTCTTCATATTTTGCGCTACCTAAAGACTACTCTGAAACAGATTTAAAAGGTAGGTTAAGTAAGGAAGAAGACGTATTATCAAAAATGAATAGGCCACCTAATATTAATGAAACAGATGGTCTTAAAACACCAATGTTTAAAAGCAAGGATAAGTCACAATATATTGCATTCAACCCCAACCAAGTTAAATTAGCTGATGGAACAAACCAAACGTTTAATCCTAACACTAATGACATAAGATTCTCTGCCGCCGAGAACCAAAACCAAGCCACACCACAAATGGCTAGTAGAATTGTGAACAACGCTATTGAACATTTGAAGGAACTTAATAAGAAAGGTTTAGAAGCATTACGGGCGGAAAAAGATCTTAAGAAAAAGGATGATATTAGAAAAACAATAGTAGAAAACAACAAAGTAATTGCCCACCTAGTAAAGGCTAAGAAAGATCCTAAGTTTAGTGAAGGGGGTACCTACAGAGCAGTAGCAATAGCTGTAGCTAACGGACAAAGTATTGTAGCAGCACTTGACAGTCCTGTAGCTACATCATTACAGCATGAACTATTCCACGTACACATAGAACCTTTCTTAGAAACAGATCCTGAAGCAGCCGAGCTATTTAGAAAAGAGTATAAGGAACAATTTGGCGAGGATAAAAAGGGTTGGGATACAGATTTATCCGAATTCACGGCACGTCTTTACGAGAAATATCTTTCTAATGGAAGAGAACTAACAGAGAAGGAAGTTAAAAATCCTAGCATTAGGGAAAAACTTAATGAAGCCTTTAGAGCCTTTACTGAGTTTATGAAAGATATTATTATCAGTTACAAAGGTAAGAATATTGAAGTTAGTCCCGCCGCCCAAGCCTACTTTGACAAGATTACAGGTATAGATACACAAAAAACCGACAGCACTGGTGAGACAGACGCTGAAGCAGGGGTAGAGACACCTAAGATAGAAGATGAAAGTTCCCCTAAATCAATGCACAGGTACACATTAAGGACTTTAAAATCATCTAAGTTACCAAAAGATTATCTTGAAGCTGTAAGAACAGGGGCAAGGTCTAAGACAGCTTTTCCAGATAAACTAAGAGACCAATTTGCAGAAGAATTTACACAGGGTATTGAAACAATAGAAGATATTGAAGACGCCACAGAAGCTCTTGTGCAACAGATACAGCAAAAAGTTTTGGCAGTTTCAAATGCATCAGAAGGCACAAACCCTGCAGCAGGAGCTTGGGAAATAACAGCCTTAAGAATTTTAGAAAAGAAAGCTTATGATTTCCACGGGCCTAAAGCGGCTGTTAAAATTCATAATATACTCCAAGCTCTATCTTCTTTAAGTGCCCACATGTTAAGGTCTTATGCAGGTAACAGTCAGCACACTTTCTTCGTAGAAGTATTTAGCAGATTAAAGAAAACTGAAGAGCCTTTAATGAACAAGAAAACCGCATCTGGTAAGACTACTAGTGAAGTTGCGGAGGATGTGACAAACATTATTGACGAAACCATCAAAGAAAACTTAGAAGAGTTAAGAGCTAAAGTTAAGGCAGAAGTATTAGCAGAAATTGAGGCCGCTAAGAAGACAGCACCTAAACCTAAAGAGGAACCTACTACTATTAGTAAAAAACTAAGTGAATCTTTAAGAGACAAGTCCAATAAGTATTTAAATGCTTACAATAAAAAGGTAGGAAACACTTTACAATCTGGGGTTAATATAGATGCGTTAGTAGATTATAGTCTTTATCTATATTATAAGTTTGCGGGGTCTTTAATTAAGACTAAAGAAAATTTAAGTAAAAAATTTGGAGAAAAAGTAGTTGAAGATAATTGGGGTATTATCTTAGATAATGATGGTTTCATTGCAGCAACAGAGGATATTGCCAGATTAAAGTTAATGGCAGCTTTAGAAAAAACTATAGATATAACCCCTGAATCTCAGGTTCTAAATCAAAAGGGTAAAACCCCTTCTCAGCTTATAATACAGTCTATAGTTAGACACTTAAATAAAAAGGACATAACACCAAATAGAAAGAGTATAGAAGAAATAATAGAGCAAAAAGATTTAGATATAGCCGTTGTTAACACACTTAGGAGTGATATAGAGGCAGGTATTATGGTAATAACTGATTTAGCTAAACGCGCGGAAATACAAAACCAAGTAGATGATCTATTAGCATCTCTTATAAAAAGCAGAATGGATACTCTAAACTTACCTTGGACTACAAAGACTAAAACAAGGGACATGGTTAAAAATTCCTTAAAAAGTTTAGATCTCACAGTTGACGAGATATTAAAAGATGTAACTAATAGAAATAAGGTCACAGATACAGTAGAAGAAGAGTTTATTAGTAGAACAGGTTTAAGTAAAGAAGATGCAGCACCTTATATAGATATTATAAAAAATAATATAGAAGATTTTGTTAGTAAGAAGATTGGGGCCGCGGCTAGAGCAGAAGTAAATAAAAGTTATGGTAGTAATATCCAAAAAATAGGAGACGCTATAAATAGTCTTAAAGAACAAATAGAAGCAGAGAAAGCCATAATACAAGAACTTAATGACAAGATAGCCGCTATTAAGAAAGAAGATCCTAATTTGAAAGTAAAAACTAATGCTTTTAAAGCTAGAAGAAATGATAACTTGAAGAAGTTAACAAGTTTAGAAAGGGATTTAAAAAACCTAGAGCAAAAGAAAGCTAATAAAATTGAACTATTAGAGGAAAAGGCAGGTAGAATTACTAATGAATCTACTATAAAACAGATAGGGGCGATAGTAAGAAATGAGGGACTTAACGAAGATAGTATTAGAAAAATCTTTGCCGAAAAAATAGGGGCTAAAGCGTTTACTCAAAAAGATGCCGACTCCTTAAGAAAATTATACAATACTTTTGACGGAGCCAAATTTGAAGCAGATAAGAAAAGAAGTTATGAAGAGCTAGCATCGTTCATATTTAGGTTAAACCCAGACGATAGTAGATGGATGGCAGATGTATTAGAATCTTACATGTACTCTAATATACTTGGGGCTATGAGAACTTCTGATTTAGCTTTTATAGCAGGTTTTGCAAACTTTACTTACAGCCAATTAATGCAGGCACCAGTTATAGAACTGTCCAAGGATTTGTATAATTTACTTAAAGGTAAAGGTTCTTTTGAAAACATAAGGGCACTAGGTGCAGCATTTGCTAATATAGGTAACTCAAATGCGTCTTGGGCGGGGGCTTACGATGTATTTAAAGGTGCAAAAGGTTTGAATATACAAGATTATGGTTCTAATATAGATGCTAATAAATCTCAGAAATCTTTATCAGTCCTTAAGAGGATGCGAGAAAAGAGAGATATGAATAGGGAGTCAGGTAATAAAGTAAAATCTTTTGCAATACAATCTCTTATAGCACATAATGTAATGGCTAGGGGTTTAGTTGTAATGGATTACGGAGTATCATCAAACGCAATGCCTATACTGCTACACAGAAACTTAAGAGAAGAGGCAATAAAAGAGCTTGCGGAGGAAGGTTTAGTAGACCCAGGTTTAGCAACAATATTAAGTAGAGTCAATGAAAAATTAGGTTTAGATAAGATAGAGGCGCAATTAAAGGCAGAGGGATTTGTTAAGGACGCTAAAAACGTAAAGGATATTAATGCTTACAAAAAAAGGAAAGGAGAATTAATTTTTGAGTTCTTACCAGAAGAGAGTATAGCTAAGGCACAAGCAGAAGATGCTATTGGTGTTATGACCCTAGCAGGTAGAGCTTCTGGCTATTCTGGGCTTATTTTATCCGCAGTAAACAGAGGTTTTTCAGGAGCTAGTACGATGGCGGGAAGTTTAATTCCTGCTGAATCTAAAAATAGCTCTGCGTTTTTAATATTGTCATCTCTTTTTAAAATGAACACTATGCCATTTGCAGGAGCAGTGTTTAAATTAGCACAACAATGGAAAAACGCACAACCAATAGTTGGGGCACTTCAGATAAATATTAATGAAGATGGAAACGTAGTATGGAGGAGGCCTGTGCAACTTGCAAAGGAAAGTAGATTCTATAATGGGTTTAATAATAAGGTAGAGACTTTAGATTTACCTAATTGGCGCAGGCAAGAAAGGGCTTCAGCATCTTTAATACCTACTTTAGCACTATTAGGTATGTTAAGTTCTTTCTTTGATTTTGATGATGAGGAAGGAGATATTAAGCTAAACCCTGAAAATGATATATACTTCACTACAGCCTACAGCCCTAAGATAGCAAACTTGTTAAAAATAGCTGGGGTAAATTATGAAGCTTATACAGCTTATAAAATAACACCAGAAGGTAAATCTTATAAAGTTGAAAGGCTTTACAACTATAAAGATTTTATATTTGCGTGGCCTTTAGCGAGTATAGGCTCAATACAAGAACGTAAGATGGCTGCTTATGAGGAGAAAGAAGGGCAGTTTGATAAGAACAACTCTAAAGATCCTTTAAAAATTGTAGACGCAATGGCGCTTATGTTTAAGTCATCTACAGCATTTGGTTTCCAAAACAGTTTAACAAACTCATTAGGCGCGGTTACTGCTATAGCTCCCGCTATTGAGGGAAGTCCTTTAGATACTTATGAAGTTAAAAGGTTAGCAAGTAGCCAAGTTAGAATGTTTACACCTATATCAGCACTACAAGCAGAGTTAAATAGTTATTTAGATTTTGTAACTAGAAGTAATATTAAAAAAGGCAGTGGATTTTTCTCCGACGTGTACGATAGAATGTTGTTTACAGGTTGGGCCACAGACACCGAAGACTTTGACTTACTTGGTAGACCTTTACAACAAAATCCTTGGGGTCCAGCTATAACGACATTGTTTACAAATTTAGTTAATAAATTCTTACCAGATGCTCCACCAAGAGCTTATAAAGAACTAGAAGATTTAGTACTTAAATACCCAGACGTTACTAAAATAACTAAGATGTATCCAGAAAGTGGAGATACAGATGATAAGGTAACCCTTCAAACTATAATAAAGCCAATAGCTGATCCTAATGTTGTACATGAAATTAAGAAGTACGCACAAGATCAGAAAGCTCTTATATTACAGGAAAAGGTAAATGCATTAAAGTCGAAAGGGGGTGTTACAAAATCTGGTTGGCAAGACTTGACAGAAAAAGCTAATACAGAAGGTAATCAATTAGGTTGGATATATTACTATAATAAAGTGCTTGATAATAGTGGAGAGGAAGGCCGCCGACTTAAATTTGACATTAATCAATATATCTTAGGTGAAGGTATAAAAAGTACTGAAAGTATAAAGAAAGCTTACAGAGATGCTTTTATAGATGGTGCAGTGGGGGATAAGATAGGAACTTCATCTTACAGGATTACTGAAGATGGTGTATTAGAGAAATTGAAATACAAGTATATAAGCAGGTATGAAAGTGAAGGAGGTCCTAAGTAACCTACTAAAACAAGAAAGCCACACAAGATTAAGTTCCTGTGTGGCTTTTTTTTTAATTATTCATCTTTCATTAAATATACAACACCAATAGTGAATAGGGCAGTGATTACTAATTCAACTATCATTTTTCTAAACATTTTTTGCGGCCATAAGCCTTTAAACAATAACATTCACTATCCATATACTCACACTTACTAATGTAATCAATATAATCCCAATCGTTTATTATTTCTTTAGGGTCTCTTATATCACGGCCATTATTAAGATCTTGTTTTTGAATACGTCGAATCAATCTTCTATATATTTTATATAGATGGCCGCGGATCTTAACTACGGCCTTTTTCTTTATACTACGTCCCATTTCAAATCATTTTAAGTGCTTGGTATAAGCCCTCTTCTAATACTTCTTCGTATGTATGATATTTGTTATATTCTCTTATAGTTAAGAATTTATTACCTGTTAGTAGATCTATTATAGTAGCTTCCCAACCGTTTTTAATCCAAGGTAAATCTACTACTATATGAATGTTGTGTACTTCCCGCATCCACTTCTGAAGTAAAGACTGCGTGGGACAAGCATAATAAATAACACAATTAGGATCTTCTTTATGTAATTCATCTATTAGGCTATTATTTATGTTATTTATTGCAAAACTCCCCGCCCTTGGAGAATCTTGGTAGTACCTATCACAATCCAAATTAAATCCCTTTTCTTTTGCTAGGGTGGTGGTGTTGAAACTTATTCTACTCTCTTGCATATTTCTATTAATTTACGTAAACATTCTAATTCTGCTTCTTCGTAGGTACCTACTTCCCAATTTATAGTTAGATTATTTCTTCTGCCGTCAATAAAATTGGAAATTACAAATCCATTAATATCTTTATTGAAGTCAGATGTTGTGCCGTAGCTAGAATGTAATCCATACTTCCCCTTGAAAAATTTGAAGGCCTGCTGGTATAACGGGGCAGCAATATATTCAGTACTATAATCAAACATCTCACTATTCCTAACTAACTCTAGTATACCACTAAACTCTCCGTTCTTGTAATAGCTTAAGCAGGGTTCATCAAAACCTAACTGCTTTAGCACCAGTGCTTCACTATAAGGTATAAATTGTTCAATCATTATCTATTTCTTTTATTGTTTTATAATACCTATCCGCCGCGGCCCTTAATAACTTATTCTTACCATACTCTACTTTATCAGCATCTACATAAATACTAAATTCACCTAACGCATAATTAACCTTATTCTTCTTATAAGAGTTTAAGGTATCTGTATTCCACTCTTTATATTTACTGTGATTAAAATCTAAGTATAATATTTTATATTTCATCCCTGCCCATTAATGTTCTTAAATATTCTTGCACTTCTATCATTTTCCTATGTTGTATTTCATCACCCATTGCCCACATCTTCTCTCGCCCTTCATCAGTAAGCCTGTAATTAACAAATCCTCTACGATGTAATTCTTCGCAGAATATATCAACCATTACGGGATTATAATATCTAACCCCTTGATTAGCTTCATCTACCATAGTGGCTAAATGCTTGTCGTCTAACTCGTCTATGAATCTGTAAATGGTCCGCTCCCACTCGCTTCCATCTTCATTGTAATTACTATCCCATATGTGAGATTCAGGGCGGGACAATCCACAATACTGATTCAATATATCCGACTCTTCTAAATGATAGATGGCATCAAATATATTAAAACCTTCATTAACCATAAGCTGTCCAAATCTAAGGTCGGGATTAGAAGTCCAATAAACTGCAAAAGCGGGGGAATGAACAAACTCTACAATAGAGTCAAAATCAATCTTATCTTCCTGATCTTCAGTCTCATGCCACAACTTCAGTAATATATCCATTACCCTAACGCGGGAAATAAATAAGGGTATTCTATCTACTATTCTACTCATTTTAATTTATTTAAATCATCGTCTAACCGACGTAAAAAACTTTCCTCCCCATCATCTCCACTCAAATACCAATCAACCCTTTGGGCGTATATCTCAGCTTTCTTAAGTGCTTCTATTGCTTCCCTAAACTTTGCTTGTATTTCGGCGGGATAAGTAATGTAATACTTTTCTTCTGGGTATTTATCATAATACTCTTGCCTACTAAAAAGCTTTTCTTTAGGTATTTCCTTACCTTGGTTATCTAGCTCTTGCTCTATGTCTTCCCAGATCTGTCTTATTCGATATTGCTGGTGGCCGAAAAATCCTCCGCTCATATAATTATTATTTGTTTATTTTGTTTACGCGCGTAACGAATCGTACTCCACGTACCTGACCGAACCTCTTCTTTATTAGGATCAATAGGTAAGGCGATTAATACATCACAATCATCTACTATTTTCTTATTCCTACTAAGTGGTGGCTCGGGCGGATACTCTTCATAAATTCCTTTTAACTCTCTTACTACATACGCCCACCTTATTTTAATAGATGTCATATGTTCAACACATATATTATGAAAATACTCATCTGCACCTTTAGCCCCGCCGTGAATAACCTCCACATTTATAAAAATTTTATAATCTAACATAACTTCCCACAGCTTTTGTAATCTTTCCTTACTTACTTTACTTATATCTCTGGTACCTGTGAATCCTATTTTAATCATTTCTTACTTATTTAGGAAAATCTTCATCTACTATTATCTCAAATATTAGTTTACCAATTGCGTAGTGTAATCCGTCCTCAGTGCCATGTAGGTCCCATTTACCATACCAAATCCAACTTAATACTTTAGGTATTATAACCGCGGCGTAAATTAGTATACCTAATAACAACACTATTAAAAGTTTTAATACTACTCTCATTCTATTTGAAAATTAAGTTCTAAGATAATAAATTTGTCTGCTTCGTTACACAACTCTCGTGCTAAGTCGTGCCCACCCACAGTTAGGTTGGTATCATAATCGGTCCCACTTGTCCAAGAAGAGTATCTGTAACTGCTTTGTGTGTAACTAGCTTCGGGGTGGCCGTAAAGTTTTTTAAGAAAACCTTCAACCATTTCATCTTTAGTACAAGGAGTATCAGACAAGTAATAATTCACCTGCACTTTGCAATTTGGGAAACTTTCGACTGCTTCTTTAAACCTACTTACTAAGTCAATCTTATACCCATCTTCTTGTACAAGTTTTATCTTACACCAATCATCCCACTCCATTTTTATTTCACCACTTAACTCTATTGTTTTAATGTTCATCCTATATACTTTATTAAATCTTGTTTAGTAATTACAAACTTCTCTTTAGTTGGCCGCCAGACATCAGGCATTAAACTATTTATCTTATCTACGTCTATCCCCGCTCTTATAGCTTCCACTACTCTATCATATGTGTAATCATTGTCGTCGTCTGGATATTCATTATATTGCTCTGTTATAAAAGAAACTATATCATCAGATGTAAGTTTAAATATTGGGGCGGAATAAGCTTCATAAGCAACCACACTCCAATCCTCTCCTAATAACCCCAACCCTTCTTCATCGTCAAGAAGATCTACAGGTGCATAAACACCCCACGCCTCCATTAGTTCATCTAAGTCTGAATAAAATTCACCGTCTACGAAAAAGTCTGTCATACTAATATTCTTTTAACAAATTATCTACTTTTAATTCTGCCACCTTTTTCTGTGCTAAAAACTCATCCGCCCGCACTGTGTCCCTCTCCCAAATAGCCGTAAGGTGTTTCTTTTGTAAGGCGCGCATTAACCTTACTTCTTTGATAATACTATCAGCACTAGCTAACTTCTGTTGTATTGTTATCATATTCTTCTATTAAATTATCTAATCCTACCATAAAATCAGTTAACCATCCATATCTACGTTTAACCTCTGACTCAGCCGAATACACCATACGTTCAAGCAATTGTTTATCGGGTGGTGAAGTACTAATAAGAGAAACAAAAACACCATCCCCCATAAAGTGATTACCTACCCTAACATCAGTAACTATAAAGTCAATAACCCTATGAGTAATAGTACTAAAACTAAAATCATCTATTACTATGTAATTATCATTAACCCCAAGTATTTTATGTTCTACTACTTTTACCCCATTATCTCCTCCACCATCAAAGAAAGATTCACCATTGCGGTGGAATTTATTTATACTTATGTTCCAAATACTATCTCCTACTATCATTTAAATATATTTACTAACCAATTAGGGATATTACTATAAGCTGCAAGCTGTTCATATAAGTTATCAATTTTACTTTGCAACTCTTTTATTTCACCTTTTAACTCTTTCTTTTCTCCTACTAATTCCACCGCCTGCTCATCTTGCTTACTAATAATAAACTGATGCTTATCTGCCAACTCTTTTTCTAGTTTATTCTTAAACTCTTCTTTCTCTATACGTAAGTCCGCAACTAATACTTCTAACCTACTAATATTTTTCTCTAACTGCTTGTTAGCTTCTTTTTGGTCCCCTAACTCTTTTTGGATACCACCCTCCACCAATCTTAACCACTCTTCTGACTTTCTCCGAGCCTCAGTCTCCACAAGCTTTGCAAAACCTGGTATCTTTAAGTCACGTATGCCTTGTACACGGGCGGGAATAATACCTAAAGCATTACACAACTCAGCTGACTCTGATTTAGTATAGGTACTCATATCATCATACTTATCATCATAACAAACCTCAACTACAATACCCATAACATGGTCCTTAATTATATTATAAAAAGATAGAGGCATTGTATCTAAGTATTGAATATCATCAATAGTTCTAAGTAAAGTCTTAGGGGTTTTAGGTAAAGGTTTATTTTTATCAGGCATTTTACTTTTGCTTATAAATTCCGTGCCTAATGTTAATTCTCTTTCTATCCAATTACTCATTTTAAAAATTTTCACAAAGGTAAACTAATTTATTTTACTAAACTGTTAACAAAATGTTAAACAATAAAAAAGGGGTGGAAAAATAAATTCACACCCCTATGTACCATAAAACTTATGGCTCTCACTCCACCTCACAATTCTGTACTTATTCAACAACTTTATATCAACATTGTGTCTACAAAAGAACAGTACTCCACAATCACGACCATAACCTAACATTAGTCTCACCGCAATGGAATCTGACTGTTCCGTTCTATAGTAGTTGCTACTGCGGAATCCATCATACTGCCCTCTTTCTCTAATCACATCCGCCACTACATCTGGAAAATCAGTATGGTCGGCGCGGTTAAGCACCGTAGACCCTACTAAATAAGCATCGGTAGTATCCTTAGTATTAGGCCCCGCCTCAGCATTAATAATAGCCGACAACATATTGTGCTCTAAGGTACATACTATACTATCTGCAGGGTTTAAAATTATAGGCGGGGCAGATTTAAAATAGTAATAAACATTAGCCCACGCTAGGAATAAAATTACAAATATTAATACACTATATTTTACTTTCATTTTATACTATTTAAAAAATAAATTCGACCAACTAAAATGGTGGTTAAAATTGTCTCCATGACATAGGCTAATCATACAAGGTATGCTTGGTATTATCATAGAGTCTACATACATATATTTCTGAAAACCTGTTATCATAAGTTGGCCTTGATTATTGACGCTTACATTAGGCTTATGTTTGAAATATGAAATTACACTATTACCTTTACTACTTCTCGCCCCACCAGGTTCATAAGTATAATCTATAATAGCATCTAATTTATAGATGTAACCTAGGTTTTTATATTTTTGTTCCAACTCGTTTTCAGGTGTAAATTCTTCTACATCTATCATACTATACTCTTTAAGTCATAAGAATTAAGGATTGAATTTTTGTCTACCCCTTCAACATAGTCTTCATAATAGAAGTCCATATCTTCTTTCATTACTACAAATGCTTTATCCGCTGCTGTTTCTAAAGCTTCCTGTACTTTAAGGCGGGCGAATTCTACCGCATATTTTTGTATATATTCTATTGTAATATCATCGTAATGCATACCGCCAAAATATTTAATTGATAATTCTTCTGCTGTCATTACTTAATGTTTTTACGCATTATTTCTAAATTTATTTTCCAACTTATTAGCTCATTTTTAATACCTTCTTTAATCCACACATCCTCTTGTGTATATGCATCATTACTCTCTTGTTCAACTTCTTTTATTCTCCTAATTATTTTCTTAATAACTACCTTAAGGATTTCTTTTTGTGCTGTTATTTGATCCGTCATTTGTTTAATTTAATATTTGTCCAAAAAACATGCTCATCTTTAACAGGTACCATACAAGCTTCTAACGAAACAGTTTCTTCAGACTCATATCCAAACCCTCCAATTTTAACCTCTCTAACACCTGGCTTTTGTAAGTTATCAGAATGGAATCTTACATGTACTTCCATATACTCCTCTGAGTACCCTATTACATCTGCTTTAAACTCCTCTCCACCACTACACTCAACAATAACTGTAAAATCTCCCGTGGAAAGATGTTGGAACAATCTTATTAAAAATTCTCTAAATTCTACCATTGTTTAATTTTAAAGCCCTACAAGGCACGCTAATTTCAAAGTGGCACCATAGTACCAAAATAAAAAGATCGTTGATTGTAGGGCTTATTAAAGCCTAAATTAGGCATAATACTTGAATAATAATAGGGCTGCGAAAACTAACACACCACATACAGCACTTAGCCCCCAATATTTCCAACTAAAACCATTAGCTGCATACTCACTAGTAAACCTTGATCTAAAGTCATAACTAAAGTCTAATAGTAGTAAACTACCTAAAAAGGCTAGTAGCTGCGGGCTAATGTCTAATAATAGGAATAAACTTAACCCCACTATAACTATAAATATCCAATTTTGTTTTAATATACCCACCATCCGTTTTGTTTTAAAGTGTTCTTAACTATTTTCAATTCTTCTAAAATGGCTTTCTCCGCCGCTTGTCTTTCTACTTTTGTCATACCAATTTCTTAAATTTACGTGTTTTATTACCTAACCTGTCCTCACCATTGTACCACAACACTAAGCCCATTGAGGAATTATAATCAAGGCGAGGACTAACTACAACCTCAATAATTAATAATACTAAGATTAAAAATGCTAATATCATATTATATATTTTCATATTTTTTCTGTAAGTAAACCAATAAATCTTTCCAATCACATACTTGGTCAACCCACATCAACTTCTCTAGTATTACTTCTTCCTCTATTGTTTCCGCCGTTAGGTTTAATCTTAAACCTTTTCCTTTTGCATTTACTATCATTTGTTTAACTCTTTTAAAATGTTTTCGTGCCTCTCTAACTCGTACAAATAATTACCATTCTCTAAAATATTTATAACCATATTAAGATATATATTCGTAATCTTAACCGCCGTAGGCCACTCTATTCTACTATAATCACTTATCTTACCGCTGTGGGCTGTCATAAATTTATTAACTAATTCAAGAGTTTCGGTAGAATAAGTGTAAGATAAATCTGTCCCATCAAAATTATCCCACACGTCTTGTAACTCCTCATCTTTTACATACCATCCAATGCTACTTCCTTGTTGCGCGTAATAAATACCATCTTCTTTACTTAGGCTCACTACTGTTACAATATCTCCTATATTAAATTGGTGTTCTATAATATTATCTATAATTCTTACTTTATCCCCTACTTTGTATCGCATTATTTCTTTAATTTTAATTGGTCTAATATCATAGAACTATTACAGAGTATTGCCGCGAGATGATCTTCAAAAGTCTCTACATCATCTTTTAAAGGAAACATCATCTTCTTCCAATGTCTGAATATAGGCCACAGTAAGCTATCTATATCAATAGGCTTTAACATATTTCCTTTAGGGTACTTATATATCTCTTTTGTTTCATCTCCTATATGAGAGTAATGTTTAATAACTTTAGGTATATAATTATCACCACTCCCGCCAGTTAAGTTAGCATCTTCTGTTAAAGTTGTACTAGTGTCCACATAAACCACATCGGGCGGATTATTAGACATACCTTTAAAAGTATTATCAGGAATTAAATTAGTAATAGTATTATCAATACCAAAGGTTTCTAAAGCGTACTTATAACCTTTAGCCCATGCTTCATAAACTTCGGGTATTTGATCTTCCCCCGCATAATACCCATTAGCTAAGACGGCGGGAGTGATTGTAAGAGAACTAATATCAACATCTTCGTGAAGCTTAGCACCTATACTATAAGCTGCACCATATTCAAAAGACTCTCGTCCTACATAATCTCTTACTACAACTAATGTACCATCTATTACTTGGTATTCCCCAGGATAATCTTCTATCCATTCATGGTTGCTATACATCTCTGTATAAATATCAAACCTACCGTGGTAAACATCCTCCCAAAATTGCCACCCCTCTTTTGTTTTACCCCAGTTAAAGGCATGTGCTAACTTAACCCCACAACCAAACCATTCGACATCACTATCTTCCTCTTTACGTTTCCTTGCTAACTCTTGTAAGCCATTTGGCAATTTATTTATGTCCATATATTTTTATTTTTAAGTTAACTCTAATTCAAGTTCTTTAATAAGTTCCTCTACTAGTTCATCTCCGCCACCATCTTCTAAAGTCTTAAAGCGAGCGGCAACAAACCCCTTAAACGGTGGGTAAGGTTTAAGATCTATTTCGTGCAACTCTACCAACTCCACCCCTCGCATATCTTTATAACTATTAATAATATGATATACCCCGCCCTTCTTAACCCATTTACTAGCGGGAATGATTTCATTGCGGCCACTGTCGTCTATACATTCTACTTTTGTCATTTCCACGAATTTTTACATAACTGATATAAATCATACAACTCTTGTTCACTTAACTCTTTTAACATATGCTTATCCCAACTCCATCTATCTTCTTGTCCACCGAAATACCTACCAAACTTTGTAACTAATGGGTTGGTAAATAAACTGTAGTAAGGGGCAGTACTAGCCACTAAATTAACTAAGTCTGTTTTGTCTAAATCTACTTGCATGGTTTATTATTTCTTCTTGCCTGACAATATTTACACTTTTCTCTGTGCCCGCCCCAAGCTGCAGTACCCATACTAAACATTATATATTCACAACTATCGGCTTCAACTATTCTGTAATTCATTTTATAGCCTAGCCAACCTTCTTCGTTTATGGTGCCATAATTTGGCGGGGCTACTTCTCTACAAGAAAACAAAAACATCATTAATACTAAACTACTTAATCTCATCTTCTTTTATTTTTTAGGTTCCCAACTACTTACATTATACTTAACAGCTAACTCATCACAAAGTTCAGATAAATTATAAATATACTGACAATCAGGTTCTGTACTATAATCTATTATAAGGTGCGTAATCTCCGCGGCGGAGGTGTATCCATCGCCACCTACATCGAAAATACAATGCATAGTGCCGCTATTCACAAACCATTTACGCGTTGTCTGCACATCTAAATCACAAACTTCATACCCTTCTGTAATAAAACCTTTAACCATCGGGGCGATAATGTCAAACAACCCTAAATTATCTCTATACTTGTGGTGATTATCTCCATTAGTATTTACTTCAATTACCTTTCTCATACTAAAACTTTGAATCAATTAATTTCTCCACCTCATCTATACGTTTAAGAATAGATTTAACATCTGTATTGTCCGCGGCGGATTCTTGTAAATATTTTTTGAGGGCGGCGGGTATATTACTGTAATACCAGAAATTTTTACTAACTTTATTATTGCCCTTATCATTAAGCTCATCAAGTACTACCTCAGACCTAAGTGTAATACAATCAGTATACACATCAATGTAATACTTATCATCTATTCCTATTGTTTTTAACTTCTTACTCATATATAAATTATTTTATTTTTACTAATTTTAAAAACTATTCGTGTGTATCTGGTCATTTTATTATTGTTTTAATTTACCACACGGTGAACCATCTAAGAATGTGTATTTTTCAAGTAGCCAAGAGTAATACATTTGACCTCTTCCCGCAAAAACATAATCCTTATTCAATTGTGTTATTACCTGAATTTCCGATTTACACTTAATTACCTTACCTATTAAAAACTCAGCGTCTGTAAAATCAAAAGGGGTGTATTCAGGGGCGGGTTTAACTCTATACTCGTAATCATTATACCAAGAAGGCTCATCTACTGAAATCCATTTATTGTATTTGTAGCACTCTACCTCCGCACCTTTCCTCCATGCATCTATTACTTCCCAATGTTTGTTTAATTGTTCTCGCGTCATTTTATTTTATATTTAAATCTACAAATCCATCCGCATTTCTAAGGTTATCTAACTCTTCTTGTATAGATTTTTCTATCCAACCTAAACTGAAAGTTCCTAAATAAGTTTCCCACCACAAAGGTATTAACCCAAAAAGTATTATCTGATATTGCCAATAGTATAGATTTACTCCATCTCTACGCGTACAATATTTTGCTCGGTAATTAATATTGCCTACTCTTACTACTTTCATTTATTTACTATCAATTTAATTAACTCCTTTTGTTCTGCGGACATACTATCAAACCTATCTAGCGCATCCATTAACCTAGTAAGCCTGTCTGCATCTATATAACTTAATTTATTAGATAAATCTACAATCTTATCGTAAGTATTTACTACTTTCTTATTAACATCTATGGCAATACAGTCAAATTTTTTAAAAGATTCTTGCGCCGCACTGCTAATACTTTCTATTTGCTCTACATAACTATCTTGCGCTTCCTTAAACCTGTCTTTAATAGTAAGCAGTTTGCCGCGGTACTTAATAACAGCCTCATCAATCTCCTCTATCTCTTGCTTAAGCCAATTAGTTTCTACCCTAATATGGTCTCTAATAATTTGCTCTCTTAGCTTTTCATTATCTTGCGCCATTTGAAACTCTGCTTTAACGGCGGGGGTTACATAAACCCAAACACTTTCTGTTCTTTCTTCTTTTTTAACTTCTGGAAACATTTTTATTTATTTTATCTTTAATTAAACCTGATACAGGAATACTATAATACTTACTGTCGGGCGGGCCAAAGGTCTTCTAAAAACTGCTCGTGTGTCTTTTTATTATACTTCATATTATATTACTAGTGAGTATCGGCGTAGGATTTTCCTACCTGTATATCTATGTCAACGTACACAGGAAGATTTAGTTTACGGTTCGCCATTTCACAGCACCTTTTTAACAAAATCTTAACTTCCTCCACTTCTTCCTCTTTTACATATAATAAAATTTCGTCATGTGACTCTAACCTAACCTTTAATCCGTAGTACCATAAATAGGCTTGCCAATTGTCAAAGAACGTAACACCATAGTTTTGATTGTGCGTGGAAAACCTATCATTTTCCTTTCTCAACTCTAAAAAAATACCACTTCCTGACTTCGACTTAACCCAAGTATTTCCTAGACATTGTTTAGTAGTTAAGTTCTCAGCAAAATATTTAGTGGCCCAGTTCCTAGCCCAGTAATTTTGCAACAAGACTTTACAGTACTCCTCTGATTCACCTAAAGATATTGACAAGGTTTTATATCCTACATTGTAGAGACTACTGAACCCAATAATTTTTCCTTTCTTCCTCTTAACATCAATTATTTTAAATCTTTTACTATCTTCTTCAGAAGGGCTTTGTTTCCCGTCCCCGTAAGTACCTTTGTAGAACTTATAAAAATCAGCATCTTCCTGACTTATAAGCCCAACAGACACACTAGTGTCTAAGTGGGAATCAAAGTCAGGGCTGTTCATTTGCCTAACGTACGGCTCGTCTAAATCAATAATTGAATTTTGCATCGTCCTAGACTCTAAGTTCTTCACGTCTATAGACATCACAACATGGCCAGGAGGAGCAATTATTAACCCCCTAATCTCACTTCCCCAAGGTCGAGACGTACTGGGCAGATTCACCAGTGTGCGATGGGTAAATCTAAAAGTATTCGTGATTCCATGTAACGTTTGAGAGACTGTGCCACCTTTTTTATAAGCCTCCTCTAAAATTCCATTTATTAGCGAAATGCGGTGGTTAACGACCCCTAACCCTTCGAGTTCTATTAATCTAGGCTCTTTCTCTAGTAAAGCCGCCACACTCGGAGTTAATTCTTTTGACTCTCCTAATATTTGTGGTATTGCTTTACGCTCATTTGTCTCCTTATTCCTCTCATATCGGAAGGTGCATGGGGACCAGTTAAGACTGTATAAGAAAGATTTAATTTGAGTATTACTTTGCGGATTAGGTTCTTCAAATCCTTTTACATATTTTACAGGTTTTATATTATCAAGCGGAAGGCTGTTCTCTTTAAGGAAGTCGATCCAACGTTGTCCGACAGTGCTTAGTGTTCCGTCTTTCTTGTGCATAACTTTTGGTATTTCCTTGGTTACATATTGCGGGACTTTAGGTAACATCTGACGTAAGATAGACTCCTTCTCCTCCTTTTTCTTATATAATTCTACTAATAGATCCTCCGCCGCCTTCACGTCGATCAAGAGTGGAGAAAGTTGTTGCTCGTATGCCCGCCTTGCTTTGAAGGCCACGTACTTAAGAAGTTTATTAATAGCTTCAGTATCATTATCATAAAGCTTGTTTAACCTACGCATTATATCTATCCAAAGGTTGGCGTTAATACGTATATCAGTTTCACAACGGCTTGTAATGAAATTTTTATAAGCTTCATCCTGCATATCCCCGTCCCATTCATCCTTTCCTACACTGACTTTAGCCACCCCGTAATCTTCTCCAAATGATTCTAGCGAATATTTTTGGCGGCCAGGAAAAATATAATTAGAAAGTAAATGTGTATCGTAGAAGATAACATCCGTAAAGTCAATACCTAACAACCTATTCAATAATGGTAAGTCATAATTGGAACCGTAGTGAAGTATGAACACCGCTTCTTGTTTGAAGAAGTTTATAATGTCTTCGTAACTATATAAGGTGTGTACATCCCACTCATCTACCACACAATAACTAAGGCAATGTATTTTAGTGGCGTCATCGAGGCCGTTTGCTTCAAGGTCAACAACAATATGTTTCATTTCCTATTATTTAATTCTTCAATATAATGGTGGTACCTTAATTTATATCTCGCCCACTCTCCATAAAAAACTTCTTCGTCAAACCACATATATTCAGCACAAGACCCACCACCACTTCTTACTAATAAACCTTCCTTTGCTTTACGTTCAATCCATTTTATTATATTTTCTAAGTGGTCTTGTTTTAAGTCTGAGAGTTTTATTTTCGTACCATCTTTAGTTGTGTGGTGTTTCATATTATTATTTTTAAAAACCCCCGCCGCCATAATCCACTAACGGCGGGGCGAATATCAAACTAATTTCACGAACTTACTCTACTGAAACATATTGTACAAACTTATCTGCCAAGGTTGTAATTTCTGTATAACATTCCTCTACATTCACCGCCCCATTCTTATCTAACCATCTACCTTTAGGGTTAGCCAAAGTGTAGCATTCAATAGCAGCTTTTAAACTACTTTGTCTGCATATAGATAGTTGTCTTTTATCATCAGCGTTCATCCGCCGCCCCTTTTCTAAACCTACAAACACATCCTTATCGTTCTTACTTACCACATCGGTGTAACTAATAAGTGAACCTACTATAATAGATTCTACTTCTGATAGTTGTTTTGATAGGTGTATAGCTGTTACCCCGTCCTCTGTAGTTAGGGTGCGGAAATAAAAGCCCTTATTCTTTTCTACGCTTGTAACTGCCGTAACTAACGCCCATACTTTATTACTATTATCTGCCATTTTAATTAAATTTAAACCGTTAATCTTGTTTCTTTTATTGAAGTGTTTTGTATCAATATACGTAACTTCAGCTCCTACATACAACGTCCGTAAAAATTCTTCGTTGCCAGGGTAATAACCTATAGTTCCATCAGCTAACTCTAGGTCCACATGAAAGAGGCCGTGCTTATCTTGCACGACCTCACTGAGTTTTACAATATTAGAACGGTAGATCATCGTCTGGTAAATCTGATAGAATGTCTGCAGTATTATCCCTAACCTCGCTAGCCATTACACCTACTGTCTTAGTTGGTGGTGGAGTTGTTGGCATAGGGGTGGCAGCTTTAGCCTCCTCAAACTTAGCTATAATTTCCTTAATCTTCCCAATGTAGTACTTGTTAACAGGCTTCCAATCCCAAGTAACTCCTAAATCAGGGTCGTCCTCCTTAATAGCTCTTGGAACCTCAGTGTAAGGAATAAACCCTGTACCCTTAGGTTTGCCTGTCTCAGGATCAATCTCATCTAATAGGTTAATGTAGATGTTAAGATTGTCATAAGTCTTCCCGCCCGACTCTGTTGTTTTGTTATAACAACTTACACTTACTCTTGCAAAGGGCGGGCAATTGTTAAGACTACTTACAAAAGCTTTAACCTCATCTGTGAAGTTACCCTTACTGTTCTTTAGTGGTGTACTTATGTTGTTATAAGTGTCACCATCTTTTAATGTTACTTCAAAGAATTGAAGTTTCTTACCTGCCGCGTCTACATCCTTAGTCTCTACTTTGGTAATAATGCCCTCTACTTTGTCGTAGTACTTGTGGAATGTTGTTTGGCCGTCCCCATAAGATATTCTCTCATACCCTTCTTTTGGTTCCTTGCTCTTCTGATAAAAACGACCCTTCTTTGCACTAATGTTGAAATTTTGTTGTGCCATCTGTTTAAAATATTTAAGTAATTAAAATAAAATTATAGTGATAAGTCCATAGACATAGAAAAACCACTAATAAAGTCAATACAATCTTGCTCAGTTTTGAAAAATTTACGCGGAAACCCCTTTTTATGTACACGCCAAAGTTTTGAACGTTTTTCGTACGAATATCCTTTAGGTATCTTAACTTCACGAGGTACAAAAGTCCCATTTTCAATTTCGGATAATGCCTTCTGATATACTTTTGACGCTTCCACTTCGCAATCAAAACGACCTAAATGTTGGTTACGATCTTTGTATGAAATTATTGCTTTATATCTTCCGCACTTTTTATCAAGGTGAACTCCAGTAAAATTTGAAGTTTTACCGTATCTATACTTATCTTTACTAAGATTTTCTCGTGATGAGATTACTTGTAAATTTTCAAGTCTATTATCTTTAGGGTTGTTATTTATATGGTCAACTACTTTTTCACGCCCGTTAGGGATGTAACATAGGAAAGCCATTGCCACTAATTGGTGTACTGAAAAACTTCTCCTTTCCTTATCTTTAACTAAGTTAACATGTAAATATATATCGTTTACAGCTATTAACTTTAACAACCCCTCCTTACCTGATCTACTATAATTAAGGGACTTTACATCTCCCATATTAGAAACCGTGTACAACCCCTCATACCCTGGAATATCTTTAAATATTGCTTTCTCCTCTAAATTCTGTTGTATCATATTTATTACAATAATGGTTTTGCTTCTATTTTAATCTAATAATTCACAATGCTCTGGGTGAGATAGATTTCTTCTTAACCACTGCTTTACCTCGTCTGTAGAACCCTCTTCCGAAGAATAACCGTAAAAAGATGTACCCTTAAATGTTCTGCCGTCATAATCTCCCTCTAATTGCTCTTCTACTTTACGTTCTATATCATCTGTGGGATCTTCTATTAAACTACATAAGTTTTGCGCTTCGTAAAGCCTATCCTGATAATCAAAAGCCCAATTACCCCTTAAGTCTAGTAGTAATTGGCCTAAACATGTTTTTAATTCTTCTTGTGTCATATCTTATTTTTATGCAAAGGTAAGTATTAATTTTTAATTATTTGTTAACTAAAAGTTAAAAGTTGTATTTTTCCCTAACTTTATCTACTAAACTATCTAATAAACACACTATTAATATTAGTATTATCAATTTTTAAGATTTAAAAGGTAATATAATCGTCTCTTCTTCTTTGAACTTTGGTTCTTTTTTAGTAGGTTCCTGCTCCTGCGGCGGTCTGTTGTCTGCCTCAATTACTTCTATAAAAGTATCTTTTGGAGTAATACCTTCTGAAAATCTGCTTTTTAGTACCTCATAAAATATTCGCCCGTATGTTTTGAAACTTACTTTTGTCCTCTTACTATTAAAGTCCCCGAAATGGTCCCCTAGGTACTCGTAAAAGCTGGGAGAAACTAATCTGTAATTCTCAATACCTAACTTATAAGGAATACTCATACACAATACAAGGTCTGATACTTGAAACAATTCATCTGATTGGTAGAGGTCGCTCCTGCGGGGCTTCATGGCTTCATCTTTATCCGCCGACCTTGCTAAACTATCTCTGTTAAACTGAGACACATTAACAAATAATGTATTAGGATATGTCTTCTTGAACTCATTTTGTATCTGGTAAATAGCATCCATTACTTCTTTCTTATTCTTACCTTTAGCTAAGGCTGTGTGGTCGAAGTCTACCACTACTAATAACTTATCTTTATGTTCCTCTAAGAATTTCCCCACGCCATCTCTGAACTCTTCAGGAGTTGGTGGCTCTTCATTAATAAAGAAACGTCCATCACCTTGTTCAGCATAATATTGTCTAACTAACTCCTTCTCGTGATCTTCAAAGTGTGTGAGTAATATGTCTTTCTTTGACTTACCTAATTTAAAGCTAAGGTCTCTGAGTGTGTTCATTAGGATCGTCATCTCTAGTGAGTTACTTAACCACACAAAGTTTGCGGCGCGGGCATTATACTCAGCAGACATAATATTCTTCTTTAACCTATTCAACAGTATTGTCTTACCAGTAAAAGAAGGGCCAGCAATAGTAACCACAGAGCCAGGGACTAACATGTCAAACATCTCATACCCCGTATTTATAAGTAACTTATCCCTGTTTTGGTATGATGCTATCTCATCCATACCTGATTTTAATACTTGTTTATATGTTCTTATATTCATATCATTGATTATCAATTACAAATTTAACACCAAATAGTTTAACTTTATTTCTAAAATTCTTTGCGCCGTTGTAGCTAATATTATTTTCTTTAGCATAATCTGAAATAGTGCGCAGATTAAGATAGTAGCCGCACGTTTTAATGATATTAACTAAATCATCGTTACTGAGTAGGTTGTTATCCACACCTTTCATAATATTTAGATTTATCTTGTCTCTTAGTTCACTATTTTGCATATGGTTCACTTTTTTGAATGGCGTCTATTAGTAGTTAGTGGCAATGCTACCCGAACACACGAGCAACTGCCAAATCATAATATTTCACCTCTTTTTCAATTCCAATAAAAGGTCGGTTCAACCCCTTCGCCCCTAAACAAGTTGTTCCTACTCCCATTGTATTATCGAGTACATATTTACCTTCTTCTGAATAAGCAGATATAAGCCAATTTATTAACTCCAAAGGTTTTTGTGTGGGGTGCATTTGGTCTTGCCTTCTCCATTGTTGCGGAAAATCTAAAACTGTTATTGGATGTCTTGTTCCTTTATTGTCAGTTTGCACCCCAGCAATCCCATATTCCATATTGTTCACTTTGTTTGGTGTCCATTTTCTTTTGTATGGTGTTCCCTCTGTTAGTTGTGGGTAATAGTATGAAGCACTTTTACCAAACACCATTATCAATTCGTGCTTTTTAAGTGGCATATATTTAGCAGTCAATGGACTTCCGCATTTGCTTTTCTTCCAAACCATATCGTATCTAAATAACTTTTCATTACTCAATGCCAATTTAAAAGCAAACAATCCTGCACCAAACAAAACAATATTTCCCTTTGGAGTTAATATTCGTTCATATTCAGCCCACAACTTGTTTAGGTCTAATACACTATCCCATTTATTTGCAGTCGTTCCATAAGGTAAATCAGCCAAAATAAGTTGAACCGATTTATCGGGAATAAGAAGTAAAATATCCATACAATCCGCATTGAACAAAGCACTGCCACTAACATCGGCTATATGCAATAGCGGTGTTTGTGCGTTCTTTAACATTTGTTCTACTATATTCATTCGTTCTATATTTAAAGTTTTGTGTTCTTAATCCGCTACTGCACATAGCCGTAGCCGTTACCTGCAAGTGCTACGATACTACTACTATTGAACATTTGTGGGAGAAAATTTAAAAAGTTTTTCAACAGGCTTCGTTTCATATTTGGCATTCATATTTGTTTTTAATTCAGATTGCCAAAGACATTCAAAGTCATTCGGAGCATTATATTCTGAAATAAAAACAGAATGCCCTTCTTTTGTTTTTTCTCTACACCATTTCCAAAAAGCAATATGATTGAACTTGTCTTTATATCCTGCAACACCTTCATAAGGTGGGTCGCAATAAATGATTGAGTTTTTAGGTAAAGCAATATCACAATAAGAACTTGAAGTAAATATAGTTCCTTGTAATCGTTCAACTTGCTTCATTAAATTACTTCTACCTTCCATTGCATAGTTAGTTCCTTGCTTGTTTCTTGCATAAGTGCCAAACCAAGTTGAACCAAATGTTACTGCTATTCCAGTAAATCCTACAAGCTCTTTTGGATATTGCTCTTTATTAGCCTTAATATCATTGTATTGATTTTCCGTTATTTCGGCAGGTGGTTGCCAATTTCTGTTTACAAGTGCGTTCCACATTTCTGCAACATACTCATTATAGTCATTAGCAATCCTTTTGCCTTCAACAAGTTCAATCATATTGCAACCGCCACAAAACGGCTCAACATAAAATTGTTCGGGCATTCTGTTTTTTAAAATTATTGGTAGAATGTCTTTGGCAATTCTACGCTTACTTCCCATATATTTCATAATCTAAAACTTTTTAATTTTTCTATTCGTTTTCAAATCAAAATCCTGCTAAATTAACCGCACCAGCAGGTAACAGCGGTTTTGTGCTATTTGCCCCATTAACATTTGTTGTAACTTGAAACTTTGTGCAAGGGACAAACAGACACAAAGCCGCAAAACGTTACCCGCTATTTTAGAAAGACATCTATGCAGCGAGTAGCATATTCTCTTCGGACGTGCCATACATAAAATACACAGTCTTTATAGTTGTGATATTCCGTGTTTTTAGACAGCCAATCAGTGACAAATTTTTTAGGTTTATCATCAACACTGTGCGGTATTCCCAAGTTATTGGTTTCGTTTATTGTAATTTGACGATAACCCAAATTTCTCATTGTTGGCTCAACTGTGTATTTTATACCCAATGTTCCGTCCGTGTATGAGTAAATAGGTATGTTGGGATTTCTCTTTTTAAATGTTGCCCAAGAAAAAACAGCGGGTAACAAGTGTTTTGCGTCAGGCGGGGCGACTTGCTCCGAATGAACTTTTGTGGTTAATTTATCTTTCATCTTTCAAATTTACTTTAGTGGTTAATAATCCCGCCCAAACGCAAAGCACCCGACCGTTAGCAGCAATAACTACCGACCTGCTTCGACATAGTGTTCTCGTATCTCTTTGGCTGCATCGTTTTGAGCATCTACCGCACCTTCTTGATAACATTTCTCAGCAAAATCACGAAGAATAATTGCACTTGCTTCTAAGTTTTCAGACTGTATTAAAAGTTCTGCCAACTCATAAATTTCTTTTTCTTTTTTTGACTGTTCCATTTTTTAATCCGTTACTGCTGCTAACAAGGTATTGGCAATACCCGCTAGACAGCTTGTTTATAAATTTAAGTTTCTACTATGCGGGCATCGCCAATACCCGAAACGTTATACGCAAGTGGCTACATTCTCGTAAGCCGACAACATTTCGTTAAAATCAGTATCCGTTTGATTATGCAACAAGAACGGTTCTTTCTGAAAGACTGTTACATTGTTGTTCTTTTCGTAAGTTCTAAATCCTAAGTTCTTAAAACCTTCGTGCCATTCGATTATTTCAGCTTTACCTGTATGGCATAAGCAACCTACTTCAAGTGCTATTTCTTGCAGTTTTTTGTAGTTCTCTTTATTCACCCAATAAAAGTTATTAGTGAAATACTTTTGTTTAAATTCTTGTTGCATTTTAATTTTAGTTTAACCAACCGCCACCAGCGTAAAACAGCGGTTTGGTACTATTATTTTGCCTATTAAATTTATCTAAGGCTTGAAGTGTCTGCAAGGCAAAATAACAGACACCAAGCCGCAACACGTTATTCTTTTAATGATTCGTAATAAATATGCAACCTACTATTATTCAAACTCTTCTTCTGATAAGCATTCTCAGGCTTGAAGAATAAATAATCTAGTCGTTTATTAAACTTACTATCTTCAGTGGTGAAGTAGTTTTCTATTAAATTATACAACTCCCGCGCCGTTAGACTTGTTTCCGCACAAAACCATGCTATTAACTCTATGAGCTTATTCTTACTGCACAATATCTTATCCTCTTCCTTATACTTCTCTGTTAAATACTTTGCTAGCTCTACGTGGTTTTCAGTAGCGTCTGGAATTTGTATTAGCTCTAATAATTCCACACCCTTTTTAGAAAGCCGCGGGGACCTATCTTTTAACCTATCTACCAACCCCTGCTTTTCTAGGGCGTATATATGTATGTCGTACATGCTATGGTCCATCTTCTCCGCCCGCAATTGTTTTAAGAATTGAAGTGTTACTATATCAACAGGTAGTAGGCCGTGTTTGTTTATTAGTTTAAAGTTTAAATACATTACCTTAATTTATTTAACTCAAATTCTTCAAATATAATATTTATTTGCTCCCCCGTCCTTGTTTTATACCACAAGTCTTGACCATTGTCTTCTATTAATTCAAGTGCGGGGTTAAGGTCATATTCGCGGCGGACTATATCTATTGCTAAACACTTATCATCAAATACGCCCTTAATATACGCTATGAAATCATCCGCTATATAATAATAATTCTCTACTACTACTGCTGTCATAATTATTCTATTAAATCATCTAAATTAATACTCCACCTATCTAACTCGTGGTTTATGTCTGCAAATATATCCTCGGCCACATTAAGTTGTTCCTCAGTAAGCTCGTCTTTGTACTTCAAATACCTACGTCTAATGTTGTTTGTTATTTCCCACAAGCACACTGCCATATCTTCAGATTTAGTAATCCGTATAGCTTCTTTAGGGTCTTCTGTTGTGAATATTGTTAGCATTGTATTTATTTTAAAGCACAATTTAATACGTCCAATCCTAATTTTGGGTGAACACAGTTCCTTAAAATTTGAACTGGGCAGTGGTTGTTTTTATAGTACACCACTTCATCAAAATGTAAACCTAACCAATCCATCATATCTTTTTTACCTTGAAGATTAGATTTTGTTATGAAACCTTTAGGTTGTTTAACTTCTTCTACATCAATATTAAAATTTGACCAGAATAAGTGCCTACCAACTCTTACTGTTGGTTTTATTAAAGGCTCATAGTAAGGTACTACATTTTCCACAACCCATTTTCCTTTGAAAAAATGTTTGAGAAAAACTATCAATTCATAAAGTTTAAAGTCAGGGTAATCCGCCACTTTATGTCTAGTAGCTTTCATCATCCTACTATGTTTTTGACAAGGGGGAGATCCCCATACTATATCATAGTCATTAAAATTTTCTTTCAAATATTGATAGGCGTCGCATACTATCACTTCGTGGGTTGAATTAACCTTTTTGTAAATATTAGCTATCTTTTCTTCGTTCTCCACTGCCGTAACTTCATGACCACTCCAATTTAAAGAGTTACCTCCGACCCCTGCAAATAAATTTAATATTTTCGCCATACTATTCTATTATTTTCGCCCAATCTTCGTGAGCCTTTTCATTAATACTAATTTTATTATATAGTGCTATGTTGTGCGGTTTTATTAATGTTCCCCACTTTGGTAGCTGTATGTGTAACCTAATTTCTTTATATATTAAATTAGGAAATTCCGCCGCCCGCCAGGTTTCATAAGCAAAAACCTTACACTTATTATCATCAAAGTAGTTGCCGTGTTCATCGGTGCCATCTACTTCATTGTCACAGTCTGGGATGTAACTAATGAAAGTATTGGGTATAGCTTCTAATAACAGATAATATACCCTACCTTCTTTTATTACATTTCCCTCTCTTATTCTCTTATGGTTATGATACATACTTCTATTATTTCTCTTAATAAATTATCCCCGCCCTTAACTTTTAAATCATCTATATCTTTAATATCTTTACTTATAAGATAGTTAAGTACATTAGTGGGTGGCGCTATTGGTTTAACAATACCTCCACTTTGTTCGTATAACTTCTGCGCCATCTTTTCTCCAGCCTCGTTAAACTCAAAGTCAAAGAAAGAATAAATATTATCGTACTTTAGGTTAGGTAACTCTCTTAGTAGGCCCGAGAAGTTTCCCTCAGACATTGTACTAGTAGTGTCGAAACATAACTTCAAACTATCAAACACAATCCTATCTTTACGGGAGCTAAATACAATTAAATCATTGAAGAGTTTATTAACTCCATTCTCTAAGTTATATAGACTCGTATTGTAAGACAACCACTTGTGCTCTCTATCTAAAGGGCTGTATACTTTAAACCCGCGGCGATCTGTCTCATCAAAGTAATAAATAAACTTAGGGTTATCTTTAGTACTGGTACATATGAACTTACCATCTATAAACAATAACTTTAATGGGAATATTAGATTATGCTCTAAGGTAAATAAGTCTATATCCCTTTTAGCCCAATAATCTATCTCAAACCCCGCCCAGTTGTTATTAGGTACTACTTTTAGCACCTTTTCTTTAGGTTGTGGGCGTGGTTTCTTTGTTGTCCCCGCCTTATGATTATCAGCCAATATTTCTTTAATGATGTTGGCCGCGGGTTTAAAATCAACCTCCTCTATTTCCATTACTAAGTCGTATACTGACTTATACCTTAGACCTAACCCGAAATCTGACCACCTTACATTATCTCCTACTAGTTTAGTGCTAAAGCTTGGGTTATTATCATCGCGCAGTGGCGAATTAACTCTCTGATATAACTCAATACCATAGTGCTCGTATATTTGTTCTTGTTCCTCAATGCTAAGTGTCATAAAATTTGTTTAATAAAGATGAAACAACGTTGTTGTCAGAAAGTTTAGTCTTTACTATTTTATTTCCGTCACAATAAGCTAAATACGCATCATCTATATCTACAAAGCTTTTTGTAATTACGTGTAGACCGTGGCCTTCGTAAGTGTCGTGCTGGTGTTCAACAGTATAATCAACTACAAGCACAACCCCGTCGAAATCTTCAGGGCTGTACTCGTTAGCATCATATATGTTACCTTCGTGTATTATTATACTAGTCATTAGGAAGTTCTATGTTTGCAAGTTTGTGTTTAGTCCAGGGAGATGCTGGGCCTGATTTTTGTTGACCGTTATAACATATAGCCATTTTTCCTTCCTTATCTAAATTTCCATTTGAGTACCTCAATTCCCAATTATTAAAGTTTTTAACCCACAATAAGTCACCATCTTTGTACGGACACCTAGCTTTAGTTATTTCTTCTTCTGTGGCTGGTCTGAAATAGGTACTTAAATCTATTATTCCATATACCATACTTTTATTTACATGTAAGTCCCCCAAGTCACTTAAGGTCAATTGCTTTACATCACCCTTTAAAAAGCAGCCTGCCCAATCTTTTGTAAAAGTAACCCAATCTCCTTCTTTGTATTTTTGTTCAAACTTTATCCCCGCAGCTTTTAAAAGCTTTAGTTGTGACTCACTAGCATTTTGGCGGGCGTAAGTAATATCCTCATCCTTAATAGTAATAAGACTATCATCCTTAGTAAGGACATTATCATTAATGATAGCTACAATTCTATTCCTCCAATCACTACAACCACTTTCATTGTGAAGGTCTTTTAGTTGACCTAGTGTTAATTTTTGTATTTGCATGTTATCTTGTTTTAGTACGTGTATTAAAAATTGGTCATACGTTATTTCAGCGTATTCGCTGCCAACCCCCCTGCACCAAGTACCTTTACTTTCTACATAATTACCTACTTCTGTAAAGCTTGAACACCTAGTATTGTCTAACTTCCAACGGTGGATTACGTCCTTATTTTCTTCAGTTACTTTTACCATCCACTTTTCGGGCAACATAAAATCAACCAACTCTAAGTCATCATCGTTGAAGTAAACATCACGGTGCGAATAAACTCCAAAATATTCACCTGTACCGTCTGCATTTTCATGCATTTTTAAAAAATCATCATCATCTTTATATAGATAGCATATTTCGCCTTCATGTCCGTGTGGCACAAAACACTTAGGAGAGCTGCCAGTCTTGTTAGTAGGCTTCCTGTTAATAATTCTTACTTTGTCTCCTGCTTTGAATTTTAATTTATGCATAATATATTATTTAATTCTACTAATTCTTTGACATACTCCCACAAAAGTGGGATCTTTGACAACGCTTGTACTAATGTACTGCGTTAACGCCAACGCTAGATGCCCCTAGCTTTAATATATTTTGTGCTGCATTTAAGTCAGCGTTTTCTTCGTGGCCGCAACTAACACATTTAAAGATTGATTGTGTTAATCTGTTTTCTTTAGCTACGTGGCCACAACAACTACATGTTTGTGATGTGTAAGCTGGGTTTACTCTAACAACTTTTGTCTTGTACTTTAGCATGCCAAAAAACGTACCCCACGAAACATCACTAATGTGTCTACTAAGATTTGACTTTACCATATTAGTTATTTTCAAATCTTCGTGGTACACTGTGTTATACTCTTTAGCTAAGTACGTGCTTTGCTTGTGTAGAAAGTCTTTACGTGCATCTGCTACTTTTTTATGTAGCCTCTCCACTACATTAGCTTGCCTGTAATAATTATTAGACTGCACCTTAGTATTTTGCTTGTACTTCCTAATAAGCTTCCTTTGCTCTATTCTTAACTTCTTTAAGTGCTTAGTGAGAAACTTTGGATTTTCTATAAACTCTCCATTTGAAGTTACAACGAAGTATTTGATTCCCATATCAATACCAACTTGGTTCTCATTGGTGCAATATGTTTTATCAGTTACTTCAGCTACTACGTTTAAGTAAATTCCGTCGGCCTTTTTGATTAGTCTGGCGGTTTTGATTGTTCCATCAATTTTTCTATTGTTAAATACTTTTACTTTACCAAATTTTGGTAACTTAAATCCAGTTCCAGTTTGTTTTACTTTTTGTGTGAACCCAAAAGATTTCCAAGTTTTCTTAGAAGCCCATTTAGGGTACTTAGCCCGTTTACTGAAGAAGTTTTGGTAAGAAGTATCAAGTTGAAAGATAACACCTTGTAAGGTTTGAGCATTTACATCTGCTATCCAAGGTAATGCTTTCTTTGCTTCTGTTAATTGTTTATTTAAATCATATGCGCTCAACTTTAAACCCTCTTTATAGGATACATCTTTTGTTTCTTTAGCTGCATTATACACATACCTACATATCCCAAGCCAGTGGTTGAACTTAGCTTCGGTGCGTTTATTCTTATAAAGTTTGTATGTGTAGGTGCGGATCACTTATTTAATTCTTTATTCATTAGGTGTTTGATATAGGTTACAAGCGGCATACCGTTATCCTTTGCCAACTTAACCCACTTTTCCCAAATTGGTATATCAACCAATATTTGCACATGTTTTTTGTTTTCCATTTACTTTATGTTTTAAATTATGACACAATATACAACGTATTTTATGAAATCTTGTTGTTTTAGAAATAAATATTTTCACTTTCATTAACTATTGTAAAGGTTTTGATTCCTTAACTACGTCTGCTACGACGTATGTTTCAACTATATTAATTCTAATATTAACTCAGACAGAGTATGTCATTTAAATCTTTCAACTCTTTAAATTTTAACCTATACAATTCCCGCTCGGGAAATAAACCTAACTTACACAACTTCCTATATAATACCCACTCTTTACATGGTTGTATATTCTCAGGATCGGGATTCTCTCCTATTTCCTTACAAGCCCCATTTAAGTAACGCGTATAACTTTCTGAGTATACATCCCCCATAGGGGGTTGTTTTAGTGCTTTATCTATGGCCTTCCATCGCATACATATGTCATTTATATTAGTTATTCAAATTCTTCCTCAGCGGGTGTTTGTTCCTGCGGTACCTCTGTCACTAGTGCGGCGGAAAGCTTACTTATAAACTCGTCCTTAGTGATTACTTTCTTGGTTAACATTTCCATATAGTAATCGTAATCCTCAACACTAACAGGCTCGGGGTCACCATCAGTTAAATCCTCTACTAATCCACCCACTTCGCTGTCTTGTACATTGTACATTAAATACTCATCCATGTGCTTCAACTTATATCCTAATACACAGGGGTTAAGAAGGACTTTATTATCATCTATACCCACCACTTGCCCGATATACATTAGATTATAAGCCTCGGACATTTGCTTATACTCTTTGATTATTGTTCCTATTTTTATTTCTAATTTCATACTGCAAAGATAACGGCTTTATTTTAAACTATTGTTAAGAAAATGTTAAAAGTTCGTATAGCTTTAAATTATCTTTTTCTTTCTCTAACCCACACATTGGCCACAAATCTTTCTCTACCATAAATCTGGCCAATCTGTAATGGTCTAGTATTTTAGGGTTTTCTTTTATTTCCTCTACTATCTCCGCCCACATTCTACGTTTATAGGCAGGTCTGTTAATGAACTTATGTACGTACTCAACCCCTACCGATGCATACACTTTTTCACTCAAATTTAGCACATCTTTTATTGAAAATTTCCTCATTCCAAAATTGATTTATATAAATATAACTTAAAGGTTTATTATAGTTTAGTATTAATAAGGTATTATATCTTTACCCTATAATAGGTACTTGTTTTAGTGTGGCTAATTCCAGCCGCTTCTTGCGCTTCTTTTAACCTAACTTTTAACTCTTCTATTTGGGCGGAAATTTCGTCAACCTCGGGACTATCATTGTACACATTTGTATTCCTTTCTACCTTAGTAACTTCCGCCCCGCTTTCTACATCAATTGCATTTTCACATTCGGCGCAACGATTTAACAAGAAGTTAGTACAAGATTCCTTTAGACGTTTAGCGGTGGCCTCATGATTTGTAATAGATAAAAAAGCCAACATACGTATAGCATCATTCTTAGTCTTAGGTATAAAAGATTTTAAAGTTGCTTGCATTTCTTTCAATGCAGTAGGCACAACTAAACCATTTTGTGTTTTTATTATTTCTGACATGTTTTAAAATTTTGATTTAAACGAATTATTTTTTACCAAGTGGCACAATAGTACACCTGAATGTAAAAAGTGCCGTGGGGGCGCTCTGACGAAGCCGTAGGGCATGTTTTCGTTTGGTTTTAAGCTTCACTTTTTATATTACACCAAAAATCCTCCGAGACAAAGCTTGTATCAGAATAATATTCCTTTACAAAATCTATTGGTATTTGTTCTTCTGAATCTATTTCCTCCCCCATTACCACATCCAAACTTCCGTCGTCTAAAAGTTGGTAGTATAAATTACCACGCAACTCTTCTAACTCTTCTATTGTTAAATCGTTTACTGATTTCATGTTATTCTTCTTCAGTATTTATTTCTTCTATAAATTTAAAACTTGTCACCACAAATAATCCTAATATTGTGGCAGGTAACTTAAGTGCTTCACAATCAAGCCCTTTGAAAAACATATCATCATCCTTATAATTAGTCCAATAAGGTATTGGTTCCTCATTACTTGTAACTAATTGGTTACTAAACTTTACATTATCATCTGTAAAGTACCCATCTATACTAAATATTTTCATACTAAAAAATTTGATTATTTATTAAATTTAATTGTTCTACACTGAATAAATGGTAGTTGTCTTTCATTGGTGTTATGTATACAGAAGTTTTTGTTTCTCCTACATATATCCGCCCGACTAAAGTTCCATCAACTTCTTCTAAGATTATTGTCATAACTCTCTTATTTCTTTTAATCCTTGTAATAAAAAATCTCGACCTTGTAATTTTTTAATTTGTTTATCTGCATCCGCTTCTACCTTAGCTATTACAACCTTCTCTACTTTCATCAACTCTCTTATATCATCTTCTGTCTGCCCCTTCTTCTTGCGGGCGGGGTATTTAGTAAAATCATAACCACTATAAACAAACTCCTTATCTTTAACATCGTCCATTGACGTGAACTTATAAAGTAGTTTATGTTCTTCTCCATCAGTGAAGAGTCCATCTAATTCTATAGCTTCGTTGTGCCCTATTTTAATACTATTAAACCAACTATAAGGGCGAGCATAATCAGTAATAGAGACCTCTAAATTATTGCCATAATCTAAGGCATACCTGATATTATTTATAGAAACATATCTTTTATAAGTTAAGCCTGTGTTTTCATCTTGTGAGTACCAAATTATAAAGTTTCCTTTCAAGTATTTGGCAACAGTCCTACGCACAAATACTTCCCTCTCACAAAGATTATCATATCTTTTACACGACATTCTTCCCATACTATATAACCTATCAAAAAATCTTTTCACATCTTCTGGTCTAAATAATCTAGTTCCCATGTTTTTTGTTTAATTTTACTTTTATTGACTCTAATAACTTGTTATAATCGTATAGCGTCGGGCCTACTTTATCCCAATCTTCACTCTTCTTCCAATCTTCTAACACTTTTTCGCGGGGAGTTGTTGCAAAATACTCTTCTAATTTCTTAATCAAGCTCATCAATAAATTGTTTTAGTACTTCTTTATAATCTTCTTCTGTTGCCCACCAATACCTGACATACTGTCTTGCAGATTCGTAATGACACCAATCACTACCTTCAAACTTTCCATCTTGCTCAACAAGAGTGTTTAAATCATCTATGTCAACTAATGTTCTATACACCCCACCTTTTGTTGGGTATGAAATATTATTATCTATCCACATAATTATAATTTATTTATATTTATTTGTTATTTTAATAATTTGATCCTCTACATATCTCTCCGCCGACTTTACCCCGTAATTAACATGCCGCCACTGTATATATGCTTCAACCATATCTCCAAACTTACCTTCACTCATATTTGTTTTTAATAGGGGCAGTTTGTACTTAAAAGGAAGCTCGAATTGACTTATAAATAAGTTAGAATTAAGTAGAGAATGTAATACATCTCTTTGGTGTGAGCTGAAGTTGCCGTGTTTTATAATTCTATTATTTATTTCTCTTAGTATTTTATCCCCGTATAGTGCATACTTTACAAATTCTTTGTAAACTTTAGCCTTATCCCTTCCGTATCTACTTGCCATAATTAACTAATTTTTGGCGTGTAAAAATAAGATATTACTTTATCATTATAAGCCCAGCCCGTACCGTTGTACTTTTCTAAGTGTGTCTTGCCGTCTTTACGTACTACTAAGTACTCGCCAGTTTCTAACTTTTGGCCTGGGATATATCCGTTAGGGGTTAGTTTAGGCGGTACATAAATCTTAGGGTGCCTACCTAAATACATTCTTTCAACGTGATATTGAAATATTTCAGTACTTTTATATCCATACTTATCTAAGTGGTGTTGTTTTTCTCTTTCTAATAAAGATATCCACCACTTAAATGATTCTGTGCTTGAGTCAAATCTTGTTTTCATTACTTAAAGTTTAATATTGTTTTACTAATTGCGGCCCTTAGTTTCTTTTCTTCCTCCCATTGTCGCTTGTACACACCATCTTTACCGTATCTTTTACCCTCACTGTATTTAAGAGCGGCGGTGATAAGGTCTAATAATGGAATCTCATCTACTATATTTAATTTAGTTAAGTGCCACCCCGTCTCATCTTCATATACCCTAACAGGAAGGTTTTTACTATTACTATTATTTTGTAAGTATCTTAATTTCGCTACGGCATCAGCTTTACTCTGATACGTAACCTTGGTAGGGGATCTGTTTTTACTACTCTTTTTGCCTGTCATATTTCTGTTTTTGGATTTAATTTAATTGGTTGATTGTCTGTGTGTTGTGTGGAAGCTCATCCTGCGCTAGTAGGTCTTCCCATTGGGCAATAGTGTATAAGCCAAACTTATCTCTACATTCATTCATACTTAAATCAAATCGAGCGGATACAGTGCTTAAGTATTGTATATACAAACCTGTAGGTGGTAAGTATTTTGATTCTTTATTTATTGTAATTGTTAAAAATTTAAAATTAGATCAAAAGGTATGGGGTCGGTCCACATTTCTTCCTCGTTACCGTATTTATTTTGGGCGTGGAAAGATACACCGCTACTACTAATAATACATTTTGTATAGTGTGCATCTACTTCTCCTATTATGTAATGTAGGTTTAATAGGTCGTTTATTTCTAATACACTATCTTTTCCGCCGCCATTTGCTAACCAAGCTTCAATAGTTAGTATGTCAGCACTAAATTCCACATCCTCTGTGTCGTCAATAAGGGTAGTGTCAAAGAAGTAAACAAAACCAAAATTGTATTGGGTAATTTCTACACTCTCTTTAAGCCATACGGGGGCGGAAATTAAAAAATCCCTAATCTCTTTAACCTTCTCCTTAAACTTATCTGTAATAGATATAAGAGCTACATCTTTATTAAACCAATCCCCTTGGTTGTATGCTTTTGTTATTATGTATTTCATTATTCTACATCTTTTAGTTGTTCTATTTTTATTTTCATTACAATCTTATAAATTCATATTCAAAATCTTCATAACCATTCTCGTCTAACCAACTTTGTATACTCTCTTCTTTGCCGTAATAAGAAGATATAAAGAATTCAAACTCAAACACTTGTAAAGGTGTATTGTCTACTATTGTATATACAGTTACAATATCGGGGTTGGCGGGAGTAACTGTATAATATAACTTATCTACTAATTTTAATGTATCCATTATTATTTTATTTAAGGATGTTCTAATATTAATTTTATGGTTAAGATTTTTAAGTACTAAAAACTTTTACAATAACTAATGAAAGTGAAAATATTTATTTTAATAACAGTAAGATTTCGTAAATAGTGTTGTATATTTATATTTTTAGACAAAACATTCATTTTCTTTAAATTTTTAATTTGTTAAAAGCGTTTAAATATAGATTGACCCCTACAAAAGGTCAGGCTGACTTGTTGAATAAACATATCGGGTCGGTTCGCTATGTCTATAACTTAGCGTTAGAAACCAAGCAGGTAGCCTGGGCTGGGTATCAAGTTAACTTATCTTGTTTTGACCTTAGTAAACAGTTAACAGATTTAAAGAAAGAGTGTGAATGGTTAAAAGAAGTAAACTCTCAATCATTACAACAAGCTTTAGCTAACTTAGATAATGCATATACAAACTTCTTTAAAGGCCAATCTAAATTTCCAAACTTTAAAAAGAAATCAAGTGGTGGAAGTTTTAATGTACCACAAAGTGTTTCTTTAAAAGATGGTAAATTACTTATACCTAAGTTTAAAGGTGGGATTAAAATAAATTTGCACCGACCTATCAAAGGTACAATAAAACAAGCCACTATAAGTAGGACCCCTACTGGTAAATACTTTGCTTCTATACTATGTGAAACAGGTGAAGATATCAAACCAAAAGTTAAAATAACTAAGGAGACCACAGTTGGAATAGATCTTGGGATAAAGTCATTCATTGTATCATCTGATGGTGGAGAATACGATAATCCTAAATTTCTACGTAAAGCTGAATCAAAATTAAAATACACACAACGAAAGTATTCAAAATATAAAGGTAAAAGGACAAAACAAAAGTTAGCCTTACTTCACGAGAAGGTAGCGAACCAACGTAAAGACTTTTTACATAAAGTCTCAAGCGAACTAATCAAGAACCACGATAGTTTAGCTATTGAAACATTACAAGTATCTAACATGCTTAAGAACCACAAACTTGCTAAATCTATTAGTGATGCAGGTTGGGGTATGTTCACAACAATGTTAGAATACAAAGCTAATTGGTGTGGCAAAAACATCTTAAAGATTGGAACTTTTGAACCAAGTAGTAAGACTTGTTCTTGTTGTGGTGCAATTAATAAAGAGTTACAGCTTAAAGACCGTGAATGGGCTTGTAGTAGTTGTGGAACTATCCATGATAGGGATGTTAACGCCGCCATTAATATTAAAAATTTTGCTTTAAGAAATAAGGTATCTGGAACGGATACTAAAAATCAGAACGAACTGCCAGCATTAGTTGGAGTGATGACTTCTGAAGCCCAACCCATCGCCTATGGCGTGGGTGGGTAGTTCACTAGTGTCTTATCAGAAGAGTTGGCAGCCTTAAGATTGGCCGCCTCCTCTGTAAGCATACTTTTAATTCTCATGTACCGTGTCAAATCTTTATTATTTAAATTGTTAAATAAAAATTCCTGCTTCAAC
>JBAQWV010000034.1:0-43653 GCA_049299095.1 Anaerolineae bacterium | reverse complement strand
CAGCATGGCCGCCAACATGCGCAGCCCCAGCACCTCCCCGACGACCACCAGCGCGGCCACGCGCGCAAGGTTGGCGAGAAAGAGCAGCGCGACGAAGATCAGCGCGATGCCCAGCCAGCGCGCGTTGAGCGGGCGACGCTGCACCGCGGTGGCCGCCAGCAGAAAGAGCATTCCCGTCCACAGGCTCTTGATGCCACTGCACGGCACGTCAATCTGTGAAACGCCCGTTTCAAAGACCAAAATCGTATCTACCCCCACGGACTGCACGCCCACCGCGCCGAGACCGTCGCGCACCAGGTGGGCGGTGACGATGCGCAGGGGGTAGCCGACGAAGGTTTGCAGATGGTCGCCAAAGGGCAACACGCCGATCAGCAGCAGCGCCACGGGCAGGCTACTGCGCCAGCGCGCGGGCGTCAGCCACAACCCCAGCAGGCCGTAGCTGGCCAGGCCGAACAGCGTGGCGGAAAGCATGTTCACGTCGAGCAGGCGCTCAGCCAGCAAGAAGGCTACTGATGCGCCCAGCGCCAGTCCACCCGCGGGCCAGCGCCAGGTCGGGGCGGCGTCAAGGCGGAGCGCAAGCTGACCGTCGCGCGCTTCCAGAAGGAGCAAAACCGCAATTCCCAGCAGCAAAATCTGGTTGGTGCGGAAATCGTCCACCGTTGCCACCAGCGCCAGATAGTCGAGTACGGGGCGGTACAGCGCCAGCCAGGCCAGCGCCAGCGCCGCGTTCAGCGCCAATTGCAACCAGTTCACGCGCGGGCCGGTCTGATCGGCAGCAAGCGCGGCGGGTTTGAGAAAACGGATCATAAGCGTCGGTCTCCGTCAGGGGTTAATCCATGATCCACGCGCCGAACTGGCCGGGATCCAGCCGTAACAGCAGCCAGCCAAACAGCCAGATCAGCAGGAAAGCTAAAAGGGGCCACAGCAGCGCCTTGCGCTGGCCGCGCGGCCATAGCAGCAGCCAGACCAAGAGCAAGGTCGGACTGATGAGCCAGACGGGTAAGGTTAGCAAGACGGCCAGGTAATGCAGATGGAAACCGAGGTCTTTGGGGTCTGGTTGGTACGGGCGCGGCCAGACGCCCAAGACCAGCCGGGCGCGCAGCACATAGCTGTAAAACAGGATGAGATAACCAAGTGGGAGCAGGGCTGGCAGCCAAGCCAGCGCGCGTTTGACGGTAAGCATGGCTTATCTTATCACGCGCGGGATGGCCGCGCAACGTCCAAAACGACAGGTTTTGCAGGCAATTTGGACAGATCGCGCCCGATTTTGTGGAATGGCGTGTTGGACGGAACCCCCACGCAAGGGTATAATAGAACAAACAGATTTGTCGGAGGCATTTTATCTTGGATATTAACTGGTATGGTCATGCTTGTTTCAGGCTCAAAGACCGTAATTTAACGATTGTGTGCGACCCGTTTGACAAGGGCCTCGGCCTGCCTTTGCCCAAGCTCAAGGCTGATTTGGTGACGATCAGCCATGACGCGCTCGGCCACAGCTATACCGAGGGGGTGAAGGATTGGCGTAAGGTGCTGTCTGGCCCCGGTGAATATGAAGTGGACAGCGTGTTTATTACCGGTGTGGCCTCGTGGCACGGCAAGGAGGGCGACAAGCCCGCGGAAGCCAACACGGTGTTTGTGTTCGAGTTTCCCGATGTTACAGTGGCGCACCTGGGTGACTTGGGGCATGTGCTGACAGAGGCACAGGTGGAGGCGATGCCCGACATTGACGTGCTGTTAATTCCCGTGGGTGGGCGACATACGCTGGATGCGGCGATGGCCGCGGAAGTGATCAGCATCATCGAGCCGCGCATTGTAATCCCTATGCACTACCGCATGGAAGGTACTGCTCAACATCTCGATCCGCTTGACCGTTTTCTGAAGCAGATGGGTATCCCCGCGCCGGAGCCGGTCTCTACGCTGCGGCTGACCAAGGCCCAATTGCCGGAGGAAACGCAAATTATTGTCATGGATATGAAATAATATGCCACACACGCGCAAGGCATCCTGGATAATGAGTGCGCTGCTGGCGGGCGCACTGCTGGCAGGCTGCGGGGGGGCGCAAACAGCAACACCCGCAGCCACGGTGCCCGCGGCCACGGTGACGGCCCCCGCGGCTGAGCTTTCTGCCGAGGCTTACTTCGCGCAGGGCAACGCGGCCTACGAACAGGGCGACTTTCAGACTGCCGCAGAGGCGTTTCAGCAGGCTGCCACGCTGGAGCCGGACAATGTCGGCTACTGGCACAACCTGGGCGTGGCTTTTTACAACCTGAATAACTTGCAGGAAGCGCAGGCCAGCTTCCTGCGCGGGCTGGCGCTGACCCCGGACGACGCGGAGCTGAACTACCTGATGGGGGTTGTTTCCATCCAGTTCGAGCAATTGAGCGAAGCGGAAACCTACCTCACGCGCGCCAACACGCTGGACCCCGCTCTGCCGGAGCCTTATTTTGGCTTGGGCGTGCTGTACAAGCTGCAAGGCCAGCGCGAGCAGGCGATTGCGGCCTTTGAAAAGTTCCTTGAAATCGGCCCCGGACAAGACCCAGCGGCCAAACCCATCGCTGAAAGCGAATTGGAGACGCTGCGGGCAGGCCAGTAAGGGCCACGCGGCGCAGGAGAACCCGATTGAAGCAAGATTTTGCTAAAACAACGTTAAACAATGGTCTGCGCGTTTTGTCGGTTGCTATGCCCCACACTTACTCGGTAGGTGTGGGGTTCTATGTCTCGGTAGGGTCGCGCTATGAGCAACCCCTCACCGCCGGCTCGGCGCATTTCATTGAGCATATGCTGTTCAAGGGCACGGAGCGTCGCCCTTCGCCGGAGGCCATCGCCCATGACATCGAAGGGCATGGTGGACTATTCAACGCCAGCACCGGCCAGGAAATGACAGTGCTGTGGACGAAGATGCAACATGTGCATTTGTCGCTGGCGCTGGACGTGCTGGCCGACATGCTGCGCAACAGCGTTTTCGATCCTGAGGAAGTGGAGAAGGAACGCCGTGTGATCCTGGAGGAGGTAATCTCTTCGCAGGACATTCCCGAAGAGCTGGTGACGCTGGCGTTGCATCAACTGACCTGGCCCGATCATCCACTCGGTTGGGATGTGGCCGGTACGCCAGACAGCGTGCGCGGGCTGGATCGGGCGGCGCTGCTGCGTTTCATGGCACACAGCTATACCCCGGCCAACACGGTGGTGAGCGTCGCGGGTAATGTGCAGCACCAGCAGGTGGTCGAGTTGGTTGAGAACCTGTTAGGCGACTGGCACGCTACGGGCGCGCCGGAGTTTCTGCCCGCGCCCGCGGGCGCGCAGCCCGCACGCGTGGCGCTGATCAAGAAGAAGGTGGAGCAAAGCCATTTGGCGCTGCATCTGCCGGGCCTGGCGCACGACCATACCGACCGCTATATCCTCGGCCTGCTGAATGTGATCCTCGGCGAGGGGATGAGTTCGCGGCTGTTTTTGGAGATTCGCGAGCGGTTGGGGCTGGCTTATGCCGTGGATTCTTATGCCAGCTACCTCGCTGATACGGGTGTCACCGGCGTGTATGCGGCGGTCGCGCCAGACAAGACGCAGGAGGCGCTGGCTGCGATCCTGGGGCAGTTGCAGCGGCTGCGCAACGAAGCAGTGGATGCCAGGACGCTGCGTAGCGCTAAGGAGTTCGTTAAGGGGCGCTTGCTGCTCGGTCTGGAAGATACGATGGCCGTGGCTGGCCGCGTGGGACGACAGGAAACGATTGGTGGCGAGCAGTTGACTGTGGAACAAGTGCTGGCTCAGATGGAAGCGGTCACCGCGGAGGACATTCAGCGCGTGGCGAATACGCTGTTTCTGGCGCGTCATACACAGTTGGCCGTGGTCGGGCCGAACAAGCAGGCCGAGGTGAAGGCGCTGAAGGCTTTGCTGGCGGATGGTCCGCTGCAAGCTGATTGAGAGCGGAGCATCCGCGGGGTGAGCAGAGTGGCTTCGGCAGGCTCAGCCAACGGGGAGGCGCGGGGTGAGCTTGTCGAACCCCGGCTGTGAACACGATGGCTTCGGCAGGCTCAGCCAACGGGGAGACGCGGGGTGAGCAGGGTGGCTTCGGCAGGCTCAGCCAACGGGCAGGCTCAGCCAACGGAGCATCCGCGGGGTGAGCTTGTCGAACCCCGGCTGTGACCAGAGTGGCTTCGGCAGGCCCAATGGATAGAATGCAAAAGCAGGCGTCGGAACATGCTCGACGCCTGCTTTTTTGTACAAGGAAGCGGCTACCTGGCTTGACGACGTTTTTCAACCCAGGCCGCCAGAGCCGCAGCGGGACGGAAGCGTAGTCGCACCCACGCCTGACGCAGCATTGGAATGAGGTCGTTCCAGGCTGTCCAGGCTTGCACCGCCTTACCTTCGTTCGGCGCACGCGGGCTGTACATATCTTCAACGTACAAATCGGTGATGGACTGAATGGCTGTGCGACCTTCGGGCACCGCGGTTGCCATCGTGGTGGCGTGTTCATGCGGCGTCTGGCTGGCTTGCAGCGGCAAGCCGAGGCGCTGCGCCCAGCGGATCAACTGGGCATACAGGCGCGCGGTGAAGAGCGGATCGAGCAGCACGGCTGCGCTGGGGCCTTGTGCCCCGCGGCGGCGACGCAGGATGTACACCGCCGCGATGCCGACCGCCAAGATCAGTGCCAGCGCGATCAGCACCAGGCGACGATTGTTGTTAGCGGTGGCCGCGGCCGCGGCGTCTGCATCCGCTGCCGCGCCGGTATTGTCTGGAACAGCCGTAGGGCCGAGCGCGTCTTCGTCGCCTGCTGTGGGGGTGGGGACTTCCGTCGGGGCCGTGGTGTCTTCAGTAACGCGGTGACTGCGCACAATCTCATCTTCGGCCGCGGTCGGCTCGAATTCTACCCATCCGTAGTTAGGGAAATAAACTTCGGGCCAGGCGTGACCGTTGTTCTCGCGCACAGCGAAAGCGCCGGTATTGGGGTCGTAGGTTCCTTGCGAGTAGCCAGCCGCCACGCGGGCGGGAATGCCCAGCGAGCGGGCCAGCATGGCAAAGCTGCTGGCATAGTAGTCGCAATAGCCCTGCCGGATGTCAAAGAGGAAGTAATTGACTGCGTTAACCCCCTCCGGCGGCGCGCTGATCTGGTCGTTGTAGGTGAAGCCGCGCAAATACTGCTCAATGGCGACTGCTTGATCGTAGGGTGTGGTCAAGCCCGCTGCAATCTGTTGAGCCAATTGCTGCACCTGCGGCGACAGGTCGGACGGCGTTTCCAGATACGGCGTAGTCCAGGCGGGGTACTGCGTGCCAGCTTCTTGCAGGTCTTCAATCGTGGCTGTGGACAATTGTGACACGGCCAGATATTTGTCGCCGCTGCGCAGCGGTGTATCGCGGCGGTGCATCATGGCGATTTCAGCCAAAGGTTGACCGTTGCCTGCATCTGGCTCCAGCACGTATAAATCTGCGGTGGCTTTTAGGCTGACGCCGGCGGGCTGGCCCGCGGCAAACAGCACGTTGCCCGCGTTTGTGCGCATAGTGATCGTCTGGGTGATGGTTGAGCGTGCTGCGTAGGCGGGTATTTGCACCGAGGTGGCGGCGTCAATGTCCTGTGTCAGCTCCGCAGTGTTCACCCAGCGGTTGCCGGTGAAAGTGGTGTACGCGGCCGCGCGCCAGTAGCGCCCGGCATTGCTGCTGACATCCATGATCAGCCGGTCGGTCAGGTTGCGCGGGCCGCCGAGGGTGAGGGTGTCGCCAAACGCGGGTTCACCCGCGCGCGCGCCGCGGTAATTCAACGAGCTGAACAGCCTGCCCCATTGCGCCTGCACATCGCGCCACGGATCGGTCAGGGGCTGCACGGCGCGGTCCAGCGCGCCGTTGCTGTTGGCAGTGGGCAATAAAACGGCTAGACCCACCACCAGCAACGCCAAAATCAAGCCGTCGCGCAGAAAATCGAGCTGAATATCGTCGGCATAGCGGATGCCGTCTATGCGCCAGCCGATTTCTTTTTCGGACAAGAAGCTGCGCGCGGCCAGCAATAGGGCGCAGATGGCAAAGACAACGAAATAAAGGCCCAAGCCACTCGGCCCGAAGTAGGTGTTGACTAGCATCACCAGCCCGATTGGGATGATGGCACGCCAAACGCGGCCTTCACGGAAGACGGCCCACGCGGCGAGGTAGCTCAGCCACCAAAGCAGCAGCCCCAATTGCAACAGGAAGACCAGATTACTGCGCGCCGGCTCGCGGCTAAACAACAGCAGCCCCCACGACCAGAGGCTGTTGCCCATGAAGATTAACTTGTCGGCGTTGCTGATGCCCAGCGGCACTTCGGGCGACTGGCCGATGTAGTAAATGACCACCGCCACGCCAACCACCAAACTGTAAAGGATGGGAAAGAAGCCATTCCAGTGGGAATAACTGAGTGCCACTCCGACGATAAAGCCCAGCAGAATGATCGGCGTCAACAGCGCTATGCCATCAGCCCAGTCGGCGATGCGCAAGGAAGTTGCTAACGCCATCAGCATGATGAATAACAGCGCGCCAGACATCCAGGCACCGGGAATGGCGAGGCGTGTTGAGGGCCGCGGAACAGAAGCCTGCATAAAAATCTCCTGACGCACCTCCGCGTAGTTCAAACCGTTGAACGATCTGCCGGAGTGTCTTATTCTAGATAAGCAGTGCGCCTATGTCAAGTAGTCCTACTCTCTTTCAAGCGGCAATAAAACGGGAACGCGGCGGCCAGAAACCATCTCTGGCCGCCGCAGTTAAGCAGTAGCGGGGTAGCTTAACATAAAAACCTGGTAAAGGGCGTTTGTGATCCCTTGCCACGTTTGAAATTTTACTTCCAGCGATATTGTACGGTGTACTCCAGTACGGTTTCGCCGTTGGCGGGCACAGTGACGCGCCATTCAGCCTGCTGCGCGTCCAGTTTGCTGTGTTCAGCAGGCTGGCCATCCACCGTTTCGCTCTCGATTGTCCACTCGCTCCAGCGGTACAAATCCTCGACCACGCGCACTTCAACCGCCTCGTCCTTGTGGTTGCGCAGGGTGATCTTGAAACTCTCCTGCGCGCCACTGTCGCCTAGCGGCTTGTAGTCGGTTTGTAAGCGCTCGCCCTTGATGTCAAACGCGTTGCCGATGGTCAGGCGCACGGTTTCGTTCTTCGGCGTATGGTCAATCTGGTCCTCGCCGATCAGCAGCGAACTGCCGTCCACATCCTGTTGATACAGCCGCACGCGGCCCGCGGGCAGCTGCGTTTCCAGGTTGCTGTCTGCGTCGGTGCGAAATTCCAGCATCGTGGTCACATCGGAGTTGCCCGTCTGTGCGCCGTAGCCGGGGTCAGACACCGGCGAGTAGCCATAGAAGCCATAGCCTGCCGCACCGTTGTAGACGTAGAACTTGGCCGCAGCGACATTCTGGCCGGTGACGAATTCGATTTGCTTGGTCTGGTTATCGCGCACTGTCACAGGTCGGGTGATCTGATAGAGGTGATATTCAAAGAATTCACGCTGCTGTACGGAGGGCGCAGGCACAGCAGTAGCTTCGGCCATCATCAGGTCGCGCGCAACCGGCTGGGGGGACACCTGGTTGATGTCGCCAGCGACCAGTTTGAGATTGGCATCGGTGTAGCTGGCCCCGCTGCGATTGTCCAGCGTGACCCAGCCGTTCAGATCAAAGGCGTCGTTGTCTTCGTTCAGCAGCAGCACGTAATCAGCCTGCCAGCTCAAGCCGTTGGCGAGATAAGTGACCGCGGTATCGTGCTTGCCGGCTTTGGCTGCATTGATCAGCCAAACGAGGCTGGGACGTGTGCGCAGGCCAGCGGGCAGCGCGGGGAAGTCAATGTTGCGGATTTGCTCTTGCTTGAGCATGGTTACCGCACCGGACGCGCTTTGCAGGATGACGTTGTCGGCCGCGCTGAGCAGCGTGCCAGTGTAGGTTTTGGAATCCTGCGTCTGCACCACGATCTCTTGGTCAATGTACTTTTCCAGGAGCTTGGTGGAGCCAACCAGGTCGTATTCGAAGTTTTGCTCCAACACTGCCGTACCTATGGGATCGGTCAACGACTTGAACGAGACGCTGGTGGGGTCAATCTGTGCGGCGACATCGCTATAGACGATTTCGTTGACCCCTTCTTGCAAGTCAATGGCGCGTTTTTCGGCCACCAATGCCACGTTTTGGTTGTATACGGTTAGTTCCACCGACTTGGTGTTGGTGGGAGCAGATGGCTGGGCAGGCTGGGCCGCGGTGGGGGTGGCGGTGCCGGTCTGCGCCGAGGTGGCGGGCGCACGGCTGATGCCCGATGCGACGCTGACGACAGTCGCCAGCGCCACGGCTGTGGCAGCGGTCAGCCAGGATGTCTTCTTCATGGGTCGTCTCCTTGAATCATACTGGGTCGTGAAAAACAATACATAGCAGCCAGCCAGGCAATTCGTCGTCTGACAGGGCTAAGCTCTGGTGGGACAGCCGCGGGCTGGGCGTCTCCCCGTCCGCGGCGTTGTTTATAATACGTTCCCCCGCGCCAAAAAGTTCACTTTGGAGCCAATTTTATCGTTCAGCCATCCAATAGACGCGAGTTAGCGCGCGCTGTTGACTCGATAGCTCGGCGGGGTGCTGGCTTCAATTGTGCGACAGGCCTGCCCTACACAAGTGCGGTACGCGTCCATGAACGCGGCTAGTTCTTCCTGGAATTGCGGATCGGCGTTCTTCCATTGGTTTTCCAGCTCGTAGGGGTCGTTCAACAGATCGTACAGCTCGCGTGCGGTGCCGATACGTTGAATGTATTTGTACCGTTCGGTACGCACTCCCACGTAGTCAGGCAGGTTTTGCTGTTGCGTCACCTTTTCCAGATCGCCAGGATCAGGCGGCTCCAGCGAGTTGCTGAGCGTTTCGTTGGCTTCCTGATTGGGCGCGGTGTAATGCTCTAGCATGATGGATTGCCGCCACGTTACCCCGGGCCAGCGTGTGCCCAGCAGCGGAGCCAGCGAGCGGCCGTCGCTGGTGTTGGTCATCTGCGCGTCTGTCAACTCCGCGATGGTCGGCGCCAGGTCCACCAGCGCAGCCAAATCCTCGCGTGCTGCGTTTTTGCGCACACCCGGCCCGCGGATGATCAACGGTACGTGGATGTCTTCTTCGTAGGGCATGCCCTTGCCAGAGATCATGCGGTGCTGGCCCATATGAAAACCGTTGTCCGACGCAAAAATAATGTATGTGTTGTCGAGTTGGCCGGTATCTTGCAACGTTTGCACCACGCGCGCCACCGCCTCGTCCACGGCCAGCAACGATTGCAGACGGCGGCGGTACAGCGCGTCCATCTGTGCGATCTGTTCAGCGGTCAGCAGTGGCATGTTCTGCATAAACGGTGGCTTATCGCTGACATCGGCCTCGTTGAAACTGGCGGTGCGTGGAATCAGTACATCGGGCAGCAACTCGCTGTGTCGCGGTGCGGGGTTAGCCGGGCTGTGCGGCGCATATACGTTGAACGCAACGAAGAAGGGCACGGTGCGGGAGTAGGTGGTGGTTTCATTGATAAACGCCAGCACCTGCTGCGTCATCACGTCGGTGATGTAATCTGCTGGGGCCGCGCCGTATTCCTCCAACTGACCGTTGTTGTTCACCTGATAATTGTAGCTGCTGTAGGCAGTGTCGGTGATCGGCGCCCACCACTTATCCCAGCCGGGCGGAATGTAAGTCGGTTCAGTCTTAAAGGGATAGCCGTTCAGATACTTGCCGAAGAGTGCAGTGCGATAGCCAGCGGTGTGCAGCGCGGTGGCGATGGTATCCTGTTCGATGCCGGTAACATACGCCTTGGCAAAGCCGCCGGTCGGCCACAAGTTGGTGAGGATGCCGGTATTGTGCGGATATTGTCCGCGCAGCAGCGAGGCACGCGCCGGACAGCACAGGGGCAAATTAACGAAGAAATTGGTAAAGGTCGTGCCTTGCTGCGCCAGCAACGCGTCCACCTGTGGCATATATTTCATGCTGTCAAGCAGTAAATCCTGGTCGTCGGTCAAGATCAGCACGATATTCGGCGGCGGCGGCTCCTTGCGCACCCCCCAATCGGCCAGCAGGCCGCGCGCGCTGACGCATCCGCTCAGCAAGGCAGCAACTGTTACCAGCAGAATGACTCGACGTACTCTATCCATACGTGTGAAGTTCATCATAGCAGCGCAGTATACTGCAATCGGCGTCAGGAGAAAAACGCCAGCCGCGCAGCAGGGCAGTTGACAAGCCCTTGCCCAAAGGTATAATTTACATTAACACGCACATCTGATCTAATGATAAGGAGTTCGCCTGTGGCGAAGTTGCCCATTCCCTCGCCCGATGAAATTTTGGCCCTGCTCAAGACCATTCCATCCTTCAAAAGCTGGTCAGCCAGCGATTTGGAGCTGTTGGCCCGTGCGGTGATTGTGGAAACGCCAGCCACGGAGGAACAAGTCTTCGCAACCAATCATCAATCGGACGACGCATATATTGTCTACACGGGCAAGGTGCGCCAGTCGGCCACCGGCGCAGACGGCGAAGTGTGGTGGAGCCGGATTTTACAAGCAGGCAGCCTATTCACGCAGCAATCACTCTTTCGCGGGGCCAGCTATGCCAGCGACGCCGTAGCCGAAGAAAATTCGGTGCTGCTGCGCATCACTGCAACCACGTTGGCTGAACTGCTGATCAAGCATCCCGACCTGTGGTCACTTTTCTACAACAATGCGGCCCGGCGGCTGCAAGCCATTCCCTTGTTGCGCTCCCTGGACGACGACCAGATTACACATCTGTCCGTGGCTACGCTTGAGCGCACCTACAAAGCCGGCGAAAAAATTTGCCAAATAGATGATGCAGTCGGCAACGTGTATTTCATCAACTGGGGGCAAGTACGCATCACCCGTCAGAGACAAACAGAGCTGAGCAGCGGGCAGCTGGAAGCGACCGATCCTACGGCTGAGGTGATCAGCCAGCAAGGATTTACGCCGCTGCCCTCTATCATCACCGCAGGCAACTATTTTGTGGGCGGGTTGGTACACATTCCCCACCAATTGAGCGTTTCGGCGGAAGCGGCCACTGACACGGCCCTGATCATTCTGGACGGGGCCTCGCTGGAGCAGCTTGAACACAGCATCAAAGATGTGCAGTTTTTGCTGCGCAACCGGCTCAATATCCCCGCGCGCTTGCAGGAGGCTCTGGGAAGCGAGCCGCTTTTTCGCGATTTGACATTGGCGCACTGGGTGTCGCTGGCTTCTGTCGCGGGATGGGAGCATGTGCCCTCCAACCTGGATGTGACGCGACAAGGACAGATCGGGTCGAAGCTGTACGTGCTATCAGCAGGTGCAGCAATTATGCGCTCCACTGATGATGCAGGCCGCGAGCGCCCCCGCCACGTTAGCAGCGTGGGCAACAAGGATTTCTATGGCGTGAACGCGTTGCTGCGTGGCAGCCGCCACGACGCCACGGTCCGTTCAGAGGTGGACACCGGCCCCCTCGGCACGCCGCTGGATGGCACAGACTGGATCACGCTGCAACACGACGATGTGCTGTACCTGCTGCAAGCCAACGATGCCTTGTGGCATGGCACCACCCTGTGGCGCGAGATGCGGGAGAAGCCGAAGGAAACCCAACGGTATAACTGGCAGGAGGCGGACGAAACCATAGAGCTGTTCCAGCGCAAGCACATCATCTGGTTGTTGCAGCGGCTGGGCGGGCTGTTTGTGGTGGTTTATGCCTTTCTGGGGTTGCTGACCGCGGCAGACGGCGTGATGCAGGGCGCACTAAACTCAGCCACCTATGCGCTGCTGACCTTGGTGCTACTGGGCTTGCCTGCCCTCTGGTACGTGATAGACTACCTGAATGATTACTACATTATTACCAACAAGCGCGTGCTGGATCACGAACGGGTGCTGATGATCTATGAAAACCAGATCACCGCGCCGATTGAGCGCATTCAGGATGTGTCCAGCCGCGCCAGCCTCATCGGCCGTCTGCTGAACTACGCCCACCTCGACATCAGCACTGCGGGTCTGGGGGTGATTTCCTTCGAGATGGTTCCCAACCCGGATCGGATGATTGCCACGATTCGCGGCTTGCAGGGCCGTGTGCGCACGGGCACTGTCGCAGAACAGCGCGAGAATCTGCGCAACAAGATACTTTCCGATCTCAAGATGCGCATGATTCCCGACATCCCCAAGCGCGTGCTGCCTGACACCCTCAAATACAAGGCCCCGTTGAATTCACTGCAACGCTTCTGGCAAACTGTGACCAATCCGTTCCGACGTTTCAGTAAGTGGCTGCGCAACCGCCCGGAGAAAATCAAGCTGGCGCTGCTGGGGTTGCTGCCCAAGGGCACGCGCGCGCGCATTCTGCAAGACCGCGAGAAAAAGAAGAAAGCCAAAGCCAGCGCGCGGCCCACAGACGTTGACATCGTCTATCGCAAGCATCCGTGGTTCCTGCTCAAGGCGACGGCCATCCCGCTGACCGTGATTCTCGGCTCGCTGGCTCTGTTCCTGTTTGCCGAGTTCAACCTGCGCACCTTGAGCGAAATCGGCCAGCCCGCGGTGATTGGTTATGTGGCCTTTCTGGTGGTGTGCTTTTTCTGGCTCTGGTATCAGTACGATAACTGGCGCAACGACATGTATATCTTGAGTAAAACCCACATCACCGACGTGTACCGGTTGCCGCTGGGTCTGTTTGAGCGCCGCCGGCAAGCTGAGTGGGAAAAAGTGCAGAACGCCAACTACGTCGTGCCGGGGCTGTGGGCCAATTTCGCTAACTTCGGCACGGTGATCGTGGAAACCGCGTCGGTGGAAGGCAAGTTCGAGTTTATTAACGTGGGCAACCCGCGCAAAGTGCAGCGCGAGATCATGAACCGCATCGGCCTCACGCGCGCTGCACAGGCGCAGCGCGCCCGTGAGCAACAGCAAAGCACCCTCAGCGAGACGCTGGAAATCTATAATGAACTGATCCAGGATTGGACCATGCGCAATCAGCGGGTGGGCGTGCCGCCACCCCCTGGCGCACAAGCCCCTACTAACGGGCGTTCGCAGCTTTAAAACAGTGTCCAGCCCCAAAAGCAAATGAAGATAGAAGTTGCGCAGTTGGTGTTATTTCGAGGAGTAAAACGACGAGAAATTCTTGTTTCTGCGCATTCACCAAGCGATTCCGAGGCCCATCAGGGCCTCGGAATGACACTTGTATTGCCAACTGCATACGTTTTATAAGAAAATAACCAGGCTACTGCCCGCTCATCAGATCGTTGAGGAACTTGCCACCCAGGCCACCCAGCCCGCTGCTTTGCTCGCTGTTGCGGCCAAAGCGTGCCGCGGCCAGGATGCGGTCGGCCAGTCGCGACAGGGGCAGGCTTTGCAAGTACACCTTGCCGGGGCCAGTAAGTGTAGCCAGGAACAGCCCTTCCCCACCGAACAGCGCGTTCTTGAAGCCGCCCACAAAGCGGATGTCGTAGGTTATCGTCGGCGCAAAAGCCACGATACAGCCTGTGTCCACCTTGACTGTTTCGCCCGCGGCCAGGTCGCGCTCGATGATTGTGCCGCCGGCATGAACAAAGGCCAGTCCGTCGCCGCTCAGGCGCTGCAAAATGAACCCCTCACCACCGAACAGCCCCGCCCCCAGCTTCTTGGTGAAAGCTACGTTGATCTCGATGCCTTTGGCTGCGCACAAAAAAGAATCTTTCTGGCAGATAAACGTGCCGCCCAGTGCGGTCAAATCCATCGGAATGATTTTGCCGGGATAGGGCGCAGCAAAGCCGGCGCGCGCCTTGCCGCGGCTCGTGTTGGTGAAGCTGGTGATGAAGAAACCTTCTCCCGTTACCGCACGGCGCAGGCCCTGCATAAACCCGCCGCCGGTCGAAGTTTGCATTTCGATGGCGCTGTCCATGTAGGTCATGGTGCCCACCTCGGCACGCACCGCTTCACCCGCATCCAGCTCGATCTCTACGAGTTGCAGGTCGTCGCCGTAAATCTTGTAGTCAATCACATCTGCCATGAGGAAACTCCTTGCTTGAGGGATAACGCCACGGAGAGCGCCCCGGCAGGCGTTATTAGGCGATGTCGTCTTCGTTGCCGGTGTCGTTTAAACGTCCGGTAATACAATAAACGACGCGTTCACAGATATTTGTGCAGCGATCTGCGGCACGTTCGAGGTTATGCGCAGCCATTAGCAGCAGGTTGGCCTGGCGCATCTTCGTGACATCTTGCATCACCAGCGTCATCAACTCGGCGTAAACCTGATCATACAGATCGTCCACGATCTGATCTTCCTGAATGATGGCGTGGGCCAGGTCGAGATTGCGGGTGACGAAGGCGTGCAGCGCACGGCCCAGCATCATCTCTGACTGAATAGCCATACGAGGAATGTCAATCAAGGGTTTCATCAGCGGCTCTTCGCCGATGCGCACGTTCACGCGCGCGAGGCTTTTTGCGTAGTCGCCGATGCGCTCCAGTTCGTTGGCGATGAACAGCGCGGCCGCGATCATGCGCATGTCGCCGGCCATTGGCTGCTGGGTGGCAATCAGTGCCAGCGCGTCGCTTTCAATAGCATAACGCTTGGTATCAATCAGCTTGTCGCGCTTGATCAGGGCGCGGCTGGCGGTGATGTCGCGCGCCTTGAGTTGTTCAATCGCTTGCAGCAGGGCTTCCTGCACCATGCCACCCAGCACCATGATATCTTCTTGCAGCTTGTTGAGCTGTTGTTCAAATGTAGTACGTAACATGCTATTTCCTTTATGGGTAAGAACGGAAAGGGCAGCCGTGGTGCCGTTTGTCTGCTAATTTGTGACAGTCTGTTACCGCGTCTGTAGTTGCCAAGCTGTCAATGCTTCAACGACCCACTGTTGAATTGCGTCGCGCACCTGGCGAAACACAGCCAGACGCGCCTCTGCGCTGCCTTCTGCTTTGGCCGGGTCGTAGAAGGCATGATGGATGACCTGGCCTTTGCCAAGCCACACGGGACAGTTTTCCGCGGCATCATCGCACACAGTGACGATAACGTCAAGGGGCCAGGCGCGGAATTGATCGGCGTGTTTGGAAACGCCCGTGCTGATGTCAATGCCCAGCTCGGCCATCGCGGCAATTGCCAGCGGATGCACAGTGCCCGTCGGCACAGTGCCCGCGGATACCGCGTGCCAACTGTCGCCGAGGTAATAGTTGACCAGCCCTTCGGCCATTTGGCTGCGACACGAATTACCAGTACAGAGGAAGAGTACGTGTTTTTTATTCATTCTACACCGTTTCTTTTCATTATCTTACCATGAATCTACGAAGACATAAAGGCGTGAAAACAGAGGGAGCAGGTGACAAGTGACCGGGTGGGCGGCTCCTTGCGAGCGTTGGGGGTGCGCCGCAAAGATCGGTAGGTGACGGGGGGACGACTATCGCATGCTTACTTACACCTTATCCGGCATTTATCCGAACCGCCCCGTGATATAATCTTCTGTAATCTGGCTCTTCGGGCTGGTGAACATGTGTTTGGTTTCGCCGTACTCCTCCAGATAGCCAGTGCGGTCCGGCGAGACGGTGAAAAACGCGGTATTGTCAGCCACGCGCGCAGCTTGTTGCATGTTGTGGGTGACGATAATGATCGTGTACTCCTGCACCAATTCCTTCATTAGCTCTTCGATGCGCAGGGTCGCGATGGGGTCCAGTGCTGAGCAAGGTTCATCCATCAAAATAATGTCCGGTTTGATGGCAATCGTGCGTGCGATGCAGAGGCGTTGCTGCTGACCGCCGGACAGCGAATAGCCGCTTTCTTTCAGCTTGTCCTTCACTTCATCCCACAAAGCTGCGCCGCGCAGCGATTCCTCGACTAGATCATCCATGCGGCCACGATAGCCGTTGATCCTGGCTCCCCAGGCGATGTTTTCATAGATGCTCTTGGGAAAGGGGTTGGGCTTCTGGAAAACCATACCGATGCGGCGGCGTACTTCCACCGCGTCCACATCGGCGTCGTAGATATTCTTGCCGTGGAAGGTCACACGACCCTCGGTGCGCGCCACAGGGATCAAATCGTTCATGCGGTTGAACGCACGCAGCACCGTGCTTTTGCCACAGCCTGATGGGCCGATCAGCGCGGTAATCTGGCGCGGCTCGATAGCCAGGTTGATATCGCGCACCGCGCGAAAACCACCGTAGTAGACATTTAAATCTTTTGTCTCAATGGCGTAGGTATCAGAAAGGGAAACGGTCATGAGCAATGTCCTCAATATTCAAGCGTCGTGGTTATATCGGGCCGTCTGCGGCGAAGTATCCCTGCCGTCTTGATTTGGGGATTTCTCCGCTCCGGCGAGCTTCGAGACAACCGAGCATTCACAACGGGTTAAGTCTTACTGTTTGCTTTTGGCATAGTGTGTGCGCAGGTAGATAGCGGCTGAATTCAAGGTGATCAGCAGTACCAGCAGCACCAGAATGGCTGCCGCGGCCAGGTGTTGGAACTCTTCCTGCGGCCGCGAGGTCCATTGGTAGATTTGGGCAGTCAGCGTGGTGAACTTCGCGAACGGGCCATCGGGACGGACCACGATGAAAGTCGAGACGCCCACCACGATCAGCGGCGCGGTTTCACCAAAGGCACGCGATACTGCCAAAATGATGCCGGTCAGAATGCCCGACATCGAGCTGGGCAGCACGTGGTTCCAGATCGTTTGCCAACGCGTGGCCCCCAGACCAAAGCTGGCCTCGCGCAGGCCGCGCGGCACCGCGCGGATCGCCTCGCGCGCGTTGATGATTACCAGTGGCAAGATCAGCAAGCCCAGCGTCAAACCCGCGGAGAGAATGGTGCGGCCATTGGTGGTAGCGGGATCGCCGTAGCCGAACCATTGACCGCTGGTGACGGTGGACATAAAGCGTACAAACACCGCCAGTCCTAACATACCGTAAATGATCGAAGGCACGCCAGCCAGATTGTTGATATTGGTTTCGATGATCTGATCCAGCCGGCTTTTGCTGTTGCTGTATTCTTCCAGATAGATGGCCGCGGCAATGCCCAGCGGCACAGCCATCAGAAAGGCAATGAGCGTCACCCACAATGACCCCAGGATCGCGATATTGATGCCCGCCTTATAAGGATCGGACGACTGGGGATTGATCAAAAAGTCTTTGTTGATCCAACTGCGGAATTGCAGCTCGGTATCTGGCATCGCGGCCACGTCTGCGGCGATTTCCGCGCGGCGTGTCAGCGATTCGAGCAGTGACCAACTGCCCGCGCCCGTGGGCTTGACGATCTCGCTGCGCACCAGCTCGGCCAGCGCGTCTGTGTTGCGTTGTGCCAGCGGTTCCCTGGCTTCCAACGCGCGCAGACGGCCTGTACTAACCTGCGCATTCAGCAAGGCCAGCAGTACCTCGCGCGGCTGTTCGGTCAGCGTAAACCCCGGCGCTGTGCCCCCCTGATCCTGATAATAGCTGCTGATCAGCGCGGCTTCCGGCACTTTACTTCGAATAGCTACGTAACCAAAGGCATCGTTGATCACATCCAGCAGAAGCGCGGCCAGCGCCAGAATGCCGATCAGTGTGGCGGCAAAGAACAGGCCGTGCCATGTCTTGGCTTTGCGCTGACGTTTCTTGACATAACTATCGTATTCTTGACCCGTCGGGAAGGCCTGCATCGGTGTCCGGGTTGAGTTTGTCATGACTAATACTCCTGCCGGAAGCGTCGCACAATCCAACGGCTGATAATGTTGAGAATCATGGTCATGATGAACAGGGCAAAGGCAATGGCGAAAATACTATCGTAGTCAATCGTTTGGTAGCTCAAGTCGCCGCCGCTGATGCGCACGATGTGACCGGTCATGGTTTCCGCAGCCTTGAAGGGGTTGAGAAAGTTCAGCCCGTCTACAGCGTTGCCCCAGTTGACGAAGTTGCGTGGCCCGGCGCCGGCAGCAATGGCGACTACCATCGTTTCACCGATAGCGCGCGACATCGCTACGATCACCGCGGCCGAGATGCCAGAGAGCGCCGCGGGCAAAACCACGCGGAGGGCTGTTTCAAACCGCGTGCTGCCCAGGCCATAGGCAGCCTCGCGCAGCGAGCGCGGCACCGCAGTCAGCGCGTCTTCACTCATGGAGCTAATTAACGGGATGATCAAAATGCCGATCACGATGCCCGCGGAGGCAACATTGAACACCTCGACGCGATCCCGGCCAAAGATGCTTTGCAGCAGGGGGGTCATAAACCCCAGCGCAAAGAAACCATAGACCACTGTGGGAATGCCTGCCAGAATCTCCAGCATCGGCTTGAGGATGTTGCGCGCCCGCGGTGACGCGTACTCACTCAGGTAGATGGCGATCATCAGGCCGAGCGGCAGCGCCACCACCATGCCGATGGCGCTGGTGAGCAGCGTAGCATTAAACAAGGGGAAGATACCGAACTTGAGAATTTGCGGTTGCCAGATTGTGCCGGTGAAAAAGCCTTGCAGCGTTGGTTCTGGGCGAGCAAAGAACTTGATGGCGTCATAGATCAGCACCAGCACAATGCCGGCGGTGGTCAGCACCGATACCAGACTGGCAAATATCAAAAACGCCCGGATGAGCATCTCGCCCGGACGTGAGCGTCGCCGCAAATCGAAGGGACGTTGCTGGAACGAGACACGGGGTGAAACAGATGGGGACATCAGATAAGTCCTTTACGCGTTATCCGTAAAAACAAAGAGTACAGAGAAATCAGGCGATCCCTTGCGTTCTCTGCACTCTTTACAGTTGTAGGAGTTACGCAGTTGGTGTCATTTCGAGGAGCATAGCCGCCTGTGGCAAGAAATTCCTCATACTCTTCGGGAAGATGACTTCCTTACTGGCCGATGACACCCAACAGTGCTGCCTTCGCTGCATTGAAAGCGTCTTCAGATGCCGGGAAGTAGCCCACTTCGACGATCACATCGTTGACGTTGGTCAAGGCAAAGTTGAGGAAGGCCGCCACCTGCGGCTTGCTGGTGAGAATGTTGGCATCAGAGTACATGAAGAGAGGGCGAGCTAGCGCATAGTCACCAGCGTCCACCGTAGCCGCGCTGGGGGCAACACCCTCGATGGCAATATCTTTGAGTTTGCCGGCGTTTTCCTGGTAGTAAGCGAAGCCAAAATAACCGATGGCATACTTGTCGCCTTCGACGCCCTGCACAAGGACGTTGTCATCTTCGGAGAGTTGCAGGTTAGCCGCGCCGAGGATAGCCTCTCCGCCCTTGCCTTTGTCCGCGTCCTTATCCACTACATAGGTCGTGTCCATCACTGCTTCGACGAAGTAATCGAACGTGCCAGAATCGGTGCCGGGGGAGAAGCGTTTGATCGGCTGGGCGGGCCAGGCTGGGTTCACGTCAGACCAGTTGGTCGCGTCAGGAGAGAACAGCTTGGCCAGCTCCGCCAGGGTAACGCCGGTTTCGCCGATCCAGTCGTTGGCCGGGTTGACCACTACAGCCAGCGCATCGGTACCAACGCGGAACTCAATGGGGGTGCGGCCAATAGCTTTGCAGCTTTCGATTTCGCTCTCCTTGATGGCGCGGGAGGCGTTGGCAATGTCAGTCTCACCCGCCACGCAGAAGCGCTCGAAGCCAGCGCCAGAGCCGATTGAGTCAATGGTGATGTTGCCACCGTAACCTTCATCAATAAAGCGCTCGGCCAGCGCCTCGGCCAGCGGGAACACAGTGGAGGAACCGGCGGCAATGATATCGCCCGTCACTTCCAGCGGATTGACTTCCGGCAAGCCCGATGCGACGGCGGGTTGTTCTGTCGCCATCGGAGCAGCGGCGGCGGTTGGTTGTTCGGCAACTACTGGCGCAGTCGTTGGTGCGACAGCAGGTGCAGCGCCGCCACAGGCGGATAGTACAAGAGCCGCAACGAGCAGGCTCACAGGCAATAGACGTTTCATGGGGTCTCTTTCTCCTTACAAGATATGTTTGTTGCTTTCCCCATGAGTATAGCACGCGCTGATTAACGCCTTTTCACGGCGGGTTTAAAAGCATGTCATCGTTTGTTTAACATTGGGTTAACGCCCCCGCGCTGCCCCACCTTGCTTGCTTCAGGCCACCGGCAACGTAAAGCTGAAAATACTGCCGCGGCCCTCCTCGCTTTGCACCCAGATGCGGCCCCCGTGGCTTTCCACCAGATGCCGCGCGATGGACAGGCCCAGCCCCGTGCCGCCGCTCCCGCGCGCACGGTCGGCTTTGAAAAAACGTTCAAAGACGCGCGGTAGATCGTTGGCCGGAATGCCTGCTCCGGTATCGAGCACCTGCACCAGCACCGCTGGGTGCGGACCGCCGGCCTCAACCGCGCTGGCCGGTCGTGCCGACACCTGCACGCGCCCCCCCGGCGGTGTAAATTTGATGGCGTTGTGTACCAGGTTGGTCACCACCATCTGCATCCGCTCGACATCAGCCAGCACGGGCGGCGTATCCGCTGCCACCTCCACCGTCAACGTCAACTCCGCACGTTCTGCCTGTGCGGCCAGACGCTCCACAGGCGGTTCTAGGATGCCAACGATCTGCGCAGCGCGTCGTCGCAGCGCCACCTGTCCCGATTCGATGCGCGACAGCTCTAGCAGTTCCTGCACCATCTGCGTCAGCGCATCAATTTCGGTTTCCATACTGAGCAGGAAGCGCTCGGCCATCGGCGGGTCTTCGAGTGCGCCGTCGCGCAGCGTTTCCGTCAACGCCTTGAGCGAGGCCAGTGGGGTGCGCAGCTCGTGTGAAATATTGCTGATGAAGTCGCGGCGCACCGTTTCCAGCCGCCGGATGCGCGATAAGTCCTGAATAATTACCAGATAGCCGCGGCCTTCGGCTTCTTGAAAGGTGGTGATGATCACCTGCCAGAAAATGCCCTGCCGATCTATTTCCACCGCGCCTGCTTGCACCTGACCGGTAGCCCGGCAGGCTTGCCACAGTTCAATGATGCGGTGATGCCGCACGATCTGGGCAAAGCTTGCACCGCGCGCGGCATCGGCGCTGGTGTTGAGCAGCCGCGTGGCCGCCGGATTGATCAGACGCATCTCGCCGCGCGCGTCGGCAATCAACACGCCGTCGGCCAGATTTTCCAGAATGGCCTCCAAACGGCTGCGCTCGCGCGTGAGGATGCTCATCTTGTCGCTCAACTCCTCAGCCATGCGATTAAAGGCTGTGGTGAGGTGGCCGATCTCGTCTTGCGTGCTGACGACAGCCCGCGCGCTGAAATCACCGCCCGCCATGCGGTCTGCCACGCCGGTGAGCTGTTCGATGGGGTGCGCGGTGCGGCCAGCAATCCACAATGCCATCAGCAGCACCAGGATAGCTGTGCCCAACGTGATTCCCAACAATGGTCGCCGCAAGCGCGCGATGCTGGCGTCAATCTGGTCAAGCGGCAGGGCAACGCGTGCCACACCCACGATTTGCCCGGTAGCATTGCGGATGGGCACAGCGCCATACATCATCTCCTGGTCGGTCGAGTTGCTGAAGCGAATGGCGGTGGCTTCCTCCTCAGCGAGCGCGGCTTGTACTTCCGGGCGGCTGAGATGGTTGTCCATCACGGCGCGGTCCTGATGCGATTCGCCCAGCACAGCGCCGTCGGCGGCAATAATTGTGACGCGGCCCTGCACCAGATCCGCCCAGTGGCGCGCTAACTCGTCCAGTGCTGTGTTTTTGGCGTCGAAGGGGGTATTCGTGACGAGGTCAGGCTGTGTGGCTGCTGCGATCAGGCGTGCTTCGGATAGTAAGGTGCTACGCAGATCGGCCAAATGTTCGTCGCGCACCTGACGCGTGACCACAACCGTCAGCACCAGCAGGGCTAACAGCATCAAAACGATGTACGGAACAGCAATACGCCAACGGAGAGACATAAGAGTAGAAAGGCGCATGTTGTAGGTGGTGCGATCAAAGACCTGCAAGTGTGGTCGGCGTTGTCAGATCAGCGGGTATACGGTTGCTTGCTGGTTGCTCACTGCCACCAGTTGTTCCAGCGCGGTGAGGGCGGCGCGGCTATCGAGGCTGGCGCGGGCGCGGGCAAGCGCGGCGGGCCAGTCGCCGTCGGGCACGGCCAGGCCCATAGCCGCGTTGAGCAGCACCGCGTCGCGCCGCGGGCCTTGTTCTGCACCGTTAAGAATGGCGCGCGTGATGCGGGCATTGTCTGCGGCGTCGCCGCCGCGCAACTCGCTCAACTCGGCCCGGCGCAGGCCCAGCTCCTGCGCGTCCAATTCAAAGGTGCGCACCATGCCGCCCCGCAGCTCGCTCACACGGTTAGGCCCGCTGAGGCTCAGTTCATCCAGCCCGCCGTGGCCGTGGACGACGTAAGCTGCGGGGTTGCCCAGTCGGCCCAGCACGCCGGCCAGCGGCTCGGTCAACTCGGCGCTGAACACGCCCACGGCCATATGCTCCGCGCCCGCGGGGTTGGTGAGCGGGCCGAGAATGTTGAACACGGTGCGTGCGGCCAGCTCACGCCGCGGGCCGATGGCATGGCGCATGGCCGGGTGGTGGTTGACCGCGTAGCAAAAGCCGATGCCGGCTTCGTCAATACAGCGGGCCACCTGTGCGGCGTCCAGATCAAGGCGCACACCCAGCGCGCCCAGCACGTCGGCGCTGCCGGCTTTGCTGGTGATGGAGCGATTGCCGTGCTTGGCGACGGCCTCACCCGCGCCGGCGATGACAAAGGCCGCGGTGGTAGAGATGTTGAAGGTGCCGCTGTGGTCGCCGCCTGTGCCCACGATGTCGGTGAGCGGCGCGCGCACGGGATGGACTGCCACTGCGTGGGCGCGCATGGCGCGGGCGCAGCCGGTGATCTCGGCCACGGTTTCGCCTTTCATGCGCAGCGCCACCAAAAACCCGCCGATCTGCGCGGGCGTAGCGTCACCCTGCATGATCTGCATCATGGCTGCGTAGGCGTCGTCTTCGCTCAGGTCTTCGCGTTCCAGCAGGCGCGCGAGGGAGTGTTGGATCATGAAGCCTCCAGAAGGGTAGACAAGTAGACAAGTAGACAAGACGCCTTCCTTGCGTACTTGTTTCCTTAGCATACTTGTCTACTTCTTTAATGCCAGAAAATTGCGTAACAACTGCTTGCCGTGCTGGGTCAGGATGCTTTCCGGGTGGAACTGCACGCCGACGGTGGTGGGATAGTCACGATGGCGGACACCCATCACCTCCCCTTCCAGCGTGAATGCGGTCAGCTCTAACGCCGCGGGCAAGGGGTCCTGCACGATTAGCGAGTGATAGCGTGTGGCCTGGAAGGGGCTGGGCAGGTCGCGAAAGATGCTTTTGCCAGTATGATACACCGGCGACACCTTGCCGTGCATCAGCCGTGGCGCGCGGCCCACTGTACCACCGAAGACGTGGCCCATGCACTGCTGCCCCAGACACACACCCAGGATCGGCGTGGTGGTGTAGAAGTGGCGGATTACGTCATTGCTGATGCCGCTGTCCTGCTGCGGTGAACCGGGGCCGGGCGAGATGATGATAAAATCTGGCTGCTGCGCGGCCAGCTCCTCCACGGTGATTTCGTCGTTGCGCCACACTCGCAGCGCAGTATGCGGGTCGCCCAGCCGATCCTCCAGCATCACCTCGCCGATGTACTGCACCAGGTTGTAAGTGAAAGAGTCGTAGTTGTCAATGAAGGCGATCATGGGGGTATGTCCAAATGTTTGTGGCTCGATGCAAGCAAGTAACCCGTAACTTTGTAACTCGTAACCCGGAATTGACTGCTTTGGGTAAACGAATGCTTATTTTAAGTTATGAGCTATGCTGTGACAAAGTGCGTTTGATTAAAATATGATATCTTCAGAAGAAGATACGGTGGCTGCCTGATAGGTGGGATCTGGTTCTTTCAGGCTGGCCATCCGCTGTTCAGGGATCATCGTCAATAACAGACGAATAATCTCTGTGTACAAAGTGAGGCGGTTTGTGACAACTTCAGAACGCAGGACATGGCGAGCTTTGTAATACCAGTCACGCGCTTCGCGAGCAGAACCGAGCGCATACTCGTAGAAGCGTACCCGATCGCGGCGTGAACTCTTTGAGAACCCTTCAACAATATTGGCGCTGACAGAGCCGATTGAGCGATACAGTTGATCTGATAGCTCCAACGTACGACGATCAGCCATTAAAGCTTTGAGATCAAGCCAAGCAATATCTGCGGCAAATAACGCCAGTTGATAAGCTTTGACGCGCCACACTCGGTCCTGTGCAATCTCTTGCGGAACAGTCTCACATCAACTTGTAAAGTTCATACTCGCCTCCAGGAAGCGCTCCGTCAGGGTTACGAGTTACGCAGTACGTATTACGCACTGCGTATTACTCGTTCCGCTTCCGTCTCTTCTCCGCGCCGCGGCTGATGCGATTCCACACTCCGGTCAAGCCCATGGCTTTCTTGACCTCAATCAGCGTGGCTTTGGCTTCGGCGGAGGCGCGCTGCGTGCCCTCGTAGATCAGCTCGTCTACATAGCCGGTTTGCGCTTCATAACGGGCACGGCGCTCGCGCGTCGGCTCCAGGAAGGCGTTGAGCGCCGCGGCAAGCTTTTCCTTCACCTCAACATCACCCACCTTGCCCGCGCGGTAGCGTGCCTTGAGGTCATCCACCTCGGCCTGGTTGGGGTTGAAGGCGTCGTGATAGATGAACACCGGGTTGCCCTCCACCGTGCCGGGCACGTCCGCACTGGTGCGGTTCGGATCGGTGTACATGCTGAACACGCGGCGGCGCACCGTGGCCGCGTCGTCGCTGAGAAAGATGGCATTGTCCAGGCTCTTGCTCATCTTGGCCTGCCCGTCGGTGCCCACCAGTGTACCGCCGATCACATACGGCTCCGGCAGCGGGAAGACCTCGCCGTAGGCGTTGTTGAAGCGCCGCGCGATCTGCCGGCTCAGCTCCACATGGCTTTCATTGTCCTTGCCCACGGGCACGAGATGCGCGCGTGGCATCAGAATGTCTGCCGATTGCAGCACAGGATAGCCCAGCAGGTTGTAGGGGATCTGCTCCAGGCCGGCGGCGTCAGCCATGTCCTTGATGGTGGGCAACTGCTGCAAACGTTCCACTGTCACCAGCCCGGCCAGCAGCAAGTTCAGTTCGTATACTTCATGCACAGCCGATTGCAGGTAAAAGGTCACTTTGGCCGGATCGAGGCCAACCGCCAACTGATCCAGCACAATGGCGCGGGCGTTGTCGGCAATCGCCAGCACATCCTCTTTGGTATTCTTGGTAGTGAGCATGTGCAGGTCGGCAATGATAAAGAAGCACTCGTATTGATCCTGAAAAGCCAGGCGATGGCGTAGGCTGCCGATGTAATGGCCAAGGTGCAGCTTGCCCGTAGGCCGGTCGCCGGTAAGAATGCGTTTAGTGGTCATGGATCAGTCCTTGGGTATTGGTAAATTGGATGCGCCGGGGGTGGGAGAGGCTTGGTAGGTTGTTTTCCCAGTCTACCGATTTATCCTGCCACCAGACCGCGCTCGGCTACTTCCACAGCTACAGCCAAAGCGCGGGTTTTATTCAGGGTTTCTTGCCATTCGTAGGTGGGATCGCTGTCCGCCACGATGCCCGCGCCGGCCTGCACAGTGCAAGTTTGGCCGCGCATCAGCACCGTGCGGATGGTAATGCAGGTATCCATCGTGCCGTCGTAGCCGATGTAGCCCACGCAACCGGCATATGGCCCGCGGCGCGTGCCCTCCAGCGTTTCGATGATCTCCATCGCCCGCACTTTGGGCGCACCGCTGACTGTGCCCGCGGGGAAGGTCGCCCGCAGCAGGTCAAACGCATCGAACTCTGGTCGCAGCGTGCCCTGTACATCGCTGACGATGTGCATCACGTGGCTGTAACGCTCCACTGCCATCAAGGTAGGGATGTGAACGCTGCCGTAGTCGCACACGCGGCCCAGGTCGTTGCGGCCCAGGTCTACCAGCATCACATGCTCAGCGCGTTCTTTAGGATCAGCCAGCAGCCCCGCGGCCAGCTCGGCGTCCTCCTCAACGGTGGCGCCGCGCCAGCGCGTGCCCGCGATGGGATGAAGCTGCGCCTTGCCCGCGTTTGCGTCCAGGCGTACATGCATCTCCGGGCTGGAGCCGATCAGCCGCAGCGGTTGGCCCGATGCGTCACCGTCGGGCAACTCCAGGAAGTACATGTAGGGGCTGGGATTGGTCATGCGCAGCGCGCGGTAGATGGTGAAAGGGTCGGCGTGCGTGGTGCGGCTGAGACGCTGGCTGAGCACCACCTGGAAGATGTCGCCCGCAGCGATGTGCTCCTTAGCTTGCAGCACGCGGTTTTCAAACTCCGTCTGGCTGACGTTGCTCTGCCACTCAGTCTGGCCTGCTGGCTCCGGCTGTTTTTCTTCCGGCAGCACCAGCGGCTTGCGCAGGCGGGCTACGATCTGCTCGATGCGTGCCACTGCGTCCGCGTAGGCGGCCAGCAGGTCTTGCCCTGAACCTGTCGAAGGGTCGCCCTCCAGCCGGCAATTGGCCAGCACCAGCAGACGGTGACGCACATGGTCGAAGATCACCAGGTTGTCGGCTAGCAGAAAAACAAATTCGGGCAGGTCAAGGTCGTCCGTGGCGGTGGCGGGCAGGCGCTCGACAAAGCGCACCCAGTCATAGCTGAGATAGCCCACCGCGCCGCCTGTGAAGCGCGGCAGTGTATCTACGTCGGGCGGACGGATGGCGGTGCGCTGGCGCAGCAAGGTGCGCAGCACATCCAGCGGATCGTCGGTGTGGCGGGTTTCCAGCACCGCGCCGCCCGCGCCGCGCATAGTCACTGTGTTGCCGCGGGCCAGCAGGGCCAGCGGTGCCTGCACGCCGATGAAGGAGTAGCGGCCCATCTGCTCGCCCTTCTCCACCGATTCCAGCAGGAAGGATGGGCTGCCGTCACGCAGCTTGAGATACACCGATACAGGCGTTTCCAGATCAGCCGGCAACTCACGCGTGATGGGAATCACGTTGCCCTGGCCGGCCAGTGTGCGAATGTGGTCGAGAGAGGGTTTGTACATGGTCACTATCTCACTAAACAAAAAAACGCCACCTCGTCCCGCGCATAATGCTGCGCTTGCAGGGACGAGAGGCGTCTCGCGGTGCCACCCTGGTTAGGCTGATAAAAACAAACCCCTGCCATGAAGCGCAGGGATGTCGTGCCAGCCTCACTCTGCGGAAACAGTAAGAAGTAAGAATGTAAGGAGCAGAAAGAGAAGACTACGGCTACTTACTACTGACGATTTCCAGCGCCCTGATAACGGTGGCGTCTCCGGAGGAAGCTAATGAATGGTTAAGCGTTAGCGGTTAACAGTAAATGATACCAGTCCATTAACCGTTGCCCATTTATCATTATCCATTGTTCACTACCCAACTCCCCGGTCCATTCACTGGCTGCGCAGTTGCCGGCTTTGCAGCTACCGCCGGCTCTCTGAAACTCGCTTTGCCAAGTACTAGTCCGGTTCAGCGTTGTTGCGTATGTGGTTGTGCGGGCGATTGTGCCACAGGCTGTAAAAGTTGTCAAACGACAATTTCACCCTCTCCCCGCGCCGCCCAGCCCGCGTCGCCCACAGTGGTGGCAAATGCGCGTACCGCGCCCGCCGCTCGCAACGCGTCCAGCACCGCCGTGCGCTGCTCCGCAGCGACCAACGCCAGCATATTACCACCTCGGCCACCGCCGCTCAACTTGGCCCCCAGCGCGCCCGCCTGTCGCGCCGCCGCGCACAGCGCGTCTAGTTCGGGGCTGGAAACCGTCATAGCTTGCAAAAGACCTTGATTTGCGTCCAGCAGCGGCCCCAGCGCGTCCACATCACCCGCGGCAATCGCCGCCCGCGCCGCGTGCGCCACATCCCCCACCGCCGCGAACAGCGCCTCCAGCCGCGCCGGCTCTGCCTGCCATTGCCGCCGCACATCGCCCACCGTAGCCGCCGTGGGGCTGGGCACACCCGTGTCACCGATCACCAGCGTAAAGGGCCGCGCAATTGCAAACGGCTCCGGGGCGTGCCCGCGCACAAACCACACCGGCATGTTGTACGCGATCACCGTGTTATCTACGCCGCTCGGCGTGCCGTGAAAAAGCTGCTCGCTACGGTACACCAGCGCAGACACCTCGGCAGGCGTCACCTTCACCCCTGCCACAGCCGCCAAAGCCCGCACAATCGCCGTGGCCGCGGCCGCGCCGCTGCCCAGCCCGCTGGCAACTGGGATCGTCGAACGCACCGTCAGCGTCATATCGGGATCAATCTGCACATTGAAAGCCTGCAAGGCCAGCCGCGCCACATGCGCCAAGGGCTGGTCGGGATTCTCCGTCAGCACCGGCACACGCTGCTGAACGTCCGGCAGATCAAGCAGCAGGCCATGCCCCGCCGGTCTCGCCGCGACCGTTGCCGTGGTTTGCACGTGCGTTACCGGCGCGGCAATGGCCGGTTGTCCGTATACCACAGCGTGCTCACCAAACAAAATGATCTTGCCGGGTGCTTGCACAACGATTTCGTTCCAGGCATCAACGCGCTTTGTCATACCAGCATCCTACCTCAAGGCCGCGCAAACCCCAAACGTAGCAGCTTGCAAAAAACAGGCTGTCTGCGGGGAGCAGACAGCCTGTTTTACGGTCCATATTTTGATGTATCGCTATGGCGCACGACTCATTTGGCGCGCGGCGATGAGCAGAGCGACAGCTAAAACAGCCAGCACGATTTCGATAACCAGCAGGGTGGTGGCGGGGATGCCGAGGAAACCGGCTGGAGCCAGGACGACCGGGTCGGTGGATGTTTTGCCCAGAATAGCCGTTGGATCGCCTTGATCTGCGGCCAGACCGCCCAGCTGGGCGGCTCGTTCTGTCGGCGCGCTGTTCCACATCTCGGCGCGCACGCTCAAATCGCCCATCACCAGCACCAGCAGAGCCAGCGAGGCCAGGACACCTGCTCCGCGCAGATAAGCTGGCTGGAGCCATGACCACCAACTGCGCCGCGGCTGGGAAGGTTGCAGCAGCGCTTCGTTCAGGGTAAACGCACGCGGAGTTGCCAGGCGTGGCGTGTCAGCCAGAACGGTTTTGGTATAGCGCAACTCGCGCAACGCTGCCGCTGCTGCTGGATCGCTTGTCAAAACCGCTTCAACGTGGGCGCGTTCTGCGGGAGCAAGCTCGTTATCAAGGTACGCTGACAGGTGTTCGATGTTGAAAGTTTCACGCATAGTCATTCGACGAACTCCGCAGGGGAACGCCGTCGTTGGCGCTCCTCTGGTTAATGGCTTTCCTCTTCGGTTTGTAGACGGTAGCGTTTCGGCAAAAGTTCCTGTTGTTCCAGCAGAAAATCGCGCAGTTTGGTGCGGGCGCGGCTCAAGCGTGACTTCACCGTCCCCAGCGATGTATCCATGACCTCGGCGATTTCTTCATAGCTCAAGCCTTCGATGTCCGACAGTGTCAACACGATGCGCTGCTCGGCAGGCAGCAGCTCGATGCCGCGTTGAATCACCTGGCTCAATTCCTGGCGCAGTGCGTACTCACCCGGTTCCTCGGCGTGATCCACCAGCTTGCCCGCGTGTTCAGGGTCCACGGCCATGTCCTCCAGCGAGCTGGCCGGTCGCCGCTGCACATGGCGTAGTTGATCGTAACAAACATTGGTCACAATGCGCAGCAACCACGCTTTGAACGAGCCGCCGCGATACTGGTTCAGATTGCGATAGGCTTTTATGAAGGCTTCCTGCGCCGCGTCCTCAGCCCCTTCCGGGTGACCGAGGATGCGGTAAGCGAGGTTATAAGTCATCGCCTGATACGTCAGCACCAGGCGATTAAACGCTGCCAGATTTCCCTGACACGCGGCATCAATCAGAGCTTGTTCATCCATAAACAGACACAAAACGCGAATTTGGCGAAACGTCGATGTTCGGCTATACTGCCGCCTGTAAGTGCTGCGCCGAAGTGGCGGAACAGGCAGACGCGACGGTCTCAAACACCGTTGAGCATAGCGCTCATGTGGGTTCGATTCCCACCTTCGGCACTCAACCAGATAGCGAACCAGCCAACAACGCTGGCATTATACGTCCAGTCGGCAAATTGGCTAAGTTTCAAGGAGGCAAAAGGGAATTGGCCGTCCCGCGGCGCGATTCCCTTCTCTATGTTACCCCTGTACCAACTTAACACACCATTCTTCCGACAGCACATGAGCAAGGCCCGCTGGAAACAGACCCTTCTGTCCATTCTTCTGCTTTCCATCATCGCCTTCACGCTCAGCGGCTGCGGCAATAGTCAACCCTCCAGCGCCCAGCCGCAAACCGCTGAACAACGCAATGCCGCTCTTGTCGCAATTGCCCAACAGTTCAGCGCCACCCAAGATCTCCCTGCTGCTCAAACAGCCTTAGCAGAACTGAACCTACCCAATCCCGGTCAATCGGTGTTGGCGCTGGCGGAGTCATATATTGCGCAGGGACAGGATACCGCTACAACGGTGAACCTGATTTCTCTGGCGAGCGCACTCGGCCCAATCAGCAATATGGCTAAGGACTATTTGGCGCGTTCGGCACAGCCCACCGAACCGGCTGCGGTCGTAGCAGTGTCAACTGCCACAGCGGTTCCTGCTACAGCAACGGCGGCCCCGATAACCGATACACCTACATCGGTTGTCTCCACGGCTACGCCGACCACAGTTCCCACGTCAGCCCCCACAGACACAGCTACGCCTGAACCGACTGCCACAGTCAACACCCAGCCGCGTGCCGTTGCCAATCAAGTGATCAACGTGCGCAGTGGGCCGGGCACAATGTATCCTGTGGTGAATCAACTCGCTGCCGGGCAGCCGGTAGACGTTTTGGCGCGCAACAGTGACAGCACCTGGTGGCAGGTGGATTTGGGCGGCGGCAGCTTAGGCTGGGTCGCCGCGTCTGTCGTGGAGGCCGCGGGCGCTCTGGACGTCGTTGCTCTGGCGCAGAACATCCCGCCGACGCCTACGCCGCGTCCGCAACCTACACCCGTGCCGACCAATACACCCGCCCCACCGAGCGCGGCTGCCCCTACGAGCGCCCCCGCGTCGACCGCAACCACGGCTCCGCTTCCTCCCACAGCAACGCCTGTTCCGCAATCTTCCGGCCAGTACGTCGTAGCTGATGTTCGCTTGCGACCAGTCGGGCAGGATTCCCAACGGTGTGATAGTGGTGATCACAATATCTTCGTGAAAGTGATTGATGGCGCAGGCAATCCCTTAAATGGTGTGCGCGTTCAGGAAATTTGGACGCAAACCATCAACGTAACGGGTGATCAAGGCAAAGGACCGGGACGCGTAGAATGGGACTTGGGCCGCGGAGGCGGTGGGCAGGTGCAGGTGGTGGATGGCAACAATAACCCGATCAGTCCCTTAACCCGCGGCTTGAGCAACACCTGGCCAGATGGAGATTTGTTATGGGCAGCAGGCTATTGTAATTGTAAACCCCACCCCGACCTTGCCAGTTGCTCCGCCGAAGCTCAAAATCATCAGTACATGTTCGCCTGGGGACATTACGCCTACGAAGTGACTTTCCAGCGTCGTTAATAGGGTTTCTTGACGCTGTCAATGCAAAGGGTAGAACAATAGCGGTTGTTCCCAATCGTATGACAATCTCTATCCTACCCGGTAATTCACTGAAAAGGAGATGGCAGTGACATCTCAATCCAGCAATCGAGTGCCGCTCTTTGATGGGTTAGCGCCGTTGCAACAAGCCCAACTTGAAGAACGTCTACAACCGGTGCAATTTGCGCCGGGCGAAGTGTTGTTCAAAGCCGGCCAGCCCGCAACGCGAATGCTCCTCATCGAAAGCGGCCGGGTGCGCCTAGTCGCCGAAAATGGTCACGTGTTGGCCACCCTTGGCCCCGGCAGCACCCTGGGCGATGCCGACATGCTGTCGGGCAGCCCCTATGAAACCGGTGCAGAAGCCGTCAACGCCGTCAACGCCGTCGCGTTGGCTGCCAGCGATCTTGATCGGTTGGTGCAGCGTGACCCCAGCTTAGGCATCGCCCTCAGTCGCACGACGGGAACGTCGGTCGCGGCCTTGAGCCACTACGTGACGAGTCGGGCGCAGAGCGTGCCCGGTTGGCGACGTGCCAGCCGCTCAGCTTTGGCCGCAGTGGCCGGGCAGTTGACCATTGCCGATGTGACAGCCGGTCAGCGCTTCTACCGCGCGGGGGATGTACCCGGCGCGCTATACATCGTTGAGCACGGCCAGGTCAACCTGACCGATTCTTCTGCGGCCGAAAGCGACCTCATCGTCGGCGCAGGCTCTGTATTCGGCGATCTTGAACTATTGACCGGCAAGGTCTCCGCACACACCGCCGAAGCAGCCAGTGATACAACGGCTTGGCGTCTGAGCGCGGCTTCCTGGCGCGCCCTGGTCGCACGCTACCCTGAGTTGGCCAGTGCACTCAGCCGCGAGCTACGCGCCCCTCTGACTGCCGCGGATCAGAAGCAAGCCGCCGCGCGGCTGCGGCAACTGCCCACCTTCAACCGTTGGCCCGACGACGCGTTGGCCGACGTGGTGGCTTCGATGGTGCTGCAACACGTACCCAACCGCGATTTGGTCTACCATCGCGGCGATGCGGGTGAAAGCATGTTTCTGGTCGAAGATGGCCAAGTGGAGCTGCGCAACGGCGACGAAGTGCTGGCCCGGCTGGCTAATGGCAACGAGTTCGGCGAGATGTCGCTGGTGACAGGCCGTCCACGCTCCTCCGATGCTATCGCCACCACCGACGTCAACCTGTGGGTGCTGTTCCGCAGTGACTTTGAGCGGATTGCCGCGCGCTATCCGGCCCTGCAAAGCGCAGTCAACGAGTCAGTCGCTCAAAAACTGGCCTCTGCTGACGAAACCTTCTTTGACAAACATCTGCGCCAAATCTCTCTGTTGTCGGGCCTTTCCCGTCCGCAGTTAGAAGGGGTGCGCAAACGTCTGATTGCTTCGCGCTTCCGCGCTGGTGAATACATCTATCGTCAGGGCGATGAGCCGGACGGTTTGTATCTCGTCGAACGCGGCCAAGTGCAGATGGAAACCGCCGGTGCGCGCGGCGCGTCGCCGGTGGCAGTGATCGCCGATGGCGATGTGTTCGGTGAAGGCGCGCTGTTGTCGGAAGGTGTGCGCAGCACCAGCGCGCGCACCCTGACGGATGTAGATGCCTGGATGTTGCGCAGCGAGGACTTTGAAGACCTCATGCTGCAATATCCCACGCTGGCACTCAACTTGAGCCGCGTGTTGCAGGAACGCTTGCGGGCGACCACCCAACGCCAGCAGCAAGTGCAGTCATCCGTGGCTGCGCCGGTGGCCGAGGCTCCGGTAGCAGTTCAACCGTCTACTCGCGCTGCCAAGCCTGCCAAAGCTGCCAAAGCTGCGGCTCAGCCAGCGACCGCCGCACGTCCTGCTGCAGCGGCGACCCGCCAAGCTGCTGCAACCGGTGGCTGGCGCAGCACACTTGCCAATGCGGTGCAATGGTTTGAAGCAGCCAGCCCCCTGACCAAGATTTTGTTGATCTTGCTGGCGGCTTTGCTGGTTTATCTGTGCGGTGTGGTTCTGCCCTATAACCTGCTGATTAAGCCGGTGGCTGCGGCTGAAGCCGAGGCCAATCGCATGGCTTTGGCGGCTGCCCTGCCCGTGCGCGGTGGCGTTGAAGTGATCGAGCCGGTGGCCGAGGCAGAGTTTGCCAGCCGCAGCGTTGCTTTGGCCGATGTGGGGCTGGATATTGCTGCCACGCCGACCTATACGCCGTGGCCCACGCAAACTCCGGTTCCGACGGCCACGCCGACCATTACACCCATCCCAACCAACACACCGGTTCCCACGGACACACCGACGCCCGTTCCCACTGACACCCCGGTTCCGCTGCCGACGAATACGCCGGTTCCTGTGCAAGTTGCAGCAGCTCCACAAGTGCAGGTACAAGCGGCCGCGCCTGTGGCCGCACAGCCCGCGGTCCGTGCAGCAGCGGCAGCCGTTGCTGTGGCACCACCCGCCCCAACTGCCACTCCTGTGCCCCGGCCCTCCTCCGTAGAATGGCGTCTTGTGACCATGCGCCGCCTGACGGCCTGCGAAAACAAGGGTAAACACAATATCTTTGTCAAGGTACTGGACGCAGCGGGCAATCCGGTGGATGGTATCCTGGTGGTGCAGTCTGAACGCGGAAACTTTGGCAACATTCTCGATCGTATGGGAAGTGGTACAAAAGGTTCCGGTCTGGCTGAGTTCGTCATGTGGAAATTTGCGGAATATAGTGTCTTTATTGCCAATGCTGACGGCTCACCGGCCAGCACTGATTTCGCTCAGCCGCTGTATTCCGGGTTCCCAGACGAGGAGAATTGTTCGGATGGCCAGGGTGGTAACACGCTGTTCCACAATTCCTTCGAAGTAGTCTTCCAACGCACCCGCTAAACTACGGTCCTGCGCGAGCAAGCATACCAGAGGAGAGCACCGCTCTCCTCTTTTCTTTGCCTTCTGACCTGTGCTATAATCCGCAAGCACTCGCATGTAAATTCGCTTCCTGCCAGGAATTGAACCTTTGTTGAACCAACTACGTTTTCGTCAGATCGTTCTTGTCATCAGCCTTGTCATAATGACGGGCGTTTTTAGCGCCTGCCGGTCTGTGCCAGCCCGCGAAGCGGCCGCACTGGCGGACGCAACTCCGATCCCCGCGGCGTTGCCTGCGCCAACCGAATTGCCGGTTGCCAGCCCAACGCCAACTGTTACCCCGCAGCCAACGCCAGCCCTGGATTTGAGCGCCCTGACGAAGATCACGCCGCTGCCCACGGATGTATCGCCGTTCACCGGACTAAAAGCAGCCAATCCTGCGCTGCTGCAACGCATGCCCGCGGCTGTCAAGATTTCTAATTCGCCGCTGGCCCGTCCACAATCCGGCCTCAGCAAGGCCGATGTGGTCATTGAGCACCTCGCAGAAGGGGGCATTACCCGCTTCACGGCGATCTTTCACAGCCAGGACGCCGAGCGCATCGGCCCGGTGCGCAGCGCACGGCTGATTGACCTCGAATTGCCGACTTTGTTTGATGCGTTTCTCGTTTACTCTGGCGCAAATAGCGAGGTCAATCACCTGATCGAAGCGTCCGACTTTTCCGATCGCATTATTTCCGATGAACGCAAGGACCCGGGTTTTTACCGGTTGGATATTGCCGGGCGTGCTTATGAGCATAGCTTGTTTACCGACAGCGAACTGCTGGCGCAGTACGCCGAAGACAAGAACTGGACAACACCACCGCGCTATCGTGGCTGGTACTGGAGCAAGACGCCAGCCAGCCAGGCCACGGCCGCTCGCACGATCACGATCCCGTACAATGCCGTATATTCCGACGTGACATACACCTACGACGCGGGACTGGCCGCATATCGGCGCAGTATACTTGGCGAGCTACAGATGGATGACTTGACCAAAAAGCCGCTGCTGGCCGATAACGTGGTCGTGCTGTACGTGCCGCATGTACCCACTGAGATCGTGGAGGACGCGCTGGGCGACACCTCGCTGCAAATTCAGTTGTGGGGCCAGGGGCGGATGCAGTTGTTCCGCAACGGCACGGTCACAGAGGGCACCTGGGTGCGGCCCGAACGCGCCGATCCGCTGCTGTTTGCCGATGCCGATATGCAGCCGCTCTCCCTCAAGCCTGGCAATGTGTGGATCCAAATCGTTCCGACGGACATGGCCGTCACCAGCGCACCCTGATTTTGTCCGCGCCGTGTAAGACTGTACGGGGGCTTCCGGATTAGGGGCAGCGAACAGGGTATGATGGGGACAAGCGCCCGCGCCGCGGGCCAGGAGATACTCGTGGAAAATACCCTTGCTTTGCCAGCACCAGAGCTGGAACTGAATACCCTGTCATTTTCGTTGCTGGATGAATTGCGCGATGTGTTTGCTGTGGAGCGCGCGACAACGCAAGACCGTAAAAACCCGGCGGTGGTTTATTATGGCCGTTTGCTGACCGACGCCGATAGCGCACTGCAACGCCTGGAACCGCGGCTGGCGGCGTATGGCTTCACCCCCATGTTGCAGCGCAAAGGCCAGCAGGATCTCCTGATCGCTGTGCCCGGCGTGGCAGGTCAGAGCAAAACGCGACTATGGTTACACTTCCTGTTGGCCGCGGCCACACTCTTTACCACCACGCTGGCCGGCGCGCTGCTGGCTGGTGTCAATCCGCTGCGCGATTTCGCGGGCATTTGGGTGGGGTTGCCCTTCGCACTGACTCTGATGACGATCCTCACCGCGCACGAACTGGGGCATTATTTCATGGGCAAATGGCACGGCGTGCAGGTCAGCCTGCCCTACTTCATCCCCGCGCCTTTCAGCTTAGGCACACTCGGCGCGTTTATCCAGATGCGCAGCCCCATCCGCAACCGCCGCGAGCTGTTCGATGTCGGTTTTGCCGGTCCAGTGGTCGGTTTCGTGGTCGCGCTGGCCTTGATGATCCTCGGCCTGCTGTTTAATGATCAACTGCGCATCTTCCGTACCTTCGGCCCACCGCTCGGTAATTCGCTGTTAACCAGCTTCCTGACCAATCTGCTCCGTCCCGACGAAGCGCAGACCATCATCAGCCGCAACCCACTTGTGCTCGCCTCGTATTTCGGCTTCCTGCTGACCGGTATCAACTTGCTGCCCGCGGGGCAACTCGATGGCGGCCACATCGCCTATGCGCTGTTTGGCCGCGCTGCGCGGCCGCTGGCCTTTCTAGTGGTGATTTCGCTGGTGGTGCTGGGCATGGTTGCCTGGTCAGGGTGGTATCTGTGGGCTGGCTTGCTGCTGTTGATGGGGCTGCGTCATCCCGGCCCTCTGAACGACATCACTCCCGTGGATCGTGGCCGCTGGGGAATTGCCGTCGGCGCGTTTGTGATCTTTTTATTAACCTTCATCCCCCAACCCCTCCCGGCGTTTTAACCTCGTCAGTCCAGCGCCGCGTCGCCGCACGCATCGCGCACGCCACAGCCCTGGCAGCGGCGCGCGTCCGCGTGGCTGCGTGCCACAGCGCGCGCCAGCCGGTCGCGGCGCATCTCCTCCAGCAGACGCAGCAACTCCGCACGCAGCGCATCCGTGTACTCAATGCGCAGCGTGGCATCGCGGTAATGGATCAAGCCGTAGGGTGGGGTCTGATCGTGCGTTTCCTCGATCAGCAGGCAATATGCCGCCAGTTGCATCACATGCGACGCATACGCCTGCCCGCTCGCGGGCGCGGTCGTGTGCTTCACTTCGACCGGGATTAATCCCTCCCGACTGTCCACGAGATAATCCGGTTTGCCTGTCAGGCGATAGCGCGGGGAAAAGTAGGGCTGTGCCACTGCCGACCACTGCGCGGTGTCCGCGTAAACCAATTGCCCGCTGGGCAGGCCGCTGGCCGTCTGTCCGCGTCCTGCCCGCACCGCCAGCAACACCGCCGCCAGCAGCGCCAGCAGACTCAGCCCTAACAACACTTCGGGCATGGTTATTTCACAAACATCCTGGCGCGCCTCACCCCTCGCGGCCAGTCCCGCTGTCCCACGGCAACACCACAATCGGCACGTCAAAGGGGTTCCACTGCGTGAACCAGGCCGCATCGTCTGGCGCCACGCGGATGCAGCCGCGCGAAGCTGGAAAAACACCCAGATCGTTCATCCCCTGATAAAGCTTCGTGCCGTCCGCTGCCAGGGTGTATGGCGCACTGTGGATCAAAATCGAACCGCCCGCCTTGAATAAATACCAGGCGTTGTCTGCAGTGACGCCGTTGGCGGTAAATGTACCCCAGAAAGCGCCGATGCGTCCCGCCCAAGCGGGCGTGTACCAGCCGCGGTCAGGGTCGCCGGTGCTGACCGGCAGCGTGCGCAGCACATGGCCGTCCTCGACAACGGTCATACGCTGTGCGTTCTGGTTGACGATCACATAAGTGCCGGTGGGGTCAATGCCGTGGCTGTGCGCAGCGTCCAGCAGGAAGGGATCGGGCGTCGAGAGCGTTTGCGCCGTGCTGCTGCCCGGTTTCGCCGCCACCGCGGGCGTTGCAGTCGGCTGTGGCGTGGCCGTTGGCACCGGCGTGGCCGTAGGGAGCGGGGTAAAGGTGGGCAGCAAGGTCGGCGCAGTCATCCAAGTGTCGCCGACGTAGTACTGGCCCGTCACCGGCGCGAGCGCCTGGCCCGCGCCGCCCAGCCAGCTTAAACCTTGCCAGAGGAGCAAGCCAGCCAGCAGGGTGAGGACGAACGTCACAACGGCGCGCAGCAGACGGGTCATCGCACGCCTCCTGCCAGCAGCAGCGCGGCCAGCAAAGCCAGCACGCCGAACACAGCCAGCAGCAGCGCCCAGCGGCGTTGCGTGTGGACTGCGGCCACCGCGCGGCCATGTTGATCGTGCGCGGCTTGCCCGCTTGCCAGCGCGGCTGTGTTGCGCGAGACCGCACCCTGCACGCGGTGCAGCCACCATGCCCGCGCGCAATACACGTATTCGCCGATCTCGCTGGCGCGAATCACATCGTTATTGGTCTTGCTCATCACTGTCGGACAATAAATCAAAAATCGGCTGGGCGTCGGCGGATGCTTCGCCCATCATACGCTCTTCAAACGCGGCCAGCGCCTTGCGCATGGCTTCCTGTCGCGTGGACATCGTCACATCGCCGCGCGTGCGTTCCAGAATCCCACGCAGCACGTCCGTTTGACGCCGCAGGCCGCCGGTGATAGCATCGGGGAAGTCAATCGTGATCTGCTGGCTGTACACTTCGTCCATGATCGTCAGATAGGGCGAGGCTTCTTCCACGCGGCCCAGCCGGATCATGTCCAGTGCAAAGCGGCGCATTTCGCTGGCCGCTTCCGACATACCGTTCAGGAAAGTGGAGGAAGGCACGCCCAGCTCTTGTGGTGTGGGGATCGGCGCTTCATTGACGAAAGCGTACACCAGGTGCGCCTCGGTCAGCTCTTTCAGCGCGTCCTGCGTGTAGCCGGTGTAATACAGGTCGGGCAGATCGTGCAGGTCAGCGACCATCGCGGCCGCGGCCGCGCGTGCCTGACCCAGCAGATCCGCGGCTTCGGCAAATTCATGGCGATGCACCGCCCGGATGCTGTTGGCGCACAGGCGCACCAGCTCGCGCGAACGGCGCAGGGTGGCATCGCGCACATCGTTGCGCCGGGTCAGATCGGCGCGGATCGTTTCAATCAGGGGGCTTAAGTTGTCCACAGTCGTCCTTTGCTGGCTATTCGCCGTCGTCGCTGCCCACGGTCCACTGCATCCCACCCAGGCGTCCACCGCGCGCGCCGGGCTGGCCGGGCGGCTGGAGGGTGATCGTGCCAAAACGCCCTTCGTACTTGGCAATGTTTTCGCCCAACGCCTGATAAAGCATCTTGGCGTTGGCCGGGGTCAGCAGGATGCGCGCTTGTACGCGTGCTTTGGGCATCGCAGGCAGCATTTGCGCGAAGTCAATAATCATCTCGTGCGGCGAATGGCTGATAATCGCAAAGTTGGCATACGTTGCGTTCAGGTCCTGCGGCAACTCGACGTTGATTTGCTTGGGTGGTTGTTGATCGCTCATGGCCACTCCTTGACGGATCGGATCAAAAGATGGCGTATTCTAGCACAAGTGAGCGCGCTTTGCCCAATGCTGCGGCAATCGGTAGTGTACTGATTTTGGCTGAAGCGACAACGAGAGGATGCGACTTGAAACGTCCATGAGTTTGCACAGGGAATGCGAAACAGACTGTGACACCGTCGGAGACCGGCCCAAGCGGTCGGGGAAACAAAGAAGCCTCCTGCGCTGGTCGCAAGAGGCTTCTGGGTGGTTCAAATGCGTTGGTTTACTGCACCACGCCCAATTCGCGGCCGACGCGGTGAATCGTTTCCAGACCGAATTCCAAATCCTGCTGGCTGTGCGCGGCCGAGATCATCACACGGATGCGCGCCAGGCCGCGCGGCACTGTCGGGAAGGTGATCGCCATGCCGAAAACACCCTCTTCGTAGAGTCGTTTGCTGAACTGCTGCGCCAGCAGTTCGTCGCCTAGCATCAACGGCGTGATTGGGGTCTCGCTCTGGCCGATGTCGAAGCCGAGGCGCTGCATTTCCTGCTTGAAGAAGCGCGTATTCGACCACAACCGGTCTACCAGCTCCGTCGATTCCGACAACACATCCACTGCCGCGATGCAGGCCGCGGTGTCGGGCACAGTCATTGCGCTGGAGAAGAGGAAGGGGCGGCCACGCTGCTTCAGCCACTCGACCAGCGTCACCGACCCGGCCGCGATGCCACCGACAACGCCGAACGCCTTGCTGAGCGTGCCGATTTCCACATCTACGCGGCCATGCAAGCCGAAATGATCCACGATGCCGCGGCCGCCGCGCCCCAGCACCCCTTCACCGTGTGCATCATCCACGATGGTAATCGCGCCGAATTCTTCGGCCAGCTCAACAATCGCGGGCAGCGGCGCGATGTCGCCATCCATGCTGAATACGCCATCGGTGATGATGAACATGTGCGCGTATTGGCCGTAGTTATTTTCCAGTACATCGCGCAGCGATGCGGGGTCAGCGTGTTCATAGATTGTGCGCGCAGCCTTGGTGAGCCGCGTGCCGTCAATGATGCTGGCATGGTTCAACCGGTCGCTGATCAGCAGATCATTGTCGCCCACCAGCGCGGGAATCGCGCCGACGTTGGCGGTAAAGCCGCTCTGGAAGGTAATCGCGGCCGCCGCGCCCTTGAACTCTGCCAGCTTGCGCTCCAACTCGTTGTGCAGCGTCATCGTACCGGCAATCGAGCGCACCGCGCCCGGCCCCATGCCGTAGCGCGTGATGGCTTCCTGAGCGGCCTGAGTGATGCGCGGATGATTCGCCAGCCCCAGGTAGTTGTTGGAACAGAAATTGAGCAGCTTTTTGCCGTCCACCATCAGCCATGCCCCCTGCGGCGAGTCGATGGTGCGAATATGGTTGTACCTGCCGACCGCGCGCAGCGCGTCAAGTTCATCTTGCAGCCAGCCCAGCTTGTTCTTATGAGCCATTGCTGTCTCCTTTCGCGTCGTCGCCGACGAACATCACGACTTTGCCGCTTGCGCCGCCGTTCATCACCTGAATGGCGTCTTCAAATTGGTCGAGGGTGAAGCGGTGCGTCACCAGCGGACGTAAATCCACCGCGCCCGCCTCCAGCAGGCCACTCATGCGGAACCAGGTTCCCCACAGTTCGCGGCCCACGATGCCTTTCACGGTGGCCCCTTTGAAGATGATCGCGCTGTTGATGTCGAAACCGATGGTGCCGGGAGCCAGCCCCAGCAGCGCAGCCGCACCGCCATCGCGCAGGGAACGGAAGCCCTGGTCAATTGCCGACTGCGCGCCGCTCATTTCCAGCAGTACGTCCACCCCTTGCCCCTGTGTCAGGTCGCGGATGGTTTGTACCACGTCCACTTCGGCTACGTTCAGCGCGTGGTTGGCTCCCAGCTCACGCGCCAGCCGCAGGCGATAGGGGCTGATGTCGGTGGCGAAAATCGCCCGCGCGCCGGCAGCCTTAGCCACCGCGACAGTCATCAGGCCGACCGGCCCACAGCCGGTAATCAGCACGTTTTTGGCGGTCAAATCGGAAGCTGACGCGGTATGAACGGCGTTGCCGAAGTTTTCCAGCATACACGCGATTTCCGGGGCCATGTCGGGCGGGTTGCGCCACAGATTGTACGCGGGCATGGCGATGTACTCCGCCCAGCAGCCATCCCGATCCACGCCGATGATGCGCGTGTTCTGGCAGATGTGGCCGTTGCCGGTGCGGCATTGCGGGCAGTGACCGCAGATGATATGGCTCTCGGCGGAGACAAAATCGCCTTCCTTGACTTCCTTCACATCGCGCCCCACCGCGACCACATGGCCGCAAAATTCGTGTCCCACCACCATCGGCGGGTTCTTGATGCGCTTGCGCGCCCATTCATCCCACTTATAGATATGCAAATCTGTGCCGCAGATCGAGGTGGCGCGCACCTTGATCAACGCGTCGTTGGGGCCGATCTTGGGGACAGGGACTTCAGCCAGCCGTAAGCCCGGCGCTTGCTCTGGTTTGATCACCGCTTTCATCATCGTTGCCATGGAACGCTCCTGTTTTCGCGATCACACGCGCTCACTGGATTGAGTTGGCCGAGCCACGCTGCCCGGCCAGAATGCTTGTAGTATAGCCCGATGCGGGCTTTACGGCAAGGAATTTGCGGCTTCTGAACGCTTGTCCATCCGTGCCAGCGATGCTAAAATGCGCCTGCGCCGCGGCTGCGGCAATTCCTGCGACTCTGGAGTACCCTGTGACAGCATCTATTTCCCTTGCCCCCGTGCAACGCATTGTCATTGTTGGCTTTCGCGGCCAGTTGGGCCGCGCACTGCTGGACGCGCTGGCCGACCGCGCACTGCTGACGCTCGATTTTCCCGAAACCGACATCACACGTCCCGCGGTGATTGACGAGATCATAGCTTTCCAGCCGGAACTGGTGATCAACGCAGCGGCCTGGACCGATGTGGACGGGGCAGAGGATAACGCGGATCGTTGTTACGCGGTCAATGTTACCGGCGTACAGCATCTGGCGCTGGCCTGTCAGCGCAGCGGCGCGGCTCTGCTGCATGTCAGCACCAACGAAGTCTTTCCCGGCGCGTCTGGGCGCTTTTATCGTGAATGGGATGCGACGGCCGCGCACAACGGTGTCTATGCCCGCAGCAAGGAAGCTGCGGAAAAGGTGGTCATCAGCCTGCTCGCCGGGCGGTTTTACATCGTGCGCACTGCTTGGCTCTACAACAACGGCGGTAACAATTTCAATGTCAAAATTGCAGCAGTGGCCGAACGGCACGGCAGCCTGCGCGTGGTGGACGACGAGTTTGGCAATCCTACATACGCGCCCGACCTGGCCGCGGCGATTGTGCAGCTTGTAGACAGCCGGCGGCATGGCATCTATCACTTCACCAACAGCGGGCATTGCACACGTTATGAATGGGCAGTGGAAAGCCTGCGGCTAGCCGGCCGCGCGGTGCCGGTGACGCCGATTGCCTCGTCGGAATGGCAGCGCCGCACCACGCCGCCGCTCCATGCCATCCTGCTCAACACCACCGGCGCTGCACAGGGCATCATCCTGCGCCCCTGGCGCGAGGCGCTGGCGGCTTATTACGAAAACGAAGCCTGATTACCGCTTGCTTTCCCATGCTGCCTTTTACTTCGATCATCGTCCCCACCTATAACGGCAAGGCGCTGCTGGCAACCTGCTTGCCCGCGCTGCGCGCTCAAAGCTATCCTGCTGACCGCTACGAAGTGATTGTGGTGGACGACGCCTCCAGCGACGGCACCGCTGCGTATCTGGCGAGTGATTTTCCCGCGGTGCGCGTGGTGGCGCTGGCGCAAAACAGTGGCTTTATTGCGGCCTGTAACGCGGGCGTCGCCGTCGCACGCGGTGAAATTCTGGTGCTGCTGAACAACGACACCGAAGCAGAAGCTGGCTGGCTGGCTGCGCTCGTGGACGCACTGCAACAACACCCCCAAGCGGGTTCAGCCGCCAGTAAAATGCTGTTGTTTGATCGCCGCGATACCTTGCATACCGCGGGCGACCTGATGGGACACGACGGTATTCCGCGCAATCGTGGGGTGTGGGAGGCGGATCGCGGCCAGTACGACGCCGACCGCTGGGTTTTCGGCCCCTGTGGAGGCGCAGCCGCTTATCGCCGTGTGGCCTGGGAGCAGGCAGGCGGCTTCGATCCCGCGCTCTTTATGTACATGGAAGATGTGGATTTGGCCTGGCGTTTGCAGTTGGCCGGTTGGCGTTCGATCTACGCGCCCGACGCCCGCATCTATCATCAGTTGAGCGCCACCGGCGGCGGCGTGCTGGCCAGCTATTACACCGGGCGCAACACGCTCTGGGTGATCGCGCGCAACTGGCC
>JBAQWV010000033.1:0-2327 GCA_049299095.1 Anaerolineae bacterium | reverse complement strand
ATGGTGTTCCCATCGGTCACAATCGAAAACTCTATACCTAAAGCCTCACCAACTCCCATAAGGTATTGGAGAGCTTTATAGTGCGCTTCGTGCGCTTCCCGACCGAAGCGCGGCCCGATATTCGTCTGCCCCTTCTCGTGTTCGGAATGTGTGTAACTGCTTGCTAGTCCTTGCATAACTTCCCTTTAACCGAATAAGTTTATCGTCGCCTCCGCGCTTGTATGTCCGCGCTCGGAGGCGATATATGTTGCCTTTTTCGCTTATCTCGTAATAGGTTGAGGGGTGGCTACCACTAGCCACCCCCAATCCCCTCGAATTCGGGGGAATTAGAGACTGATCATCACTCTGCTGGGCCGCTTCCGTTGTGGTGGGCGGGCTGTTCTCCATGTCCATTGAGCGAGGGCTGAAATCGTCCCTCTGTATCTTTCACAACCTCCTCGCGGGGCAATTCATCATGAGGTGGTGGTGTATTAGTAGGGGAAGGGGTTGTTGGTTGTATGGAAAGGGTGGGGGAAGGTAATTCTAATTCGATGCCCATTTGATGATAACTTGCAGTCGCTTCGGTGAGCGCCCGTTGTTTTACCGCCTGTTTGTACTCTGGGGAATGGGTGAGATTTGCCATTTCCATGATGAGGGCTTGCTTGCCTTGCACTTGTAGGGCAAGCGTGGCTAAGTTGTTTTGCATATCGAGTGTTTTCATAGCGATGTCTGCATCGAACTGTTGACGGTTGAGATGTCCTATTTTACGAGCCATCTCTGCCACTTGCAATTTGTTGGGGTCTAACACCCCGATGACCACCGCCCCAAACCCCATGAGCAGGGGCGCGACAGGAAGCCCTGTATGCAAATACTGTTCTGCAAAACCGCCTAAAATCCCTGCATTGAGTTGGCTATCTACGATAACGCCTAATCCCGCGATGGTGAACCCCATCAGGTAGACGATGAATGCGACGATGAGTTGCGCCCAGCCTGAGAGTTTGCCATTGATGTAGGCAAGGTAAATGCCAAGCAGGGCGATCTCAACAGTCATAATGCCTACGATCTGAAAGGCACGTTGGGGGGCCGATGAACCCGCGTATTGCCATGAGGCGTTAATGGCGTGTGTAGCGGTGTAAATGAGTAGGGTGAACTTGCAGAAGTGCAAGAACCAAAGTCCAATCGTGCCAGCCACTTTTCCCGCGCCACCATCATCCTTGTTTTGGATGTTGAATACCTTCAATAAATCAGTTATCATTTTTGTTTCTCCCGAAACAGATTGATCGGCCCTACATTCTCACTGTAGGGCCGATTTCGTTTTGTTCATCCCTTCTGCTCATCTGTGATGGGGCGATTGGGGAGAACAACGACTACATTCTGCCCATCCAACTGTTCTCTAATAGCAGATTCACTGCCCCACCAACACTCAATTCCATAAACAACTTGTCCGTTGTCAAGCTCTATTTTGGGGTTGACCAGTTCGCTAGAATGAAGAAATTCTAGCCATGAGCCCGGCGTTCCATGCGATTTATCTGGCACATGATCTCCCACATAAACCCCATATCCAAAGAACTCAATCCCTTCTTCTGTTTTCCCTTTGATCGCGCCTACGCGATCTCCTGTACTTTTTTGATATTCATTCATCTTTATCTATCCTTATTGTGTTGGGCCGATAACGTCAAACGGCCATAGGCCCATAAATACTGTCAAAGATTGTGAGATCATCGGGGCCGTTGAGAGGAATCCCCATAAATTCAACTACACAAAGAGGGCGATCATCAAATGATCCTACCCCGTACAACGATTCCCATTTTTTAGAGAACTCATCAACGGTGTTGAACCCTTCAGCGATTGCGTCGCCAAGCGATATATCGTTCAGAATTTCAGTGCGGATTTTCCGAACATGTATAATCGATCTCGCTTGGTGTCCACACATGAAAAGAGAGGGACGTTTTTTCCCCCAATCGATGGCGAATGGCTTTGCGAGATAATTTATCTTCTCGCCGTATGGAATTTCCGACGGTTTGTAGTCGTCGTAAATTTTGGAGGCTTGCCAAGCCTCCTTTACATACAGAACATCTCCGACGTTGTAATTCACTGAAATACGCCGCGTTTGTGTTTTACGCCCTTCTGCTACCGCATTCGCCATGTCAGCTGAAAACAGAATACCTTTCATGTTGTTTGTCCTATATCGGCCTCCAACAGAGCAATCAATTTGTTGATCGCAACAACGCCTTCGGTCAATTCTATGTGCAGGGCAATCTTTTCATTCTGCGGCAACAGCGGCGTTTTCCCATTCATCGCATATTGTGCATGATTGTCGCTGATCCCAACAACACGGTGTTCTATAC
>JBAQWV010000032.1:0-1890 GCA_049299095.1 Anaerolineae bacterium | reverse complement strand
CCTTTGTGCCTTCGTGGTGAAAAATTCCGGGTCACTCTCTGGAAGTACTTTGCATGAGGTGAAAGCGACTTAAAAACAGAAGTTCTGAGAAATCGGGTGAGGTTCAAAGTTTTGCATTGCCGGTTTTGGTTATCGGCTTAAAGCGCGCCTTGCCGACAGGCATGTGGCGCCAAGGATGATTAGCCGGCGGGCGCCAAGGCTGGTGCAGTGGGGTGGGGGTATCAGGGGTGCTGGGTTGAACCGGGGAGAGCAGGCTGATAGGCGCAGAGCTGATAGGCGCTGGGGGTGGTGAGATGGGTGGCGCGGGGGCAGTCGTCTCGGTGGCTGTACTGCCACGGGCGGCACGCCGGCTAAGACGGCGGGAAATACGTCGCTGGTGCGCTTGCTGGCGCAGTGTTTTCACGATTTGCGGCCAAGCCTCATCCCAACGGTCATTACAAACGATGTTGCGCAGCGCCAGCATGGGATCGACATGGGAGCGTGCCCAGTGCATGCCGCTGCCTTTCAAGCGCGCCTCGACCACCAGTTTGTTGGCGCTTTCAACGGCGCCGTCGCCAATCGGCCAACCCGCCGCCAAAAAGGTGGGATAGTGCATGTGGGCTTGACGCTTCTCCAAGTAGGCCAGATGCGTGGCCAGGCCGGATGAATTGGGTTGAGTTGCGACCAAGTGTGCCACCTCGGCGACGACGGCCTCAGGGCCACTGTGTTTGAGTGCGTGCAGCTGTGTCCGCAGCCACGCTTGTGCGGCGCCACTGCCCTCGCCAAAACTGGCTTGGCCCACGGCTGCAAGATGCTCCCCAGCATGAGGAAAGTCCAAGATACGCACGGCATCGCAGCGGTGGTGATGAGCAAACTTTTGCAGCCATTCCGAGCCATCGGTGACGAAGGCAACTGCGGCCGCCGTCTCTACCCCACGGCGCTGCGTCTCTACCAAAGCCAAGCGTTGGAAGGTCTCCGCATCGGTCAACCGCGAAAAGTAGCTAGGCTTAGCCGTGCGGATGACCCTTTCCCCTTTGATTTCTTGCGGCGGCTGGACCTCCCCGATCACCAAGGTCTTGACCTCGGCCCATTCCCCGCCTACCAACGGCACCATCGCCCCATCCACACTCATCAACAGCTGCGCCGGCCCCGTCGGCGGCTCAGGTAACTCCCGCTCAATCTGCGCCACCTCTTCATTCTGAAACGTCACATAGGCTGCACCCGCCGCTTCCGTCATCCGCTCGGCCGTCGGACGCGAGACCTCTGTCTGCCGAAAACGCTGTAGCGCTTGCGCAGCTTTGTCAAAGGGCATCCAAGCCGCAAGATGTACCAAGTCCTCCTGCAAACTGGGCGTCAACCCGCCTGACAGCAACTCCAATTCGTCATCCAGGGGGAAAAACGCCTGCCCCGCACGCAGAGCAGACGCCGTAGCTACGCACTAACTCCAGCACTTGGTTGGATTGTGTCACTAATTCCCGCACAGCCACTGTCCGCTCGACCAACTCACCGCCACATTCGCTGCACACTGGCCGTTCCTCTTTCTGCGCCATCTTGATATCAGCCGCGGCACTCGCTAACGCCGCATCCTGCAACATGCGCGCTCGCATTTTTCCTAACCGCTCGTCCAGCGCTTTCTCAATCTCGCGCAGCGTCGCCTTGGGATGCTGCAACCGCCACTCCTTCATACCACTCATCACTTCTTCGGCTAGTCGCTCCCACTGAGCATCAAAATCTGTTCGCATACGTTCTCCTCCTGGTTTGGTCTTGTGTCACCTATTCTACCCGATATCCCTGCATCGTGTGCAAAACTTTGAACCTCACCCGGCGGCAAGAGAGCGAGTTTGAGTTATGTGCTCAGTCGTGTTACAATCGATTGACACCAAACATGACCGAATTGACGGAGAGCAAGAC
>JBAQWV010000031.1:0-2797 GCA_049299095.1 Anaerolineae bacterium | reverse complement strand
GCCATATGGTACTCACCAGAGTGTAGCTATCAGCACTAGGTCCGCTTTCGACCAGGAAAGGGTTCGTCGTTGCCACCATACCCGTCAACAGCGTTTGACCTTCGCCTTGAAACGTAAAGAAGCCCATGGATTCCTCAAACGGGTTGACCGTCATCAGCAAGTCATTGGCGCTGGCAGATAGCAATGCGTTCCACCATTGGGTACTACTCTGCCACTGTGAGTACATCTTTGACGTGCATTCGGTGCTGCCGGAACACTCGTGATCAAGGATGTAAGTCCAAATGGCATCCTCCGTGAACATCCCAGTCGGATCGGTGTATCTGACCGGATTGTTGAGCACGTAGCTATACCTGTTCAGCGCCTGCGGATTGCCCGGCTCCGGCACGATGGTGTCGGGCTGATGAACCGTCCCAGCGCTCCGTCGTAGAATCTTGCCCCATAGTACATCAACCCCAGCCCGCTGTCCAGTTGGCCGGTGTAGGTGTAACCGGTCGGCAGCGCGTTGTTCGGTCCAGGCCGCACCGATCCCCACGGGTAGTAACGCTGTGCCGTGGAGGTGCTGGTCGCCGTGTTGTACGTGACATTGGTGCTGCCGAGATGGTCGGCAAACAAGTAGTGGACCTGGTTCGCGCCGGTCGTGCCGTCCTGCACACGCATGGCAACGCGGCGGCCGGCGGCATGGTAGTAGCTGCGCCAGGTGTAGTTGGCCGGCAAGACGGCTACGAGCGCCGGCTCCATCATAGATGGTCAATGTCATGGCGCTTACCCGCTCTTGCGGACCTGCCGACCCAGGTAACGAATCGCCACCCAAACAGCGAAAGTGATTATCACAATAGCCAGAGCGCTTCCATACGTCACACTCCGTTGATACGCTGGATCGCAGGCCAAGGACATGCGAGAGGCGCGCGCAGCGGATTGTGTTGAGATCAATACCGCGCATAACATGCGTTGAATCACCATGCTTCCGATCAAAGCTAACAAAGCTGTTAGCCATATAGCTAAATCCGCCAGGCAAGATGCACCTCCCCATATCTGGTAGATCAACATCGCTAGCAAACCACCGACAGTTAGGTAAAAAACTGTAAGTATCTGAAACGCTAGCGTTCCATTGGGATACAAACCAATGACTGGAACAGATACGTTGATCACAGCCAGAATTACTGCCGCAGCAATTCCAAAACAGATGCTAAGGATAAATGCCCTGAACAACGCTGATCGGGCTGTCGGGTCGACGTCTAATCTCATGAATGAGTCTCCTGAACCTTGACGACGCTATGGCCCCGTGTATCCAACTGCTTGCTGACTCCACTCTTGAACGGCAGCGTCAATGAGCTGCTGCAGGATCTCTGAAGCAAGCGGAAAGTTCCTGTCCAGGCATGGGTGCACTTCTTGTTGTCACCATCATGCTTCGGCTGGCGCTGTGCCTCAATTCTGGGGTGCGGTACAAACATCCTGCTCAACCAGCGCATACGCTGTGTTCCAGCGACCCGCTACAGCCTGTCTCATCCTTCTTACATCTCGTGGCACTGCAAAACGATCTGCGCTGACACGTACCAGGCGCAGACCCCATGCGTCATCCGGCGCTTATCTCATCAACATACCACCACCAGTGCTCGCGCGGTTCGAAGCGCGCCTCTCGCTGCTGCTGGATGCTGCCCATGCGCAGCAAAGGCCCGAATATCTCAGCCCCGTAGCGCCGCAAAGTGGCGTCGGCTTGCGTCAGATCCCGTTCCAGCGCTGACTTCGCCTCGCCTTCCACCAGCAGCGGCAGTAACTCATGGATTGAACCGCGCAACGTAAAGGTTTCCAGATCCGAGAACTCGTCATCCTGCTGAAATTCTTCGTACTCTTCCGCTGCCATCTCATCCCAAGTGTGATGAATCACGTTCACTGTTGAGCAATAAGCCTTCACCAGAAATGTCACTTCTTCCAGCAAACGCCGCTGCGTCTCCTCTGGCCCCAACTGGGCGAGAAGCGCATCCCGACGGGCAGTAAACTCGCTTAGTCGCTGCTCTATCTTGCTCACGCTGGTATCAAAGACCGCATAATCGATATCGTCAGCGCGGGCGAGATCGAGGTACTCTATTGATGTCTGCTGGAACTCGAAGATGCCGGCAATGGTGAAATCGCGTATGCTGTAGCACCCCTGTTTCACTTCTTTCTCTAACCGGTCAATGCAGTCCAGATAAAACTTTGCTACTATCAGTGTCTTCTCAAAGAGCACCTTGGTGTTCATGCCATAGTCCTTTCTTATAGTCACTCCTTACAATCCTAGTGTCTGTCGGAGGGTCTCCCACTCAACCCCTGGCGCTAGTTGCAATCCCTTATCCATCATAGAGGCGACAAACTGTTCCCATCGCGTTATCCTATATAGCGACAGGAACCGATCTCCCTGAACAACGGACACCACCTTATTACTCATGTCCATAAACACCTGTTGACCTTGCCCTTGCACGCCGATGAGGTTGCTGGCGCGGCTGGTCTGTTGGCCTACCTAGACATAGGCATCCTGCAACTGGGTTAACTGACCCGGATCGGACCGGGCTGCTTCTAACTCCGATCGCGAGACGCCTAACACATCTTCCCATGCCTCTTCAGGTTTGCCAAGCACATGCTTCTCGAAGTGCGAGCGCAGCGAACTATTGCTCTTGAACGTGAACCGGCTCGGGTCCCAGTTATTCGGATCCAGCCCGCCTGGACCGGCCGTGTTGCCGCCAAGGGACTGGATGGCTGTAATCGGATTGTTCGCTGGGTCTGCCGCTGCCGGCAACACAGGCACACTGATGGTGAGCTGCTG
>JBAQWV010000030.1:0-1964 GCA_049299095.1 Anaerolineae bacterium | reverse complement strand
GAGCAGCCCTGCCTCTTCCCACACCACATGGTCGCGCGCCGCACTGGATTCAGACAAACGACAAGGGTTGATCAACCAGGCACAGCGCAATGTTTTGCAACAGGCGATCTGGCAGCCTCTGCTGGTGCGCCAGTTAAGTTTTGCGGTCAACAGTTCCTGTGTGACCGGAGGACGCCAATCTATCTTTGGTGAATTGCTTTTTCAGGATGCAAAAACAACCCCTTAGACTACGGCATCTGTTGATTTGGCACAGAAATCGTAAGTCCTCATAAACCATCACAAAAAGTTCGGGGATTCGGAGGTATAGTAAAATAGTCGTCAAACTTCTTGACGACTATTTCAAGGTCAGGAAGCGGTTCACGTTCAAGTTAACGGTAAAACTCAAGTTGTGCTAATGCTTTAAATTACTCTATTGCTGCCTGCTCTTGCGAGAGCTCAAAGCATTGAGCCACACAAAGCAATTGCATCGCCTGAGTTGGCTACATCTTTTACTCCGATGAAAAAAGACGCTCGTTACCTTCTCACCCCCTTTGTCTATTGAAGATGTAACTGTTTGGAATGGACAATTTGAAACAACTATTACCGAGTTTCTTCACCGCCACAACCGTATCGAGACCCTTCCCGGCTGGTTTCGATACGGGCAGGCGGGGTTCTGTCCAGGCAACCAGGTTGGTTCGAGCGACAAGGTGAGGAAAATCCGCCTGCCCCCTGCGGCAACCAGCGTCTGTCTGATCTTTTGAAACAGACTGCGTAACTTCTATGAATCGTCATTTTGCTCCTGTATTCAGGCAACATAGAAAAAGCCTGCTGCTGGCTACGTTGCTAGCGTTCGTTTTCTTGTGTGGCGCGCTCCTGCTGCTGGAGGCCCAGGCCAAGCCCCTAAGACGCTGGATTGACACAACGATTTATGATAACCAGGCGCATTATCTGCCTTGCAGCGCGTTGCCGGCGCTGGCCGAGGTGGAAGCCACGGTGGCTGCGCACCAGGATGTGATCACGCAGATCAGGCAGGTCAATCCCGGCCTGGTTGGCGTGGATATTGACTCTACGCAGTGCCCCGGCAAAGCCGACCTGGTGATCTGGTACGGGTCGCATCAAAACCGGCTGACCATCGAGGAGATCCTCGACGCCGATACTTTTTTCGGCGTTCCCTATCGGCTGAATAATCGTTGAAACTGGAGAACTCCTATGACTTGGCGTTTTCTACCCACAGTGGCCGTGATAGCCATCACCTACGCGCTGACGGTTGTTCTGGTGCGCTCGGGCTTCTACAATCCGGCTAATCCGGCGTATACCCCTGTCTTTGGCCTCGATCCCCGCTCTGGCCCCTGGTATGCTGCGGCGTTGATGACCATCCCCTACATCGCCGGCGGCCTAACGCTGGCGCGGCAACGCCTCACCGCGCCACGGCAGGTAGTTACAGCCGGTCTGCTCGCCACGCTGACTGAGCGGGTGTTGATCGTGCTCACTGCGCTGCTCGTGTTGGCCTCACTGCCCGGTTCATTCGCAGATGCCACAGCGTCACTGCTCCAGCCCGGCCTATCGCTGGTAGATGCAATCCGCAGCGAGGCACTCCCCTGGTTCAGCTGGTCCTACATCGTGCTGGGCGTGCCGGTGAGCCTACTGGTACTGTTGACAACGGTGGCGGCGCGTTCGTCACGATAGGTCCTTGAAGACAGCCAACTTAAAAAAATAATCCGGTGATCGTTGCTTGTCGCAGACTGAAAGTCTTCGGCTGAAACCATCAAGTCGCTGGCCGCCAGCACTCTCCGCCAATCGGGGCCTAGCCCATATCCCCGAACTGCGCTTTGTCTTCGAGGCTGAGCAGAGCCGCGGCGTGGGGCTGCATCGCCTGGATGACGAGATGCCAATGCGACTCACTATCGATCGGCTGGCAACCTCTTTTCCTGAGGTTATTGACGCCGATATCTGTGAACAAGCCCGCGAACGTTTCATGGCGCAGA
>JBAQWV010000029.1:0-1856 GCA_049299095.1 Anaerolineae bacterium | reverse complement strand
GCTGCGCCGAGACTTCCGCTACACCGTCACCTACTACCACTTCGAGCAACTCTTCCCTGACTGGTCGCGTCAGCATCTGCGCACCACCAGCCGCCTGGAACGCTTCAACCGCACTATCCGGTTCCGCCTGAAAGCCGCCAATGCCTATCATTCCGACGCCGGTCTGCAAGCCATGATGGCTCAAGAGACACGCGCGTTCAATCATTCACATGCTTTGAACTAAATTTCAACCGAAAGACGTACACTACTAGCTATTCTGGAGCAGCATAAGCCGTGCAGTTCGCCTTGTACGCGGCTTGCGGGTATAATGTGGCCGCGCATCTGGCGCAATCTGTTTTTTGGAGTACAGTATGAATCCTGTCCTTGTTTCTTTCGGCCCGATGCAAGTCACCTGGTATGGACTGCTGATCGTCACCGGCACTGTGATCGCTGCCTGGCTGGCTACGCGCGCGGCTAAACGTCGCGGCGAAGACCCAGAACACGTCTGGAATATGCTGCCTTTTCTAATGATCGCAGGCATCATCGGCGCGCGCCTGTACCACGTCTTTTCCAATCCGGTCGGCGGCCTGGGCTGGAGCTGGTACCGCGAGCATCCGCTGGACATTATCAACTTCTGGTCGGGCGGTTTCCGCGGCTTGGGGATCTTTGGCGGCGTGCTGGGCGGCTTTTTGGCGATGCTGTTGTATATTCGCCACTATCGGCTGAACCTGCCGCGCTGGCTGGATATTATCGCGCCCGGTGTGCTGCTGGCACAGGCCATTGGCCGTTTTGGTAACTTTATCAATCAGGAACTGTACGGCCCCCCGACTACACAGCCGTGGGGTTTCAAGATCAACCCCAACTTCCCCTACCAAACACCGACTGAGGTGCTGGGGCGTTCGCCGGAAGAAGTTGCTCAATACATCGCAGTCACCCGCTTCCATCCCACCTTTTTCTATGAAGCGGGCTGGAACGTAATCGGTTTTATTCTGCTCTCTGTTCTGAGTCGCAAATGGGCCAGTAAACTGCGCGACGGCGATCTGTTTCTGCTCTACTTGATCTGGTACCCACTCGGTCGGTTGATCGTCGAGATGTTCCGACCCGATGCATGGGTGAGCGGCTTGCCTGGCCTTGCCACCGCACAACTGATCAGCCTGGGGCTGATGGTCATCGGCATGGTCGGGCTGATCCTGCGCCATCGCAACTGGAACCCGGCCACGTCTGCTGCTGCGCCGACCAACGAGAAGTCCCGCCATGAGCACTAAAGCTTTCGATCTGCCGCGCTGGCTGCGCGCGGGTGTCGCCAACATTTTGCAACTGCGCAGTGCGACGACCACCGGAGGCTCCACGCAATCCGAGGATCCGGTGGAAGTGTATGTGGCCGCCAACGAGTTGGAAGCGCAGGTGATCCGCGCTTTTCTGGAAAGCAACGCCATTCCGGTGATGCTGCGCGGCGAGGCGCTGGGCCAGGTCTACGGGTTGGTTGTAGGCAAGTTCGCGGAGGTGCGTGTTTTTGTCCCGCATTTACTGGCTGAAAAAGCACAGGTTTTGCTGAAGGAGACGATGGAAGCGCAGCCAGCGGATGACGAAATCGCTGCCGATCCCTCCAACGATGACTTCGATCCAGAGACAGTTTGACAAAACAAGCGCATGTCTTATAATCTGTAAGAGTTATTGCTGCCGCGTTGCGTACAGATGTGCGCTCTTTTTTGGTTTGGTATCTGGAGCTGTCGTGAGTAAAACTATCCCCGTCCAATCCTTTCGCATTCATCAGGAGGGGCTTGCGCGCGTGTTTGGCGAGCTGGAAGCCAAGGTGATGGAAGCGGTCTGGGAACTGGAAGCCCCGACGGTGCAGGCAGTCTGCGATCACTTAGGAC
>JBAQWV010000028.1:0-4483 GCA_049299095.1 Anaerolineae bacterium | reverse complement strand
GTATCCGCCCGCGGATACAGCGCAACGCAGCACGAACCAAACGCTGTTTCTCGGTGATTTTTCCCCCCGCAAGGGTGTGCGCGATCTGCTGGCAGCCGCACGGCTGGTGCTGGCCGCTCATGCCGATGCTCATTTCGTTGTGGCTGGTGGCGAGCCGCCCGCGGAGGTGGTCGCTCTGGCCCAACCGCTCGGCGCGGCGGTACAATTCCCCGGCTTCGTGCGCGGGGATGCCAAACGCCATGCGTTGCAACAAGCTGCGCTGCTGGTGTTGCCCTCTTACGCGGAGGGGATGCCAGTGGCAGTGCTGGAAGCAATGGCCGCGGGTTTACCGGTGGTCACCACGCCGGTGGGCGGTGTGCCCGATTTTTTTACCGACGGCGTGAATGGCCTGCTGGTGCCGCCGGGCGATGTTGCTGCGTTGGCGGCCGCGCTCGTGCGTCTGCTGGATGACCCGACGCAGCGCGCGGCAATGGGCCATCACAACCGCCAGCAGGCTCTCGCTCAGTTCGATGCACCGCCATATGTTGAGCGGTTATTAGAAGTATACAAGGAAATAAGTAGACAAGTAGACAAGTGGCAGATTGCCAGTGGCGTGACCTGAAACTGTCGCAGAGCCGGCTATAAACATTTCTGCCTTGTGTACTTGTGTACTGGCCTTGTTTCACTTGTCTACCATTCCGACAATGAACATCCTCCTCTATATTATTGATGCGTTGCGTGCGGATCATCTGGGCTGCTACGGCTACGCACGTCCCACATCGCCGCACCTCGATGCGCTGGCCGCAGAACCGGGTGCGGTGCGCTTCACGCGCGCATATTCGCCTGCCACCTGGACCAAGCCAGTGGCCGCCTCTATTTTGAGTGGCTGCTATCCTCCCGCACACGGTGTGCGCTCGCGCGATGACTTGTTCATCCGCGCCACGCCGCGTCTGCCGGAGGCGTTGCAGAGTGCGGGCTATCGCACGGCCGCGGTCAGCACCATCGGCAACGTGTCATCGGTGCTGGGCTTTGCCGTCGGCTTCGATCAGTTTGTTGATTTATACAAGGACCCGACGCTGACCAGCACGCGCGAGGTGAGCAACACCGGCGCGTGGAAGCTCTATTTTGAGCAGGACACCACCGTGGTGCTGCCGCTGGCGGAGGATGTCAACCGCCGCGCGCTGGACTGGCTGGCACAGCCACCCCGGTCGGAGACGGAGGGCAAGCTAGATGCGCCCTGGTTCCTGTTCCTATGGGCACTCGACCCACACGATCCCTACTACCCACCGCCCGGCTATGATCGTTGGCGCGATCCAGCCTACACCGGCAAGATTGACGGCAGCGCGGAAAGTGTGCGGCAGGTGCGCAGCGCAGCGGATGTGCAGCGCCTCGTGGACTTGTACGACGGCGAAATTGCCTACGTGGATGAGCAGTTTGGCCGCTTGCTGGCTGCCCTGCGCACCGACGGACATTACGACGACACGCTGATCATTGTGGCAGGCGACCACGGCGAAGGCTTTGGCGATCACGGCGACTTCGTGCATGGCCATCTCGCCTACGACGAAATCATGCACGTGCCGCTGATCGTCAAGTTCCCGGCCAGCATGGCGGTGACAGGCGGGACAGTAGACGCGTTAGCGCAACTTACCGATATCGCGCCGACCGTGCTGGATACGTTGGGGCTGAGCGCGCAGGCCGCGGAGATGCAGGGTGTCAGCTTGTTGCCCGCAGTGACGCGAAGCGGCGCGGCGCGTCAGGTTGCTTTTAGCGAAACGCAGGCTTCAGCGGCCAATCAGCGGCTGCTGGCAGCGCGTACTGATCGTTGGAAGTACCTGCGTGTAGACCCGCCAGGCGTGTACGCGGGTCAGACTGATGCAAAACCAGCTAGTACGCGGCAACGGCTGGCTGGCTATTGGCAGCAACTTAGCAACCCGGAGATGGTCAAGCGTCTGCTGCGCAATCCATTGTTTTATCTGCGTCGCCAGATGGCCGAACGGCAAATGCTGTTCGATCTGCACGCAGACCCGTTGGAGCGGCACAACGTCGCCGCGCAGTATCCGGCAGTGGTTGCCGAGCTTGATACACAACTCGAAGCCTGGCTGGCCGACTGCCGCAGCTACGCGGCCTTGAGCGACACGCACAGCGCCGTCGGTCTCGACGAAGCCACCCTCGCCCAGTTGCATGGGCTGGGCTATTTGTAGTCGCCGGCGCGCCCTCCCGTACCCTGAGCCTGTCGAAGGGTACGCCGTCAGCCGCTCTTGCCGTACCCTGAGCCTGTCGAAGGGTACGCCGACAGCCGCCCTTCCCGTACCCTGAGCCTGTCGGAGGGTACACGTACCCGCAGCCGCCCTTCGGCAAGCTCAGGGCGCGTGTGCCGTCCCGTACCCTGAGCCTGTCGAAGGGTACGCCGTCAGCCAACTGCCCTTCGGCAAGCTCAGGGCGCGCAGCTCTTTCCCGTACCCTGAGCCTGTCGAAGGGTACGCCGTCAGCCAACTGCCCTTCGGCAAGCTCAGGGCGCGCGGCTCATGCCTTACATCTGACTATTTATCATGACTTCACCCCTCATCACCCCTGACTGGGCTGACGCCCACGCACCCGCTGGCTATACCGCGACGAAGCGCGCGCTGGATGTGCTGGTATCCGCGGGCGTGCTGCTCGTGGGCATGGTCGTCTGGCTGACCATTGCCGTGCTGATAAAACTGACATCGCCAGGGCCGGTCTTTTACCGTGGCACGGTGATTGGTCGCGGCGGCAAGCCATTCCGCTACTATAAGTTCCGCACGATGGTGGCGGGTGGTGACAACAGCGCCCACAAGCAATGGCTGGAGCAGTTCGTTAAACAGGATGCGGCATTCAGCGAAGGCTCCGACGGTAAAAAGGTGTTTAAGGTGGTCAATGACCCGCGCATTACGCGCGTCGGACGGGTGTTGCGCAAGCTCAGTCTGGACGAAGTGCCGCAGATGCTGAACGTGCTGACCGGTGACATGAGTCTGGTCGGGCCGCGCCCGCCTGTGCCCTATGAATATGAACACTACGACGACTGGGCAAAGCAACGGCTCAGCGTACTGCCTGGCATCACTGGTCTCTATCAAGTCACCGCGCGCAGCCGGGTGGGCTTCAGCGAGATGGTCACGATTGACCTGGACTACATTCGCCGCCGTTCGCTCTGGCTCGACCTGTGGATCATGGTTAAAACTCCCTTGGTCATGCTCCTCGGCACAGGCGCAGGCTAAAAAATCTCCTATGCGTATCCTTTATCTTACCCATAACGTTACCTGGAAGGGTGGCGGTGCTTTTTTCCACGCCTATCATCAAGCGCGGCATCTGGTGCAGCGTGGCCATGACGTGACCGTGTTGAGCATCGCGCCAACTGCGCGCACCGGCTTTCGTGAGTTTGAAACCGCAGGCGTGCGCATCGTCGAGACGCCCGATCTGCTGCGTGGCCAGGGCCGCTCCGGCTGGGATCCGTCCAACGTGTTGCGTCGCATTCGCTACCTGCGCGGCCAGCAGTTCGATATCGTCCACGGCCTCGAATCGCGGCCCGCAGTGGCGTTGCCTGCCCTGTGGATGCAGCGCACCTATGGCACCCCCACGATCCTCGATTGGGCGGACTGGTATGGACGCGGCGGCACGGCCTCGGAGCGCGGGCGGCTGATCCGCACCTTTATGCAGCCGGTGGAAACTTTCTTTGAAGAAACCTTCTACCCGCGTGCGGATGGTGTGATCGCGATGGGTGAGCCGCTGCTGGAGCGGGCGCTGGCGCTTGGCATCGCGCGCGGGCGTATGATCAACCTGCTCAATGGCTGTGACCCGGATGGGCTGACCCCCTTCGTGACCGAGGAGGCACGCGCCCGCGTGCCGCGCGTGCCGATGGACGCGTACGTACTCGGCTATATCGGCGTGATGCGGGCGACCACCGCCCAGTTGCTCTTTGCCGCGCTGCCGCGGCTCAAGCAGTTGGCGGATCGTCCCGTCAAGGTGCTGATCATCGGCAACCATAAACTGAAGGATTTTTGGTCCTACGTGCCAGAGGATTGCCGCGCGGACGTGGTGGAAACGGGCTGGATTGACTACGACGATCTGAATAACTATCTGTCCGCGTCGGACGTGACCGTGCTGCCCTTCCAGCGCATGATCGCCACCGACAACATCTGGCCCTCCAAGCTGAACGATTATCTGGCCGCAGGCAAGCCCACAGTCGCCACCGAGATGCGTATCCTGCGCCCGATCTTTGAACGCTACGATATAGGCGTGCTGACCGAAGACACACCCGATGCGTTTGCCATGGGCACAATGACCCTGCTGCACGATGCCGCCACGCGCGCGCGACAGAGCCGCAACGCCCGCGCGCTGGCCGAGGGCGACTTGTCCTGGGCGCATCTCGTGGAGAGGCTGGAGGGGTTCTATGAGTTGGTGCGCGGGCAAGTGGGGAAGTAGGCAATCCCGCTTGAGCCTGCCGAAGATCGCTTTCCACCTCCGCGTCTCCTTGTGCACCTCCCCCTGC
>JBAQWV010000027.1:0-5741 GCA_049299095.1 Anaerolineae bacterium | reverse complement strand
TTAGAGACTGTTTGAAAAGTGGTAACTGTCGGGCAAATCGTGGTATGAATCGTCGTTGTGAACCAACGAAACTACCCAAGCGACATGACCGACAGTCAGTGGAACATTATCCAGGAATTTGTTCCACCGGCGAAATTTGGTGGACGACCCCGCAGCCTGGATATGCGGGAAGTGATTAACGGCATCTTGTACGTCGTAGTAGGCGGCATCCAATGGCGAATGCTGCCGAAAGAGTATCCGAAGTGGCAGAGTGTCTACTATTACTTTCGACAATGGCGAGACGACGGCACTTGGCAGCGCATACATGACACGTTACGCGCCAAAGTGCGGCGACGTGCGGGCCGACACAAGCATCCGACAGCTGGTTGTCTTGATAGTCAGAGCGTCAAGACCACAGCGGTGGCGGGCGTTCGCGGCTACGATAAGGGCAAACAGGTCAAGGGCAGGAAACGCCATCTACTGGTGGATACCTTGGGCCTGCTCATGGCAGTGGTCGTCACTGCGGCTTCAGTCCAGGATCGTGACGGCTCCAAGCTCCTGTTCGCTCGCTTGCCCGGCGCCTGCAAGAAGCTCCGTCTGATCTGGGTGGACGGTGGCTATCGCGGCCAACTCCTGGATTGGGTGGCCGACCACTGCCGCTTCCGGCTTCACACGGTACTGCGTTCACAGGATCAGAAAGGCTTTGCTGTTCTGCCTCGGCGTTGGGTCGTTGAACGAACCTTTGCCTTGCTCAACCATCATCGTCGCTTGAGCAAGGATTATGAAGGCCTGACATCATCCAGCGAGGCCATGATCCTCATCGCTATGATCCGTGTCATGGTCCGCCGCCTTGCCCGTACTTGACTTTTCAAACAGTCTCTGAGTACGCTGTGTTAGGCGGATCTCACCATCTTCCGCGCTAGAAAGCGTCGTCGTCAGACGGTGTTGACGCTTCCACCACCTCAATGGCGAGTCCATTGGGGTCCGTCACACGGAAGAGACGTTCGCCCCATGGTTGCTCCCAAGTCGGGATGGTGATCTCCACGCCCTCGCTACGCAATCGTGCCTCTTCGGCGTCCAAGTCGGAAACAACGAAGGAGACTATCACTCCGGCTACGTTAGGGTCTCGCATACCGGCGGGAAGCCAGTCAAGCCCGTGTTGCAAGAAAACGATTCCCGTTGCAATATCATCGTGCTCCAGCGACACGAACCCTTCGGCCGACATCGTCTCGCGAAAGCCGAAGTGGGAGACGAGAAAGCGACTGGAAGCCGCAATGTCATTGACCATCAGGGATACAGCAGAACTGAGGATACGCATACAATCAACCTCTCAAATTGAATACTCGGATGAAAATCAACAGGACTTCACCCGGTTACAGGGCATTGTCGCCAACTACACGGCTGTCCGTTCCCAAATTGGATGATCTTTGCATCCGCTTAACGGTTGGTGTAAGCTGATGATGGGTGGGACGTGAACCAACTTTGGAATACCATAAGTTCAAATTAACCGGCAGAATCCCCGTCATCAGTTGCATTTTGCGGAGCAACGTCGCCTGCAACCCGTTGTTGGGTGGCGTTAATCAGGTTCTTTGCATTTCTACATTTTCAAGGAGATTGCTCCAAAACGCTACCGCGCCAAAGAACAAGAAGAACGTTCCAAAAGAAGCGAAAGAGAGATCTATCTTTCCAGATTTGATCATGGAAAAAAGAATTCCGCACAAAACAGGAAAGGCCAAAACAATCGTACAATTTCTGAGTAAAATGCTGAAATTGCGGCTCTTGGATTGAAAGAAGGCAAGTGTCAGTGCAAGAATACCGGTAGATAATGGTATTACGAGACCCGCCAAAGGTATTATTGATTGGAACTGGCCTAGTTTGTTGGCAGTGTGCAGAGGAGAAAAGCCTTGAGGGTCGTAAAGATAGAAAGGAACTGTAATCACGACAAACGTTATGATTGTAATCGCGGTGTATTTTGTGGCTGATCTCCATCCAACTTGTTGGACCATTGCAGAGAATATCAATGGCAAGAGTAGAATGAAATTGGCACGTGATGATAACCCAATTCCCAATAAGAATGCTAACAGAGCTTTTTTCCAGCTGCTAAGATGGGTCTGAGATATGGAAGTAACCATCCACAGCATCAAAAGCAGAATGTAAATGCTGTTGGAAATGTAGTCACTTCCGATAAGGAACTGGTATAAAACAATGGGAGACAAAGCGAATATTACCCATAGCAAAAGCAGAGCCAGATACCCATCTTTCAGATATGATTTCATAGCAATGATGAAGACGATTAGCCAAAAAAAGTTTTGATAAGCACTATTTCCAAGTAGGACAAAAGGAATCGCAAATAATAGAGCACCAGGTAGTGGACTTATAGGGTTTCCCAAATACGTCCTAGGGTAATACGGATAACGCCCGTGCAGCAATTCTGTTGTAGCAGTATTAAGAGCTTCGTCACCATCGCTTCCTCCACCAACGATTCCAGAATTGGCAACTGGATAGACTACAACAAATGCAATGAGGACAATGACAACTGTCATTACTGCTAGCCAGGAGGTTTGCTTTTCTGTGACTTTCGATGCGAGTTTTCCAGGGATATATCTATACTTAGCAAATAGAAGCAGGGCAAAAAATGCAATTGTTATATAGGCAACAACTCCTGTGATACCTAAGTATTTCTGGAAAACTGCGGTTGATGGTATGAGTAACGACAGGGCAAACCCAACAAGTGACCAGTTCAAGTTTGAAGTAGGTAATGTCATCCTGTTCATTAGGTGTCTGACTTCTCAATCTGCTGGCAGGCGCAATTGTACTGTAGCCGCCCAACTAATAATTATGCGGAATACATTCGGCCTATCAGCCGAATGCCTATTCCGTATAATGTCCCGTCACGAGGCGATATGCGGCATGGTCATCTATTCGTGTCAACACTATTCAGGGCGGGTCAGGTCACTGCTTGCTGCCCGCCGCACGCTGCCCGCAGGGCGGCAGTCCCCCGCGTCCGCAGCACCCACCCGGCCGCGGCGGAGCCTCGGCCTGCAAACCACGAGAAACAGGCGCGCTGCGGTGATGGGAATATACTTCAAAGAGCGTCAGACCGGCAAGCCGTGACGCGTCGCGCCGCCCGTTGAGGACGAACCCTCGTCCCAACGCTATCACCAGGAGCCGTTTCTTAAGGCGCTTTGTTAGACCCCGTCACAATTTATCAGACTCGTCAGGCTCAACATCAGGTGCTTTGTTGAGGACTTCTAAAAATCTTTCACGACTGCCACGCCTGGCACGTTTTTCTAAATACTCCATTGTAGAAATAGCCGCAACTTTCTCGGCAACTGCAAGCATGACAAACTGATTGACGGAGATACCTTCTTCTTGGGCTAATTCACGAAGTTGTTCATGTAAAGATTTGGGCAAACGTAAACTAAGTGCGCTCATTCTTTCACCTCACGGATAATCTGGAGAAACTCTTTTGGGGTAATGGCTTGAATTCCAAACTTACCAATATTTTTGAAGTCGCTGACATTGTGCGTCACGATATATTCACATCCTGCGGTTACTGCCAACTCAAGGACAAGTTCATCGCTAACATCTGATAGGGTAGGACGCCATAAGAAATAGATTTGATGATGATGCGTCATCGAACATAACGAGTCAATGAAATCTGAAACGTCATCCTGGGATAACCCAAGTTCAGTTCGCTGGCGTTGGATCACATCTTCATATTCAAGGATGAGTGCAACTGAATCGTGAATCTCAAACTTGTGTGTGCCAACCAGAGATAGTAATTTGCTGGATGCGCCTCTTTTAGAACGAAGGGCAGCAATGATGACATTTGTATCAAGGACAATATCGGGCGTCTTCATGTTGGTATTATATGCGACATCTTATGTAATATCAAATGCCCAAAAATCGAATTTTACAAGAAGAGGTCTAACGGTTTGCGTTATGCCCCGCAGGGGTACGCTGGGGCGGGGATTATAATCCAGCCAGAAAAATGCTGAGGCGTAGAAAATGCCGCACGCCCTCCGGGCAGTCCCCACCGTCCACTGCACGCTGTGTTGGGCGACGTTTCTATTTTAAAGCGTATTCAACTGCTGCTTCTGCGTGAATCCGGGTTGTATCAAATAGCGGAACTCGGCTATCTTCCTGCTGAACCAGCAACCCGATTTCTGTACAACCCAAAATGACGCCTTCGGCACCCTGATTGACCATTTGCTTCATAACGTCAATGTACTGCTCTTTGGAATGTTGTTCTATCTTGCCTACGACCAACTCATTGTAAATTACTCGATGAATAATCTCACGTTCTTGAGCATTTGGAACGCACACCTTCAGACCAAATTTCTGCTCCAGCCTGCCCTTGTAAAATTCTTCTTCCATTGTGAAGCGTGTGCCTAATAAGCCTATGTTTTGGATACCTGCATCCTTCACCCGTTGAGCTGTTGCATCTGCAATGTGCAGAAAGGGGATTTTGATATTGGCTTGGATCTCTTCGGCTACTTTGTGCATGGTGTTAGTACACAGGACAATAAAATCGGCACCGCCGTTTTCCAGATCTTTTGCCGCTTCAATGAGCATGATCGCGGCTTCTGCCCACTTACCTTCGTGTTGGAGAATTTCTATTTCTGCAAAATCAACAGAATACATAATGCTCTTTGCAGAATGCAACCCACCGAGTTTTTCTTTGATCGCTTCATTGATATAGCGGTAATACTCAATAGAGGATTCCCAGCTCATTCCGCCGATCAGACCGATTGTTTTCATTGATATTCCTTGAAGGTATCTGTTATGTTAGCCGCCCAACGGTTTGCGTTATGCCCCGCAGGGGTACGTGTGGGCGGGCGTGGACTCTGTTTGGGAGCAGGAAAAACTCGAAGCGAGAAAACTGTTTGAGATTGCCGCACGCCGCCCGCAGGGCGGCAGTCCCCAGCGTCAGGTGTTAGCATGAAGTAGCAACTCGACGGGGTTGCGGTCGGGCACGTTTTCGGATATGCTCCATTTGTTCGGTGAACGGGAACGCGTATCCGGGAACGCTGCGTGAGGGTCCAGTCGGCAGAGTGCATGGGAAGTTCCAGTCAGAAAGGGAGCTAGCCCGCTCAGGTGTTTGACTGTCCCGTTCGAATCCGCTTAACTGGGAAGTTCCACAAGGGTGGAACAAGCCCGCATCTGTGTGTGATTCAGCGGCCCAAAAAAGAAACGTGCCCGACCTTCGACTGGTAACGATATGCCAGTGCAATCCACAGGAGTATACCACTATGACCGAATTTGGAACACTGGAAAATCTCACTGCAAGGCGGTATATCGGACTGGATGTTCACAAGCATTATCTGATTGCCCTGGGCGTGGATGATGACTTGAACGTCGTCCTCCCAGCTCGGCGGGTGGAACTGATCCATTTAGAGCGTTGGATGAAAAAGACCCTGACGAAACAGGACGCAGTGGTGCTGGAGATGACGACCAACACCTGGCAGGTCTATGACGAACTGCTCGAACATGCCGGCTCGGTCACAGTGGTCCATCCGCCGCATGTGGCCTTGATCACCCGCTCGCAAGTCATGAACGCACTCCAAAATCATTATACAACGTTTCGACAAGTTCGACGCGACCCCCTGGTCAACGCTATTACACAGCTTTGTAATAGTGGTGGTCGGGAGTTGCTGTTTTTTCACCCCCTTCCAGCCACTTACTACTCATTTTGCCTTGCGCCCTTGACTTCCCACATCATCTGTGCACGCTGTGTTGGGCAGTGTGGAATGGAAGGC
>JBAQWV010000026.1:0-2287 GCA_049299095.1 Anaerolineae bacterium | reverse complement strand
GCGGGGCTGCCGCCTTCTTTGGCGAGATGAGCAGCGAGGTGCTGCCCGCGCTGAGCCGGCTGGGCGCAGCCTTGCAGCAAGCGCAGCAGGTCACGCGGCAGATCAGCAGCGTGCTACGCGCAGCCGAGGAAGAGGCATCGCAGCCCTTCCGCGGCCACGCCGACGGGCGCAGGCCAGCAGGAGGAAAGTGGCGGCTTCTGGAGCGGAGTAGGCGACTTCTTTAAAGGCGCGGGGGCTGAGCTGAAGGACATGGTCACCGGCCTGTGGAACATGGTCACCGACCCGGTGGGCACGGCCAAGGGGCTGTGGTATGGCATCACGCACCCCGGCGAGCTGTGGGATGCGATCAAGCAGCCCTACGTGGAGGCGTGGGAAAGTGGTCACCCCTGGGAAGCCATCGGTCGCGGCACGATGGCGGTGGTTACTACAGTGTTGGGAACCAAAGGCGCGGACAAGGTTGCCAAAGTGTTGAAGGGTGCCACCGTCGCGGACGACGTGGCGCGGGTGGCGACAGTGGCCGATGACGTGGCGCGCGCCGGCTCAGTCGCTGACGATGTGGCGCGTGCCGGCTCGATAATGGATGAAGCGGGACGTGTGGCTGGAATTATCGGCAAAAGTGAAGACATATCGGGAGCTTTTGTTTCCCCCGCTGAGGTTTTTGGAGATCTTGCTACTCGCACGACTCAACGAGAACTTGATAGTATCCCTGGTTCAATCTTAACATCTGATATAAAAGAATTCGTAACGCCAAGAATTCATGGAGACTTTAATCAATATAATTTGGGGGTAGTTGGTGATAAAAGCACTAAACTTTTATGGACTATAGATGACAAAGGCGCTCATTTTATTCCAGAGGTATTTGAATGGAACTCTTCCCGCCACATGCCGTCACACACGAATATTAGTGAGTCAGCTTATTTTGCTGGTGAAGCTTGGCGCACTGGACCTAACGAAATAACTATCAACGCAAGTTCTCGAGCGTATGGTTATAATTGGCAAATAGCTGGAAAATTAACAGGTGATGACCTTGCTTTGTACTTAGTCAGTACACAAGCACGATTTGATGCAGCAGTAGAATATTTTCGTAAGTTAGGATTTATGGTACAACGCATTCCTTTCAAACAATAGGTAGTAATCCTCTATTTTTACGCAAGGTTAAACGCCAGTTTCCCGAGGAGCTATTTCAATGAGTACAAATTTTGTGATTGACCCCTTTTTTGGGCCGGCGATTCAGGTATATAACGGTGAGTATCCATCCGGGGCATTCATTCGCCTATTTAAACCGGTAGGAAAGGAGGTGTTGATCTTACTCGATCTTCAGGAAAATACCATTGCTTCAGAACAATATGCTGCATACACAAAGTTAGAAAGTTGGTATCCCATAGGAATAAACAGCATTTACACGGCTTTGCTAGCTGAAATGCAAAAGGATAAAGACTTGTTTGCATCCTGGTTGTCGTTATCAAAAATCAAGCAGAACTTTACGTTGAAAGTGATTAATTTGCGTCAGCGTTGGTATACCGCACAACAGCCCAATAATAATATTTTGGCTGTACTTACCTACGAATTTCCATTGCCTTCAGATTGGTATGTACACGTCACACAAAATCTTAGTATTGGCTGGTGCGGATTGGGTGATTAAGTATATTGTTGCATTCGAAGCAGAGTTATTCCCTGAATGGGCGGATCGGCTACTGCCGCTCTTCGAGCCGAACCATGATCAATCCTGACGCGAGGAATTCCAGTTGAGGCGGGCGAGCGCACTCTGCAGGTGCTGGACATCTTTCGCTGGGGCAAGTTGCCCGCGCCCGAAGGGTGGCTGTGAGCGCACGCTTCACGAAAAATTCAGAAAAAATTCACGAAAAATTCAAGACTCGCAGGGTGAGATGTGGTAAGATAGTGAGGAGTGGGCAGTAAGCAGTAGTCTGCAATTCTCCGCAAAGAGGCGGGGAGCATCAAGGCGATGCCTTTCTTTGCAGTCTGCGCGCCTTGGCGTGAGACGGAATGGTCATTGGCTGAATTTATCCATCCCCTTGTTTCTTACTCCCAACGGCAACCGCATGAGCAACAACATCATTCAAGTGCAATACGACACGCTCGAACAGATCGCGGTGCGCTTTGGCCAGCAGGCCGAGGCCGCTGCGCAGACCCAGGGCCGCGTGCAGCAGTCGCTGCGCGCTTTGCAGTCCGGCGGCTGGGAGGGTCGCGGGGCTGCCGCCTTCTTTGGCGAGATGAGCAGCGAGGTGCTGCCCGCGCTGAACCGGCTGGGCGCAGCCTTGCAGCAAGC
>JBAQWV010000025.1:0-1797 GCA_049299095.1 Anaerolineae bacterium | reverse complement strand
CTCCCTCTTGAAAACCTGCGCAGACTGCCCCAGAAGCAACTCCTTTCATCCTTTTTGCAAGCACCCGATTTGTCTGTGTCTAAAATGAGTTCGTCAATGAAACAATCTATATTTGAAATTGATAAATTCAACCAATTGAATCCTTCTGGTGTCGTTACCCGGATGTCAAACTACATGCTTTCGCAATGGGGCTTTGGTCAACCTCTCGTAGACGGTAGCTACCTTGTCATCGGACCAGATCAGTCGATCCGTATATACAATGACAGTCGCTACTCTGGGATACCTGACATGGACACTTTTGGTTGTTGGGGATTTTCTTCCTTGCGACTCTTTAGGGTGTCGACCTTCCTGTCGACTGGCGGAACTTCAAGCGGAAATCTCTCCTGTCTGGCACAAAATAGTACGGGAGTGATTTATTTGATGAATGGATCGAAAAAATATCACCTCACTGCCATGCACGGTCAAACTCCGTCCACAGCACCCGATGATGTTATTAGTCGCATTACTACCGCCCCTTTGCCAGTTACTATAATGAGCTCTGCTGGACAAATCTCGGTTCTAGAAAACGGCTCTCGTCGCCTTGTGCTTTCGATGACTGATTTTTCATCACTAGGCTACAGTGTTATCGGTACTGAATCACTTATGCCTGCTGCATATCTTGCCTTGCCCGAGGGACCGATTATGCTCGTGCCGGGCGCTATTATCGTTGATGGAACTGGCAAGGTATCTGTCATTAATAGCAACGGCCAAAGATATAGCATTAGTTCACCCATCATGTTTACAGCGTATGGCTACTCATGGAATAAACTAACACCGATAACTAGTTCATTAACGCTCAATGCTTACCCAGAAGTTGCGCAATTAAAACGGCTTATTCAAAGTGATGGAAAAGTATACTTTATTGATAACGCTGTTCGTTATTTTGTTGACACAACTTTGTTTGAGTCTGTGTCTGGCCCAAATGCGCCTGCCAATATCGATAAGGTTATCTTACACTCTACGACAGAAAAAAACATGACCCCATTTATCAAATCATCCTCAAGCAGTACTGTTTACCGTCTTGAACAGGGTATAAAACGACCAATTGCCTCTTGGCAAAAACTCATAGAGCTGGGGGGGCAAAATTTAATCACAACTCTTTCAGATAGTGGCATTGGTTCATTCCCTACCGGCGCACAGTATTGAGGCTCTTGTACCGCAAACGAGTACGTACTTAGGCTTTACGCTGGTTGTCGCGTATGTTTTCTAGAGAATACTTCTCTATAAGTTCAGTATCATCGAGTGACGCTAGGCTAGCTCTTCGCACGCCACGCCATTTTTCTATATGAAAAAGTGGGTTAACGGCTAACCAATACATCTTCCTCGTGGGTGAATAGTGGGGGTCACGTAAAGTATAGAGCCAGTCACGCACAACGCCTCTCGTGATTAATTTCGCAATTATCTTTCTGCCGGGGGTTTTCACCGGAACGCCAACCTTACGTAGTCCTATTGTTTCGTCGAACATACGATTCTGATACTCCCGAAGCTTAATATCATTTGAATGTACAACTGAAGCCCTTGGCGCATACGCTTTTATATAGCCGGCATCAATAAGCTCTCGTCCAAAAAGTTGGTCTTCTGAATATGGTACATCTCGATACGGTATGATGTTGACTAAAAAACTTCTTCGAGCGGCCGAGTTAACGTCTGAGTAAAAGGAAATGTGATCATAGGTTGCCTGATCTTTTACAAAATCATCCCTATAGTACAGAGTTGTACCTGTAGATACCCCGAAGTTGTTAAATACTGCCCATATCT
>JBAQWV010000024.1:0-4108 GCA_049299095.1 Anaerolineae bacterium | reverse complement strand
GTGGTTGGGAGGGCCGCGGCTCGGTCGCGTTCTTCACCGAGATGCAGAGCGAGATCATGCCTGCGCTGCAACGGCTGGGCGCTGCCCTGCGCCAGGGGCAGCAGGTGAGTGGGCAGCTCAGCCGCCTGCTGTGTCAGGCTGAGGAGAAAGCCGCCGAGCCGTTCCGCGGCGCACGCGCTTCATCAACCTATAATCCTGGTAGCACTCCATTGCCCTCTGCTTCAGGCGCAAGAGCTTCACTCTCCTCTGTTGCCGGAGCAATGAAGGGATTTGGTTCAGGCTTATGGTATGCAACCGTCTTTCAGAATAAACCTGATTTCGTTGGCAATGCACGCTTAGGATTTAAACCCCCACGCGGACGATGGCTGCGAAGCTTTCATCTTGATGGGCCACATGGCAATATCCCCTATCCTCATTTTAACGCCGAAATTGGTCCGCTCCGTGGCCTTGACCATATGCGCATCCCTGCATGGGCGCAAAGGCTCGGAAGTACGTCGTTGCTTAAGGGAGTCGGACGCGCAACATTGATCCTGGGCTTGGCAATAGACACTTACACCGTCGTGACAGCGTCAGAAGACCAGCGTGGAGGCGCCATTGGTGGTGTTGTAGGAGGATGGGGAGGCGCGTTGGCCGGTGCAGCCATTGGCTCAGCGATCTGTCCTGGGATCGGAACGGTCATTGGTGGTCTCATTGGCGGCTTCGCCGGAGGCTGGGCCGGCGAGTGGGCTGGTGGTCAGCTAATTGATCAAGTCTCTGTCTGACAAAGGTGTTACATGTTAATCTATTATCATAGAGTTGATCATGTGATCTGTCTTGAAACCGATGTACTGGAGGATAAATGCACCTTATCCTCGATGCTCAGTGTTCTTCCTGATAGCGGCCTTTTGTGGTACTGGAGCAGTTCAAGGCGCTATCCTCCCGCTCGCGATTTTCAGACGTGGGAACTGCCGGAACAGCGCGCCTACACAACGCTGACCGTTGAAGCCCTCCCCGTACTTTATCGCGATTTGCTTGAACAGGATTTGAACGACGACAATCGCAATCTTGTGCTGGTGGCGTCCCAAAGTGACCTGGCCCTTGTGCTACAGGATGTTGCCGCTAGGCAGCGCGTACTGGCTGCATTTGCTCAGGAGCAGCCTCCCCTGCAGTTGGTTCTCGTCCGCCTTGGAGACACTGGTTCTTGCCATATTTTTATCCCGCACAAGCCAAGCGCGGCAGTGTCAGCGGTGTTGGCCGCGTGGGGCATTGATCCAGTTCGTGCGGACACGCGTCGGTCCTATCAACGGCTCAACCTTGTGCGCTTTGAAGCCCTATTTGGGCTGGAGACGGAAGCATGATCCCTTCTTTTCGGCTTTCTGTAGCAGAACTGGCTTCTACCATGGCGCTTTCTGGCAATGTAGAGGCTGCCTATGGTTATCTTCAGACCGTACTAGGCAATATCGAGCCTGATCAGGCAAATAGTTGGCTGACCGCAGGAGGACATGCTTTAATCGCGCGCGATCTGCTTCAATCCTTGCCGAATGGACGTTTTGGTGAGTTGGATTCTGACTTAAAACAGGTCACATATGCCCTGCTTCAAGATGCCAATACGTTGCGTTGTCATCGCGCCCGGCTGTTCAGTGGAGAAAGTATTGAGCAGTTCGTCAACCTTGTTTTTACCGATGCTCTCATCGTGGCGCATTGGATTGAGCAAAGAGTAGTGGCGATGACGACACCTCTTCTTACAGCAAGCGATGCTTATAGACATTTGGCTGCCTTTATTGGTTCACAGGGGGATCAATTTCAGGTTAACAATGGTTGGTCTGACCAGCAAGAGCTTCCATTCAATCTTGTGAGGGAATTTCGGCAGGCTGCCACGCAGAGGAGTTCTACGGAACTTGAATCTTGGCTCAGTCACCATCTCACTGGGGCCTGGGTTAGGGCATTAGCCGATACGCTTACAGATCCAACCGTCGTCTGGGGCGATGTCTTACGCATTGAACGAAAAGTCGGCGTAATCACTGCCGAACGCGGCTTTCTTTTTGCAAGTGCCAAAGGGATGGCATGGTTGTTTACACTGAACGGTGCCCACAATAGTTCTGTCAAAGTCATCCCTGCATTCTTAGATCACATCTCTACGTGTTGCCAAAACCTGCTCTTATAATTACGACCGGCTCGGACAGATCGCCGTGCGCCGTCCACGGCCCGCGTTCACGAAAAATTCAGAAAAAAATTCAAGATTTTTCTGTGGAGGTGTGATAGACTGGAGATGATCTCGCAGCAGGCCGTGCGGCTGTCAGTTTTCGATGAAGCAGGAGGTAATCCATGACAGCACCCGTAATTCAGGTGGACTATGACCGTCTGGCTGAGATGGCTGCCGGCTTTGGCCGCAACGCCGAGGCCGCGGCTGCGCTGCAAAAAGCAGTCCAGCACAGCGTGGAGGCACTGCAGCAGGGTGGTTGGGAGGGTCGCGGCTCGGGCGCGTTCTTCACCGAGATGCAGAGCGAGATCATGCCTGCGCTGCAACGGCTGGGCGCTGCCCTGCGCCAGGGGCAGCTGGTGAGTGAGCAGCTCACCCGCCTGCTGCGTCAAGCCGAAGAGGAAGCGGCTGAGCCGTTCCGGGGACGGGATGCCTCAGGGAATGGCTCGGCCACGACAGCACCTGGTTCTTTTCTCTCTCCAGCCGGCGAGCACAACGATCCTGATACTCTGAACATGACTGAGACCTCAGGCAATTTGGCTGAGTGGCGATGGGATCGCGTGGGTCAGCTTGCCGAGAAGGCCGACACGGTTAAAGATGGGGTTACGGTAGCAGCGGCGGCGCTGCTTGCCCGTGGGCTAAAAGAAGGCAGTAAATACAAGGACGAAGTGATTATCGCAGCTCCGGCTATCCCCAAATTCCTGGAGGCGTTCGGCATCAACAAGGGATGGCTGAGAAATCAGGCTGGCGTAGCGGAAACGCTGACGCACATCAAGGCTGAGAACCTGGCCGGCCACATCAGCCGGGGAGCTGGCTCTCTGAGTATGCTTGATGGGGTGATAGCTGTCGGTAAAGGCGCGAGCGCTATCGCCGACGTGTGGCAAACGCGCCGGGATGAGTATGCCTCTTACACCGCCTCACGCCGCGCGGCAGCCATGCTGGTGGATGCCAGCCTGGAGCTAATCCCAATTGTCACCGAGGTAGGCGGCAGCATTGTTGGCACACGACTTGGAGCGTATGGGGGAGCGTTTGTGATGGGATTGGAAGGTAGTGTGATACCCGGAGCGGGGACTGTAACTGGGATTGCTGCGGGTACGATTATCGGTGGAGCAGCTGGAGGTGTTGTTGGCGACAAAATTGGCGCGCTAACAGGAAAAACCCTCGCCTACTATGTGACAAATCATTGGCGCGATGATATGATCGTTTTCGTCGATGAGCAGATTGCACAACCAGTAGTATCGACTATGAACAAGATAATACGCTCTAAGGACGATGTTCTTACTGGGCTTTACCAGCCGTAGCGGTGTATACGGATTATCGAGGTGTTCCCATGACCGTATCTGATCCAGAAAAAAACCTAGTTGTTCGTGTCAGTCTATGGAAAATGTTTCAAGGGCTTGCTATTAGTGCTTGCATTATCATTGTTGGCATCATAACTATCCTATTGCCAACTCCGCAATCAAAAATAAATGTTCCGGGATATGATACGCTTGTCTTTATTGCGGCAATGCTCGGAATTCTATTGGGAGCATCTCTTTTTGTTTCCTATGGAATTTATATTATTAAACGGCGTTCTATCAAATGGCCTATTCTAACACTCAATGTACATGGCATTACAGATCATCACCACAACCTCTTTATTCCTTTTACGGACATAAAAAGAATGTGGCTGACAGAAGATACTAGAAAACTGTTGCCTTTACAGCGCATACAACTTGATATGGTAGATCCACAACGTTATGCTGTTGTGGAACAACGGCTTAAGCGGCGCGGCTGGTATAATACTGATGTCATCCTTGTACTGACCTTGGCAAGCGCCAAAGACTTCCGACTTGCCCGTGATTACATTCGCCGCCACATCAAAGGAGTTGAAGACGATGGAATTCGCACTCTCGATTGAGGAAATGGCTTTTGCGTTGGGCCATGCAG
>JBAQWV010000023.1:0-20632 GCA_049299095.1 Anaerolineae bacterium | reverse complement strand
ATGAAGAAGAGTTTGCTCAGCGTGCTGCTTGCAGGTATGATAGTTATTGCTGGCAGCCAACATTCTACTGCTGCCCTGGACAGCCGATTGGGAGAGGCTGGCTAGACAGCCTATGAAGGGATCTGGTATTCGTTTCTGTATCCATCCACTTGGCGAGTTGAAGACCACGACCGCGGCGAATTCGTGGTCATCTATCCGTCCGATGAAGACGTACTTGCCGGAAGCAAAATCGAGATAGCCTTTGTCGCCTATGAGATCTCGGACGCGCAGGATCTGCGTTCGTGGTACGATATGTATCTTCAAGCTTCGCAAGGTAATGCACATGTGAGGCCAAATATCCTCCGTTATCAATCTTCACGGGCGGAGCAGGGCTTGAGTCGCCAGGAACTGCACACGGCTGTAACCAACGAGGTCGGACCTTCCCAGTCGATCAAGATCACCCACGGTCGCCTGGTATTGTCAATCGTCACGTACACCCATTCCGCTGTCATGACCCAGATTCTGGAGTGTGTTGCTTCGTCCGTCAGGTTCTCTCTCGATGCACCGCGGTCAGCAGTGGAGCTAAGCAATTCGAACCAAGAGCGCCCCTCTCTTGAGCAAATTCTCGCCGAGAACAACGCGGGCGCGACCCACACCCAGGACATAGTTGCACGAGACCTTGCAGCGGCGGCCAACTTGCCTTCCCTGCCACCGGCAGAGAACAGCGCTGAGTTTTTGCAGAACGAGAAGCAATACTGGGAGTGGCTTCATGCGCAGGGTTTGGACGCAGCGCCCAGCGACGACATGTTCGAAGGCCCCTCACAACCGGGACGCGGCTCGATGCCTGACAATCGCAAGGCATTGCCACCCAATTGGACAAACCCCACATCATCGGCCCAAAGTGTTGGCTGCTCCTCGGCATGGCATACCGGAAAAGCTGCACAGGCTATCGATATTGTGGTACCTGAGGGCACGACCGTGCGCGCAGCACAGGCTGGTAGTATCCAGTTTGCTGGTTGGACCGATACCGGTTACGGTTACTTCATGCGCATTTCGACCGACGACATACTGGTGGCGGATGAAAACCGCAAGTATTGGCATGAGTACGCTCATTTGAAGGCTGGGAGCTTCCAGAAGGTGACCGGTCCAGTCAATCGCGGGGAGTGGGTTGCCAACTCTGGTAATACGGGCAACTCGAGTGAGCCGCATCTACATTTCCACGTGTACCATGATGTCAACAAAAACGACGGAGCCTACGCATCAGTGCATTTGGCCCCGATGGTTGGCTTTCGCGCCAATACCTCCTACCCAGATACCGGTGTCTGTGGAGCTGTTGTGACGCAGGCCGATGATCCGATCATCATCGAGCCGGTGATGTTTACACAGCGATATCATCCCAGGACAAACGCAACCTCCAGGAACCACTACTGGTTCTGCTTTACCAGTTTGGGCCGCACGACAGAATGCTATATGGAGGGCGTACCCAACAACGGCCAGGGATGGGAACCGTTGACCACATACTTCTCACCGGAACTACGCTATACCAATGTCTATGTGGCGCAAGGCGGTAGATACTACTTGTGGGCATGCGGACGAGGCGGCTCGTACGACGACGACTCGGTTCACATGGGGTTGCACGACTACGCTCCTGCCAGTTCACAGGCCATGTCGGGTTGGCATTCCAATCAGTGGATTTGGCGTAGCATTCGCATGAATGGCACGCGCCCTTACCTGGATCTGAACGCCGGACAGCGAGTCATCAATGTCTGGATGCGAGAAGATGGTATGAGAATAGACCGGATTCTCATGACGCGTGACGTGAACTATGACCCAACTGGTCTTGTTCGATGCGGCGGCTAGTGAGGTAGGTTGAGGGCGCTAGTCCACTTCCTTAGTGGCTGGGCAGGAAACGGACCGAAAACCTTTCCTGTCCAGCTTGTTCGATGCTCATCACAAACAAAGGTGAAATCATGCTAGCTCTGCGGCGTCTTGGCGCTCTTTTTTTGTCAACCTCTGCGCTGTTCTGGCGGCGGCCTGTGGTAACCAGCCGGCAGCTATTCTGGCGGGACCGACCCAACCGGCCAGTGCGCCGACTGCCACCCTGGCTTGTCTGCCTGGCGAGTCGAGCATCGTCTGTCAGGATCGATTGGCAGCCGAGAAGCTCCCGCCGCCCCCACCCGCACAGGTGAGCGGCGCATTCCAGACCAGTGAAGCGCAATACTTGCTGGTGCTGACGCAACAGGCGCTCACCCCGCAGCCGCCTCCCGCTACCCCTGAACCCATCCTTTGGGCCGGAACATCGATCCCTGCAGAGGGCGGCACATGGATCTACCGCGGCGCTTCCGCCTATCAGCCGCGCCCCCTGTTCGAGGTCAGCTTCGAAGAAGTCGTTTGGCGCCTGGACCGGACGCGATTGATCTCACACGCCATTGACGGGTGTGAACTTGAGCTTCTTGCTTTGGCGGAAGGAATGCTGGAAGCTGCACGCGTGACCTTCACCAAGCTGGGGGACTTCGACGCTGAGGTGCGCGCCTTTCGCGAGGCCAGTATTGTCACGTACGGTGTCAGCATTGGAAACTACTACTACCTCTTTCGCCTCGATCTGCCGAAAGACAGCGCAGAGGCCGCCAATGCGTGTCAGTTGGCGGCCGAACTAGTCTTGGTCACCTTCCGGCTGGCGCCCGGCGAACACTGACCAGTCTGTGCCTTCAACACATTGGGTGAACATCGAGTTTCTAGCCATCTTACGGGGGGCTAACCGGCGATGACACGCCGTCTCTGGTTCGGGACTGATATAGCTGCAAGGCGAGATTGTCGCCAAAGATAGGGGATTTCCCCGATGACACCGCCAACGGGTGCTGCTAAACTGATACTAAGCGACGGAACGCCCGGCGGCACATAGAAGACATAGGAGGTTCCAACATATTCAAACGAGGCAAAGGTATCGCTATCCTGCTACTTGTGCTAACTACGCTGTTTTCAACGGCCGTAGCTGTAGCTCAAGAGGGCGGCACTGAGTTACAGGATCCCGGAGGAGGGAGCGCAGAGCAGCCAGTACCACCCACCGTGATTTCATCGGAACAGTTATTCGCAACAGGCGAAGCGTTTGTTGATGGATATCTTGTTTCGCGAGATTCGTCAGTGGAAAAGGACGCCGGGGCATACAGAGCATTCCTGTTCCAGATTCTGAAGGATGCGCATCCGGACTTGATGACTGCCGAAAAAGCCGAGGCAGTCACCTACTACGCAATTGCGGTACTTGGCCTTCCTGCAGATACTCAGACGCGTGAGGCAGATCTGAAGGACGACTCCTCGCAGTCAATCCAGCCAAGTCCTGATCATTCGCCCGACTCAGGTTACAACCGAACTAATGCCGTCACCTATGCAAGAGCTTGGGTTCAGCGTGACGGTAAAAAACGCAATACAGGTGCCCCCTATTACTATCCTGACTTCGTGGAGAATGATTGCACGAATTATGTTAGTCAAGTCGCTCGTGCGGGTGGAATTCCATCTCCTGACGGGGATGGCACGTGTCGAGATGAGTCTACACAGCGTGAATGGTACATCAAGAAGCTTGCTAGTCCCTGTGGTTGGCCCTGGCAGAGCTATCGCAATTGGGCGTGGTCTACCTCATGGAGTGTGGTCAACGACTTTAGGCGCTATATGGCAGATCGTAAAGGCTATTTAGTGGAAGCATATTCCGCAAACAGCGAAGCGGTCTCTTTGTTGATCTCTCGCGCTCGCCCTGGTGATTTCATTCAGTTCGATGTCCGCAGTTGCACGAGTTGTTCCTGGACACCTACTCACTCGGTTGCAGTCGTTGAGTTCCGAAACAATGGAGGCTATTACTCGAACGACTTATGGTACAATGACCATTCTGGAGGAACAAATGGCAACGATTCGGTCAATGCCAGCCTGCGCGGCAAGTATCAATCTTGGTCTAGCCAGAATCTGACAGGACTGCGGCGCATGGTGTGGATCAGGATGCCTTAAATATCGTAAGACATGGCCTCGATACTCGTTGCTAGGTTTGGCCAAAGGGCCGGATTCAGATATTTTGAGGCGAGCGTAGAACTCAACGTTCTGAGTTCTACGCTCGTTTCTGCCATAGTGAGCTCGGTGCTTCGGCAAAGGCTCAAATCCGTGAAGTGACTACACTCGGGAGCAACCATGTGGTGCAAAAATGTATGGCAAAAACAACGAGCTGGGCGCGGCAGAGAAGATCGACCGCTCCTGCTAATCGCCTGCCTGGTTTCCGTATTCATCTTTGTTTCCTGCCTTGCCCCTAACGACAAGGGCATTCCAAGCGCCACTCATGCGCGTTTGATGGCTGCTGGTAAGGCATCTATAGACGAATACTTATTGGCGCACGACATGTCCATCGATGAGCGTTCTGAAGACTATCGGGCGTTCTTGCAGCAAGTGCTCAACGATGCGCATCCGGAACTTATGACGCCCGACAAAGCAGAGGCTGTGACTTATTACGCGATTGAAACCCTGGGGCTTGCACCTGACACCGTTACGGGAACCAGTTCACCGTAGGCTGGCTACGCTCGACACGCGCTTCATCTTTGGTTTCCGCTAACCTTCAGCAGACGTTGTTAGCTCAGGAATCTGTCCTGAAGCGCATGAGCCTGGAGCAAAGAAAGACCCTGCTCGGATTAGCAGATTCCCGGTTGCTGCACATCCAAGTGAACATGAATGAATTCGGTCAGGCGGCTCAAGAGTCGCCTCTATAGTTGATGGGCAGGATATTGCGTTATGATCCGGCATTCGCGGTCCTTATCTTCGCTCGCTATAGGAATAAGCGTACTGTTTCTTGCGTTGCTTCTCATAAGTTGCCGTTCCCAGGACACCTCGATAACGGACACTGTACCAATCATTCCCGCTTCCGCAGCACTGGAAACGATTGTTCAGTTCAATCAATCCGACCTGTGCTCTTCACCACAACAAACGGCCACGATTCCCCAAGCGTATTGGGCTGAAGACATCACGCAGTTAGAGCCACAGGATGTGTTATGGCACAATAACAACCTGGTAGTGCTGTTTCCTCGCAATTCATCAAATATCGACGGCGTCTACGTCCAGGTGCCAATATCTTCCTTCTATGCTGGAAAAGCGCGCAACTTGTTCACACTGACCGGCGAGAGCGGTGCAACTTATTTGTTGGTGATCCAAGGCAAATGAACATTAGCTTCGTAGCTGGATATGGGCTGCCCCTGGTCATGTGCCTGCAACGCCGCGGTGGATGCGCTGGTGCGCCCTGAGCTGACAGACCCCACGGCACGGCGCTTCTGGGTGTGGGGCGGGCTGGATCACGCGGCGTTGCCGTCCGCATTTCTGTGGCATGGCACGGCGTTCGCCGCTGGTGCTGGATGCCACCACCTCAGGCAGCTACCCCGTCTGGCTGGCCGGGCTGGTGTAAGGGTGATTTGCGTTGACGGCGTGTATGAGTAAAATGGCGATCACACAAATCGTAGCGTGCCTGGATCGCACTTGCAAAACCGAGGGTGGCAGCAGTGAATCAACCGATGATCAGATTCAACCAGGTCGTCAAGCGCTATCGCAAGAAGGTGGTTCTGGATGGTCTTGATGTTCAAGTAGATGCCGGCAGGACCACTGTGCTCTTGGGCGAGAATGGCGCCGGTAAGACGACCGTGGTGCGCCTACTCAGCGGGCTGGCCAGGCCCGCTGCTGGCACGATCCTTGTGGATGGCGTTCCGCCAGAAGATGCCAAGCCCGCGCTGGGCGTACTGTTCGAGGATCCCCAGGTCTATCCCCATCTCGATGGTTGGACCAACCTAGAGCTGCTGGCTGGACAGATCACTGTTTCCGATGCCGAGCGCGGCGCCATTCTCTCGATGTTGGGCTTGGATAATATGCTGCTACAACGACGGGGGCGTGGTTACTCCTTTGGACAAAAACGCCGGCTTACGCTGGCAGCAGTGCTTTGTCGTAATCCAAAGATTTTCGTACTGGATGAACCCACTAATGGCCTGGATCCTGACGGCGTCGAGGCTTTCCTGGCCGTCATGCAGACAGCGCGCCAGCAGGGAAAGACGCTGCTGGTGACCGGCCAGGACCTGACAGCGTTCGATAGCTTGGCCGACGATGTGCTAATCCTGGCCGATGGCCGCATCGCCGAGATTCGAGACTGGCCTAGCTCTCGCCGCAGATTACCCAGCGTCTTGTTTGTGCGAGCCATGCCTATCGACAGGGTACGCCAGGATTTGAGCAGTCAAGATATGGCGCGTCTGCAGTGTACTTGGTTAGCTGATGCTGTGCGTATCACAGGAGACCACACCAGTTTGCAGCGCTTGGCCGCCGAATTGACCTCGCGGCGCGACGTGGATGTGCAAGAACTGCGCTTCGAGCAGCCAACCTTATTGGATGTCTACCGACTCCGGATGGGTGGGAGTTTGGACCATGGCAATTCATAGGCTCCGCGGCGAGTTTCGCAAGCATGCCTTAGTACTTGTGCTGATCCATGTGACGCTGCCGCTATGGACTCTCTGGATGTACGCCCTGCCAGCGCATTCTTTGGTTCAATCCTGGAGCTTGGCTCAAACGACGTCCTTGTATGAGCCTGCTTTGGAGGATCTCATCAGTTGGCATGGGGAGACCCTGCAAGCGCTAAGTGTCGTTTTCTCGGCCAACTACGCGCTCTCGCTGCTGGGCAACACGTTCATTGGGGTACTTCTGATGGGGGTCATAGGCGCTTATGTCGCTGGCGGCGAATTCCACTGGCGCACATTGGGTGGTCAGGTTGTGCATGCCAGCAGACGCCAGTTACTGGCGAGTAAGATAGCTCTGCTCAGTCTTTCAGCCTTGACTTTAATTCTGGTCATGGTGGGTTTGTCCGCGGCCGGATCTTTCCTGGCTTCGTCCCACATTACAACGCAGCTTGCAATCGACCAACAGTCTTTGCCACTGCCTGATGCGGTACCCGTTCTACCTCAGATCGCGATCACGTGGTTGAGTCTGATGCTCTTTGGCTTGGGCGCATTGACATGTACGCTAATTACCAGCCAGACGGTAGTTGGTCTGTTGGTCTTCTTGGCGCTTTGGTATGGGCAACTGATCATGGCCGGTTACCTGCAGCAGGGACCGATCACTTGGCTTCTGCCTGCAGCGGTACAACAGTCAATGGCATATCACGCCTACGTCTTTCTCCCGAACGGAGGCATCGTGCACGAGCCGTTACTCAGTCCGATCGCTGCGTTAACTCCAGCAGTGATCATCACAGCGGGCATGACATTGCTGATCCTGGCCGGAGCAGTCGTGGTCTTCGACTTGAAGGAAATTCGTTAAGGAGGCATTCCTTGTTGCGACACGAGCTCTTCAAGTGCCGTCACGCGCTCCTAATTCTCTGCGTCGTGACCGTCTTGCTGGTCCTCTGGATGTATGTTGACCCCCTCATAGTGGCTGATCGAGCCAGCAGTACCTCCCCTGTCGACGCGGAGCTACTGCGCAGCCAGATGGCTGTGGTTCAACCTGCGTTTAGTTTCAACTATGGTCTCTCGACGCTGGCCACCATGGGCCCGTTTTTGATGGCGTTTATAGGCGCTTATGTGATCGGCAGTGAATTCCGTTGGCGTACTTTAGGCGGGCAATCGGCGCGTCTAAGGCGGAAGGACATCATCAATGCCAAGCTGGCTGTTTTGGCAGTCATAGGCTTGGTCATCGTACTTGGCGTTATCAGCCTGTCTCTTCTGGCGTCACTCGCCGTCAGTAGCTATCTGCAGCACACCATGCCTGCTGTGCTTACGTCTACAGTCTCTTCCGATTTGTGGTTGCGCCTGCCGATTCAGCTTGTGGTGGTGTGGGCGTCTCTGATGCTGTGGGGAACAATTGCATTTCTGTGCGCAGTGGTCTTGCATAGCACTGCGCTCGGTTTCATAGTTGCTATGACGTGGGCGTATCTGGAGTGGTTAGTCGGTCCCCTGCTTGGGGCTGTGCAGCGCTGGTTACCCGCGGCTAACCAAAGCGCGGGTCTACAGGTGTTCGATTACGTGTATGGCGCTGGCATTATTGGCCCGACATCAATGGCGCTGACCATCCCTTTGTATCAATCCATCATACTGACCCTGATTTATGTGTTTTTAGGGTGGCGGGCAAGCGTTGTCATCTTTCACCGGCTTGAGATTGCCGGTTGATAAGGTCTTCCTGCCCAGCCAAAGGCATTAAGTGATACCAGAGCGGCAGGCACAGACGGGACGAAACTCGCCGGCGCAGATTCGGGTGGAACTCAGTTATGACCAACCGACGTAAGAAAGCATTGATCTATGTGTTACTTGCAGCCGTTTTTTTATGCAGCGCCTTGGTGATTCTTGAAAGCCAGCGCATGCCTTTTAGACGGTTCTTCGACGAGGCGATTCTTGACAATAAAAACCATTACCTTCCTTGCCAACAATTGCCAACGCTCTCGGAAGTGGAAAAAGTGATGACGGCGCATCAAGATGTTGTCAAGCAGATTGAAGAGATAAACCCTGGGCTTGTTGGTATGTATGTTGATTCTACACAATGCTCAGGCAAAGCAGATCTTGTCGTCTGGTATGGGTCACATCAGGATAGGCTAACCATAGAGAGCATTATTGACGGGGCAACCTTTTAGCATACCCTACCGGTTGAACAACCGGTGAAACAGAAACAAGCCTCTCGTTCTATCAACTCAGGGCAGCTTGCCAATCACTGCGCCTGATCCAAGCAGTGGGTTCGTCAGGGTGGGGTGTCAGGATGCACCAATTGGGGTTTCGACCGCTACGCTGCCTTGCTGCGAACCTTGCAGGCAAACCAACGTCTCTCGGTCAGGCTGCGCAAGTCCTGCACAAGACAGATTGTAGCCAGTTTTTGCCATTGACCAGCCAGCGGCTTGGTTGCGTGCGGGGTAAATGGACATTGCTCAATTACCGCGCCTAGGCTATAATTTCCTGCGACACAATTACTTTTGCAGAAGGCCCTTTCATCATGTCCGTGCAGTCCAAACGCTGGATCATTTATCCCAAGGCCCCGGCCAGCCATCTTGCGCGTCTGGCCCACATCAATGAGCTGCTGGTGCAGGTGTTGTGGAACCGCGGTGTGCAGACACCAGACGATGTCGAAGCGTTTTTGCGCGGCGAGACCCGTCCAGACGATCCCTTCCGCCTTCGCGGCATGAACGAAGCCGTCACGCGCATCCGCGCGGCCATCCGCGAAGGCCAGCGCATTGCCGTTTATGGCGACTTCGACGCGGACGGCGTTACCTCCACCGCGTTGCTAGTGCAGGCGCTCACCGCGTTAGGCGCGCAGGTGCGACCGTACATCCCGCATCGCGTGGACGAAGGCTACGGTCTAAACAATAACGCCTTGGGCGAGCTGGCGCGCGAAGGCCAGCAATTAGTCATTACAGTAGACTGCGGCATCCGCTCGGTGGATGAAGTGGCCTATGCCAACCGCCTCGGCCTCGACGTCATCGTCACCGATCATCATTCCATCGGGTCGGAGCTGCCGCCCGCGCTGGCTGTTATCAACCCCAAGCGCACCGATTGTCCCTACCCCTTCAAGGGACTGGCGGGCGTCGGGCTGGCCTTCAAGCTGGCGCAGGGCTTGCTCCGTTCCCATCAACGGGTGCCGATTCGCAAAGACATCACCACTGATTTAGAAGAAGAGGCGCTGCTCGATCTGGTGGCAATCGGCACGGTGGCTGACCTCGCCCCGCTGCTAGACGAAAACCGGCAACTGGTGCAGCGTGGCCTGGTGCAGTTGAACCACACGCAACGCCCCGGCCTGCAAGCAATGCTGGCCACATGCAGCCTGCAACCCGGCCAGATCACCGCGTCCTCCATCGGTTTTATGCTGGGGCCACGGCTGAACGCGGCCGGACGGCTCGATAATGCCATTCACAGCTTCACGCTGCTTGCCACCGACGATGTGTTTAAGGCGCATGAATTGGCGGCCATGCTCGATCGTCTAAACAAAGAGCGTCAGGAGATCACCGGGCAGACCTTTGAACAAGCCCAGGCACAGATTGAAGCTGCGGGCGAAGAGCAGTTTCTGCACATTGCCGCGGGTGAAAACTTCTTGTCGGGTATTGTCGGGCTGGTGGCGGGCAAGCTGACCGAGCACTACTATCGCCCTTCGCTGGTGCTGGAGCTGGGCAAGACGCACAGCCGCGGCAGCGCGCGCAGCATTGCCGAGTTCGACATCACCGCCGCGCTGGATCAGTGCGCCGCTGAAGGCTTGTTGGTGCGGCATGGCGGCCATGCAGCCGCGGCCGGTCTGACGGTGGACAACAACAAGCTGCCCGCGTTGCAGCATCGCCTGCGCGAGCTGGCGGCTGATGCGCTGGCTGACAAGGATCTGCGTCCACCGTTGCTGATTGATCAGGAAATCAAGCTGGGCGATGTAGACTTTGCCAAACTGGGCCTGCTGGCAGAGTTGGAACCCACCGGCTACGCCAACCCGCAGCCGCGCTTGCTGAGCCGTGGCCTCAAGGTGCGCGATGCACGGCGGGTTGGAGCCAATGGCGCGCATCTGAAGGTGAGTTTTAACGATCCCGCGGCCGGACCGCGCAGCCATCAGATCTGGGATGCCATCGCCTTTCGCCAGGGCGATTGGTTTGGCCGACTGCCGACGCATGTGGATGTGGTGTACGCGCTGGAAAAGAATGTGTGGAACGGCGAAACCCGCTTACAATTGGTAGTAGACGATCTGCGGCCCGCGCAGCCATAGCACCGCGGCGCTGCCAACCACCGAAAGGACGACGCCCATGCTTATCCGCATCGCCAAACTTGGCAGCCGTAACCGCGTGGTTTTGCCCCCCGAAGCTATGGAGGCACTGGGCGTTGGGCCGGGCGACGCCGTATTTTTCCTGATTGACCCGCGCGGCGTGCGCTTGAGCCGCAGCCCGGAGACTTTCAGCGAATATTTGCAACTGCACGCGGGCGCGCTGCCTTCATTCGACGCCGAAGACGACGTTGACCCCGACCAGATGCGCTTCGACTGGTATCAAGAGGATGATTGACCAATGACAACAACTTCCAAACCCTCGTTGTGGAAACGCCTTTCCCTGCCCCAGCGCGTCGGCCTGCTGATGGCCGCGCTGGCAATGCTGCTGGTGCTGGTGGGCATCGTGCGCGGGGCCGTTCCGCTTAATTTTGTCAGCATCGCGTTGGCTTTGCTGATCTCAGGCGGCAGTTGGGGCCTCGTGGCATGGGCCGTTACCACGGCTGCAACGGATGTAGAGCAGGATATTGCCGCCGGCAACGACCAGTAAGTTGATGTATGCGGCCAGAACTTCCCCGGTAAGGATTTATGGAAACTTCAACCCTTCGTTCAGCGCGGGCGTTTTTGTTGGATGGTGATGGCGTGCTCTATCGCGGCCAGCAGGCGCTGCCCGGCGCACAAAGCTTCATCGCAACCCTCAATACCAGCGCCACGCCGTATTTGCTGTTGACTAACAACGCCTCGCGCACACCGCAACAACTCGCTGATGCGATGGCCGAGGTCGGGATCGGCATGGACGCTGATCATATCTTCACCTCGGCGCAGGCCACGGCGCTGTGGCTGCAAAGCCGTTACCCGGCGGGCACGCTCATTTTGCCCGTGGGCGAAAGTGGTCTGCTGGTGGCGCTGGAAGAAGCGGGCTTTCGGCTGAGTGGCGATTATCGCGCCGCGGAATTGGTGGTCGTGGGGCTGGACCGGCAAGCGAATTACACCAGCCTGGCCGCGGCTGCGCTGGCGATTGGCCGCGGTTGCCCCTTTATCGCCACCAACCCTGATCGTTCAATCCCCACCGAACGCGGCGTGGAGCCGGGCGCAGGCGCGTTGGCAGCGTTTTTGCAGGCGACTACCGAGGTTGTCCCCGTGGTGATCGGCAAACCGGAGCCGGATTTCTTCCATCAGGCGTTGCGCAAACTGAACATCGCCGCGGCGGATGCGGTGATGGTGGGCGACCGCTATGAAACGGACATTCTGGGCGGCAGTCAGGCTGGCTTGCGCACCGCGGCGGTGTTGACCGGCATCAGCAGCGCGGCCGAGTTCGCTGCGGCTGATCCAGCGCCGACCTGGGTGTTTGCCGGTTTGCCGGAGCTACTGGCCGCCTGGCAAAGCTAACTGCGTCGCCACCCATTCGATCAGCGCCACCTGCTCCGGACGCTCAGCATATGACCCCGCGATGCGCACTGTTTCCATCGCCGCGGCAGGCGGCTCCCCCAGCGCGACCAATACACAACTGGCGACTGTACCGGTGCGGCCAATCCCGGCGGCACAGTGCATCAGAATATTGGTGCCTTTGCGCAGTTCCGCGGCAATAAATTGCACGAATTCCAGAAACTGAGCGCGGTCGCTGGGCACGCCGAAATCTACGATGGGGAATAGACGTGTTTGCCACGGCAATTCATTGCGCTGCAAGGCGCGCGCGTACGTGGGGGATTTGCTTTCGATTTCGTCCAGCGAGGTGAGCGACACCACCAGAGAAATGCCCTTCATGCGCGCGGCATCCAGGGTCATCTGCCACGGTTCAAAGCGACCTGGCATACTGTGCAGATACAACCGTCCGCGCACGTGGTCAGGCAGCGACACGAGGCGAAAGATGGGAAGGGGAGATTTGTTCACGTTCTTATTCGTTTGCGCGTCCACGCGCCGGTCAGCCAGGCCAACCGTTGGTGGTTCATCAGTCGGGCGCGCGGGCGATGTCAGCCATTTGCGCACCGGTAATGCGGAGTAAATCCGCTGGGGCCAGGACAATTTCGAGGCCGTGTGCGCCGCCGCTGATACCAACTTGCGACCAAAGTTCAACGGTTTCATCAATAAACACCGGAAAAGCATGTTTGGCGGCCAGCACGGTCACCGCGCCGCGCAGGTAGCCGGTTAGGGCCTGCACTGCGCGCTGCGGAGCCATCTGCACGCGCTTGTGGCCCGCGGCCTGCGCCAAAGTACGTAAATCCAACTCAGTGCTGGCCGGGATCAGCGCGAACAGATGCCCGCTGCGGTCGTCGTTCAGCACCAGCGTCTTGAATACGGCATCGGCAGGCATACCGACCTGCTGGGCCGCGTCCTCGGCGCTGAACGTCGCCTCGTCGTACAGGTATTCGCGCAGCTCAAAGGCAATGCCTGCGCGTTCCAACACGCGCACGGCGTTGGTTTTTGTTGTCATAGGTGAAAATATTGACAGGACTTGCGCAGTTGACAATGAAGTTGTCATTTCGACGCCGCAAGCGACGAAAGAGCGAGAAATCTCGTCCACATTCCTCAGAAGCAGCGATTTCTCGTCGTTTTACTCCTCGCAATGACACCAACTGCGTAACTCCTAATTAATTCGACAGCCAATAGTGCCGGGGTACAATCAAAGCGCCCATCCCCTTGTCTCTTCAGGGGCAGGCAGCGAGACTGTACTCGGAGAATACGACATCCCGCAAGGACGGTTATGGGCCATCTGGTGTAAAGCGCTTGTTGATCTCCGTCTGCAAGTGCGCTATCTCAGCCTTGAGCTTGCTTTCTTCCTGTGCCAGGGCTTCGATCTGCTGTTCACTGGTGCGCAGTTTGTCCACGTAGCTAGCGCGCAGCTCCCCTTCCTTGCCCGCTGCACCGAGCGCACCCATGTTGCTGCGCGCCTGTTCCTGACCCTTGTACAATCCCTGACGCTGCTGTTCCAGTTCGGCCAACCGTTGCTCCCGTTCGGTGATGCGACTCCACAGGACGATTAGTTGGTTGATCTGCTCGCGCTCGGACGCATTAAACAGCCCGCGACTGGCGTAGGCTTGCAGCGTGGGACCAGTCTGGCGCTGAATTTCCTCGCGATGGCTGAACAAACGCCGCTCGCTCACAGTCAAGGTAGCCTGACCGCGGGCGGGCACGTCCACGGCAAAGCGCAGGTGTTCCGCGGTCTGCTCCAGCGGCGCAGGGGTGTTGACTAGATCGTACTGCGCGGTCTTGGGGTGTTCCACCAGCACCCTGGCCGGCTTGGCGCTGCTGTTGCTCAGACGATACACGCGCGTGCGCACGTCCCATTCCTCCACCAGCAGATAACGCCCACTGATCCGCAGTCCGTTCAGCTCGCGGCTATTGCTGGCCTCTTCCAGCACCTTGACCGCCAGTTCCACGGCATACGGCGCAACGATTTCGCCGTCTACCGCGGTGAAGGGCAGCACAGCTTCGCCCGCATATGTGCCGCTGTCCAGCACCGTGACCGGGCCGCGCTCCAGCGTCAGACCGGTGCTGTTGCGCAGCCGTAGCGTCGCCACCGGATGCGCAGCCAGCTTGCTGCCGTTGTAGAGCAAGTCTTTGCGACTGGCAAGGTGGGCTGATACAATCGGCGCCATCGCCGACTGGCCGCGCCCCACCGTCACCGGCGTGGCGATCACATATTCAAACAGTTCGCCCATATCGGTGCCGCTGGTTGCTACTGTGGTGGAACGATCCAGTGCCTGCGCGTTCAGTGCGCGCTTGGAGCGGGGGGGAGCCGCGCGCAGGGTGGATGTGGCCTCATCCATCATCATGGCGGCGCGCATGGGTGCAGCATCAAGCGCCTCGCCGAAGCCGACCGGCCCGGCGGCCACGCGGGTTTCGTCCTGTACCGAGGGGCGTTCCGGCGTTTGCGGCGTCATCAGATCGTAGACAAACGAGATGGGCATGCCCGCCACCAGCGACAAAGCCACATCCTTCAGGTCTTCTTCCAGCCGGTTGTCGAAGATGCCCCAGCCAAGCAGCAAACAGCGGCGCTCAGCCGGTTGGGCCGCGTCTGCGGCTTCCGCCAGCACCAGCCGGTAACTGACGCGCCAGGTGGGCGCGGGGGCCACATAGCTGAGCGTCAGGTCATGATCGCCCGGCGTCAGGCGTACCGTCACCTGGCGATGCGCTTCCTGTGTCAGCGAGCTGGCGAGGAAGAAGCGCAGGTCGCTGGCTGCGGTGTCGTCGAGCAGTTCGACCCCGCGCACGCGGCCCAGCGGCGCGGCTTGCACCGCGTTGCTTTCGTCGGTAAGCAACGATACCAGCGCCGTTGCCAGCGGCTCCTCCTCCGGCGCTGCGTCCAGCCCCACCAACACACCAACGAGTGCGTCGCCTTGATCGAGCAGCAGGCGCACGCGGCGCCCGCGCAGGCTGACGAGCAAATCCTGCAAGCTGCGCTGGTCGCTGAGGTGAATGGAGCTGCCAGCGAGCAGCTCGTCGCGGCTTTGCGGGCTGGGATATTCGATGCCCAGCACCTGCCCATCGCCCCAGTCAATGGCGGTCAGGCTTTTCAGCACGTCGTTCATTGCTTCGACGCGGAAAGTCAGACTGACCGCATCGCCGGTGAACCTGGCCGCGCGCTCAAAATAGCCCACACCGTGCTTGTACAAGATCATGCGGGTAATCGGCAGGGTTGTCATGGTAACTCCTTGAAAATCGGGGATTCGGAGGCGATTTGCCATTTCCGAATTCTTTCTTGTCTAGGTGGGGTCCTGCTGGCTGGTTTCCGCGTAGCCTGGCTCATCGAACATAGCGTTTAGCGCGTCGCTTTCTAGTTCGTCGAGGATTTGCCCCAGCTCTTCACGGTCAAAAACGTAGCGTTCGTGGCAGAAGTGGCAGTCTACCACCGCTTCGCCCTCCACAATCAGCCCCAGCAAATCGTCTTCGCTGAGGACTTTGAGCGCCTGGCGCGAGCGGGCGCGGCTGCACGAGCAACTGAAGGCGACTGGTCGCTGTTCAACGATTGTGTATTCGATGCCCTGCAAGACGCGTGCAACGATCTTTTCCAGGTCTGGTTCTGTGGCAAGCAGTTCAGCCAGCGGCGGTAGCGCGGCGAGGTTCCTGACAACCTGTTGCAGTGCGCTCGCTTTGGCGCCGGGCAGGGGCTGGAAGAGCAGGCCGCCCGCCGTGGCAAGATTACCGACGTCGTCGGTGGCCAGCGCCACTTTGACCAGTGTTGGTGTTTGCTCTGACTTGACGAAGTAATGGCTGAGGCTGTCTTCGAAGCTGTCGCCGTGCAACGCCACTGCGCCTTGATGCAGGTCGCGGCGCAAGCCGACTTCCTGCACCACCGTCAACAGACCGGTGTGGCCGAGTGCAGCCGCGGCGGCTGTCGTGGTGATCGGCAACGGCCACGAGACGTCTGGTTCGGCCACGTAACCGCGCACGCGCCCGTAGGCATCGCTCTCGGTCACCAGTTTGCGCAACGGGCCATCTCCTTCAGCTTTCAGGCCGACGCGCTGTTGCACCTTCAGCAGTGCGCCCAGCAGCGCGGCCGCGGTCAGCGCATCGCTCAGGGCTGCCGCGGCCACCGGCGACGCATGGTGACGCCGCGCGCCTTCGCGCGCCAGCTCCGTGGTACGTCCAAGCAGACCGCGCAGGCCCGCTTCTTTGGCAAAAATGCGTAAAACTGTATCGTTCATGATTAGCAAAATACTCTATTCGTGGCAAATAGCATGTTATGAAAATCGTATCGTACCGGTTATAATACCAGCGAATCGTAATCCGATCAACTCAGTCAACTTCTTGCACACGGGTTTGTTTTTCTGTTAGGGTTACGAGTGTTTAGGCACGAACCTGTGAACACCGGGCGACGTTTTTTGTACAGGAGGAACAAGGGTATGAGTAATATGCGAAGGTTGTTTGGTGCTGCGCTAATCGTCGTATTATTGGGCGTGAGCATCGGGATGCCAAACGGACTGTCCCAGGCTGGTACGGGTGCTGTTCAGCGCGCCAGCCGAGCGGCTGACAACGCTGTACTGACACAGCAACAGGGCACACCTGACGAGATGACCGTCAGCGCGCCGGTGGAGCCGGTCGCGACGGGCAATTTGGCCGATTTGCCATTGGCCGAGCCTGGTTTTAAACTGGATCGCGAGATCAATCCCCGCCTGAATTTCGGCGCGCAGCCTGACAAGGCGTATAACCCCGAACTGGGGCCGGATCCGCTGCTCAAGGTGCAAGAAGCCGCAGCGCCTGCTGCGCCCGATGCTTTTAGCACGCCGCTGCTGAACTATAATGGTCAGGGGTACACGTTTGTCTCGCCCCCCGATACAGTAGGCGAAGTGGGGCCAAATCACTATGTGCAGATGATCAATCATAGTGATGGGTCTCAGGTAACTATCTACAACAAGTCTACCGGTGCAGTGATCACCGGTCCGGTGCTTTTGGATACGCTCGCACCCACCGGTAGCGCTTGTCGCACTGGCGCGGGCGATCCGGTTATTCTGTATGATCAGGCGGCAGATCGTTGGCTGTTGAGCGAATTCTCCACGAATAACAACTATCTATGCGTTTATGTTTCCACTTCGAATAATCCGGGAGGCAGTTACTATTTCTATGGCTTCCAGGCACCAGTCTTTCCCGACTACCCCAAGTACGCGGTCTGGAGTGATGCCTACTACGTGACAACCAATGAAGGTAATCCTGCGCCGACGCCCGCGGTCTACGCGCTGGATCGGGCCAAGATGCTGGCTGGTCAGGCTGCGACCTTCCAGCGCCGCACCGCGCCTGCGTTGTCCGGCTTTGGCTTCCAGGCCCTGACCCCGGTCGATCTGGATGGCGCCACTGCGCCGCCCGCAGGCACGCCGGGTCTGTTCCTGCGTCACCGCGACACGGAAGTGCATGGCCCCAGCGGGCAGCCCGGCAACGATCTGCTGGAGCTGTGGGCGTTTACGGTGAATTGGTCAACGCCAGCCAGCTCTACCCTCACCAAGATTGCTGACATCGCCGTGGCTGAATTTGATTCGGCCCTATGTGGCCTGGAAACGCTGAATTGTATTCAGCAGCCGGGTACTTCGATCCGCGTGGATGGCTTGCGCGAAGTCGTGATGTGGCGGCTAAGCTATCGCAACTTTGGCTCGCGGCAAGTGCTGGTCGGCAACTTCGTGACCGATGTCGGCAACGACCGCGCCGGCGTGCGCTGGTTCGAACTGCGCAAGACCAGCGGTAACTGGACGCTGTATCAGGAAGGCACGTATGCCCCCGGCGATCTTAGCCGCTGGATGGGCGCGATTGCAATGGACAAATCGGGCAATATGGCGCTGGGCTACAACGTAGGTAATAGTAGCACCTATCCGGGACTGCGCTATGTCGGTCGTCTGGCCGGTGACGCGCTGGGAACAATGCCGCAAGGCGAGTATACGATTGTCAATGGCAGCGGTTCCAACAGCAACAGCCGCTACGGCGACTATTCTTCTATGAATGTGGATCCGGCAGACGATTGTACTTTCTGGTTCACCGGCGAATGGAACGCCTCCGGCCAGTGGAGCACGCGCATTGCCAAGTTCAAATTCGATCAGTGCGGGCAAACGCCGACCGGTACGCCGCGCGCCTGGCTGCCGCTGCTATATCACAACACGCCGGTCACCACCGGCACTGTTGCAGGTTATGTGACGCGATCCAACAACGGGCAGGCGATTTCTGGCGCGCAGGTGTGCGTGCTGTCCAGCAGCCAATGCGCCAACACAAGCGCGCAGGGCTATTATAATATCGCCAACGTGGGCGCTGGCAACCAGACCGTGCGTGCGACCGCCAGCGGCTTCACCAGTGTGCAGCAGGCGGTGACGGTCTTCGCCGGTGCCACGACCACTGCCAACTTTTCCCTGACAGCCAACGCCGTAACGCGCACGATTACGCACTCGGCAGCGCAAACGGTGGTCAGTGACAATTCTATTTCGTGTAATTTGAATAACATCCATGCCGATAACGCCTACTTGCGTCAGTTCCGCTTAACTGACTTTGGCATAGCCGGTAACTTTAACGTTAGCAGTGTCGAATTCGGTATCGAAGCCGCTGATGCAGGCACGGCTGCGACCCAGCCGTTGCGCGTGCGCCTCTACCGGATGACTAATCCGGGCGGATCCCTTACTTACAACAATCTGACCCAGTTGGCATCTGTCAACCTCGATATTCCAGATCAAGCACTGACACACTACACAGCTCCTATTGCTGGTAGCGTTCCCGCAGGGTCCGTGTTGGTAGTGGAAGTGTTCACACCCGATGGCACGGCGGGTAACAACATCCTCTTCGTTGGTTCGAATGCTGCCGGACAGACCAGCCCCACCTATATCGCGGCCCCGGACTGCAGCGTGAACAACCCAACTGCCACCGCCGACATCGGTTTCCCCGACATGCACATGGTAATGAACGTCACCGGCACAACCAATGCGCTGCTGGCGACGCCCACCCAGATGCAGCCGGCTGAGAGCATCACCGTAACGCTGGGCGAATCGCTGACAGGCGCGCGCTTCAGCACCCACAGCAAGTAATGACGCGTTAGCAGCGTGACAGAAAACGAGGCCGTAGGGTTTACCACCTACGGCCTCGTTCTTTTTAAGCTTCGCTGCTGCGTAGTACCAGCCCCACCGGACAGTGGTCGCTGCCCAGCACCTCCGGCGTGATGAACGCCTCCACCATGCGCGGCACCAGATCCGGGGATACGAAGAAATAGTCAATGCGCCAGCCCACGTTGCGTTGGCGGGCCGCGGTCACTTGGTTCCACCAAGTGTACTGGCCCGGCAGGTCGGGGTACAGGTGGCGAAAGGTGTCTACATAGCCCGCATCCACCACCGCGTCCAGCCAGGCCCGCTCCTCCGGCAAGAAGCCGGTAACGCCGACATTCTCGCGCGGGCGCGCCAGATCAATCGGCTGGTGCGCAGTGTTCACATCGCCGCAGAAGATCACCGGCTTGCCGCGTCGCCGCAGCGTTTCGCATGTGACCAAAAACGCGTCGTAAAACGCCAGTTTGTACGGCACGCGCCCGTGATCGCGGCCCCCGTTGGGAAAGTAGCTGTTGAGCAGCACAAAATCGTCGTATTCGGCCACGATGGTGCGGCCTTCGACGTCGAACGCTTCCACGCCCAGGCCCAATTCCACCGTGCGCGGCGCGGTGCGGGTGAGCAGCGCCGTGCCGCTATAGCCTTTTTTGCTGCGTGAGGGGTTCCAGAACGCGTGATAGCCCGCGGGATGGCGCAGATCGTCGGGCAGTTGCTGCGGCTCCGCGCGCACCTCTTGCAGACAGACGATATCCGCGTTGGTGGCGGCCAGCCAGTCCATGAAGCCGTTTTTATACGCGGCCCGCGCGCCGTTTACATTCCAGGAGATAAGGGTTGTCATCTAGGTCACACTATGCCATACATAGCGGCGCAGGGCAATAAAGCCCTATGGCTCGGTCAGGATAATTCGTGTCTGATCCAGGGATTATAGAGTCATATCTGTTTTATCAGCGCGTCCAGATGCGCCACCCAGGGGGTGAATCCCAGGCGGGCAAAGCCGGCGCGGGCGGCTTGCAGCAGGCGCAGGGCGTCCTGCGGGCGACCTTGCACCCAAGCCAGTTGGCCCAGCCGGGCTTGCACGGCGAAAATGCCTTCAACGTCGTTGATTTGCTCAAATAGCGCCAGGCTTTTCAGATAAAGAGCTTGCACATGGCCGCCGTCCTCCGCGCTAAACGATAGATCGGCTAAATCCATCAGTGTCACCGCGCGCGAGCGCACGTCGCCCAGCGTCTCGAAGATGGTGATCCGCTCCTGGTGCAGGGCGAGCGCGCCGGCGACGTCGCCGGCCTGGGCCTTGAGCCGCGCAATGTCGCCCAGCGTCACCGCGCGCTCGCGCACGTCGCCCAGCGTCTCGAAGATGGTGATCCGCTCCTGGTGCAGGGCGAGCGCGCCGGCGACGTCGCCGGCCTGGGCCTTGAGCCGCGCAATGTCGCCCAGCGTCACCGCACGCG
>JBAQWV010000022.1:0-96126 GCA_049299095.1 Anaerolineae bacterium | reverse complement strand
AATGTCATGGGAAGGTGATCTCCTTTGGCAAATTAGTTGGTTAGTGTCCTGCTAATAATACCAAAGAATCACCTTCCTGTCTTATTCAATTGTAAAGGTACAAAGGTTCACCACTGAACCATGCCGTAATTTGTAATTCGTAATTCCACCGCCATCTGTGCTATATTCTATCCTACGGTGCGAGCAATGGCAAGAAGCCTGGCAGCCAAGCTGCTGCCAGTGCCAAAGTGTGTGCCGTGTTAACGGGTTTGTGATTTGAGTGTACAGAAAAGAGTTTGGCATGTCCAGCGATCCATCGGCGGCTGATTATCTTGGCAACATTACCTTTACTGTTTTAGATGTGGAAACCACCGGTCTCAGTGCGGACAGCGGACATCGCATCTGCGAAATCGCCTTGCTGCGCTTCCGCGGGGGCAAGGTACTGGATAGTTTTGAAAGCCTGATTGATCCCCAGCGTTCGATCACCGCGGGGGCGTCTGCTGTTAATGGCCTGACCGATTTTCATCTGCGTTCGCAGCCGGTCTTCGGCCAGGTGGCCGAGCGCGTGCAGCCCCTGCTGCAAGGCGCGGTGCTGGTGGCGCACAATGCGGCCTTTGATCTGAGCTTTTTGGCTGCGGAATGGCGACGGCTGCGCTGGCCGCCCCGCCTCGGCTTCACCGTGGATACCCTGTTGCTGGCGCGACGGATGTACGCATTTCGCCGCAACAACCTGGTAGACGTGGCGCGCTCGCTGCGCGTGCGCGTGGACCAGGAACACCGCGCGATGGGCGATGTTTGGACCACCCTGCGCGTCTTTCAAACCATGTTGGCCGATCTGAACCGCCGCGGCGCGGTGACGCTGGCCAATCTGCTGGACGCCCAAGGAGGCAACGTGCTGTGGCCGGAGCCACAGCCGCGCGTCTTGCCACCGGTGCTGGCAACTGCCTTCAGCGAAGGCCGCCGCGTTTGGCTGCGCTATCGCAGCCAGCAGGGCCAGATCAGCGAGCGCGTGGTGGAGCCACTCGACGTTACCGACGACGGAACCACGACCTATCTGGCCGCGTACTGCTTGCAGCGCGGCGAACAGCGCACCTTCCGCCTCGACCGCATCCTGGAGATGCGCCTCGAAAGCGATCCTTTTGACAGACTGGAAAGGGGCCGATGACCCCACAAACGATCAACGAACGAGCCGCGTGGAATGCGCTGCTCTTGCAATTGCCCGCGCCACATCTCCTGCAAACCTGGGAATGGGGAGCCGTGAAGGCACAAACCGACTGGCGCGCGCTGCGCTGGGTGTGGCCTGATGCTGCGGGCGCGCCGCTGGCGGCAGCCAGCCTGTTGCTGCGCCGGCTGAACCGGCTGCCGTGGGGCGTTGGCTATGTCCCTAAAGGCCCGGTGACCGACTGGACGAATACCATTGCCGCGGAAGTGGCCTTGGCGGGCGTGGAACAAACCGCCCGTGCGCAGGGGGCGATCTTCGTCAAGATTGATCCCGACGTAGACCCCGCCACACCCGCCGGGGAATGGCTCACTACGACGCTGCGCCGCCGCGGCTGGCGGCCCTCTGCCGAGCAAATCCAGTTTCGCAACACGGCACTGATCAGTGTGGCACAGGATGATGAGGCGCTGCTGGCGGCCATGAAGCCGAAATGGCGCTATAATATCCGGCTGGCCGAGCGCCGCGGGGTGCAGATTCGCCGGGGCGGGCTGGACGATCTGCGCGCGTTCTATGCGTTGTATGTGGAAACGGGCGGGCGCGATGGTTTTATCGTGCGGCCCTTCGAGTATTATCAACAAACGTGGCAGACCTTCCTGCAACCGGCTGACGCGTTGGCTCCCTGGGCCGAGCTGCTGCTGGCTGAGGTGGAGGGGGACACGGTGGCGGGGCTGATGCTGTTCGGTTTTGGCGCGACTGCCTGGTACATCTACGGCGCGTCCAGCGACCGTCAGCGCAATGCGATGCCTAACCATTTGTTGCAGTGGGAGGCGATGCGGCGCGCACGAGAGAATGGCTGCGCGACGTATGATCTGTGGGGCGCGCCGGACACGCTGGACGAAAACGACGGGATGTGGGGAGTGTGGCGTTTCAAGGAAGGCTTTGGCGCGCAGTTTGCGCCGCACATTGGCGCGTGGGATTATCCTGTCAGCCCGCGGCTGTATCGGTTGTATACCGAGGCGATGCCGCGCGTGCTGGACATCATGCGCAACCGGCATCGGCGGCGGGAGACAAGCGCGCCGCCCCAAGAAAATACTGTTTAACTCGTGTGGTGGCCCCATGCCTTGAGAGATTATGTTGCCTTCACAACCAAGAGTTATGCAGTTGGTGTCTTTTCAAAGAGTAAAACGACGAGAAATCTCTGCTTTTGAGGAAATGGAAGGGGATTCTTGCTCGGATTAACTGCGTAAGTGGGGTGCAACAGGAACAAAAAATCTGTTGTTAGCGAGTGGGGAACGCGCGCTGCAGGATAAAGGCTATAAAAACGCCTGCGCTCAAGCACATAATCGGCAGAACGAGGGCGGTTTGTCGTGCGCTACCATAAAAGGCCAGAGTCTTGATAAGCCAGGCGGCCATGGGGGCAGCCAACAGCCAGCTTGCCGCTCGCTGTTTGAAAGCTACGACCAATAAGCCCAACAAAACAGCCAGTCCAAACCCTGTGTTGAACAACCCCACCACTGACGGCAGTGTGCTTGTCTTGGTTTCATCTGCAAAGGAAAGTTGCCAGCTACGCAGCAATTTTTTCGGGATTAAACGCAGCGCATCCATCGGGTGCTGGCTGATCCAGGTAAATGAAGCGTCATAGAAACGATCCTGGCTAGCTTGCTCTGTTAGTTCTTCCCAGCCGCGCATACTTGCAGGGGCAGGGCCTTCGGTCCATGTGGCGGCAGTAGGCATTACCCAACCGCCGTTAACGCTGGCATTGTTGGCTCCCCAAAAAGTTACACCACCAACAGTTGGCATGGGGATAAAATCGTGGAATCGGGTGAAGTTGCGTAGCGTGGGTGGCATAATCGCCAGCAAGAATGCGAGAAATAAGGCTGTACTCAATGGTAGCAAACGGGGTGCATGCCCGCGAAATTGCCAAGCATAAGCAAAAAGCAGGAATAGCACCAGCAGCAAGGTTTCAGGCCGCATCAAGATTGCTATTGCGCCGGTTAAAGCGCAACCAAGCCAAAGCCAAACAGATCGGTGATTTTTCTCGGTAAGCTGGTAGGCCAACCAAAGCAATTCCATACTTGCCAGCAAGGCAATGGTTTCGGGCGCGATGAGTGCAGTCAAGTACCACAAAACTGGATGCAAGGCCACGCCAAGACTTGCCACCACGGCGGTCACGGGGTTGAAGAGCGTGCGACCTAACTGATAGGTTGGAATTACTACTAAACTGCCCAGCAGAATCTGAACACACTGCACGGCTATGACAGAGTTGGGAAAGATAGCATAAATAAATGCCAGAAACCAGGGGTAACCAAAGGGGCGAAAAGCTGTCGGAACTCCGGGTTCAAGGGCAAACCCGTGGCCTCCAAGTAAATTGAATGCAATGCGATTATAATCGCTCGCATCATTGTTTAAAATTTGCCCTGCTGCCCTGAAATAGTCAAGAAACGCGAAACGAGTTATCAGAGCAATCAAGAAGATCAACAAAATTTGCAATTTGTAATGGCTAAGTAGAGGTCGCATTGGGTCTTCAAACGGTGTGGAAACTTTATAAAAATTTGGCGTCAGCAATTTTATCGAAAAAAGCCGTGATTGCTGCTATATAATTTTCCAACGCGTATTGAGTACGCGCGCTGTGCTGTCCTGCTTGAGCGAGGCGCTCCCGTAAATCTGTCTCCTGTTGCAACATTTGAATGGCTTGGCGCAGGGCCTGTGGAGTGGATGGCGTTATCCAACCTGTTTGATCGTGTACAAGCGCGTCGGGGAGGCCGGCGGAAGCAGTAGCCAGAACGCACTTCCCCATTGCCATGCCTTCCAGAATGGTGGTAATGCCAGCAGCTTGCAGTGTTTGATGTAAGGGAACTACTACGAGCTGGGCGCCTGCGTATAAATCGCGCAGGTCTGTATAGGATAGCCGCTCCGTGATAACGCGTATATTGGACGGGATTGTACTCATCTCCTCGCGCACGCCTGACATCCAGGTGCTTGAAGCCTTGACGATAACTTCCATATCCAAGCCGTCCACAGCTTCAAACAGCAAGGCATAGTCGCGCATTTCGGCGCCAATGCTCAACAGATAGCCAGTGTCTTGAGTGCGGGAGGCTTTGACAGGGTCAAAGAAATGGGTGTCAACGCCTTGCGACACAACAGTGATTGGGGCCGTTTTTCCCAAGACCGAACGAAGTAGATGAGCTTGTGCCTGCGTGATACAAATCCAACCGTCAACAGCCAGCCAGCGACTGGCTATCCGTAAAAAGCGCAACCAGTTGGCAGAAAAAACTCGATGAACATAAATTATGTGGGCAAAATTGCGGCGCGGCCGCAGCATACCGGTTAAGGCGACCGGTAATCCCCATGTTTCGCCCGTGGTGTATACGATGCTGCCTGGCTGTACGGTTCTAATGAGCTTAAGTGCCAGCCGCAAATTGCCTGATAAAGAGCGCGCCAGTCGTTGCCAGCGTGAGCCGCGCAAGGCGGAGGGCGCTGGCAACCAATGCTGTACATCGCTCTGCGCGGCAGCAGCCAACTGTTCATAATCTCGTCGTGGTGCTGCCTCGTTGTCGGTGGCGGGTAACGCTGCTGGACCAACGATGATTTGGACTGGATGGAAAGGCATGTGCTTTTGCTTAATCTTAGTTTGGTAAGCAGAGAATACGGAAGGGATAGGTCGTTTCAAATGTGCGTCCTATCGTCTGCATGGTATAGTTATTCTCTTTAAGATGAGCCTGAACGCCTTTTTCTGCTTCGGGATTATGCACCTCTATAATCAGTCGTGGTCGGAATTGTAACAATAAGGTTTTCATACCAGCTAAAACTAACGTTTCTGCACCTTCAACATCGATTTTTATCACATTTGGTATACTATTATTGCTTCGGCTGAAAGTATCTAAATCAATCATATTGACGGCGACTGGGCGACCACGCGCTGAGTTGGGTTCCATCTGAGCCAGCCTGCCTAGCAATGATGCATTTGTAATGTCAGTCCGATGTGCATATGTCAGGAATTCAACTTGCTGCTCTCTGTCTCCAACTGCCTTGGGAATGACGGTAATTTGCAAATCTTTGTTCAATGCAACATTTTGAGACAGTATAACTAAATTGGATGGATTGGGTTCGAAAGCGTATACGCGACCCGTTTGGGCAAGAATAGCTGATAGGATAGTGAAATAGCCTATTTCTGCACCTACATCGTAAACTGTATCACCCGCCTTGATAAGGCTTTTGAAGGTTGCTTGTAAGTCAGGCTCGGTCAATCCAATCCAGTAGCCCATTTGATAGCGCAAATTGAGCATTAAATGCCGTTTACTCAGGCTACCGCGAACTATTAATACCTGTAGATAGCGATCGGGAACAATCCTGTGAAGGAATTTTACCAGTAGTTGAATTCCTGGAATTTTGATAAGCTGTGACATGGTCGTGTTTTCTCTACTTTTACGGGAGTGATTTATTTAACCGAGGTGATCATAATCTCTACCATACAGCAGCTAAAAATTCATTCAGAGGTAATGATAAAGCTTGTGCCAAACAAAGATAGTTTTTTTTTATTTGAGCTTTTGATAAATCAGGATAAGCTTGTGATAGTGGACACTGATTGATAAAGAATAAATTCCATATTTTTATTTTTCCCCTCAGAAAATAACGAGTCAAAATCGCTTGAGAACGGCCAAAATGTTTATTGATAAAGCGTATGCGGGATTGATAAAAATGCAAAGTCGAAACAGTTAACCGTTGCCGTGAGGCGGCCCGCGCCAGATGATAAATTTGGGCTTCTGGCACGGAAAGAATTTCCCATCCACGCGCCCGCGCACGAAAGCACCAGTCGGTTTCTTCCGTATATAACCAAAAGTTTTCGTCCAAAGCGCCAATCATTTCCATTGCGGATCGTCGAATCATCAAACAAGCGCCTGACACCCAGTCTACAGCGTTGATAACAACGGTCTGGTTTGCTATTTCGATGGAAGATGTTTTGCGAATGGCTTTAAGCAAGCGATTGAGACCTGGGATTTCACTCTGCAGGCTGGGATAAACTCCAATGGATGCTTGCAACGAACCATCTGCATTGAGCAACTGCGCTCCCGCAATGCCTGCCGCAGGATAGGCAGATAGTACTTGCCATAACAAAGTGATTGCACCAGGAATTACCCTGGTATCGGGGTTTAGCAATAAGATATAATCGCCTTGAGCTTTGGGGAAAGCAAAGTTATTGCCCGCGGCAAAACCGAGATTCGTTTCACTGGTCAATAATTGAACCCACGGAAAAGCCGTACGCACCATGGAAACGCTCTCGTCTGTAGAAGCATTATCTACCACGATGACTTCAGTGAGGGGCGTTATTCCGACGACAGCTTTCCCGTTTTTGCCTGCCAGTGTCAATGATGTGTCAGCCTGAATAGAGGTTAGACATTGCTCCAACAAAGAACAGGTGTTCCAGTTGACAATGACAATAGAAAGGTCGCAAGTGGCGGGTGGCAAGGGCCAGGGCTTATCGTTCATTATTTATCAGCCTGCGTCTGTGGCATATTTTCCAGCGCCACCAAGCCGCCCAAAAACAACCAGATTAAAATACTGGCCTGAAAACCTGGGAACCCAATGTTGTATACAAACGGTAAAATCCAGTCGGCAAACAGCATTAAAACCAGACTAGCAGCTCCAGCAGCTATAACTCCGTTTACATATCCTGCCTCGAAACCCTCAAAGTAACGGTTATGCAAACGCATCCCTAACCGCGCGGTTGCCACGAGAAACCAAACAAAAAAGATCAATGCTACCAGCCCGCCATGAGCAAACAAATCTACATAATTGTTGTGTGAGCTTACCACTGCCCCCACCCATGCGCGCGCTTCGGAAATTTGTAGCGGCTGCATGGCCGCGTAAACACGATAGGCGGCTGGGCCGAGTCCAGTGATCGGGTTATGCATGGTTACTTCCAGTACGCGTCGGGTCAATGCCAGACGCGATAACCCACTCACTGTCCATTCTGTATCGCCACCAGCAAATTGATAAACCGAGGGGAGAAGAATACCGAGCACAATAAGCACAACGACAATTAGCGCGGCTAGCCAGCGCAGACGGGGGAAACGCAGCCAACCTAACATGCTAAATGCGGCGGAGACGCCAATCCAATTAGATACACCATCCTTTTCCAGGATAAAACAGTAGTAGATGGTTGCCGCTAATGAAAGAATTAGAAACACGCGGGCGAAGGTATTCAAAGAACGGTTGAACAGTAACTGTCCTCCCGCCATGCCCGCCAACAATGCCCAGAGGGGGGCGCGAATAAAGGCAATCGTAGTGATTTGTTTAAGAACAGCGCTTGTTCCGGGTATCAGCTGTACTATTGCAATACTTCCTGCGGATAGAAGAAAGGCCCATACTAGCCAATGAAGCCAGCGGCCATTGGGGACAAGATTTGCAGACAGCCAAAAAGCAAAAGCTGAAAAGGCAAGGATACCCCATTGCGCCAGTTGGACCAGAATAAAAGCTCGCCCTACTGACACAAACGGATCCCAGGTGACGCGTCCAATCCAAAGCGAAAGAAAGTTGGACAGAACGAACAAAAACAGAGGTAGATTTACGATTGAGGTAGCAAACTGAATGCGCCCCCGGCGCAGCATGTCCAAAAACCACAAGGCTGCTATCGCTGGAACGAGCAGGGTAACCAAGTTGAGTTTAACCTCAGTACCAGTACCAAACTCGATCGGAATAAACAAGGCAGACTCGACGATAAAAAACAACCCTAGTACTGGTTGACGCAACAAAATCAGGCCGACCATGCCAGCCAAAAGCAAGCCGAGCCAAAACATTGATGCCCGTTGCCCCAGGAAAAACGCCAAGGCCAAAACGACAGCTATAACCAGAGCTGCCAGCAAATTGTATTGACGAGTACGACCATGCAGAGAGGTTAACATGAAAGAAGCGCTACCAATAAACAAGACTTAACAGGATTGCCAGTTAGACAGTTTTTAAAGCCGACTGTTTCGGCTTTGCGACGATATAAGCAAAGTCGCTGGAAATATCGCCTGTGGCTTGAAGTGTATCTTCGATTTGAAAGAAAATTTCCAACCACTGTTGGCCGATAACGTCTTCGAAATTACCGGCGATGTCAGCCAGCAGGAATTGCAAAATAGAGCCGCCCAGAGGCCGGTACTCGACAATATCAAAAAAGTTTTCCAGTACAGGCAGAATGTCGTTGGAGCGTATGGCTTCGCTCGGATCTACGGCGATCACTGAACGTTCGGTTGGGATCGCAACTTCTTTCATGGGGCGCTGTCCGGCTTGTAAGGCTTGCCGTTTGCGCCAGTAGCGGGTAGTTGTCGAGAGTAATGAGCCTTCGCGTATTTTGTCCATTATACGCCGAGCAACCCAGGCAGCACTTTTTCGTCTCGCCTGAGGTGACTGCACCCTATTATCCGCGACAGATACGGTTGGCGCTGGGAACAAGCGATAACGCACGGGCAAAAGCCTTAAACAGGCATCAATGATTTCACGTTGGCGGGCTGGAAACTGAAAGCGATTCGCACCGACATATTCATGCAAGATAAATAAACCATCCGGTTTAAGTGCCTGGGCAACCTGTGTAAAGACGTGCTCCAGTTGGCTGAAATGATGCGCGGCACTAACCGCCCATGCTACATCATAAGCTTGAGCGGGCAATTCAATCGTCTCAATATCGGCAACCGCATAGTGGATATGAGAATATCCTGCGTCAGCAGCCGCTCGAGCGGCATCGGCAATCGAGCCGGGTGCGATATCATACGCATCGCAGGCAAGAAAAGCTTGCCGTTCAGCCCACTGCCTTTCGACACGACCTTCTCCACAACCAAGACTTAGACACCGCTGCATCGGAACGCGATCAGTCAGATAAGCAGCAAGAGTATAGTCTATCCAGTTGCTGTCAACTCGTCCGCTTTCTTTAAACGATAGCTGTTGCTGCACTGCCGGAAGTTGTGCCCAATAGGTTATCGAATCGGTCTGCCAGGGATTGCTGTCCCAATGGCTAGCCGTCTTTGTAAGATCAGATATATTTGCCATAAAAACTTGATATTCTATGCTATTGAAACGGCATACGAAAGTCGGGAATATAGGTTAAATCTTTAGAGCGTTCCCGGATAAAACGCGCCGGCACACCACCAACCATCGTGTACGGCTCCACATCCTTAGTCACAACAGAGCCCGCAGCAATAACAGCGCCCTGCCCGATATGCACACCGGGCAATATAATCACCCGCGGGCCAATGTAGACATAATCATCTATTGTGACACGAGCGCCTCTGTGTATGAAAGCTGGATCATCTATATCATGTTGCAAGGTATAAATTGCGATTTCTGAAGCAGTAATGACCCGATTACCAATGGTTAATTCGCAGCGTCCATCCAGAAAAGCATTATTTCCAATCAGAGTATGATCTCCAATGGTAATCTTCTCGGGGGTGAAAAAGCGACATTGCCAATGGATCGTGCTACCTCGTCCAATACGCATTCTAAACCAGTGGCGATACAAAAATAATCGAATACGGTGGGAAGGGATAAAGCCAACCAATGTAGCCAACCACAAATTCATGCCCTGAAGATAAAGCCATAGAGTACTGGCTCTTTTTTGCCAGTCTCGTGGTAATCGCTGGTAAAAATTATGCGCCTTGCTTAACATTTTGGTTATCTTTTCTTGCGTTCTTTACTACGTCTTCCACAAGTTGGGTATAGCGGCCACTAATCTCCTGCCAATTATACATACGAACAACAAGTTCGCGAGCATTAGTGGCTAGTTGAACGCGTAGTTCAGCAGAGGTGAGCAATGAAATAACGGCTGCTGCAAAGCTATCTGCTGTGTCGGCATGCAGATAATGTGTGCCAGGTTGTGCTGCCAACCCCTCCACTGCTTTTGAAGTTGCAACAATTGGCACGCCTAAAGCCATCGCTTCCAAAATCTTCAAGCGCGTGCCGCCTCCTTGACGGATTGGAGCGACACAAACCTGACTGCGAGTTATCGGAATACGGATGTCGTCAACATGCCCTGTAAGCTTAACAGCTTCATCCAAGGCTAAGCCCGAAGTATTTATACCCGCTATTGTTCCTGTAATAGTTAGTGTGACACCCGAAAGGTGTTGCTTAATTTGAGGAAAAATTTCTGCCAAGAACCATTGCATAGCATCGTAATTAGCATGGTAAGTCAAGCTACCATTATACACTAACGTGGCCGGTTGTGGATTGACTAGTTCTGGTCTGTTATAATCACAATCAACGCCATTCGGAATCAGGAACACCGGATTTTGTTCTGAAGCCAGTAATTGCCTTGTTGTTTGGCAATCTTCCTCTGAAACCATTGTAATGGCGTGGAACTTTGAAAATAATTTCATCTCGTGGCGTTGGATTTTTTGCCAGCTTAACCAATGACGTATCTTGCTCTGAACAGTTTTAGCTTGAACATATCGTTCATAGGCTATACGACTCATGGAATTATGCTCTTCGAACAGTTTAGGGATCAAAGGATCGGCTTGCAGGGCATAAGTGCTCATTACTTGCGTTGAAGCCACAATAACATCGAACGATGTTTTGCTGGTAATCTCAGCAACTAACGCCTTCATAGCGTTAACTGGCCGAAACGCTACAGGCTGTAAAGAAAAAAAGGTTCGCAAGGCACTTGTTTGATTAAACTGAAATGGATTGATCGGGAGAGTGTGGACTGCAGAACACCAACGGTTTAAATCAATGGCATCTTGAGGGCGAGATGTGCCAAAATCAAAGGATACCAACGTAACTTGGTGCTTCTGTGCCAGAACCTTTAACAGATAATAGACGCGCAGCTTGGAGCCGTTATCTGGCGGGTAGGGGAACCAGGTCGAGAGGAAAAGAATGTGCATGTGTCGTTACTTAACGGGGAGATAACTCCCACACCTTTTCGCCCATTGCCTCCCAGGCAACTTGTCTTGAATACTGGTTAAGATCGTTTGGAACGAGATGCGTATATGGCGTTATCCAGGTTTGCCAAATGCTCTGCTTATCGGCTGAAAAGTAGTCTACCATGTAGACATGACCACCCAGATAATGTGTCTGGGCGATTTTTTCAAACAGCATGGGTCGTACAGCAGAGCGTCCGTTATATTGGGCAATAGCAATGAGGTTAATTACCTTAAAGTTATCTTGATAAAGATCACGCAAATAATCAGCGTGCAATGTCCAGTCGAAGTTGGCGCTTATTAATAAGTCGTCGTTATATAGGCGAGTCCTGGCAAGCTGAGCGGCCTGCATTTCTGGCGAAGGCTGACTATGGTTGGGCCAGACTGGCACCAAAAAGTTGCCAATAGCAATGGCTGCAACGGTTGTTGCCAGCAAAGCCCAGGACATTTTTTCTGCTTTGTTCCAGTTTCTAGTTTGCCGACGCACGAGGCCGATCGTGGTATAAGTAAAAAACCAAAACGCCAGCATGGGAATAATCCAAAGCTTTACTTCAGCGGCATCAAACCAAGTGACCAGACTACCTTGCCCTAAGAACCACAAACCGGCTATTCCTCCGATGCGTGTAAGCTGTTTCCGTGTCCCTGAATGCCTCCATAGAGCTATCCACAAGACTATGAGAACAAAAACGAGCATTATCAAAAGAACAAGACCGATTTGGGCTGGCAAGCGGTCTGGAACAATGTGCCCCTGTATCAGGTCGCGCAGGCGCATTCCTTCATACAGGGGGAGTATCGTGGCGACCCAAGCGCTTGGAAGAATACGCCACAAGGGGCCGCTTTCCCGCCGCCACAATCCATCGCTCATGCCTCCATGTGAATTAAAGTACCAATTGGCTATTTCACCGAATTTATGAAGCTCCAGGGTATGCCCGGCTTGCCAGACCAAGATCGGTACAGCGACCAGCAAGGCAGTCATACCTGTCACGCACCAGTTTAATAACCATCTACGGCGGGACGATTGTTTGTTGGGCGGCCAACTGGCATACATTAATGCAGGGATCAAAGCTATTGATGCCTGGTAACTCAGGATTGCCAGACCAATACTCGCGCCGAGTATGATTGGTAGAATTTTGTTGACCGCATCTCTGCGTTTCGATTTCTCACCTATCATGGCTGCACAGAGTAAAGCTGCTATCGAGAAACATATTGTCGGAGGAATAAAGAACGAGTCAACTGTGTGCGTCCAATAGGCGTAAGATAAGCCAACCCCCAGGATAGTTATTGTGGATAATAAACGATCTGGAATTAGTCGGTACAAAAAGGCAGCAAATAGCACCAGGGCAGTTGAGGACCAAAAGGCATTCAATAATTGGGTGGGAAGTAAGGCATCCCCTGCGTACCCGGCTGTCTTCCAGAGCCAAAAAACAGGCAAACCAGTCAAGACGAAAAATGGATGAGCTGGATCAGGGGTTACCTGGAAATGGTTTATTATTCGCAGCTCAATCAAAACTTCCGGATCATAGCGCTGCGACCGCGTGAGAAAGTAAAGCAGGAACATGCCCACCCCAATGGCAATCAGCCAGGCTGTATTGGATTTATGTTCAACTTCCAATTTTTTGCTCCTGTGAGTTACTGCCGATTACATAGCCAGGCGAGAAAAGACTTGTTCTGCTACAGCACGTTCAAGTAAGTTTTCTATCTGATCTACCATCCGATTCATCGTATATTGCTGTAAAACGATGGACTGGGCGCGGCTGGCTAGTTGATAACGCAACATTGGCTCTTGCAGTATGCGAGCCATTTGTTGCACCATGTCGTCACTGTTGTCTGGTGCACAGGCCAAACCGGTCACGTCGTGGCGTAAAATTTCACCGGTTCCGCCCGTCATGGTTCCTACTACAGCCAAACCAGCTGCCATGCCTTCCAGAACTACACGCGCAAAAGCTTCTGGATAAATAGAAGTGAGAATTAATACATGAGAGCGGTGCATCAACGCGGGCATTTGTTCGCGCGGCAACCAGCCCAGAAAAGAAATCAGATCAGTGATCTGATAATCCGCAGCCAATTGCTGTAACCGTGTCAAATAAGTCTCCGGGCCGCTGCCTGCCAGCAAAAGGTGAAAGTCACGCTGCGGGCGTGATCGGGCCAGCTTGCCGATGGCCTCCACAGCAATATGTATACCCTTGTCTTCACTGACACGCCCGGCCAGCAAGAAATTCATAGGTGGTGGTGTATCAGGTGGCGGCACAGGACGAAAAAAGAGATCTGTTTCGACGCCGTTATAGATCACTTCGGCATGTGCCGGTAACGTCCCCTCTTGCCAGCCCTTGCGCCGCATATAGTCACTAACTACCGCTACATGTTGCATAACAGGTCGCACTGGCTTGCCCTCACGCTGCATTTGCGCAATAGCCAGCTTGCCTAAAGCAGTTTTAATCGGCTGCAAGTAAGAACGTTTCCCAGGTGAACTTGCCCAATAGCGCCAGAACAGATCGGGTTCTGCTGGTGTATAGGCGGCCAGCCAATAGACAACGGCCACCCCGGTTAGTGCTTCGGCATCCAGCGTTAATTCGTGTGGCAGGCCCTGCAAATTCCAGATAAAAACGACATCAGGACGGAATTCTCGTATAATCTGTTGAAAGATCTGCCGATTCTGTGTTGCAATTTTGTTTCGGGTGAGAAAGAATTGTGCAATAACCCCCGGTTTCGAGTCAAATACCGGTTGGATTTGCCATAAGCGGTATACAAATGGCTCAAGTGGAAAGTTACCCTTTTCAACTCCGCGATTGCTGGTCAACACTGCAATAATGTTCCCGCGCTCGGCCAGTCGGTTGGCAATGTCACGACAAAGTTGTTCATAACCACCAACTTCAAAGGGTGGATAGTAGTTGCTGAGAACGAGAATCCTCATAGAAAAAACACCTTGGTTTCAGGACCAGTAGCGCTCCGATTAAATTCATGCTAGTCGAACAACGCAGGGGCAATAATATCATGAGTGACCAAGATGGAAAACTCTAAAACATGTCGTCGTCAAACGCCGCAAGCTGATAGTAGTCGAATAAGGGGATAGCTACACGCATTCAACCCGGACTCTACTGCCGTGCCATCTCCTTCAATTCGCTTGAGGTGTAATCTGTGACAGCCAACCTTGTAGGAGACTAGACAGTTGCTGAAGGGCTATTGTCGCCAGCTAAAGCCATCAAAACGGTTTCTGTGCCCATCCAAAGGTATCCGAGCGCGGCACGCCATTGGTGTTGACTGAGTCTCCAACGTCCCATACGATATGCCCAAGCCACTAGATTACGGTGTGCAGCGCGTTTCAAAGCGCCAGATACCCCTTCAGGTGCAAACTCCGCGAAGGCGATGTCCAACGCTCTACGTACCTCGCGTATCTCTTGCCCTCTACCGTTAAAGCGTTGTGTCTCCTGACTTGCATGCACCCGGTTCGCAATCAAAGGGGCAACCAGATAACCAACATCGTAGCGGCTGGCGATACGCATCCACATTTCCATGTCGCAGGTAAATGGTAGGCGAGGATCGTAGCCTCCAAGTTCCTTGTAGCAGTGCGCCCGTACCATAACGGTCGGGCACGAGATGAAGTTCCCAACCAGCGCCAGCCGTTCGAAGCACGCGAGACCAGACTCGATTGTATTGACCTGTAGCTGTGGCAGCCAGTGACCTCCTGTGATTATGCCGTCAGTATCGATGATCTCGATATTTGAATAGACAAAGCCAACGCCGGGGTTTTCGTCGAGCATATTTATTTTGGCCGCCAAGTTGCCGCGCCGCATCAAATCGTCTTGGTGAAAGATGGTGATGTATTCTCCGCTCGCCAGTTCCAGACAACGATTCCAATTACCAACAAGCCCTAACCGTTTCGAGTTCACAGAGATTTGCATGCGAGGATCATGGATCTCTTTTATTATCTTGAGAGTGTCATCGGTCGAAGCATCATCGCTGATGATCAGCTCGAAATCTGAATTGGTCTGACAAAGAATGCTTCGCAACGCTTTCTCGATGAAGCGTTCACCATTATATGTGGGAACGCAGACGCTAACTCTGGTCATGGTGTGGCATCACCTTTTATGGGTTATGGGCGTCCCTGACCTATGAGACTGTGCAGCAGCGACTTAGCGAAAAGCAAACTGAACCCTGACAGGAGCATAGAACCAGGGTGCTGCTTCGCTGCCCGAAGCCAGAAATGCCGACTTAACGCAAACCGCCGTTTATGATAGTACGCTTGGCCTAATGCTTTATACGCTGCGCTGCGCGCCCTGCGTATATTCACATCCGGCTGAGCTTCTGACAGATGCGCCAGGAAATATTCGATATCTTGAGGCCGCAATTCCTCGTCTCCGTTAGCAAGCCGATAGTAGGTATCGAGCTTTGTCGCTACAGAACTATCATGTTGGATCGCAGTATCGAACTCCTTCAACGCAAGCGCTTTTTGATTTTGATAAAGGCGAGAAACGCAGAAGTCGACGTGGGCTGTCGCGTACGATGCAGGTTCAAGCGACTGGACTCGCCTCGGAAGATCTTGGCGCGACCATAAGCGATCTAGCGTCGCTAAGCGATCCTTCTTACGCCCCTCCACATCTTTACCCTTGCTACCTGGGCGCCAACAATAGTATGCCAACAACTCAGGGACGTGTAGGAAGCCATAGTCTGCCACCGCCAAGCGCAACCATAGCTCCCAGTCTTCCAGCGCCGGGTATTCTCTGGGGAAGCCACCAATAGCTTGTAACGCCTGACGCCTGACTAAAGCGCTGTGGATGGCGATAGGGTTGCGCAGAACTAATGTAGAAAGCGCATCGCGCTTATCCATCGCGCTGCTGACGATGTTTCCTGTATGGCCTTCGTTGTTGGCATAGGCCCAATCCGCATGGGCAACTGCGTCCTTGTCAGTCGCTTGATCCAGCACTCCAGCCAAGCGTTCGAGACACCGCTTATCCCACCAATCATCGGCGTCAAGGAAGATCACGTAATCACCTTGACTCTCGGCTAACCCAAGGTTGCGAGCTACCGCAGGACCGTGGTTGATCTGGCGAAGATACCGGATACGGACGTCTGAAAACCTCTTGATGACATCTTCGGTGCTGTCAGTGGAACCATCATCCACCACGATCAACTTCCAGTTGTTGTGGGTTTGTGACAAAACACTCTCGATCGTTCTGCCGATGAAAGGCGCTGCGTTATAGGCCGGTATGATGACACTAATTTCAGGCACTAAGTGCTCCTGTGGCGCGCTATCTGAGCGATCGAGCCAATGATCTAGCAAGGATTGACCATACACCCCGGTTGCGCGCAAAACGCCAGTCACGATGCAGCCCTTCCCAAACTTGAAAAGGCACCTGCTTCCAGCGTCCGTGTTGATAGCACTCGAAAGCATAGGCCATTTCTATCTGGGCCCGACGTTGGCGCGCCTGGGCGGGTGTATCCAGCCCCAGACCGACGCGGATATCGACGTCTTTGCGGGCCAACGCTACCCAACCGATTTGTCCTGTCAACGAAGCAGGATGGTAACGCCAGTAGTACAGCGGCTCACGAATTTGAAACGAGGCAAAACGCAAAGCGATCCTCATTCGATAATCGAAGTCATGGTTAGGGTGGGTACTTACGTTATGAGGACCAATCGTTTCTCGAACCGAACGACGAATTAGAAAACATACGCCAGCAGGGTCACCCGTCAGATCAAGAAAACTCTCCGGCTCCGGTAGTTTCACCATTTTCACCACCTGACCTTCCGGGCCGACTTCGAAAAAGTTGGCGTAGACTTGTCCAATGTTGGGGTTGTGATTTAGGATGTTGACCATCTGTGCGATGGCATCTGGGGCATAATAGCTGTCCGCTTGCATCCAAGTCAGATACTCCCCCTTAGCATGATCAAAACCCAGATTGATTGCTCCCGGCAGCTTGCCTGCGTTGTGCTCTTGGTGAATGACGCTCATACGCTGGTCTGTATAGGTTGCCAGGATGTCCAACGTCTTATCTGTAGAGCCACCATCAACGACAATCAACTCCAAGTCGTGATATGTCTGGTTTAAACAGCTATCAATAGCCTCTCGCAGATAAGTAGCGGCGTTAAGTGTTGTTAGTACGATACTGACCAATCTACTTGTACTCATGATCATAATATCCACATGAAGTAACAGACGGGTAACTCAAGGTTCCTTCGCTGCCTCCATGGCTAGGTACGCTTCGGCGAAGCGCCGTCCTATCTCCACCTGACTTTCAGTTCCGAAATGCACACCCTCCTCCAATGTAAGGTCTTCAGTAACGATCATCCGAACGTTTGGCAATGATACTTGCGCTTGCTGTTCGCGTACGGTTGTCCAGTGAGGGCGTTGGTCTTCCGAGTAGTCAGGTAATTGCGAGAAGATCACTGGTAGCAGTGATTGGTTCAAATCGTCGCGCAAAGTCCACACTAGAGACGCGAATTTTATCCCCCAAGAGTCAGGAGACAAGACTCGATCAGGGAATAACTTCGGGTCAAGCGTGTCATCTTCACCTTGTGAAATCAAAACCCCTGCAACGTTACCGTACGGGCTTGCAGCCATTACGCGCTTCAGACAGGCGCCATAGAGGCTGTTTTGGCTGACATTCGGCTGCCAATCTGCAATGGATGAGGCCCCACGTGCACATGGGATCAAACCGATCTTTGCTTCAGGTATCTTACTAAGGATCTCCTCTGCAAATGCCAGACCGGGACCTACACCAGTGCCGCCATCTTGGGCTACCCAATCGACTTCCAGCGCCATGCTACCCAAAGGTTCCCTAGCGGGATACCAGCGATAGTCTTTATTGAACATATAGACACTGGTATGTTGCTTAGGTACGAAGGGACTGTCCAAGCTGCCACGGCCAGACATGTTGGACTGCCCAATGAGCACAAACAACTTGAGATTTCCTCGCTCCGTTGCTGGAACATCCCATTCTGGCTGAACCAGTGAGGTAATACTGTCAGGCACGTTGGGAGCAATGGGTATTAGATGCTGCAGGCCTGGGTTCGCGAAGATCTTCCCTAGCGTGTAGAAACGTTGCAACAAAATGCCAAGGCAAAAAGTTAGCATCAGGACGCAAAAGATTGAAGAATATTGATAACGCATATTCTAGTGAAATGCCCTTCGATAGTCCAGGACATATTGCAGTCCTCTGGATCGTTCGCGAATGGGCCTTGCAGGGACGCCCGCCACCACAGTGTAAGGTAACACATCCTTCGTAACCACAGCGCCAGCAGCCACGGCGGCACCTTTTGCCACATGCACACCAGGTAAAATTATCGCGCGAACGCCAATGAACACATAATCCTCGATGATGACCGGTGCTCCAATGGTCACAAAATCAGGATCATCCAGATCATGATGAAGTGTGTAGATCATCACCTGTTCCGAAATTGATACATTACTCCCGATCGTCAGGCCCGATCTTGCATCGAGGACGACCTTCTGATTGATCACGGTGTTGCTAGCAATGGCAATTCCAGAGAGATTATAAAACTGGCAGCCGCGATGGATACTTGTGTGCCGCCCGATCTGTGCGCCAAGAGAACGATAGAGCATCAAACGAATGTCATGTGAAGGTAGATTGCTAATAAATGCAGGTGCAACATCGCGTAACGCGTGCCACTGCGCATGCACCCATTTTATAATTCGATGGGGAACAATCTTCCACACAATTCTCGATAGCAGGGGCTTCATACTTGTCTCTTTGGGCGCTCTACAAATTAATCCCGGTTTGGCGGCGTTGCTTTTTCTGCCAGAATTAACGTACGTTGTAGCGGATCGGACTCTATGATCTTGACGATTCGATAACTCTTTTGTAAGGAAGTTAGAAAGTTCTCTAGGTTGTACCAACTCTGCCTGAAAAGACCCTGCCATTGGTCCAGATGCGGGTCTTCATAGGGCACAAACTCGATCAGAAGCCAGCGCGTTGTAAACTGGCTCAAGCCCTCGATAATTTGGTCGAACCGCATGCCCTCGGCGTGAACCAGATGATGAATCAGCGCCAGTGCCATAACCATATCGCATTTCAGACGGTCAACCGCTGATGCCCAAACACCCAGCAATCCTTGTGTGGGCGTCGGCCAGACAATGTCCATTACCAACGGCTGCAGAGGCAATTTCTCATGTTTGGCATCGCGGTATAGGAGCGAGACCAGATTGTCGTCGCGATCAAGTGCAATGACCGGGACGCCCCGACTTGCTGCGAACTGTGCATACCAGCCGCGATTACTACCGATATCGACGATGGAAGTAGGTGCGGCCATGTCAAGCGCACGTGCAACGCCACGGTGTTTGGCAGACCAATCACTGTTGTCCACAAAAGAGGGAAATGCGAAAAGGTCACGATAATAGTCCCAGCTTGGGACATGTACAACATCCAACGCGCTGACTTGTGTGCGCAGCGCATACAAATCAGCGCTGATCTGCTGAACACTGGCTGGCGGTGCTGCAAGAGATGGGCGGGCGTGTCCTGCCAGACGTTGTTGAGCATGTCGTAGTAGACTCTTGACCCTGTAAGGCATGCGCTTTGACAAGCCTTGCACTTGGGCGTTGACGAAACGTTTGCTCAGCTCTTGGTCTGTCAGAAGGACAAAGTCGCTCTGTGACACGCCACGTCGCCAGCCCTTCCAATCTGCCATACACAAACGCGCAATGCGATCATTTCCAGCCTCGAGAAGCCGTAAAGGCCGCATAAAGAGCAGTTGAAACTCTTCATACCATACGTCGAGGTCAACGGTATCCCATGGGCGTATCGAGTCTAGATCAACGAAAATGGGCTTATTCCCCTCGAACAGGATGTTATTTGGAAGTACATCAAAACTCATCAAGCCAACTTTGAGCAGCGCTAGGTTAAAGTCCAGGAAAAACAGGGCTGCTTCTTTGAATGCCTCGCTACACCACTCATAGGGATAGGATACGAACGGTAACTTACGATGTTTGACCACCAGCCCATATCCCTCAAGGACGAAATCTGTCCTGCTTGTTTCAACCAGGAATCCATCTGCAATCAGACCATCGATTAGTCCATCCAGAAAGAGTTGATCATAGAACGGGCTGAGATCAGGCGAAAGGCCGCGATAGAGCTCGTTTTCCCATTGAAAAAGACGTCCGCCTCGACTACAGAAAGATGCCTGGACGTACTGAATGTCGTCCTGCTGGATGATACTCACTCATTTACTCCTATTTTGTTGGCTGACCACTCATGTGAGGCCAGGGTAACAAAGTGGGATGGAGGTAGCTTACCTGTCCCATACAGATCAGAGGGCAGCACCTCAAAGCCAGTCGCACTTTGCACATAATCAGCCTGGATTCCACCGCTGCCGCCTCGAAAGATTGCAACATTAACGGTACAGTAACGGGGTGACAAATGAATTGGCCCTGTGAGACACGTTACTTTGCCCGATGCAGGTAGACGGTGGGGTAATGAACCTATGGCGTCGCTGTCAAGAAAAAACAGCCCTGTATTATTACGATCATATATACCGACAAGAAAACATGGATACAAAAGCTCTGCTGAACTCTCATAAGTAATCGTGATTTTGAGTCTGCTAAAAGACGAAATCTGAGAACTGCCGTCTGCATCACGAATCGTTACTGATGTGATCTTGACGCTACCGTCGCCCATCCGATCCTGACGAGCTTCCAAGGGGACAGCCTGAATCAGCCTCTCTCCAATATTCTGGTATACTGTTACCACTTCATCGGTTGGCCCTTGAAAGACCAGTTGTCCCTGCGAAAATAACAAGGCATGTGTGCATAGCGCTTGGATGGCAGCCATGTTGTGACTTACAAATAAAACCGTGCGACCTTGCCTAGATACATCCTCCATCTTACCGAGACATTTTCTCTGGAAAGCAAGGTCGCCCACAGCCAGTACTTCATCAACAAGAAGGATTTCGGGTTCCAGATGCGCTGCTACAGCAAAAGCTAGGCGCACGTACATGCCACTGGAGTAGCGTTTTACCGGCGTATCCAGGAATCGTTCGATCTCGGCGAAGCTTACAATTTCGTCGAACTTTTTGGCGATCTCGACACGACGCATACCCAAAATCGCACCATTAAGATAGATGTTCTCGCGACCAGTTAGCTCAGGATGAAATCCTGTACCTACCTCCAGCAGGCTGCCAACCCGGCCATGAATCGCCGCACTTCCCACTGTTGGTTCCGTAATCCGAGATAGAATCTTGAGCAACGTACTCTTACCGGCGCCATTTCGACCAATAATTCCTAGTACTTCCCCGCGCCGCACCTCGAAAGAGACGTCGCGCAAGGCCCAAAGCTCGATATCACTGGGGGAACGAGATACTCTAGATCGCTTGGTACGTTTTAGGGTGTCAGCTAAGACGTCCCGCAGGGTGTCATGTCGTTGTTGGCCACTCATCCCAAGGTGGTAGAGCTTACCCAATGTTTCGACCTGGATAGCTGTTTGCATTATGCTTTAGGCTTTCAAAAATCTGGTTCGCTTTTGCGACGCTTGATAATAGCTCTTTTGTGCGCTCGGGCGTTTGAAAGTGACTGTGGCGCTCCGATGACTATCGGTTCCTGCGCCTAGAAGTCATAATTGCAGCAATACAAATAATAAGAATTACAGGTAGTATGCTCAAACCGAGAACACCTGCTAGTGACATACCCGTTGATGGAAGGGCACTAGAAACGGGTTTATCGGATACAGGAAAGGCTGTTGATTGCGGCATACTTTCCTGCACCGGTGTTTGAATAGATATCGGAGTCTTCTGAGAGCCGGAAACGTTTACTGACCGTGCTGTGGCAGTAGGCAAGGCAGGCGTATCCAAAATCAGACTAGTATGCCAGAATGACTCAAACCCTGTTTCGAAAATCACATGAACACGATTACCTGAGGTAATTGCAAGCAACGCTTGCTCGCCGTCGCTCAATGTCGCTGTAGAGCGTACCTCCTGAGTTGCGACATCAAGATATGGGCTCAGTCGTCCCTCATTCCACATCGTATAGAATACCCGTCCAATGACGTAATGAAGCCTACCGATACTATCGACAGCGAAAGATGGTAATCCCGAGAATCCCCCCCCGTCCTCGAATTGATCTGTTGCTGTCCAAGTGTCTCCACCATCCAAGGAAATCTGATGAAATGTGCCATCGCCGCCAACATTGCTTCTCCAAACCAAATGAACCGAATCTTGGCCTACCGTACCAACTCCGATTTGTCCATGTCTTTCAAACGCTATCTGTTGAGTGTCCTCCCATGTCAGGCCACCATCCAAAGAGCGGCTGTAGAAAGCCCCTGTAACCGGCACACCATTTGGCAACTGATACTCAGTCCAAACTACATGCAGGCGATTAGCACCATCCCTAGCAAGTCGCACATCACTTGCAACAATGCCTGTCATTAGCTGAGCAATGATCGTTGGCTGAGTCCAGGTTCGCCCAAGATCACCTGAGCTGATAATGTTCACCGCGTTTGGATCAGACACGTCTGAATAAACAACATATAGCATATTGTCTGATGTAGCGATAATATCATGAGAAGAAGGCAGCGATTGCACCAGGGTTTCTGGTGTACTCCAGGCTCTTGCTGATCCAGCCTCAGCCAGCGGCGCGTAGGCGTATCTGAGGGAGCGATTGCCTCCTCCCCAAATAAGATGTACAGTCTGTTCACTATCTATCGTAGCCCGCGGTTGATCAGGAGTGTTGGCTTCGGGATCAAAGATCACGTCAATGGGTTGAGACCATCCTGCGTTATTATCCCACATCAAGTAGTTGAGGACACCTGGTACGTCTTCTTTTGGATGCTCAGCGAAAAAAACATGCAATCGTCCCAGATCGTCAGCGACAAGAGTATTAAGGAAGATCTGTCCATCTGTATGAGCAATTTGAACCGGTCGAGACCAACTACCTGCAGTTGATTGAGCCATTACCATGCTTACTAGCGAGACAGTCAACAGAGCTGCTATTAGCACACAGATGGTGTATCGTAGTCTACTTAACAAATTTCGTTAGCCTCATTTTAGAAACGCAATTGACAGTTCAGTATACGAATTCTCAACTGGATCAGCACCTAACCATGTGTATGATGAGTTCCATTAGATAGGTGTTTTTTACGAAGCCAGTGCCTACCTCCAGCAAAGAGCCGATCCGACCGTGCAACTCCACGCGGCCTCTGGTTGGCTCGGTGATGCGCGAGAGGATCTTCAGCAGCGTGCTTTTGCCCGCGCCATTGCGTCCGATAATGCCCACCACTTCCCCGTGCTTCACCTCAAAGGAGATGTCGCGCAAAGCCCAAAGCTCATCGGAAGCAGTAGATTGGGCATGACCAGATTGGGGAGAGCGCCGAAAGCGAGACGTCAGCGCGTCGCGAAGGGTATCATGGCGCTGTTGCAGCATGCCAATGTGATACAACTTGCTGAGATTTTCTACACGGATAGCGATGTCGGACATAGCAAAGATTGTTACTAAGTGCCTGGAGCAGATCAAATAATATCCGCAAAAGTACGTTCTGTGCTGCGGAAGAAAAACAGACCGGTGACCAACACAACGAAAGCAATGACCACCGACAAAGCAAACAACAGGGTTGGCGCTTGCATACCTGTGATGGCACTGCTATCGCCGAGCAATGCCCAGCGGAACCCACTCACCACTCCTGTCATAGGGTTAAGCGCCAGTAAAGAGCGGACGCGCTCGGGAATAATCGTCACCGGCCAAATCACAGGCGTAATGTACATCCACAACTGGATCAAAAAGGGGACAAGTTGTTTGATATCGCGAAAGCGCACATTCAGGGCCGACAACCATAGGCCAAACCCCAGTGCGGTGATCATAGCCAAAAACAAGAAAACTGGCAAGAGCAGCGTCGCGGGTGTGAGTGGCACGCGATACACCAGCATCAGCACAAACAGCAGGATAAACCCCACAGCGAAGTCAACCAGACTCGATAACACACCACTCAAGGGAATTACCAACCGTGGAAAGTAGACTTTCGTGATCAGGTTGGCATTATCTACCAGATTAGTCGAGGTACGTGTCAAGGCGCTGGCGAAATATTGCCACGGCAACAGGCCCGCATAGGCAAATATCGGATAAGGCAGACCATTCGATGGCACCTTTAACAGAATACCAAAGATCACCGTAAATACCAGCGTGCTGAGCAAGGGCTGAAGTACGACCCACAGAACGCCCAAAGCAGTTTGTTTGTAGCGTACTTTCACATCACGCCATACCAAAAAATACAACAATTCCCGGTATTCCCACAGCGCGCGCAACTGCAAGGCGGAAAAGCCGCGCGTAGCCTGGATTACGACAGAAGGCGTATCTGCATTCGTTGCTGGAGACTGGTAGGAAGCTTGTATGCTCATAAATCACTGCGGCCCGGTACTCTTGGCCACCAGCAAAATACCGGCAATGATCACCAAAATCCCCAGCCAACGCAGTGGCGGCACAGTTTCCCCCAGCAAAAAGCGACCGGACAACGTTACCAGCACGAAATTCAAGGCGAGGAAGGGGTAGGCCATGCTCAAGTCCAGCCGCGCCAGCACTGCAATCCAAGCCAGCGCACCCAGCGCATAAAACGCCAGCCCCAGCAGAACCAGTGGCGACTTAAAAATCAAGCTAATCACTGAAACAATCCCGGTGGCAGTTTCCGCCATACCCGGCTTGTCCACGCCCAGCTTGAGTGCAGTTTGCCCGGCCACGCCAAAAGCCGTCGAAATCAGGATCAAAATCAGGGCCGAAGCCAGTTGTGGGTTCATAGTAAGTCGCTTCATAGGAAAGATCAGCTAGGCGCGGTTCCGGTACAATTGAGGATCAACCACTTCGGCCATGCGCTGCTCGTCAAGCTGGCCGCCAAGAAACTGGTTGATCTGGCGCACAAACGGCAATGGATCGGCCAACATACGATTGTAATCAACGTACAACACGGTAAAGTTGGGCTGAGCGCGCAGCCAAGTATCCACCTTTTGCAGGTGTTTGCTGAACAGGCGTGTCATCTCTTCGTCGCTGATCCGGTCCGTTGGTTCGCCGCGGCGCGCCAGCATCTTCTTCTGCGAAGCCAACACTTCCGGCATTGCCCGCTGCATAAACACCACTCGATAGGTATACGTCGCGGGCAGATGCTCCAGCAGCGCCGATATCACCTTCACCACCCTGCCGGGCGCATCCGCCAGCCAAGCGACATCCCCCTTGTCCATCTGCTTGACGCGCTCCATCTCGTAATAACCCTTGGGATTGTCCTCATCGGCCACGCGTTCGGCGTCAGTCACCACAGCCAAGCCGCCTGCTTCCAGCGCCTTCATCATCATAGACGTACCCGAGCGCGGCAAGCCCGATACGATGGTAACAAACGCAGCCGGAGCTGCCTTGGAGCGAAGAAAAGGAAGTTTCATGCAAAATCAACCCTATCAAGGCCGGGCCAATTCCCCGGCTTGTTCGATCAACTCGGCGTACTGGGGTTCGCCGATGTGTTTGTACCAAAAAATACGGCCCCAAAGCTGGCCTTGCCCCAGGTCAACAGTACGCAGCAGGCGGGCAGCAGCCTGCACATCGCCCGCGATGGCATCACTTTCCGCCAGCAATTGCCGCGTGGCCCGCTGTCCCGGCACCGCCGTATAAGCGGCTATTAGATGCCCGCGGGCCGCCGCATAGTCGCCCAGTGCCAGCTCAATCTGGCCCAGCCGCCGATTCGCCGCGGCATTGTGTGGATTGCTCGCCAGCGCAGCCTGGTAGCGGGCCATGATCGGCAGCATATCCACCGCGCCCGTGCGGCGCAGCTCGTCCTGGATCGGCCATTCCGGCCAATTATATAGCGCCAGTTCTTGCTGCGTCTGCTGCAACGCGCCCAGGTTAGTTTGGATCAGGGCGCGGCCTGCCGGCAGGGTCACCAGCAACGCAGCCGCCAGCACGAAGGAGGCCACCGCAGCCAGCCGCACATTAGCATGTCGCGGCAAGGTCACCAATTCATTATACGGCGCACGCACCAATAAGGCCAATGGAACAAAGGCTAGCATCATACCGCGCGCGCCGTAAAGGGGGACATCAAAAAGACCGTGCAGCGCGATTACCAGAATGGAGGCCAGCGCCCACACACGCCAGGGACTGGTGACATGGCGCAGCCGCCACACAGTGACTGCCAGCCATGCAAAGGCCAGCAACCCCAGCACGCCCTGTCGCAACCAGATTTCCAGCAGCATATTGTGACTGTGTGGCTGGTAGCCCACATGCGCCAGCAGCACATAGGAAGCATAAGCCATCTGGAAGCCTTCGAAGCCGATACCGGTCAGCGGCGTGTCACCTAGCAGGTCAAGCGTATCCGTCCAAAGCGTCCAGCGGCTGGCACGAAATGCGTCCAGCAGGTGCTGGCCGACCGGCAAGGCCGTGAACAGCGACAGCGCCACAGCGCCAGCCGCACCGAACGCCACCAAACCGCCGCCGATCACCACCCAGCGCTGCCAACTAACTTTGGCTGGTGGGGCCGTGCGAGCGGGTCGCCGTTGCCAGGCACGGGCGGCCAGCGCTGCGCCCGCAGCTAACGCCAATGCCAGCCACGCCCCGCGCGAACTGCTCGTCAGCAGGCCAAAGAGCGAAAGGGCCACCAGCAGGCCGCCGATCAGGCGTAGCCACGCCAGGCTTTCACGCCAGCGCAACGCACCGAGTTGCAGGGGCAGCATGGCCGCAATCAAGCCGCCGGCTACATTAGGATGCAGCAAATGGCCGAGCGAGGGCATGTTCAGCGCAGTCAGCAGCGGTAGAAGCGGCCCCAGCCAGCCGAGCTTGTCTATCCAGCTTTGCCAGTCCGTTGTTAACAAAAAATAGCCTGCGATCAGGCTTGGCAGCACCAGCAAGAACGCCCGCAGCGGTTGCGTGCGCACGCCCGCCAGCTTGACCCGCTCCGGCAGAGTGGCCACCGCGTAATACATCACCACCGCGCCGATGTAGACGTAAAGCGTACTGCCCCACGCGGTGACGCGATCCACCGAAATGGCAGCGCCGACAGCCGCGGCCAGCAAAAACAAGGCCAGCGGGCCATCGAACGCGCTGCGCGGGAAGAACGAGCCGGTCAGCGCGGCGCGCAGCACAAATGCCAGGCCAACCAGGAGCAGCGGCCACGGCCCCAGTGATGCCCGCACATACCACAGCCCCGCGGCCGTAAACAGTAACAGCGAGGGCAGCGCTGCCGCAAACGGCGCAGAGCGCAGGTTGGCATCGCGGCGTTTGCGCCGCCGGGAGCCGCTTTCCGCCACAACTTCGACGCTCACAGGCTGCTCAACTGGTGACGAATTTCAAGGTTTGTACTCCCACGCTGACCGCGGACTTGAACCCTGCCCAGGTGTTCAGCCCTTTGGCGAAGGTAAGCATGGGGCCAGGACGGAATGACCATTCGCGCGTGGCGCGTTTTTGCCAATATTCGAGCTGCTCCGCGGTCAGGCCACTATCGTGGTAATCGAGTACCGTGGACTGGTCCATATCCACCTCTTCCCACTTGGTGCCGGGGCGGAACCAGTTGTTCTCTACGACTTCATAGAAGAATGGCGTGCCAGGATAGGGCGCGGCGATGTGGAACAGCGCAATGTCCAGCGGCAAGCTCTTGGAGTAGGCAATCGTCTCCTGGATGCTCTCTTCCGTTTCGCCGGGCAGGCCGATGATGAAATAGCCCCAGTTTTTGATGCCTGCATTGTGCGCCCAGGTCAGTGCCAGCGGCGCTTGCTCCATGCGGTAGCCCTTGTGGGCGCGCTTCAAAATCGTCTCGTTGGCGCTTTCGATACCCCACGAGATCAAATAACAGCCCGCCTGGCCCATCAAGCTGAGCATTTCTTCGTCTACATAGTCCACGCGGCTGTTGCATGTCCAGTTGACCTTAAGGCCGTTGGCGATGATCAGGCGGCACAGCTCAACCACCTGCTCGCGGTTCACGGTGAACAGGTCAGCGTACATATGCACATTGTGCACGCCCAGCCGGCCCAGCAGCGCCATTTCGTCGTAGATGTTCTGAGGCGAACGCAACCGCACCGAATTTTGATAGGAAACGTGCTTGATGCAATATTTGCAGCCGGCCGGGCAGCCGCGGCTGGTCACGATGAAGGTGAACGGCCCCTTGATCATGGGCATCAACTGCTTGTGCAGCGGCAGCAAATGATGCAACGGCATCGGCAAGTCATCCATCGAGGAGAAGAAAGGTCGGTCGCGGTTGATGATGATCTCCCCTTCGTGTCGCCAGGCCAGCCCCAAAATGCCTGCCAGCAGTGAAGCTTGGGCCGCTGCCAGCACGTTTTCGTTCACGCGTTCGTGTGTCGCCGGCGCGAAGGGCGAAAGGAGCTGGAGCATCTCGATGCTCGTATTTGTGCCGAGTTCCAACGCCGGTAAACGGTCTTTTTCCTCACGCCGCATGCCTGACTGTTTACCGGCTATCGTAGTCTGCTTCGTGTCCGCCACCAGCCTGGCCACGCGCGGATCGCTTGGCTGCTTGCCTTCCAGCGTATCCAGCAGCTCGCGCAGGGTTGCTTCCGGCTCGCCACGCAGCACAAAGTCCAGCGCGGGGAAGGGGCGCAACGTCTCCAGCGTCATCGGCGTGACGTGTGTGCCAAAGGCCAGCGTGGTCGCGCCGAGCGACTTGGCCAGGAACACGCCGTACATATCATTGCGCAATGTGGGCGCAGTGACCTGGGTTAGATAGTATTTGGGGCGTTTGTCTTCCAGCAGGCGCTCAAACTCCGGCCAGCCCATGCGCGTGGCGATGGCATCCACGATCTCCACGGTGTAATCGGGAGCCAGCAGCGCGGCCAATTGGGCCAGGCTGACCTGCGGCCAGATCATGTTTTCGCGGCTGCGGCGACCCACACGGTGCTGGCTGCGGATCCAGATGCCGCCGTCGGGTGAAGGCGGATTGACCAGCAGCACATCCACACTACCCGCGGGCCGCGTGGAGGAGGTGAGTGTTTGCACCGCGGCTCCTGCGTCCGGGAAATTGGCGGCGCGCAGCGGCGGCACGCGGCGCGTACCCAGGTTGCGTTTTAGTTGGTCGTCTAGTGGGGAAGGTGTTGTTGATGTCATGATTGTGTCCAAGGGATGGCAAGTAGACACGGAAACAAGGTTACTTCTCTACGGTAGTGTGCGACTTCTGGTTGAATTGCACGAGCCGGACAATCAATTGTTGCGGCTAAGAGAACGAAGTGCCCTGCAAAGCCGCCGCGGGGCCGGGCATGGGCTGGGCGCGCGCTGAGCGTTTGGACGCGGGCTGAGCGCTTGGGCGCGGGCTGAGCTTGCCGAAGCCCGCATCAGCGGCTTCATGTTTTGAACCGAAGATTGAGGCTATGTGTCTACATGCTACTTGTCTGCTTGTATCCTTGCCTACTTGGTTCCCAAATCCTGTGCGGTCAACGTGTCGCGCTGGCTTAATTCTTCCAGAACCCGCATTAAAACCCAGGATACCAGGAATTGCAAACCGACCAAAAACGCCAGTGCACTGAACAAATAGTAGAACCACATGCGCGCGGCGTGCCAGCCCTGCAACGCCAGGATCAAGCTCAGCAAGCCAAGCAGCAGGCCCAGCCCCAGGCCAAGCAGGCCCATCCACCAAAAATGGCGATCCAGCGGCGGATCGAAGATCGGCTTGCCAAAAAGGCCCTGTTTCACCGGACGATGGTGGAACAATGCGACCAGATAGTTGAAGGTTGCGCCTAAATTAAACAGACTGACCCCGGTCACTATTAACACCAGCATGGCGAACAGGGCGAAAGCACCCAGCGAGCTAAGCTCGGTGCGTCCAGCCAGCCGCATCCCCAGCGTCGCCAAGGCAATCATGCCCGCCAATCCCAGCAGTAGCAGCGCCAAGCCGCCCAGAATACGCACAGGGTTGTAGTTCAACGCAGTCCAGGTGATCGTTTGCACATAACGCGTGCCGTCGCGCACCACGCTCAGCTTGGAACGTCCGACGCGCTCACTATACGGGATCGCTACTTCCATCATGCGCACATCCTCGTGCAGCGCGCGCGTGCTCATGATCGGCGTAAAGTTCAGACCATCCGGCAGCGGGTAGAGCTTCTCCAGCGTTTCCCGCCGAAACACGCGCATACCACTGGCGCTATCGGTGATGCGCTGGCGGCTGAGCAAGCTGATCATTGTAGCGAAGATCGTGTTGCCGATGCGCCGCGTAACCGGCATTTCACTCTCGGCGCCGGCCATGCGCGAGCCAACCACGATGTCGTAGTTGCCACCAAGCAGCGTTTGGCACAGTTTGGGGAAATATTCGGGAGGATAGGTGCCGTCGGCATCGAGAAAGGCCAGCAAGTCGCCGCGGGCCGCGCGAAAGCCCGTCTTCAACGCCGCGCCATAGCCCTTGTTTACGGGATGTTGCACCAACGTAGCACCGGCAGTGGCGCGCACAATGTCAGCCGTGCGATCGCTGGAACCATCGTCTACCACGATCAGTTCCAACGCGTCCACGCCCGCGGCAGGCAGTTGTGGTCGGATAGACAGCACACGCTGCATAATGTCAGCGATGCCGCTTTCTTCGTTCAAGGCAGGAATGACTACTGAGAGTGTCGTCATGACAGGCTATCCAACTACCTTTCTGCTCAGCCGTCAGGCTGAAATGGTCTTGAGTACGCGGGCGGGCACGCCACCAACCACCGTCTGAGGTGGCACATCACCAGTCACAACCGCACCCGCCGCCACCACTGCGCCGCGACCGATGTGCACGCCGTCGGTAATAACGGCCCCGGCCCCGATCCAGACATCATCTTCCACCACAATACCATTAGCTGTGATACCCTGGTCTACCATCGGGCGGCTGGGGTCATCGAAATTGTGGTTGACAGCCAGAAGCTGCGCGCCGGGTGCAGTATAGACGCGATCGCCGATCGTGATGCCACCCTGCCCGCGCAGGACGTTGTATTCACCGATCAGGCTGTCGCGGCCAATGCGGATAAACGCGTGGGGGAGATCGCGAAAGTTGTAGACGTGCAACACCGCGCCGTGCATCACAAAGCTGCCCGCGCCGATCTCGATGCCGCCGGGAGTGGCATGAAGATAGACCTGTTCATCGAGATATGCGCCTGCGCCGAGGCGGATGTTACCGGCAAAGCGCAGCCGGACGTGACTTTCAATGGCAGCCACCCCGTCCATGTGCAAAATCAAGCGGTACAACACAGCCCGCAGCGCCACGCCGAGGACTGTCGGAACCCAGCCTGCCGCCGCCATGATCAACTGTTCCCAGATATAGCGTCCGGGCGTCGCTGCTTGTCGGTCCATGTAAAGCCTGAGATTGGGCAACAGGCCGCCCCCAGCACGCATCTGGCCAGGTGGCTGATCATGCAGGGGAAAAGAAACGGTTTCATCGAGTGTCGGTGCGGCCATAAGTTGGACTCCCCAGCACAGATCGGTGACATAAAACAGAGCCTGTGACGATTCTAGACAAAATTCCCCCCTTTGTCAAACAGGGTGTTGGCGTTTTGTCTGCGCTATGTTAAAATTTGTGCATCGTGTTCATTCTTCGATCACACACTGAAAACAGCCATGCAAGCCACCGTAGCCCGTAAATTTTCCTGGCCCCGCACCCCTCCCCTGGCATTGCGTGCGTTGCCGGGCTATTTTCTGCAACCCCTGCGCGTGTTGCGTGCTTATCGTCGTGAGTACCTGCGCGGCGATTTAATCGCGGGCCTCACTGTTGGCGTGGTATCGCTACCCCAAGGCATCGCTTTTGCGTTGCTGGCTGGTCTGCCCGCAGAAATGGGCATCTACACTTCCGTGCTGGCCGCCATTGTCGGCGCGCTGTGGGGGTCTTCCAACCAGCTTAGTTCTGGCCCGACCAATAACGCCTCGCTGTTAACCTTTTCCGTGCTGCTGCCGGTTGCTGTCCCCGGCACGGCACTGTATATCTCGGCCGCGGGTCTGCTGGCAGTCATGGCCGGCCTGCTGCGGATAGCGATGGGAATCGCACGGCTGGGCGTGCTGGTCAACTTCGTTTCCGACTCGGTGATTGTCGGTTTTACCGGCGGCGCGGGAATTCTGATCATTATCGGGCAACTACGCACGCTGTTGGGACTTAAGTTTGCCAGCACACCCTCGCTGATTGACACCATCACCAACCTCTTTGTCCACGCGCCAGAGACGCACATCATCAGTACGCTGCTGGGGATCATCACCGTCGTAGCAATCATTGTGATCAAGAGGATCAACAAAACACTGCCCGCGCCGCTGCTGGCAATGATTCTGGCCGGGGTACTGGTGGCGGTGTTCAAGCTGGATCAGCGGGGGGTTTCCGTGCTGGCAGCGTTAACGCGCAGCCTGCCTCATCTGACCATTCCCCCCTTGCGCTGGAATCTGATCAGCGATCTTTCCTCCGGCGCGCTCGCAGTAGCAACAATAGGCCTGGTCGAAGCGATGTCCATCGCGCGCGTGATGGCTGCACAAACTGGACAACGCCTGGACAGCAATCAAGAGTTTATTGGACAAGGTCTGGCCAACACAGTTTCTGGGTTCTTTGGTGGCTTTACTGCTTCCGGTTCTTTCAATCGCTCGGCGCTCAACTTCGAGGCGGGCGCCCAAACGCCCGTGGCAGGTCTTGTCGCCGGTATCAGTGTTTTGGCGGTCGTTTGGGCGTTTGCGCCGCTGGCAGTTTATGTACCCTCGACGGCCATCGCTGGCCTGCTGATTGTCAGCGCCTACTCGATGATCAACCAAAAGGAGATTGCGCGCATCTGGAACGGCACGCGCGGCGACCGTATCATCATGCTGGCGACAATGGCAGCAACGCTCTTTTTGCCGCTGCAATTTGCCGTCCTCACCGGCGTCTTGATGTCGCTCGTCTACTATATCTGGACGACCAGCCTGCCGCGCGTAGTTTCTGTGGGACCAGATGCCCAGTACAAGCACTTTGTACGTCAAGCAGACAGCCACGGCCATGCGCTGCGTCCTGCTTGTCCGCAACTTGGCATCCTGGAAATTCACGGTGACATCTACTTCGGCGCAGCGCCAAACGTTGAGGAGGCCGTCGTACATCATCGCCAACGCCACCCCGAACAGCGTTTTTTGTTGCTGCGCATGGTCGGCGTCGCCCGCATTGACATCAGCGGCATTCACATGCTGGAAAGTGTTTTGCGCAGTTATCGCGAGCAGGGCGGCGATGTTTTCCTGATGCGCGTCCACGATCCAGTTCAGCGGTTCATGGCCGCCACCGGTTTCACCACCTTGATCGGCGAAGATCACATTTTAGACGATGATGAGGCGATCACACGCCTGTTTTATCATGTACTCGACCCTGCGGTCTGCATCTACGAATGTGACGTGCGCGTCTTCAAGGAGTGCCAGAACCTGCCCAAGCAAGCCCTGCCGTCAGGCTTTGATTGGCCCACCGGCAGCAGTGCCCAACCTGTCACCTGGATCAACACACGCGATCTGTGGAGTGCGCTGCGCAGCGCGCGGCCACCTGTTTTACTCGATGTCCGTGAACCGCGCGAGTTCCACCGCGCCCACATTCCCCAGGCACAACTGCTGCCTCTCTCTAAAACCCTGACAGAAACGGCCACTTTGCCGCGCAATACCAACCTGGTACTGGTTTGTCGGTCTGGACGGCGCAGCACACGCGCGGCGCAGGCCCTGATGCAGCTCGGCTTCACCAACGTCGCCGTGTTGCAAGGCGGTCTGGCCGCGTGGGAAGCCGCCGGACTGCTCGAAGCGGTTGACCTTCAATCCTGATTTAGCGAGGTTTTTCATGACGAGTCTCATGCCAACCCTCTCCCCACCCCTGGCTACACCACCGCCGCGCAATCTTGGCCTTGACCTGGTCCGCTCCACCGAAGCCGCGGCGCTGGCCGCCACCCGCTGGATGGGCCTGGGCAAAGCCGACGAAGCCGATCATGATGCGTCGGAAGCCATGGCACACGCTCTCAACACACTCGACATGCAGGGTCGTATCGTGATCGGTGAAGAGGGCAAGCTGGGCCGCCATTCACCCCTGGACGGTGGCTCCATCATCGGCACCGGCCACGGCCCGCAAGTAGATGTCGTCGTGGACCCGATTGATGGGCGACGACGGTTGGCTCTCGGCTATTCCGACGCTATTTCCGTGCTCGGCCTCGCCCCGCGTGACAGCATGTGGTCACCCGCGCCCGCGGTGTACATGGAAAAAATCGTAGTAGACCACGATGCTGCCGAGGCGCTGGTGCCGGAATGTCTGGATGCACCCGCCGCCTGGACGCTGGCACTGGTGGCGCGCGTCAAGCACAAGCCCGTACGCGATCTGGTGGTTTTCGTCCTCGACCGGCCCCGTCATGTGGATCTGGTTGAAGAAATCCGCGCCGCGGGTGCGCGCGTGTTGCTGCGTTCCGACGGCGACATTGCCGGCGGGCTGATGGCTGCCTATCCGGGCGGCGGTGTAGACCTGTTGATGGGCACGGGTGGCGTAGCCGAGGGCGTAATCGCCGCGTGCGCAGTCAAGGCGCTGCGCGGCCGCATGTTGGGCCGTCTTGCGCCACAAAGCGAGCATGAAGCAGCCGAAGTACGCGCAGCCGGGCTAGACACCCAGCGCATCCTGTCCAGTGACGAAATGGTGAAGGGCGACCAGATTTTTTTTGCCGCCACCGGCATCACCGACGGCCTGCTGCTGCGCGGTGTGCAATTGCATGGACGAGAAGCAGCAACTAACTCGCTGGTGCTGCGGGCCGAAACCGGCACCCGCCGCCTGATCCAAACCACCCACCTTCTGGCGTGGACGCCCGACGCTGAACAGGGATAAGCCGTTTGGCTGCAAAGGTTCTTCCGTATGCACGCATTGGAGACAAAAAAAACGCCGTCGGCTGGCCGCGGCTGGCTCAAAACCCTCGCCATCATCACAATCTCGTTGTTGATCGGCCTACTGCTGGCTGAAGCACTGGTACGTATCGCCAACGGCCTGGGCGTGGTGAACCTGCAAGCCAGCCTGAACGATTTACCCGCCACACAGCAGCCGGAGGACGGCGTCACCCTGACCGCGCCTACTGGCGAACAGCCACTCTACATCGCCGACACCCGCTTGCATCACCGCATGGCCGCCAACTGGACCGGCACATTTCCGCAGGAGGTGCTGGAGCCGCTTGGACGCAGCGAGGTGCCGATCAGCACCAACGCGCTCGGCCTGCGCGGGCCAGACGTGACACAGCCCAAGCCCGCCGGTGAAGTGCGTTTGCTAGCCCTGGGCGATTCCGTCACCTTTGGTTGGGGGCTGCGCGGCGAGGATGCCTACCCGGCCCAGCTTGCCAGCCTGCTCGCCACCCTGCGCCCCGCCCAACACTTCGAGGTAATCAACGCCGGGGTAAGCGGCTACGGAACCTGGCAGGAGTTGCTTTGGTTACAGGACGACGGCAACGCCCTGCAACCCGACATCGTCATCGTGCAACTGCACCTGAACGATGCCGCCGACAACCTGTGGGGCACGCTCGGATGGCAGAGCCAACGCCAAAACTGGCTCACCCGCACCAGCCTGTTGGCGCGGCTGGTGCAGCGGGTTACCAGCCAGCCCCCTCGCAGCGGCGTTCCCTGCGCCACCGACTGGCAAGTCAACAACAACGAAGTTTGCTGGCAGCGCACCACCGAGCTGCTGATTAAACTGGAGGAAAGCGCGCAGGCCGCGGGGGCGCAGGTCGTGCTGTTCCCTGCTCCCATGCGCTGGCAGGTGGAAACCGGCGTGCGCGATCCGCGTGCCTGGGTGGACGCCGTCCGCTATCAGGACGCCTTGCGGCAGGAAGCCACGCGGCGCGGCTGGCTGTTTATGGACCCTTTACCTGCTTTTCGCCAGGCCGCAGCCAGCGGGCAAGTCCTCTTTGTGGATGTCGGCCATCCCAACGAAGCCGGTCAACGCCTGATCGCCCAGGAACTCTACAACGTACTCAACACGGCTGGCGCGCTGGATGGTGCGCCGTAGCCCGTTCACATCTCAGCTCCCTGACCATCCGCCCCTTATTTTAGGAGATTTCTCATGAGCATCAGTCCCCTCGCTGGCAAACCGGCTCCTGCCAACCTGCTGATCAACGTTGACAAGCTGATCGCCGCCTATTATGCCAACCAACCTGACCTGAGCGACCCTACGCAACTGGTCGCTTTCGGCACCAGCGGTCACCGCGGCGTGCCCTTCGACGGCAATTTCACCGAAGCGCACATCCTCGCCATCACGCAGGCCATCTGCGAATACCGCGCCGGCGCCGGCATCACCGGTCCCTTGTTCATGGGCAAGGACACCCATGCCGTGTCCGCGTCCGCCGAACACACCGCGCTCGAAGTGCTGGCGGCCAACGGCGTCGAAACCATCCTCCAGCGCGGCGATGGGTTTGCCCCCACGCCGGTGATCTCGCGGGCTATTTTGGTCTACAATCAGGGGCGCAGCAGCAGCCTGGCCGACGGCATCGTCGTCACCCCGTCGCACAACCCACCCAGCGATGGCGGCTTCAAATACAACCCGCCCAGTGGTGGCCCCGCAGACACCGACGTAACCAAGTGGGTGCAGGATCGCGCCAATGCATTGCTGCGCGGCGGCAACGCGGACGTCAAGCGCATCCCCTACGAACGGGCGCTCAAGGCCCCCACCACCCACGAGATTGATTTCGCCGTGGACTACATTGCCGATCTCGCCAACGCCATTGACATGGACGCGATCAAAGCTGCCGGACTGCGGCTGGGCGTGGATCCGCTCGGTGGTTCAGCCGTCTACTACTGGGAGCCGCTGGCCGACCGTTTTGGTCTAGACATCACCGTAGTCAATGCTGCGGTAGACCCCACCTTCGGTTTCATGACGGTGGATCACGACGGCAAAATCCGTATGGACTGCTCCAGCCCCTACGCGATGGCGAGTCTGGTGCGGCTCAAGGACGATTTCGATATCGCCTGGGGCAACGACCCCGACGCCGACCGTCACGGCATCGTCACCCGCTCGCATGGCCTGCTCAACCCAAACCATTACCTGGCCGTGGCGATCCAGTATCTGCTGACCCATCGCCCCGACTGGCCCACCACCGCAGGCGTGGGCAAAACATTGGTCAGCAGCAGCATGATTGACCGCGTGGTAGCCGAGCTGGGGCGTCGGCTAATCGAAGTACCGGTCGGCTTCAAGTTCCTTGCGCCTGGCCTGTTCGACAGCAGCTTTGGCTTTGGCGGCGAGGAAAGCGCGGGAGCCAGCTTCCTGCGCCGCAACGGCCGCGTCTGGACAACGGACAAAGATGGCCCGTTGCTAGGACTGCTGGCCGCGGAGATCACCGCGGTCACCGGCAAAGACCCAGGCGAGCATTACACCACGCTTACTGAACGCTTCGGCACCCCGTATTACACCCGCATTGATGCGCCCGCCTCGCCTGCGCAAAAAGCCGCGCTCAGCAAACTCTCACCCCAGAACGTCACGGCTAATACGCTGGCAGGCGAACCGATCCTGGCCAAGCTGACGCGTGCGCCCGGCAACGATGCCCCCATCGGTGGCTTAAAAGTGGTCACAGAAAATGGTTGGTTTGCTGCTCGCCCGTCTGGCACAGAAAACATCTACAAACTTTATGCTGAAAGCTTCAAAGATAGACAACATCTTGACAAAATCATCGAAGAAGCCCAGGAAATCGTCAGCAAATCCTTGTAGTCGTCAGCCATGCTGCGCGACCACCGTCAACGCATCACCGTAAACGTAGGTCGCACGCACATACTCGCCCGCCAGCACGCGCGGCAGCCAAAAACGGCTGTCATCCCACATCGCAGCAAAGGGCAACGCGTCCCATGCAACCCAGTGAGGAGCCATTTCTTCGCTGGGTTTGCTTTCCCCCTGCCAGCAACGCACCACAAACACCTGCGCGGCGTGATCCCACACTGGCCGCGCAGGAAACAGGAAGGCAAGCTGCGCGGCGGGTTGCAGATCGCTCACATCCACCATCAGGCCCGCTTCTTCCCACAGCTCGCGACTCGCGGCCTGCGCCGCGCTTTCGCCTGCTTGCAGCTTACCCCCCAACGCCACCAGATTGCCCGCGCCAAAGCCGCGCTGTTTCCAGCCCAGCAGCACATGCCTATCCGCGCGCAGCGGCAAACACAACGCCACTTTGTTCATCTACCACACCGCCGCGCCCAGGCCCAGCGCCCAGCGCGCCCACAGCAACCCCGCGGTCGCGGCCAGTGCCGCCGCGCTCACCAGCCAGTCACGCGGCTGGAAATGAATGTCGCGCCAGACGGTGCGCGGCTCGCCGGAGCCGACCCCGCGCGCGGCCAGCGCCATCCCCAGCGTGTCACCAGTGCGCAACACCTCGATCACCAGCGCCACCACCACCGGCGCCACCCCGCGCAGCCGTCCCCACACATCTCCGCGTGCGGTCTGCCAACCGCGCGCCGCCTGCGCGTCCTGGATCTGCGTAATCGAAGTGGTAAAGGTGGGAATGTAGCGCAGCGCAATCGCCAGCGTCAGCCCCCAGGCAAAGGGTAGTCCCAATCGCACCAGGCCGCGCACCAGATCGTTCTGGCGCGTCGTGAATAGGATCACAAAGAAGAGCAACGACATGCCCACTACGCGCAGCGCAGCGGCCAGGCCCGCCAGCACACCCGCCCACGTCACCGTCAGCGGCCCCAGCGTGAACCAAACCGGCCCGCCTGTACGCGCGAACAGGGGAAACACCAGCATGATCACCAGCAGCACGCGCGCCAACTGCCGCCACACCCAGCCGATTGAGCGCAGCGGCACGCGCGAGGCAAGCAGCCCCGCGTGGAGCATAAGCAGCAGCGCCAGCAGTGCCAAGACATGATTGAACACAACAAACAGCGCCGCGCCGCACAACACCAGCAGCAGTTTGCTGCGCGGATCGAGGCATTGCAACCAGCCAGCCGCGGGAATGTAGAAATCAAACAACATAACACATCGAAAACGAGCGAATGACCCGGGTCAACTTTGTTTTCATGGCGTTGTTAGAGCGTTGCGCCCGTTCCAGGCCCGCAAAAAGTCATCCACGGTCAGTTGCGGGTGCGGAAACCCGCGCGTTGCCAGCCGCGCAGACAACCGCGTCACCGGTGGCGGACGTAAAGCCAGCGCGGCCAGCGGTGCTTCATCGGCCAGCACAACCGCGGGCGGACCATCCAACGCCACCTCGCCTTGGCTCAGCGCCACAATCCGCTCCGCCTGCGCGGCCAGCTTCAGGTCGTGCGTGATGAGCAAAATAGTGCGGCCTGCCGCGTGCAGCGTGTGCAGCCGCGCCAACAGCAGCGCGACAAGGCGTGCATCGAGGCCGGTGGTTGGCTCGTCCAACACCCAGATCGAGGGCTGCATCGCCCACACAGAAGCCAATGTTGTCAGCCGCCGCAGACCGTATCCCAGCACCGCGGGCGGCATGGACGCCGCGCTTTGTAGATCAAACGCAGCCAGCGCATCCTCCACCCGTTCGTCCAGTGCCGTGCCGCGCAAGCCCAGATTGCGCGCGCCATACGCCACTTCCTCGCGCACCGACGGCGCAAAGAGTTGCCGGTCGGGGTTCTGGAACACATACCCCACCGTGCGCGCCAACTCTCCCACCGCGTGCGTAGCCGCGGGTGAACCGTTGATGGTGATGCTGCCCCGTTGTGGTCGTAAGAGGCCGATCAGATGGCGCGCCAGCGTGCTTTTGCCGCCGCCGTTGGGGCCAACCAACGCCACAAACTGGCCCGCGGGAACAGTTAACGACAGCGCGTTCAGTGCGGGGGCTGCGCGGTCATAGGCAAAGGTGACAGCCTGCACCTCCACAGCCAGCGGCGCGGCGGCAGTCGGTGCAGCCGGGGGGGACGGTAGAGTGGCTGCTGCCGCTTGCCAGCGGGGCATGAACCAGGCTACGGCTTCTTGCGCAGTCAGAAACGCAGCAGTTTCCCCGCCCGCGCGCAGCCGCGCGGCCAGCTCAGCCAGTTGCGGTGTGGCCACGCCCATCGTGTGCAGTTGTTCGACTCGTTGAAACACGTCAGCGGGCGGGCCGTCCAGCGCCACACGGCCACCCTCCAGCACCACCACTCGTTCAGCCCAGCGCGCGCTGAACTCGGCATCCTTTTCCAGCACGATCACCGTGGTTCCACGCGTGCGCTTGAGTTCGTTGAGCAACGCGGCCACCTCGCGACGGCCCGCCGGGTCCAGCCCGGCCATCGGCTCATCCAGTACCAAAATGGGTGGTTGCAAGGCCAGCACGCTGGCAATTGCCAGGCGCTTTTGCTGTCCGCCGGAAAGCTGCCAGGGAGAGCGTTCCTCTAGACCGGTCAGGCCAGTACGCTGCAAGGCCCACGCCACGCGCGGGCCGATCTCTGCCGGCGGCAGTGCCTGCCCTTCGAGACCGAAGGCCACTTCTTCGGCCACGGTCATGTTAAAAAGCTGGCGTTCGGATTCCTGGAAAGCCAAGCCAACGGTGCGGCTCAGGTGGGCGGGCGGCGTGTGGGCTGCATCGAGTCCGCCCACCCGTACCGTGCCAGTTAGCTGGCCGCCGGTCATTTGCGGAGCCAGCCCAGCCAGGATCAAGGCTAACGTGGTTTTGCCGCTGCTGGTGGCTCCCATGATCGCCAGAGCCTGGCCGTCTGGCACGCGCAAAGACAGTCCCTGCAAAATTTCGCTGGTTTTTCCATCGGCCAACACCGGCGGATAGCTGAAATGCAGGTTTTCAAGCAGCAAGGCTGGCAAGCTGGTTGCCTCTAGGACGCGCGGGTGTAGCGCAGAATGGGAGGATAGGCGCGGCGCATCAGCAGTGACAGCGGAATGGCTACGGCTGCGCCAACGACATTTTGCAGCAAATTAAAGGGCAGTTCCGTGACTGCCTGAGCCGGGCCACCCCACCCAAAGCTCGCACCGAAATATTCACCCAGAAAATAAATTCCCGCCATGGTGATGGTCCCCGCCAGGGCCGCCAGGATCATGCGCGTGGGCAATGCGCCGCGCAGCCGCGTCATCAGATAACCGGCGATGAGGCCCTGCAAGCCGTGGGCTAGCAGCGTGAGCGGCGCGAACGCGGCATAGCCCGCGCTCAGGTCGGCCAAAGACGCGCCGATGCCGCCAGCCAGCAGGCCAATCCACGGCCCAAAGGTAAAGGCCACGAAGTAAATTGCCATATCAGCGAAGTTGAAGTAGCCTGCGCCGACTGGTACGATCAAAAAGCGCGTGACTACGGCAACCAACGCGATCATCACAGCCGTCAAGGCAATATCACGGGGTGAAACTCGTTCAGACATGGGTTATCTCCCTTCCAAAATAGATTTTTCCCAGCACGTACATCACAATATCTTATTTGCTTCCTTATCCAAGTTTCTGCCTGATTGTACGCTGTTGGGCACGCGGCGTCAAACGCCACGTGCGGGGCTAAGCCGAGCAGTTTTAACAGGCTGCAAGGCGGTTAACAGTCAGACCCACGCCTCTTCAATCTTTTTACAGACCTCGTGCAACCGCCCAAAACACCCTCTTTTGAAGCTCTTTACTTTGTTCAGAGTGACGAATGTCCTCTGTCTGGCAGAATTCTACGCAAGTCCAAATTTCATTGATCCCGCCCTCTACCGAAATAGATTTTGCGAAGTTGACACTTTCACCAAGAACGGTTATCTTGCCTGTTGTTGATTTGTTGATTTAATGTAACAGGCTTAACAGAACCGCATTCCGTGTCATCCTTTCTCGAACCACTATGAACTTCGTAAATGGCATCCCCGTTTGGGGCGATTTAACCGACGAAGGCGCGCTGCGTCAGATCAAGAACTGCGCCAAAGACGCTGAAGCCGCCGCGTTAATGGCCGATCACCACCTCGGCTACGCCGTGCCCATCGGTGGCGTAGTGGCCTACGCAGACAAGATCAGCCCGTCCGGCGTTGGCTTTGACATCGCCTGCGGCAACAAGGCCGTGCTGACTGATCTGCCCGCGTCCGCAGTGCGCGCCGACATCAAGCGCATCATGGACGCCATTTGGGGGCATCTCTCCTTTGGTATTGGCCGCAAAAACAATATCCGCGTAGATCACGCCCTGTTCGACGATCCCGCCTGGCGCATTCCCGCGGTAGCGCCGCTCAAAAAGCTGGCCAGCGAGCAGCTTGGCACCATCGGCTCCGGCAATCACTACGTAGACTTGTTTGAAGATGAGCAAGCGCGCGTCTGGATCGGCGTGCATTTTGGTTCGCGCGGCCTCGGCCACAAGACAGCGACCTACTTCCTCGAAGCAGGCGGGGCCAAAGACGGCATGGAGGTAGACCCGCTGGTGCTGGACGCTGACTCGCCGCTCGGTTCCGACTACCTGGCCTGCATGGCGCTGGCCGGACGCTACGCGTACGCGGGCCGCGATTGGGTGTGCAGCGAGGTGGCGCGGCTGCTCGGTGCTACCGTCCTCGACGAAGTTCACAATCACCACAACTTCGCCTGGCGCGAGCGGCATAATGGCCGCGATCTGTGGGTGGTGCGCAAGGGGGCAACTCCCGCATTTCCCGGCCAGCGCGGCTTTGTCGGCGGTTCGATGGGCGACATCTCAGTGATTCTGGAAGGCGTCGACGCGCTGGAAGCCAGTCTCGCACTCCATTCCACCGTCCACGGTGCGGGCCGCGTGATGAGCCGCACCGCAGCGCGCGGCAAGATCAACCGCAAGACTGGTAAGGTGATCTCGCCCGGCCTGATTTCGCGGCAGATGATGATGGCTTGGGTCAAGGAGCAGGGAGTTGAGCTGCGCGGCGCGGGCACAGACGAATCGCCTCACTGCTACAAACGCCTGCCCGAAGTTCTCGCCCATCATAGCAACACCGTTCGCATTCTCCACACGCTCAAACCGCTCGGCGTAGCCATGGCCGGCGAAAACGAATGGGACCCGTACAAGGACTAACCGACCAATGAAGAAAACAACCCCACACCCCGCACAGCCCACACCCGCGGCACACGATTTCAGCCGCTGGGCCGGGTGGGCAGTCGCTTTGGGCAGTTTTGGTGTTTTCGTGGGTAGCATTGTTTACGCGCTCTCCCCCGTCGAGGCCGCTTTGCCCGTGCCACAGCCCATTTGGGCCAACGCACTGCGGGCGACTGTGGCTGGCAGCCCGCGGCTACAACTGGCTGGTAGCATCGGCGTGGTATCTGACGTTATTTTAGCCGCAGGCACTGCCCTGTTCGCCGCCGCTACCGCCCGCCACGCCGTTGAACGGTTGGGCTGGGCGCTGCTGACCTTGAGCGTGATCATTTTTGTGTTCGTGGATGTGCTGGCCGCGGGCGTTCTACCGCGCATGGCAGCTCTGACTGGCGCAGACAGCGTGTACGCTGGGTTTAAGGCGTTGTTTGACACGCTCTTCGTCGCCGGAACCTTCACATTTGGCCTCGGCGCGCTGGCAACGCTCTTGCCTGACCGCCGCACCACAGCGCGCTTCCTGCCTAAACCGCTGTGGTGGCTGGGCATCGCCGCAGGTGTGTTGGCGCTCATCAGCACGACCCTGTACCTGCTGCAAGTAGCCGTGCCTCAAATGATCGGCGCGTCCATTGCTCTGGGCACACTGATCTTTGCTTTCTACGGCGCGCAATTGGCACGTCACGCACATGCTGCTTGAGGCAGCGAGGTTTTTATGCCCCATCCCTGGACCTGGTTACCTGCTCGCACACAAAAACCGGCCTTCCTAATCACTCTGATGCTGACCTTGCTGCTGCTGGTGGTGCTGCAAGTCATCAACGCCCCGCTGCGCAGCGCGGCCGCGCCCTCCGGCATCGTCGCCTACGAGCTGGCCGGCACCCCCGCGGCTACGCAGGCCATTCTTGCCAGTTGGGATGTCACAGCCCGCGTGGCCGCGGGCTTGAGCCTGGGGCTGGACTATCTGTTCATAGCCGCCTATGCCAGCAGCATCGGCCTGGCCTGCGCGCTGACCAGCCAGCGTTTCGCCGCGCACTCGTGGTTGCGCCATCTGGGCGTGGCGCTGGCGTGGGCGCTACTGGTCGCTGCCACCTGCGACATGCTGGAGAACTACGCGCTGATCCGCCTGCTGCTGGGGTCAGCCAGCACCAGCCTGCCCGCAGTGGCCCGCCTGGCCGCGCTGATCAAGTTCACCCTCGTCGGGCTGGGGATGGTCTATGCGCTGCTGGCAGGGCTGCTCTCCCGGCGTCTGCACCGTGCCTGAGGGCCTGATCTATGCCGGAAATCATTGATCTGAGCCAGGAAATCTACGATGGAATGCCGGTTTTCGATGGGATGCCGCCGGTGTGCGTCGCTGTCCACGCCACGCATGAGCAATGGGAAGGGCTGGACAGTGCCACCACCTCGCCCGCGGTTAATCGTCTGGCACTGAGCGAGCACACCGGTACGCATGTGGATGCGCTCAACCACATGGGCCGGGCGCAGCGCGGCCAGTCCATTGACACCATGCCGCTTAGCCAGTTCTACACCGCCGGCCTGTGCCTGGATTTGTCGCACAAGGGGCCGGACGAGCTGATCGAGCCGGACGAGCTGCGCGCCGCGCTGGTCGTGGCCGACCTCGCCATCGAACAAGGCGACACGGTGCTGCTCTACACCGACCATTACCGGCGCACATTCGGCACGGCCGACTGGCCGCGCGGCCCCGGTCTAAGCGCAGACGCCGCGCGCTGGCTGGGTGAACAGGGCATCGCCGCGTTCGGCGTCGAGCCGATGGCTCCGGGCGTGCGCCATGTGTCCAACAAAGCTGTGCATCGCATCTGCGGCGAGCTGGGTTTTACCCACTACGAAAACATGGTTAACCTCTACCGGCTGGTGGGGCGGGGGCGTTTTCGTTTCATTGCCTTGCCGCTGCGCATTCGTGGCGGCACCGGTTCGCCGGTGCGCGCGGTGGCCGTTTTCGAGGAAGCGAGCGCCCGTCGGTTTTGCGCAAGTTGAACTGTTACACAAGAATTCCTGCTTTGCCGCGTTTGGCGCGATCAAAGCGCGCCATGAGTATTGAAGCTTGCCCGCCAAAGCGCAAAACATGACGCGGATCATTTGCTTCTGTGCTAAAACCGGCGATAATGATGTGATAGTTGTGCAATGGCGCACAGGCTGCGCACAACAAACACCGGCGAATAGGTCAATGGTTGTTGTGGCAGAGTAGACTTCGGAAGTCGCTGACTTGCGAAGTCGTGGGTTAAATAGTTTCTAAACGTCGAAATTTCGCCTTCTATCCGTTTGCTTTCAAAGGAGAAAGTTCTTATGGCCACAAAATTGCCCGCATCGGGGGCCCAGGTTGCTGCCGCGGACGCCGAAACCAATCCGTTTCTGATTGCCCAGCACCAACTGGATGAAGCAGTGGATATCCTCGAACTGGACGATGCCACGCACCAAATGTTACGCTGGCCCATGCGCGAATTGCAATTTACCATTCCGGTCAAGATGGATGATGGCAGCACGCAAATATTTCATGGTTATCGCGTGCAATACAATGATGCGCGTGGCCCGGCCAAGGGTGGTCTGCGCTTCCATCCGCTGGAGACGATTGACACGGTGCGCGCGCTGGCTGCCTGGATGACGTGGAAATGCGCGGTGGTGGATATTCCGCTGGGCGGCGGCAAGGGTGGCGTGACCTGCTCCCCCAAAGATCTGTCTATGGGTGAGAAAGAGCGTCTGAGCCGCGGCTTTATGCGCCGCGTGGCGCGCTTCATTGGCTCCGACGTGGACGTGCCCGCGCCGGATGTGTACACCGATTCACAGGTTATGGCCTGGATGCTGGACGAATACGAGACGATCCACGGTCGCCATGTGCCCGGTGCCATCACTGGCAAACCACTGGCGCTGGGCGGTTCGGCTGGCCGCGCCGAAGCCACCGGCCTGGGTGTGGTCGTCACAATTCGCGAGGCGCTCAAGGTGCTGAACCTGGACTCTAGCAAGACCACCGCGTCCATGCAGGGTTTCGGCAACGTCGGCCAGGCGACCGCGATCCATTACACCCAGAAGCTGGGGGGCAAACTGCTCTGCGTCTCCTGTTGGGACCACGAAGACCAGACCGCCTACACCTATTACAAGGCCGACGGCATTGATCCGCTCTTCCTGCGCAGCATCTCCGATTCGTTTGGCACGATCAACAAGGCCAAGGCACAGGCCGCGGGCTATGAAATGCGCGATGGCGATGCCTGGCGCTCACTGGATGTAGATGTGCTGATCCCGGCCGCGCTGGAGAATATGATCACCGGCCACAACGTCGGAGATATTTCACCGCAGGTGAAGGTACTGGCCGAAGCAGCCAATGGCCCCACCACCCCCGAAGCCGACCTGGTTTTGCATGAACGCGGTATTTTTGTCATCCCCGACTTTTTATGCAACGCTGGTGGCGTCACCGTCAGCTATTTCGAGCAGGTGCAAAACGCCTACAACTACTACTGGACCGAGGACGAAGTATATCACCGCCTCGACCAGAAGATGACCGCCGCATTTCACAGCGTACACGACATGGCAACGCGCATGAAGGTGCATAATCGTCTGGCCGCCTATCTGGTCAGCGTGGATCGCGTGGCGCGCGCCATGAAGCTGCGCGGTTGGGTATAAACAGATCTGAGTGGCGGGTGGCTAACATCGCTACCCGCCACTCGCTACCCGTCAACTCGAATGTCATGTCAACAGCCCCCATTTCCCTCTCCCTCACCAGCATCGCCCACGGCGGCGAAGCCATTGGCCAGCACGCCGGCAAGATCATCTTCGTTCCCTATGCCATCCCCGGTGAAACAGTCACGGTCGAACTGACAGAAGAAAAGCCGCGTTGGGCACGTGCGCGCCTGTTGACGGTGGTCACACCCTCCGATGACCGCGTCACGCCCCCCTGCCCCTATTTCGGGCCGGGCCAATGCGGCGGCTGCCAATGGCAACACATCACCTACGAACGGCAACTGGCGTTAAAAGCGGAAGTAGTGGCGGATCAGCTACGCCGCCTGGGCGGCATTGCCGAGCCGCCGGTGCTGGAACCGATTGCCCTGGCCGACGACGCGGGCCTGCTCGACTTTGGCTATCGCAACCATGTGCAGTTGACGGCTGATGCAGCCGGCGGGCTGGGGTACGTGCGCGACGGCGTGGGCCAGGGCCAGCCGCGCAGCACGCCTAACGATGACATTCTGGCGGTGGAACGCTGCCTGCTGTTGCATCCCCTGCTGGACGAAATGCACGCGGCTTTGCAGGCTACACCGGTGGAAAACGAGTTGCTGGATGAGCCGGAAGACCCGGCAGAGCCACCGGTAACGGTACGCCGCGTCAGTCTGCGCGCGGGCATCAATACCGATCAGCGTTTGCTGGCTTTCGAGACTATTGGCGAGCGTGCGCCGAACTTTGTGATCGAAGACCTGCCCGTGCGCGCGGTGATACGCCGTCGCGATGGTGACTTCCAACCGCTGATCGGCGATCCATGGCTGGAGGAGCAGGTAGCCGAGCGGGTTTTCCGTGTATCCGCTGCCAGCTTCTTCCAGGTAAATACCGTCGGCGCGGAAGTAATGGTGGCGCTAGCTACGGAAATGCTCGATCTGCACGGGCATGAAATCCTCCTGGATGGCTACTGTGGGGTGGGACTATTTGGCCTCAGCCTGGCTGGGCAGGTGGGCCAGGTCATTGGCATCGAAGAATCGCCCTCCGCGTGCGAGGATTTCGCCTGGAACGCGCGCGACCTGGACAACGTGACCCTGCACGAAGGGCCGGTGGCCGAAGTGCTGGCGACGCTGGATGGTCCGGAGGATGCCACCACCGGGCCGCGCCTTGACATCGCCTTGATTGATCCCCCGCGCAGCGGTGCTGGCCCGGAAGTCGTGGCCCAGTTAGCCCGTTTGCGCACTGCCAAACTGCTCTACATCTCCTGCGACCCGGCCACGCTCGCGCGCGACGCCAAGCTGCTGCTGCAAGCCGGTTATCGTCTCGTGCAGGTGCAGCCGGTTGACCTTTTCCCGCAAACCTATCACATTGAAAGTATGGCGCTGTTCGTGCGCGCGTAGCCGCCGCGCCCGCGTGTGGACTTCTCAGCTTGCTCAGGGCGAGAAGCGCACGTGCAGAATGTCGCCGTCCTGCACCATATAGTCCTTGCCTTCCAGCCGCAACGCCGCGGCCTTTTTGGCTTCCACCATGCCGCCCGTCGCGATCAAATCCGCATACGACACCACCTCGGCACGGATAAAGCCGCGCGCCAGGTCGGAATGGATCGCGCCCGCCGCCTCAACCGCGTTGGAATTCTTGCGCACCGTCCAGGCGCGCACTTCGTCCTCGCCCACAGTGAAGAAACTTTCCAGCCCCACCAGATCATAGCTCGCGCGGATCATGCGGCTCAACGCCGGCTCGCTGATGCCGAACTCTTCCATAAACATGCTGGCTTCGTCAGCCTCCAGTTGTGCAATTTCCATCTCCAGTTTGCCTTGCAGCGCCATCAACTCGGTGGCGCGGTGCTGGTAACGGATAAATTGCTCTGGTGGCGCGGCCTCATCGCCCAGATTCACCAGCACCATCACCGGCTTCAGTGTCAAAAAGCCAAAGCCGCGCAGGTTGGGTAGTTCCTCCGCGCTGAATTCCAGATCGCGCAGCGGCGTTTCTGCCTCCAGCGCAGCCTGCATCCGCTCAAAGCTCACCTGCTCTGTTTCCAGCCCCTGCCGCTCTTCGCCACCCTTCTTGGCACGCTTAATGCCTTCGGTAATGCGTTCCAGGCGATTTTGCACAGCCAGCAGGTCCAGCAGGATCATCTCCTGCTCCAGCACCTCCAGGTCGCGCTGCGGGTTAACCGTCACGAGCGGATGGCTCACGCTGTCGTTGTCGAAGGCGCGCACCACATGAATGAACGCGTCCATCTGGCTGATACGATGGCGCAGTTGCCCGCTCAGCCCCTTTTGCGCCATGCCTTGATCCAACCCCGCGATGTCGGTGTAGGTCACTTTGGCGTAGATAGTTTTGCGCGGTTTGAACATACCTGTCAGGATGTCCACACGCTCGTCCGGCACGTCCACCACCGCACTGTGGAACTCCAGCTTGCCGGAAGAAGTGGCCGACGTAGGCTGGTCGCCGCGGGTCAGCGCGTTGAAGATGGTCGTTTTACCGCTGTTGGGAAGTCCGATGATGCCAATTTCCATGATAATGCGTGCTTAATAGGTGAATGAAGAATGATATTGCCTGCCGGGTCAATAAACAATAGCTCCAGCAAGCATAGCTTGGGCAGTCCAGCTTGAACTGCGGGCATTATAGCCGGACTTGGGGCAAAACGCCAACGTTCAGCGGCCTGCATCAAACTTTTTGGTAAATGGCGCGCGCCGTGCTATGCTCACAGTGTGAACCTGGTAACCCTCGACAACGTCAGCAAACAATACAGCGAACGCGTGCTGCTCGACAGTGTCAGCCTGCTCGTCAACAGCGGCGACCGCATCGGCTTGATCGGCATCAACGGCAGCGGCAAAACCACCCTCCTGCGCATCATCGCGGGTGTAGAAGCGCCAGACGCCGGGCGAGTGACCATCTGGGGCAACGTGCGCGTGCGCTACCTGCCGCAGGAACCCGTCCTCGACGACCAGCTCTCAGTCCTGGAAACGCTGTTTCAGAGCGACGCACCCCAGATGCGCTTGCTGCGCGACTACGAAGCAGCCAATCTGGCTTTGCAGGACGCGCCTGACGATCCACGCGCGCAGGCGCGCTTTGCCGACCTGAACGCGGCCATGGATCGCACAGCCGGCTGGGCCGCGGAAGCACAAGCCCGTGCGGTGTTAACACGGCTGGGTATCGAGCCATCGCCCAGTCTGCGCGTCGGCGCGCTAAGCGGCGGCCAACGCAAGCGCGTGGCATTGGCGCGCGCACTGCTCGACCCCGGCGATTTGCTCATCCTGGACGAGCCGACCAACCATGTGGACGCGGAGACAATTGACTGGCTGGAACAATTCCTGCTGACGATGCCTGCCGCGCTGCTGCTGGTTACACACGACCGTTACTTCCTTGACCGTGTGGTTAACCGCATCGTTGAGCTGGATCGCCGCACGCTGGTCAGTTATCTCGGCAACTACAGCCGTTACCTCGAATTGTCTGCCGAGCGTCACGCGCGGCTGGCGAAAGCCGAAGAAGACCGTCAACGCCTGCTGCGCCGCGAGTTGGAATGGCTGCGCCGGTCGCCCTCGGCGCGCGGCACCAAGCAAAAAGCACGGCAGCAGCGGGCCGCAGAGATGGAGCGGCTGCGCTACGACACGCAGCAAGAGCGCGTCGCTATGACGCTGGCCAGCCGCCGCCTCGGTAAAAAGGTGCTGACCGCGCAGGGCATCGCCAAAGCCTACGACGCCAGGGCCGTGCTGACAAATGTGGATTTCGAGTTGGCCCCCGGTGATCGCATCGGCATCATCGGCCCCAACGGCGCGGGCAAAAGCACCTTTCTCGACATTCTGGCGAGGCGGCTGGTGGCGGATGCAGGCACAGTCGAATGGGGGGAAACGGTGCATTTGGGCTACTATGACCAACGCAACGTCGAGCTGGACCCCGCGCAGCGCGTGCTGGATTTCATCAAGGGGGAAGCCGAGCTGATTCGCATCGCAGAACGCAACACACCGGCCTGGAATCGCATGGCCGTGGATTTGCAATTGATTGATGCCCCACAGATGCTGGAATGGTTTTTGTTCCCGCGGCCACAGCAATATGCCTATATCGGTGCGCTGAGCGGCGGCGAACGGCGCAGGCTTTACCTGCTGCGCACGCTGATGCACCAGCCGAACGTGCTGCTGCTGGACGAGCCGACCAATGATCTCGATATTCAAACCCTGACCGTGCTGGAGGAATTTCTCGACCACTTCAAGGGGTGTTTGGTGGTCGCCAGCCATGACCGCTATTTCCTGGACCGCACCGTGGATTTCCTGGTCAATTTTGCGCCGGGCGGCGCCGTCAGTGGCCGTTACCCCGCGCCCTTTGAAGTGTACCAGAGCCTGCGCGCGGGGGAAGCGTCGCGCAGCCCGCACGTTGAGCCTGCCACGCGCGAACGCCCTAAGCCGGCGCGGCGCGGCGAATCCACGCGCAAGGTGTCATGGAAAGAACAGCGCGAGCGGGAAGGACTGGAAACACAGATTCACGCACTGGAGGAGCGACTGGCCGCGCTGCATGCCGAGCTGGCTGCCAGCGGTGATGATTATCAGCGGCTGCAAACGCTGGCCGAGCAGTTGGCCGCCAGCGAAGCCGATCTGGACGCGGCCATGCTGCGCTGGCTGGAGTTGGCGGAGTAATCTGGGCGGGAATACGGCGTGACTGAACGGGGTGACAGCGCCCGGCACTTGCGATAAAATCTTCGCTTGACAGCGTGCGTTGGAAATGATACAACAGGAGCAGAACGCATCAAATCCGCGTTTTATGCTTCCACGAGGTACTGTCATGCCAGTCAGGCGCGTGCATGTTTGGATCAGCGGGCACGTTCACGGGGTATTTTTCCGCGCGACTACGCAGCGGCAGGCACTGGCGCACGGTGCACGCGGCTGGGTGCGTAATCTGGACGATGGCCGCGTCGAGGCGGTTTTCGAGGGTGAAGCTAGCGCAGTCAATAAAGTGGTGGCGTGGTGCCAGACTGGCCCGCCCAACGCCTACGTAACTGATGTCACCGTGCTGGAGGAAACTCCCACCGGCGACCTGACCAGCTTTGCAGTGCGCTATTGAAGGGTATTATGGACGTAAAGCCCGTGCGTACATCGGCTCCGCGTGATCTGCCTTTTGCGGAACAGCGCGACTGGATGGTGCAGCACCAGCTCCAGGCCAGCGGTGTGCGGAACGCGCGCGTGCTGGCGGCTATGCAACGCATCCCGCGCGAGCTGTTCGTGCCTGATCAAGACCGCGCGGCGACGTATTACGACGGCGCGCTGCCCATCGGTGAGGGGCAAACGATCTCACAGCCCTACGTGGTGGCGCATATGACCGAGTTGTTGCACTTGCGCGGCGACGAAAAGGTGCTGGAGATCGGTACTGGCTCTGGTTATCAGACCGCGCTGCTCAGCCTGCTGGCCCGCTCCGTGTACACAGTAGAGCGGCTGGACGCGCTGGCACAACGTGCCCGGCAAACCCTGACGGCTTGGGGCGCGGCCAACGTGCAGTATCGCGTCGGTGATGGCAGCCTGGGCTGGGCCGAACACAGTCCATATGATGCAATTCTCCTCACTTGTGCTGCACCGGACGTGCCGCAGCCGCTGCTGGAGCAACTGGCTGACGGCGGGCGATTACTGGCTCCGGTCGGCCCGCTCGACTGTCAAAACTTGCTGCTGGTGCAGCGCCGCGGCGACACCTTTTCGCGCGAAGAGCTGTCGCCAGTGGTGTTTGTGCCGCTGCTGGGTGCGTATGGTTGGTAAGGGCTATTCAATGCGCCACTCTATCAGCTTGAGCGCGGCGTCATAGCTGAATTTCAGGCTGCGCGGGCAGGGTGTACCATCCAGCACCAGCGGGTAAAAGATGCGGTCGGCCTGGGGAATATCCAACGCCAGCACCTGATCCACGTCCACCCAGGCCAACTCGCCTTCGACGCTGTCAGTCGCCAACTCGCCGGTGGTCTGGCGTATCAGATAGATAAACATCAGCCAGTGTTCATCGGGTACGGGCGAGGTTTCGGTGACGATCAGGCGCAGTTCGGGCTGGCCCGCGGCCAGCAGACCCGTTTCTTCGGCCAATTCGCGCACGGCACATTCCTGTGGCGATTCGTCCAGCTCTACCTTGCCGCCGGGTGCGGTCCATTGTCCAAAGTTCGGCCATTTGCGCCGCCGCATCAGCGCCACCTGGCCGTCGCGCAGTGCATAAACCAGCGTTGTGACTTTGCGAGCCATTCCTTGCCTCCGCGTGTTGGGATTGTCATTGCATTATACCCGCTGTGCGGGCATGTCTTTGAATGCAGGCACGATGCACTTGTCTAACACACAAAACAGTGTTAAATTATAGATGTTTGTTTCGTTCCACCCCTTTATCGTGACCCCATCCTTTGTGGCTGGCCGCAGCCAGCACGTTGTCAGTCAATTCAGGAGGCCAGTATGGATCCAATCCTGTGGGCGGTGATCGGTTTTGTTCTGGGGCTGGTGGTAATGTGGCTGGTGATGCGCAACAGCAGCACCAGGCAGCTTAACGCGCAAAGAGCCGCGTTTACCAGCCAGGCCAGCCAATTGGAACGCGAACGCCAAAAGGCACGCGAAGAGACGGAGAAGCTCAACGTGCGCCTGGAGCATCGCGAGCGGGAGGCGAACGAGTTCAAGGCGCACGTTGCCAAGCTGGAAGGCCATGTGCGCGACCGCGAGCAGGCCAAAGCCGCCGCCGAAGCGCAAGTACGCAACATGGAAGGGGCGCGCGGCGATCTGGAGCGTGCCCTGACGCGCCTGGAAGGGCAGGTCAAGGAACGCAACACCCAGGTGGAGCAGCTCGAAAAGGCTGCACAGGACGCCGACGTGGCCCGGCAGGCTCAGCAGAGGCAGGTGGATGACCTGAAGGGGCAACTGGCGGCGCGTGAACAGCAATTCAACGCGGTTAGCCAACAGTTGGCCGCGCTGCAGAAGTCACACGGCGAAAACGATGAGATTATCACCAGCCTGCGCACCAACTTGCGCGCCGAGGGCAACGATGCGATGGGGCTGCGCCAGGCAGTCAAACGCCAGCAGGCTGAAATCAATGTGCTGCGCCAGAAAGTCAGCGATGTAACCGGACAACTGTCCAACCGCAACGAACGGCTGGCACAGTTGCAGAGCACCTTGAGCGAACGCAAGCAGGTGATCAGCGATCTGCGCCGCAAGCTAGACGAGGCGTTGCAGTCGGTAATGCCCCACGCGGCGACTGCGGCCCAGGTGGTGGCCGATGGGGCGGCGGAAGCCGCGCCACCGGCAGAGATGCTGGATACGATGGATGCACCGCTGGCTGTAGCTGTGGAGGAAGCTGTCGTGGTGGCGGCGGAAGCTACCGACGAAATTATGGCAGATGCGGAACAAAGCGTAGGGTAAACGTAGGTTTCACGTCCAGCACTGAAAACGAGGATGTGATAGACTATTCTCAAATAGAGATGATCAGTCTCTTCTTCTCCTCCTTATTTCGATAGAGAACGCTCTGGACCGGGCAATCCAGAGCGTTCTCGCGTTCTAAGCCCCGCAGAATTGGTTTTACGGGTAGGACAGCATGGCGCGGTACACGTCAAGCGTGGCCGCGGCAATGTGTTGGTGCGTGAAATTTGCCAGCACGCGGGCGCGCCCGCGCTGGGCCAAGGCTGCGCGCCAGGCAGGTTCTGTCGCCAGTTGCACCAACTGCCCGGCCAGCGTGGCCGCGTCGTCTTCGGGAAAAATCAGCCCGGCGTCGCCGATTACGTGCGGAATTTCGCCACTGTCAGAACCGAGTACCACCACCTCACACGCCATCGCTTCGATCAACACCCGTCCGAATTGTTCTTTCCAGGTGGGGGTGGTACGGCTGGGGATCGCCAGCGCATCAATGCTGGCATAGAACGCGGGCATGGTCACTGATCCCACGCGACCCAGGAAGCGGACATGCTCAACCAGCCCAAGCTGCGCGGCCAATTGCTCCAGCGCGGCTTGCTGCGCGCCGCCACCCGCCAGCAACAACCGCAAGGGGCGCTGCCCAGCCTGGACAAGCTGCTTTTGGGCGGTGGCCAGTGCGTGCAGCAAGGTATCCACCCCTTTTTCCGGTATGAAACCACCCGCATAGCCCAGGGTCAGGGCGTATTGTGGGGACGGGGGTACCAGCGGCGGTAGCGCGCGACGTTCAAACAGGTGCGGGTCAATGCCGAACTGCGGAATAACCGCGATCGGGCGCGTGTAGCCCTTGCCACGCAGCACTTGTTGCGCCTCCTGATTGCCGGCAATGGCGCTGGCGCTGTGTGTGTAGCTGTATTGCTCGATCCAGCGGAAGGGGGGTGGATAACGGCGATCCAGATTTTGCCAGGTGAAGAAGAGTGCAGGCACGCGGCGGCGCGCGGCCCAGCGCAACGCCTGACCGGTTGCCAGGTTGTACGGCTCTTCATCCATGTGCAACACATCGGGGCGGGCTTCGTGCAGCACACGGCTCAACTGCGGGTAAAAGTGGGTATGAAAGTGGCCGTTGAAGGCAAGCGGTGTGCTGACCAGCCGGTAGCCCGCGGTGAAGGTGGGCTGAAGCTGCGTTTCCCCGCGGCTGTCACGCCAAGAGGGAGGGGCGATCACGGTGAGTTCGATGCCGGGCAGCCGCGCCAGCTCTTCCAGCTTGCGCTGGTAAGCAGCCACGACTACCGCTTTAGAGATCATGGTGACGCGCATGGCAGGATTATACCAGCAAGCAATCAGGATGCGCGAATTGGGCGGCGAATTGTGGGTGTGGTATCATGCAGGACACGATAACGCCAGCGGAACCAGCCGGTTGCGGGCTGGAGAAAGGAAGGTGTACCATGGCTGTAAGTAAAATCATTGATCTGATCGGCAACTCCACCGTGAGTTGGGAGGACGCCGCGCGTAATGCCTTGTCCGGCGCGAGTAAAAGCCTGCACGGTATCGGCAGTATGGAAATCGTGCGCTTCGATGCCCAGGTCAGCGACAATGAAATCGTTGAATATCGGGCGTTTGTCAAGGTCGCGTTTGTGGTTGACTGACGGGTTACCAGAACCCGGAAAAGCTGGCATTGGGTGTTTGTAGCTCGGCCAGACGCCGCCGGGTTCCATCCGATGCTTCAACAGGCAAGGCATCCAGCGCGAAAAAAGCTGCGGCTTTGATCTCCGGGCTGCTGGGCTTGGCCCGTTCAGCATCTAGGGCTGTGCAGACAAATAACGTGACGTGGTCGCTTTTACCCTCAGCAAAACTGTCGTAAACGCCCAGTAGGCGTTCCACGCGACAACGCACCCCCGTTTCTTCCCATACCTCACGACGGGCTGTCTCTGCCAACGGTTCGCGCTTCTTCGGCGCTCCACCGGGGAATCCCCATCCCTCCGAACCATAGGCATGTCGTACCAGCAGCACGCGTCCCTGCGCGTCCAGTACAATCGTCCGTACGCCTAAACGCACTGGCGCAGTGATGCGCCACCAGCGGCGCACCCACGGATAAGCAACGTGATACAAGGTCGCCAGCCAACGGCTGGGTAATAAGCTATGTTGTGGCATAGCTGACATTGTAACACCGAGCATCTTCCTAAACAAGAGTTTCTTCTTCTTTTTTTCATTTACACCAGGCAGGAACCCTTTTATGTCTGATCAATCTGCTATCATTGTCGAGACGCTCGGCCGCGTGTACAAGCTGCGCGGCCCGAAGCGCAAGGACGATCCGAAAGAGATCGTTGCGTTACAGGATGTCAATCTGGAAGTGCCGCGCGGCCAGGTGTTTGGCCTGCTCGGCCCGAACGGTGCAGGCAAAACCACCCTGATCAAGATTCTGACCACGTTATTGTTACCCACCAGTGGGCGCGCCCGCGTGCTGGGACTGGACGTAGCCACCGACGCGCAGGAAGTGCGACGGCGCATCAGCATGGTCAGTGGCGGCGAAACCAGTGGCTACGGCCTGCTGACCGTCGAAGAAAACTTATGGATGTTTGCCCGTTTCTACGGACTGGACAGTAAAGTCGCCAGACAGCGCATCAATGAGATGCTGGAAGTGGTTGGCTTGCAGGATCGCCGCCGTACCAAGATCTCCGATCTGTCCACCGGCCTGCGTCAAAAGATGAACTTCATCCGCGGCTTCATCAGCGACCCCGACGTGGTGTTTCTGGATGAACCGACGTTAGGGCTGGATGTGGCCGCGGCGCGCCAAGTGCGCGATTTCGTTATGACATGGATGCGCGCCCACCCCGACCGCACCCTGTTGCTAACCACGCACTACATGGCTGAGGCTGATGAACTGTGTGAGCGGCTGGCGATTATTGATCGCGGCAAGCTGCTGGCACTGGACACCCCGGCGAATCTAAAACGCCGCCTGCGCCGCGAGACAGTCTATACGCTGCGCGTGGCGCCGTTGGATCAGCGGCCTGCGGGCAGCGATCAATGGCTGGAAGCGGTGCCGGGCGTGCGGCAGGTGACGATCACCGAACTGGAGGGCGCGCACGAACTGAGCCTGATCCTGGAAACAGACGACGCGCTGTCGAACGTTCTCCAGCATTTGCACGAACGCGGCTCAACGCTGCTCTCGCTGGAAAAGCGCGACCCCACGCTGGAAGATGTGTTCATTGACCTGGTCGGTCGGCGGCTGGACGTGGATACGGCGAGTGCCGAGGAAAGCAAGTAGATAAGTAAGCAGGTAGCACGATCAGAGACCAGCCGTTCCCGCTGGCCTCCCTTGTGTACTTATTTCCTTCTCTGCTAACATCAAGGACTTCTTATGGTCGAACAATCGCGTGTATTTAAAGCCAATGGGCTGCGCCTGTTCTGGGCGACCATGTGGGCGCGGGCGTATCCGCGCATCGTGGGCGCATTTCGCGAGCGCAGTTGGATGTTCTTTGAAACGTTTTTGCCGGTGATGTCGGTGGCCGGGTATGTGTTTTTGTACCGCGCCATCGGTGCCCCGGCTGAATATACCGGCTTTGCGGTGCTGGGCGGTGCGATGACCGCGTTCTGGCTGAACGTGCTTTGGAGCATGGCCAGCCAGTTGTATTGGGACAAAGACCAAGGCAACCTGGAGATGTACGTGCTGTCGCCGGGACCGATGATGGCTGTGCTGCTGGGCATGGCTGTCGGCGGGCTGGTGATGACCGCCACGCGCGCCACCGTGATCATCATCATCTGCTCTTTCCTGTTCAACGTCAGCTATCACATCAGCGACCCGCTGCTGCTAGTGGTGGTGTTTACCATGACGATGGCCGCGCTGTACGGTATGGGTATGGTCTTCGCGTCAGTGTTTCTGGTGGCTGGCCGTGAGGCCTGGCATCTTTCAAACTTGTTACAGGAGCCGATCTACCTGGCATCGGGTTTGTACTTCCCAGTGCGCGCGCTGGGTGCGCTGGCTGCCAGCCTGGCTTCGGTGATCCCGTTAACGCTGGGACTGGACGCCATGCGCCAGTTGATGTTCAGCGGCGATCCGACGCTCGGCTTCCTGTCGCCGAAGATCGAATTGACGATTCTGTCGGTGCTGGCCGTGATTTTTATCACCGTGGCCTACTTCCTGCTGGCCAAGCTGGAGCAGGTGGGTCGCGAGCAGGGCCGCCTGATCGAACGACGTCGGTAAAGGAGGCTCCATGACCATCTCACAACGCCTGTTAGACGCGCCGCTGGTGCGTCGCAACGATTCTCTGCGCAGCTTCATCGTCGCCACCTGGCTGGGCTGGCAGATTGAATCGAACTGGGCTGACCCCTTCCTATTCGCGGTCTATTCCATCGTCCGCCCGCTGGCCAGCTCGCTGATTCTGGTGGTAATGTACGCGGTGATTACGAATAGCGCCTTTCAGGAGCCGATGTTCCCGTACATCTTCTTGGGCAACGCGCTGTATATCCTGGTCGGCATGGTGATCACGGGTGTCAGTTGGGCGATCATTGACGACCGCGAGCACTATCGCGTGGCAAAAAATTTGTACACCGCGCCGATCAACGGCTACACATACCTGTTTGGCCGCGGCGTGGCCCGCCTGATTATCGGCACGATCTCGGTGCTGATTACCATTACCTTCGGCAAACTGGTCTTTCACCTGCCCATTTACCTCGGCAGCATCAACTGGCCGTTGCTGCTGATCAGCACCGTGCTGGGAGTGACGGCGCTGGCCGGGTTGGGCTTGATTATGGGCTCGTGGACGATGAGCATGGCGCGGCACTTCTGGTCGGTCGGCGAGGCAGTGGCGGGTGCCATGTACTTGTTCAGCGGCGCAATCTTCCCGCTGGACATTCTGCCCACCTGGCTGCGCTGGATCGGCTTTCTGCTGCCGGTGACGTACTGGTTGGAAGCCGCGCGGCGCGCGCTGCTGGGCGCAGAAGCGGCTGGGTTCAAGACATTGGCTTTCCTGTCGAATGAGGCCCTGGTGGCCATTCTGGCCGGTTTTACGGTCGTACTGCTGATCAGTTCATTCTACTTTTACCGCTGGGCGTTACACATGGCCAAGGAAAAGGGGATGATTGATCTAGAATCGGGCTACTAACCCGGCCATGAACACCGATTACAGCTACACCGGTTTGGTCTTTCCCGACCGGCGGCCCCTGCTGCGCAACGTGGAGCAGATGCCGCGCTTCGACGCGGGGGAAACTGGCTTGGTGCTGGGCAATGCCTGGTGGCTGGCGAGTTTGTGCCAGTTGGCCTACTGCCGAGAGGATGTGATTGCGGCGCTGTTGCCGCGCGTGGGCTTGCAGTTGGTGGCTACCTTCAACGGAGCCAGCACGCAGGGCTTTCTGGCGCGCGGCGACGGCTTCGCGTTCCTCGTCTTCCGCGGCACCGAGTTCATGGTCTGGCTAGACCTGTGGACAGATGGACAGTTCGAGCTGACGCCGATGGCCCTGCAACCGGAAGTGCATAGCGGCTTTCGCGCTGCCTTGAATGAAGTCTGGCCCGCGGTAACGCAGGCGCTGGATGCGCTCGCTGCGGAGGGTTTGCCGGTCTGGTACACTGGCTACAGCCTCGGCGCTGCGTTGGCAACGCTGGCCGCGGCCCGGCGTGCGCCGATGTCGCTGGTAACGTTTGGTTCCCCGCGGCCCGGTAATCTGGACTTCATGCACCAGTTGGACGGGCTGCCAGTGTACCGCTTCGTCAACTGTTGCGACGTGGTGACGGGCACGCCACCCACTGCGCTGGGCTATTGGCATGTAGGCGAGCAGGTATTTCTGACCGCCCAGGGCCATGTATTGCGCGATCCGGAGCCGTGGCATGTGGCGCGGCGGCAAGTGCTGGGACAACTGCTCTATCAAGCTCGGCTGCCGTGGCTGCATCCGGGCATGGTCAAGTCGCGGGGGCTGGCCGATCACGCCATCCTGAACTACATCGCCGCGCTGGAGTACGCGGTGCTGGCCGCACGTTGAAAACAACCCAAGACCACTGCTGAAAACCAAAACAGGGCAACCCCGCGCGGGGTTGCCCTGTTTTTATGTGTCTCGATCAGGCCGCGCGGCGGGCTGGCGTGGTGCGCAGCAACATGTAACCGCCCACACCGGAGATGACAGACGCCACCAGGATGCCAATCTTGGCCGTGTCCTGTAGCGGGTTACCAGCAAAAGCCAGCCCGTTGATGAACAGGGCCATCGTGAAACCAATGCCAGCGAGCCAGGCTGCGCCGTAGATGTGTCGCCAGGTGACACCCTGCGGTAGCTCGGTGAGGCCGCTGCGCACAGCCAGCCAGGTAAAGAGCAGCACACCCAACTGCTTGCCCAGCACCAGGCCGAGGATAATACCGAGGCTCACCGGACTGGCTAGCTGAGCGCCCAGATCACCTGCCACCGCGACCCCGGCGTTCGCCAGTGCGAAGATGGGCATGATCACGTAAGCCACCGGCAGTGCCAGGGTGTGTTCCAGACGCTGCAAGGGAGATTCAGCGTGCTGAATGGCGCTTTCCATTGCTTGCAGTACGGTGCGTTGGGTGTCATCATGTCCGTGCCCGGCGGTTGAAGTGTGCGAATCTTTTTCCAACGCCTGTAAGGCTTGGCGGTTCCAGGCAACAAACTGCTTGGTATTCAACTGCCGTGTGGAGGGGATGGTCAAGGCAGCCAGCACGCCCGCGATGGTGGCGTGGACGCCTGATTGCAGCATGGCAAACCATAATACCAAGCCAAACAGTGCATAGGCCACTGGGTTGCGCACACCCAGCCGGTTCAACAACAGCATCAATACCAGCATCACCGCAGCCACCATCAACCAGGTGAAAGCAATCTGTTCTGTGTAAAAGACTGCAATTACCAGCACCGCACCGAGATCGTCCACAATCGCCAGCGCGGTCAGAAAGATTTTCAATGTGGCAGGCACGCGGTTGCCCAGCAGCGCCAGCACGCCGAGCGCAAAAGCAATGTCAGTTGCCATCGGAATGCCCCAGCCATTGCGCCCTTCACCGCCCCAATTCAGCAGTGAGTAGATCAGCGCGGGCAGTACCATGCCACCCACAGCCGCCGCCATCGGCAGGATCGCCTTGCGCGGGGAAGATAATTCGCCACTGGTAAGCTCGCGCTTGATCTCTAACCCGACCAGGAAAAAGAACACAGCCATCAGCGCGTCGTTAATCCAGTGGTTTAGGTCAAGATTAACGCCGAAATCGCCAAAGGTGATCGCCAGTTTGGTATGAAGCAGTTCAAAATAGCTGTCGGCCCAGGCGGAGTTAGCCCAAAACAAAGCAATAGCGGTCGCTACCAGCAAAATAATGCCGCTGGACGCTTCGATCTGCATGAATTGCTGGAAGGGGCGAATGATTTGGTTGACGGGCGGTTCGCGAAATCCAATATTTTCCTGTAATTCGCGTTGCAGTTTGTTATCAGCCATGCGAGTCTCCAGTTCGTCTCAAAGCAGCTAAGGCGTGGAAGGAAATTTATCCTGATGTACTTTACCTGCTGATTGTCAGGGAAACAGTAAGAAAAAGTACGCTCTCATTTGTACACCGCAAGGATACACAAGGTCAAGGTGAGGAATGAAATCCGGTTAATTTCCGCAGCCGGAGATATGGACGAGTTGGCATTTTCAAGTCACACCGCCAACGCGGGGTAACGAGACTCATCGAGCAGTTGTATACCGCCCTGCGGGCTTGGGCGTCTCGTGATGGTATGAACTGCGCAACTGCAAAGTCGTGCTAACCGCGCCATACCAGGTGGTTAAACCACAACCGATCCTGTGACAAGCACCGGACAGTTACGACTGCGCGCTACCAACCTCGCGCCCGGCATACTGGCGCTGGTAATATTCCTTGTAATGCTCGCCGTTCTTGATCTTGCGCCACCACCATTCATTAGCCGCGTACCAGTTGGCTGTGGCGACGACAGCCTCTTCGCAGGTGTGGCGACTACGCCAGCCCAAAGCCTCCAGCTTGCTCACATCCAGCGCGTAGCGACGGTCATGGCCGGGGCGGTCGGTGATCGGCTGGATCAAGCTGTGCGGCTTGCCGAGCGTGTCCAAAATCAAGTGCGCCATGTCAATGTTGTGCATCTCGCTACCCGTGCCCACGTTATACACTTCGCCAAGCTGGCCGTGATGCAGCACAAAATCAATCCCTTCGCAGTGATCCAGCACATACTGGTAATCGCGCATCTGCTTGCCGTCGCCGTAGATCGGCAGTGGGCGATCATCCATAGCGTTAGTGGTGAAGAGCGGCACCACCTTCTCCGGATACTGATACGGCCCCACGTTGTTCGAGCCGCGCGTAATCGTCACCGGCACGCCAAAACTAGTGTAGTAGGCGATACACATCAAGTCGCCTGCGGCCTTGCTGGCCGAATAAGGGCTGCGTGTATGCAAGGGATCGTTCTCGGTGGAACGCCCCGTCAACACCTGACCATAGACCTCGTCGGTGCTGATCTGGTGATAGCGTTCGATTTGGTGTGCGCGTGCGGCTTCCAGTAACACATATGTGCCATTAACGTCGGTCTTGAGGAATTCGTCCGGCTCCATCAGCGAGCGGTCTACGTGCGTAGCTGCAGCAAAGTTGACGATGGTATCAATGCGATATTCGGTCAGTGCGCGCTCGACCGCGGCCGCGTCGCAAATATCGCCCTGCATAAAAGCGTAGCGCGGGTCAGTGTGCACATCCAGCAGGTTATCAAGATTGCCCGCATAAGTCAGCTTGTCGTACACCAGTACATGATAATCCGGGTACTTGTCCAGCAAGTAACGCACGAAGTTGGAACCGATAAAGCCGGCACCGCCGGTCACCATCAAATGACGCATGAAAGAACTCCTTGGGAATGCGTGACGCCACGGTCACGTTTGTGTTTGCTCGAAGCGCAGCCAGACCTCGCGGCCCAAAGGTCGCTCCAGCGGCGCGGGAAAGGTCAAATCCAGGGTCAAGGTGGGCATAGTGCGCGGCAGGCGTTGCAGAACCACCGGCAAACCATCCGCCATGCGCGTGCCGGGCCGCGGCCGATGCTGGATACGCTCTTCCAGACCGCCCAGCACGCCCAACACTGTCACATCCTGCGTAACGCGGTCGAGTGCACCCTGCACCACGGTGATCGCCTGTTCCAGCCGCGCGGCTAACGTTGGCACAGCTTCGTCGTACAGATGTTGACGAAAAGCATCAGCAGCATCAGCGGCTGCGCCCGCATGATACGCGGGCAAGAACGTTTCAACCCAATAGCGTTCGGCGGTGCGCAGCGCAGGGGCCAGCAGGTCTGCATACAAGCGCACCCGCACGATGCGGCGTGTCTCTTCAACGCGGCTAAGCGCGGCCATCTGGCCGTGGTACAGATCGAAATAAGCGCCCGCATGGAACACAGGCCACGCGTGATAGGCGTGCGGCAAGCGCGCCAAACGCTGCGCCAGTTCGCTCACCGTCTGCGCCACGCGCTCCGCCTCCGTCGTTGCCGACAGGGTGGACTCTGTGTAATAAACCGGCGGCAGCGGTTCGCTGTCCAGCCGGGCTGCGTCAGACTGAACGCGCCAAGCCTGATTGCTTTGCAGAATGCCCGCAGCCAGGGCCGGTAACGATCTAGGCAAACAGCGACTCCACGGCGGCTACAAAATACCGATCTTGCTGTGGTCGCCCAGCGTTAATTTGTAGGCTTTGGGCTTGTAGGGCGAGCGAATCAGCGTGACCTGCCGCCCCAGCAGGCTGTCAGCAATGCGCGCGGGAATGTCCACGATCTGCGAATTTTCCAGCACAATGCAGTGCTCAACTTCGCTGTCTTCGATCACGCAATGATGATAGATGGACGTGAACGGCCCGACGTAGGAATTGATAATGCGCGTACCTTCACCGATGATCGCCGGACCGCGCACCACGCTGTTAATGATCTCCGCACCCACTTCTACGGTCACATTGTCGCTGACACGTGAATCTTTGTCCACAAACCCCTTGATCTCGTGGCTCAGCTCTTCCAGCACCTTGTCGTTGGCGGCCAGCATGTCAATCGGCGCGCCGGTGTCAATCCACCAGCCGCGATGCACGTAGGGATGCACCGCGTAGCCGTTATCCACCAGCCATTGGATCGCGTCGGTGATTTCCAGCTCGCCGCGCCACGAGGGTTTAATGGCGTGAACCGCCTCGAAGATATGCGGGTCGAACATGTAAATACCGACCAGCGCCAGATCACTCGGTGGCTCTTTAGGCTTTTCGATCAATCGAATGATCGAGCCGTCGTCCGCGATTTGCGCCACACCGTACTGCTCTGGCTTTTCTACGCGCGTCAAGACGATCTGGCTGTTCCACGCGCTGTATTCAAATTCACGGATCAGCGGGCTGATGCCGCCTTGAATCACGTTATCGCCCAGGAACATCACAAAGCGGTCATTGCCCAGAAAATCCTGGCTGATCTTGACCGCGTGCGCCAGCCCCAGCGGCGCATCCTGGGGGATAAAGGTTACATTGACGCCCCAACGCCCGCCGCGGCCCACGGCTTCGCGGATCTGCCGCGCGTTATCGTCCACACCAACCACAATACCAATGTCCGTAATTCCAGCATCGCGGATTGCTTCAATCACACGAAACAACACTGGTTTGTTGGCAACCGGCACCAACTGTTTGGCGCTGGTGTAGGTCAACGGATAGAGTCGTGACCCTTTGCCGCCGCTTAAAATAAGGCCCTTCATGGAACTTCCTGCTTCTTTCTTGAATGTTTTGTTTTAGCCCAGCACGCCGCCACTTTCGGCAACATTGATCAGTACCACACCCAGCAGCGGCGCGTTGACGCGCGCCAACGCTTCCTTGGCGCGCCGCGCCTGGTCGCGCTTGCTGTGGCCCGCGTTCAGCACCAACAGCACGCCGTCTACTTTGGTCGCCAGCACCGACGCATCCGCCACGCCCGCGGCTGGCGGCGCATCCACCAGCACCAGATCGGCATCCTGCGCCAGCTCGGCCATGATTTCGTCCATGCGCCGCGCAGCCAGCACCTGCGACGGGCTGACTGGCAGGGGGCCACTGGGCAGCACGCGCAGCCCCGGCACCGCGGTCACGTTTTGCAGCGCCACAGCCAGACCCGTTTTGCTGCCAACCAGTGCAGTCAGGCCCGTGTCATTGCGCACGCCAAACAGCTCATGCTGTTCCGGCGCGCGCAGATCGCAGTCCATCACCACCACGCGCTGCCCCATCTGGGCAGCCACCACAGCCAGATTCGCCAGCGTGCTAGACTTATCTTCGCCGGTTTCGGCTGAGGTAATCAACAACCGCTGCACCGGCTTGCCTTCGCTGGCAAAAGACAGGTTGATGTACAAGGTGCGATAGGCTTCGGCGGCTGGCGAGCGGGGATCGGCAAGGGTAATCAGTTGTTTGGTCATAGTAATTTCTTGAAAACAGAATGTTCAAGCACAGACTGCGGAAATCAGAGAACTTCCGGAATCCTGGATGGAAAGCCTATTTCACCGGCGCAGTGCTGCTCGCCACAGCGCGCTGGCTGGCGCGTGTGTTACGGGCAGGTTGGTTCGTTTCCGCGGGAATCGCGCCCAGCACGTTCACGCCGAGCGCACGCTCCACCGCGGCCGGGGTGCGTAAAATGTCAGCCTCCAGCCATTCCAGCGCAAAGACCATCAGCAGGCCCAGCAGTGCGCCCAGCACCAATCCGGCTATTGCATTCAGCAGCGGCTTGGGCTTGAACAGCGGGGCATCAATGATGTCGTCCACCAGCTTGACCTCGATGCGGTCGGCCTTGTCCTGCTGTTGATAGTAGGCGTTGCGCTCGCTGACGAACTGGTTGGCGAAGGCCATCGCGATCTTCACGGCCACGGCAGGTTCTTCGTCCTCCGCGGAGATTTCGATCATAAACGAATCGCCGACTGCGTTGACCTCGATCTTGCTCAACAGGTCGTAGGTAGACATATCCAGTTCGGCTTCGTCAATCACCTGGCGCGCCATCTTGTGCGTGCGGATGTTGACGGCGAAGTTGCGCAGCAGGTCTTTGGCAGTCATACCCAGACCGAGGTCTGGGCGCGCGGGTACGACGCTCACCGTGGCTTTAGCCTTATAGACCGGCGTCTGCACCTTGCTGATGCCGAACGCAGCCAGCGCGGCCAGCAACGCCAGCGCCACGATGATCCAGCCTCGTTTGCGCAAAATATTCAGATAGTCACGTATTTCCATCGTTCTTGTCTCCAGACCTATCCAGAACGCTATTGTACCACAGAAAGCAGCTACTTCTGCCGCGGAATCTCGGCCAGCACATCAAGGCCCAGCCGCTCTACGTCCGCGCGGCCACGAATGCGATCATCCAGGTATTCGGCCAGAAAGGCCAGCGCCACACCGGCAGCCAGCGCCAACAGCAGGCGCAGCGGCAGTTCCAGCTTGTCGCGCAACCCCGGCTGGCTCGCGCCGATGCCGCCGCGGTTCACCAGGTAGGCCGCGCCGTTCTGTGCAAAGAGCCGCGGCATAAATTGCCCGGCGTCCTGCTCCAGCGTGGCCGCGATGGCATCGCCGATAGCGGCCAGGTCGTCGGGGTTATTCCAGGTGACGGTGATGTCGAGGATGCGATGCACCTTGCCTGACTGCGTGGAGCCTTGCAGCGCGCCCGGCGGGATGGCGATGCCCTGCGCGGCAAGACGCTGACTGACCGCGGTGGCGAATTCGCTGCCGCGCACCACCGCGGCCATGTCGTCAATCAGGTACTCGCTGGCGACCGCGGTGTAATAGTTTTGTTCACCCGTTTGCAGGCCCTGCGGCTGCATTCCGATGCTAAAGCTGAGCGGCAGGGTATAAACCGGCGCGCGCGGTTGCCACGGACGATCCATCACCAGTGCCAGCGCCGCGGTCAACAGCACCGCCAGCACCGGCAGCCACCACCAACGTCGCACCACAGCCCAATATTGTCGTAGTTCCATAACTTGTCTACTTGCTACTTGTGTACTTGCCTACCGGTATGTTCATCCATGCGCTGCGCAATGAAGCGGTTTAGCTCGTGACGAAAATGCTCTTCTGCAAAGCGTTCTGCGTTGCTGCGACAAGCCGCCGGACTAAAGGTCATACTTTCAAAAGCGCGCACCGCAGCCACCAGCGCGGCCGTGCTTTGCTCGTGGAACAACAACCCTGTCTCGCCGTGCAGCACCGTGTCCAGCGCGCCACCGCCCGCGTAAGCGATCACCGGTCGGCCCGCGGCCTGTGCTTCGAGCGGGGCAATGCCAAAATCTTCCAGGCCGGGGAAGATAAAGGCGCGGCTGTGCTGGAACAAATCTACCAGCCGATCCCACGATACGCGGCCCAGGAAGGTGACGTTGCTGCCTGCGCGCTGTTCCAGCGCGGCACGGTCGCGGCCATCGCCGTAAACAATTAGCGGCAAGCCAAGTTGATTGAAGGCTTCGACCACCAAATCTACGCGCTTGTACGGAATCAACCGCCCGCCGGCCAGGTAATAGTCGCCCGGCTGCCGGTCGGATGGGGTAAAACGCTGCACATCCACCGGCGGATAGATGACGGTGCTGGGGCGGCGATAATATTTTTCGATACGCGCCTGCACCACGCGGCTGATTGCGATGAAGTGATCCACGCGATCCGCGGCCAACCGGTCCCACTGGCGCAGACTCGCCAGCACCGGCCGCAACGCGCTATCTGCGGCTTTGCCCAACCCTTCCCGCTGCCGGTACGCATCGTACATCCACAGAAACCGGGTTGGCGTCAGGCAATAACAGATGTGCAGCGTCTCCGGCGGCGTGATGACGCCGTGACAAAAGGCCGATTTGTTGCTCAGTACCAGATCGTAGCCGCTCAGGTCGAATTCTTCGAACGCGAGCGGATAGAATGGCAGATAGCTTTGATGATGAGTGGCAACGCCGGGCAACCGCTGCATAAAGCTGGTGCGGATGTCCCAAGCGGTATAGGTGGATGGCATCAGCTTGGGCGCATAGATGCTTGTGTAGACCGGCGCGCCGGGGAACATATCCACCAGCGTTTCCAGCACGTTTTCCGCGCCGCCGATCTGATTGAGCCAGTCGTGTACCAAAGCTGTTTTCATAACGCGGGAATTGTACCCGCGGCTGGAGAATTCGGCAAGGACAAGGCTTTCGCTGGTTCGTATCGAGAGATGCAAACTCCGCAGAAGCTTCGAGCGCGTGTTATAATGCGCTTGTCCCAAACATTCTTTCCTGTGAGGTGCTTTGTGTCAATGCAGACACTAATTTTAGACGGTGAAACTCTAACCATTGAAGCAGTCGTGGCCGCGGCTTATGCGCGCCCGGCGGCAATGCGCTTTGCGCTGAGCGAGCAGGCCCAGCATCGGGTGGCGCGCGCCCGGCAGGCCGTCGAGGATTTCGTCGCGCAGAATCGGGTGGTGTACGGCATCACCACCGGCTTTGGCGCGTTCTGCAACCGCGTGATTGACGCGGAGCAAACTGCACAGCTTCAGCGTAACATTGTAATGAGCCACGCGGTCGGTGTTGGGCGTCCGTTGGAAACCGCAGTGGTGCGTGCGATGATGCTGATCCGCGCCAACACGCTGGCCAAGGGACATTCCGGCTGCCGCCTGGCAGTGATTGACCTGTTGTTGCGTATGTTGGAGCGCGGGGTGCATCCTGTGGTACCGCGCCAAGGTTCGCTGGGTGCCAGCGGCGACCTGGCCCCGCTGGCCCACGTGGCGTTGGTGATGATCGGCATGGGCGAGGCTGAGCTGAACGGCGCGGTGCTGCCAGGGGGCGCAGCCTTGCAGGCCACGGGCCTGGAACCGCTGACGCTGCAAGCCAAGGAAGGCTTGGCGCTCACCAACGGCACGACCCTGATGGCCGCACTTGGTTCGCTGGCCGTGGTAGAGGCGGAAAACGCCGCGGCCGTCGCCGATATCGTGGGCTGTCTGAGCCTGGAGGCGCTGCACGGCACGCCGGCTGCGTTCGACGCGCGCTTGCAGGCCGCGCGCCCGCACCCGCGTGCGATGGAGTGTGCGGCGCGGCTGCGCGGGCTGCTGGCCGATTCCACCTTTGTGCGCGATGTGTCGCAGCCTGACACCACCGAGCCACAAGACCCGTACACGCTGCGCTGCATCCCGCAGGTGCATGGCGCGTGTCACGATGCGATCAAGTATGCGCGTTGGGTGGTCGAGATCGAACTGAATTCAGCCACTGATAACCCGCTAATCTTCATAGATGAAACCACGGGACAGGCCGATGTGGTCAGCGGCGGCAACTTTCACGGCGAGCCGCTGGCGATTGCCTTCGATTATCTGGGGCTGGCTGTCACCGAGCTGGGCAATATGTCGGAGCGCCGCCTGAGCCGCCTGACCGATGGCGCCAGTAACCGGCATGTATTGCCCGATTTTCTCACCAAGCAAGGCGGCCTGCACAGTGGGCTGATGCTGGTGCAGTACACTGCGGCCGCGCTGGCCTCGGAGAACAAGTCGCTGGTGCATCCCGCCAGCGCAGACACGATTCCAACCAGCGCCAACTGGGAAGATCACGTCAGTAACGGGCCGATTGCCGCGCGGCAGGCGCGGCGCGTGCTGCGCAACGTGGAAACGATTCTGGCGATTGAGCTACTGGCTGCGGCGCAGGGGGTTGACTTCCGCCGTGAGGTGATGCCGGACGCGCGGCTGGGTACAGGCACCGCGGGCGTTTACGCGCTGGTGCGGCAGCATGTGCCCTTCCTGGAAGAGGATGCCGTCATGTACCCGCTGATCGAAACACTGCGCGGCCTGGTGGTAGACGGTTCAGTGACCGCAGCGGCCTTTGCTGAACGTTCTCTGAACTGACGTTTAACTTCTTCTAATGATTCGTTAAGGAAACTACGATATGCTGTGCATAGTCGTTCGAAACGAATGATGCTCCTTCCTTCCTCCTTGCGGGGGCGACAGATTGGGACGGTCTGTCGCCCTTTCTCTTTTTCTACTGCCTGACGTTGCTTTGGGGATCATCCTCTGTCGGTTATAATTACAGCAGGCGACGGCTGTGCGCCCGATTTATTTTTGTTTCTGGAGGAACTTATGACGACTGAACGTACTCCTTCTGCCGCGGCTTCCGAGATGGAAGTTCTCAAATCAGAGATGCGTATTTTGCGCGAAGCCATTCAGCAGATCAAGGAACGATTGACTGAGATTGAAGACGAACTGAGCGCACTGCGTAATTTGTTTTAGGCCGTGTAACGCAGGGCCAGAGTGTGCATCCAATTGTTTGAACAGAATGGACAAACAAAAGGAGAATCCTCATGGCTTTGCTAACAGACAAAGATCGCGTTGCTGTAGAACAACAATTTACCGACCATTTAACCCTGCCGGTCAAGCTGGTTTTCTTTACCGAACAAGATAACTGCCTGTATTGTGACGAGATTCAGGGCTTGCTGGAAGAGCTGGCTGCCCTATCGCCGCTGTTGAGTGTGGAAGTCCACGATTTCGAGCAGGAGACGGGGCTGGCTGCGCAGTTCGGCATTGACAAGACGCCAGCTTTTTCGGTGCAAAGTGCGGGACAAGATGGCGCGGCTGACCGCGACTATGGAATCCGCTTCTATGGCATCCCCAGCGGCTATGAATTTATCAGCCTGCTGGAAGCTATCAAGCTGGTCGGCAGTGGCCGGGTTAGCCTGAGCAAGGCGACGCTGGACAAGCTGGCGAGCCTGCAGCAGCCGTTACACTTGCAGGTTTTCGTCACGCCGACGTGCCCGTACTGCCCGCAGGCGGTGGTGCTGGCGCATCAACTGGCTTTTGCCAGTGGCAAGGTCACCGCGGATATGGTGGAAGCGATGGAATTCCCTGAGCTGTCCGACAAGTATAGCGTGATGGGTGTGCCGCGCACCGTGATCAACGAGACGACCTTTGTCGAAGGCGCTGTGCCGGAAGCGCTGCTCATCAGCCGCTTGCCCCACAATTAAGCCCCGCTTGAGTGATATCAAAACAGGCTCCTGTGTAGGAGCCTGTTTTTTGTTGAGTTATGACGGACGGCTGTTCACAGCACACAGCTACAACAACCGGCCCGCGTAGATCGCTTTGCGGTAGCGTGCTTGCAGTTGCGGCCACTGCACCAAAAACAGATCCGCGAAAGGATAGACCAGCCGACCGCTGGTGCTGATCTGCTCAACGCGCGACGCGCTTTCCACGTAGATAATCGCGGCTCCTTGTAACTTGCCCAGCAGTGCAGCCGGCACAGCCACCGACGGCCCGTTCGCCAGAATCGCCTGCGGACGAATGCGGCGCAGCATCGGCCACAATTGCATCATGCTTTGCAGACTGTGCCAAGCCCCTGTCGCCACGCTGTCGGTGTGCCCCTTGACCTTGCTGCGCGGCCTGCCGATGCGATATACCGGCCCCGGCAGCCGAATTTTATCCTCAGAGAGCTGATCTTCTACGGCAATCAGGTAATGGTATTCGTAATTGGGGCCAAGCTGGTCCAGCAATTGCAGCATTTGCCGCGTGTGCCCCCCTTCACCCAGTACCACCAGCAAGCGTTTCATTGCGTTTTTAGCCCTTTCATGCGCAGTTGCTCACCATTCAGGTCAATGGATCGCTTGGCGATGGGTCATTTGTGGCGACGACGCTTGCCATCCGCGGCGGGCTGAGCAGGCGCGTCCGGTTGCGGGTCCGACCAAAGAAACTCGGTACGGCCAATCAGCTCATCGGCCAGATCGTCCTCCGCGGGCATGGCTACCGCGGGCAGCCCATACAATTTGGCAATGGCGTGGCGTTGTTGCGGCCAGGTACAGCGTTCCACAGCCAAATGTGCGTTTTTGGTCAGGCTTTCCGCCAAAAACGGGCGGGTCAGCACGCGCGCGGTCGCCTGCGCGAAGCCGACCACATCCTGCGGATCGAGCAGCAGCGCGTCCACGCCGTCATCGAGCAACTCCGACACGCCACCGACATCGGTCGCCACGATGGCCGCGCCGTGGGCGGCAGCTTGCAGCAGCAGGATAGGCAGGTTGTCTTCGCTGGCGGTGCGCCAAACAATGCTGGCCGCGCGCAGTGCGGCGTGGCGTTGCGGCCCAGTCAGGGTCGCGCGATAGGCCACAGCATCGGCGACGCCCAGCGCGCGCGCCTGATTGCGCACCTCCTCGGCCAGCGCCCCTTCACCCACCATTAACAAGCGCGCGGCGGGCACACTGCGCTGCAACAAGGCCAGTGCCTGCAGTGGCATGACCGGATTAGCGCGACGTTCCAACTCGTCCAGCCACAGGATCAGCGGCGGCCAGGCGGTGCGCGGTGAACGCTCTGCAACGTCCACGGCAATCAGCGGCGGAATCACAGCCACGCGCGGGCCGTAGCGCTGCCAGATTTCCTGCGCATAGGCCGACGAAGCTGCGAGAGCATCGGCGCGACGTAACCAGGGCAGGATGAAACGCCACGACTGCGCTGTCCAAGTGCGGGCCAGGCTGCCGAAGTAGCTGATGACTACGCGCCGCCGGGTCAGTTTGCCCAGTAGCAGCGCCATGCTAACGGGTAAGTAAAAGCCCCACGAACTGGCAGCCTGCACATGCACGATTTGGCAGCGCGATAGGACACGCAGCAAGCGCCAGAAAACCAGCATGGCCTGCACCAGCGGCAACAGGTGGATGCCGACGCGTGGCTGGGTGCGTATGTCAGGCGCGTCGGTGCTGATGCGTTCCACCCGTGCGCCTTCGCTCTCCAGTAGTTGGCACAGCAGCTCGCTTTGGTCGCTCAACTCGCCGGGCCGCGGTGGAAAAGGTCCCACCACAGCGATGCGCAAGCCGACAAATCGTTGGTCAGTCTGGCTCATGCCACCCGGTCCGCAATGAAGAAGCGGTGTTTGCCGCCCGGCCCCAAAGGAATATTCTCAACCAGTGCGATCTCCAGCCGGGCTTCGCCGCGCACCTGCTCCTCCAACTGGCCGCGCAAATGATCGAGTGCTGCCAGCGGGCCAACGTATGGCCCCAGGGTGTGCGCACCGCCGGCTGCCCGCTGCCCGCCTGCCTGATCGGGCAAATGGCCGAAATCTGGCCCTGGCTCAACCAGCACCACCACATGATCGGCGGCTACTTGACGCATCTGAAAGGAGGCCACACCGGGCAACTGGCGAAAGACATCGGTGAAATACCACATCAGCAGGCCGCGGCCACTCGGCAACACCAGTTGATCGCTGCTGCGACCGGTGACATGGTCGAGCAGCGGCAGAGCGCGGCCACACGCGCACGTCCCCTGTCCCAGTGCGCCCACGTCGCCGATGACATAGCGAATGAAGGGCATGGCATGAGCGTTGAGGTTGGTCAGCACGATGCGGCCTTCAACACCGGCGGGCAGCGGCTGGCCGGCCGCGTCCACCACTTCGACCAGCACCGTTTCGGCGTTGATGTGGTAATGACCGTCCACGCCGCACTGCATCGCCACGTCCATGCCCTCACCGCCGTAAAAATCATGTACCTGGCAGCCAAACTGCTGTTCAATCTCCGTGCGCTGGAAGGGATGCAGCATTTCTCCGCTGGTAACGACCGCGTGCAGCGGGGTGACGAGGTTGCGCTCGGCCAGGGCGCGCGCCAGATGCCAGGCGGTGCCGGGGTAGGCGAACATCACCTGGGGACGGAACGCCACAAAACTCGTCACCACCTGCTCCAGGCGCTCGTCATGCACCGCGTAGGCCGACAGGTTGAGCATACGCGTGGCCTGCTGCTCGACCTGCTGCATCAGGCCGTTGTGAAACGCGCCCAGTGCGTGACCATCCTTGAGGTTAACGATGCGCATCCCCTGAAACGCACCGGCCCAGCTCCATGAGCGGAAGATATTGGCCCAGCGCGCGCCCTTTTCCGCGCGCGTCATCACAAACTGCAGCGGTTCGCCGGTGGAGCCGCTGCTGGCATAGCGCACGAGTTGCTGCGGATCCGCGTCGCGTGCCACGGCGTCCGCGGGGTAGGCTGCGCGCAGTATGGCTTTAGTCACCAGCGGCAACCGCGCCAGATCGGCCAGGCTGCCAATGGCCGTGGGTTGCACACCGTGTGCGTCCCAAAGCTGACGGTAGAAGGGAACCTGGGCATAGGTATGGGCCAGCAATGCTTGCAGCTTGCGCAGTTGCAGGGCATGGAGCTGTTCCAACGGCCACCACTGACTGTGTTCGAGTTGGCGCAAGGTAGGCGTTACCGGCATTCCTTGCAGACGCTGAATGGCGGGCAGGGCGGCGTGGCGCAACAGCTTGGGGTAGAGCAGGTCGTTGAGTGCAGTCACAGGAGCCTCGTATTGGTTCCCCGCGATTTTACCACGCCCGCTTGCCGTCGGCAATCCTGTTTGTGGCGCGCGGGACAAGGCCAGCCCGCTCCGCATGATTTGCGCGCTCGGCAGTTGTCGGCAATAATGCGTCAACCTGTAAGCCGCCGGCGGCTGTGGATGCGAAGCATCACAAGCGCGCCGTAGAAACCGAGCATCGCGTTATTCCATGAGCACCAACAGCCTGCCGCGTGTAATCAAGCGTATGAGCCTGCCTTTGCAGGCATTAGGCGCGCTGGGCGTCGGCGTGCTGCTGGGGCTGGCGATTTTCAGCACCCGTCTTGACAGTTTCGGTGGGCCGGTGGAGCGTATGACGGGCTGGTTTTTGCCGCTGGCCGGACTGGCCGTGCTCGCATTGATCAGCCTGCACAATCCCCTGCATGGCCTACTGCTTACCTTGCTGCTGGGGCCTTACAGCAGTTTCATCGCGCTGGATTTAGATGTCGGCTCAGGCATCCCGGCGTTAAGCTTGTCGCGCACGATGGCTGCCTTGTTGCTTTTCTGGCTATTGGCGCAAGCGGTGCGCGGGGAGCGTCGCATCCGCCGCTTCACTTGGTCGTATCTGATCTATGTACTTTTCCTGGTCAGCCTGCTCTTTTCGACAACGCGCTCGCTTTATGACCGCAGCTTCGTTTTTCAAAGCATTCTGGACGCGTACATCCTGCCCTTTGTGATGCTCTATCTCGCTTATCAGATCGTTACTGATCTGCGCGATCTGCGCTTCTATGCCGCCGCGCTGGTACTACTGGGGGCCAGCTTTGCCTTTTTGATCGTGCGTGAGCAAATCACTGGCGAGGTACTATTTAACATTCGCGAGGCATCCAGCTATAGCCGCAGCTTGCAGCGCGTGTCCAGCCTGATGGGCAACGCCGCTCCGATGGGGGTGAGCACGGCGCTGGCGCTGCCGCTGGGGATCGCTTTGCTGTTACAGGTGTTCAATGGCGAAGCCGCGACCACGGTACGGCAAACGCTGACACGTTTGTTGCTGCCCGCGGCCCTGCTGTTTATCGCACTGGGGGTATTTCTGACGTACAACCGCGCCAGTTGGCTGGGTGTGGTGATTACAGTGGTGGTCTTTGCGCTGCTGCGCCCGCGGGCGCGTCGGCTGTTGCTGCCGCCGCTGTTGGTGGCGGCAATTTTGGCCGCGATCTTCTGGCAAAACATCACGGCTAGCGCGGCGGTCAATGAGCGCCTGTTAAACGAAAGCTCGCTTGATTACCGCGGCACGGTGGCGCGGCTGGCGCTAGACATGGTGCAAGGGAACCCGATTTTCGGCCTGGGCTATTACAACTTCGGTCCGATTGCCAAAGAACGCTACGGCTGGGATCCTTCGCCAGTGTTCGGTTATTACCCGCCCGCGCACAATACGCTGATGTTTGTGCTAGTTTCCGGCGGCCTGCTGGCGCTGCTGCCCTATGTGGGTTGGTTTGCCATGACCGCATGGCAGGGGCTGCGGCGCTATCAGGCCACGCTAAACGACGAAACGCGCGATGTACTGGCCGCGGGCACGGCGCTGCTGCTGCTCTATTTCAGCTCCTCGATCACCTTTGATAACGTGGACGCGGTTTCGATGAATATGATCTTCGCCACCACCATCGGCGCGATCATGGGGGCCACGCAAACGCCACGCCAGCAGCCTGTGGAAGATCTGTATTGAAAATATCATGCCCGATCACTTGCTGACCCGCCTTGCCACCCCCGCCGACCAGCCGAACCTACTGCGTTTGCTTGAGGATGCGCGCCATACCTTCGCGGCCTTTGGCCCGGAGGATGTGCCGCGCTTGCTAGCAGACGATCTGTGCCTGATCGCGCTGGATGATCACGGTGTCAGTGCGTTTCTGACCGCGCGGCCCGGACAAGGTGACTGGGCCTTCCTGCGCGGCCTCGCCATCCGCGACCATTGGCGACTCGACGACGGCCTGGACGCGCTGCTGCAACCGGCCCTCGCGCACCTGCGGGCCGCGCACATCGCACATCTGGCAGTTTACGCTACCGCGCTCTGGCTGCCGCCGCTGTTGCAGCGCGCGGGCTTCGAGCAGCACGAATGGCTGATCACGCTGGAACGCCACGCCCGCGCCCAGCCTGACCCGGTGTTGCCGACTGACGAAGCACACCTGCGCGCGGTGCAACCGGCTGACCTGCCCGCACTGCTGGCGTTGGATGCCGCTGCTTTTGCGCCGTTGTACCAACTATCCCGGCAAGAGTTGGTCAGCTACATGATCACCAGCGGCTATTTCGTGGTGATCGCCAGCCTCGTTGCCGACGAACCGCAGCTGCTGGGCTATGCGTGCGCGGACGTATTCGACGAAACCGGCCAGATCATCCGCCTGGCCGTCCATCCTGCGGCGCAGGGACGCGGCATCGGACGTGCCCTGCTCAACGCTGCGGTGGGATATTGTGCCGCTGCCGGTGCGCGACGGTGTATCATCAACACCCAGCGCAGCAACACGGCTTCCCTCCACCTCTACGAAACCTATGGATTTCGCCGCGTTGGCCCACGCGTGCCCCTGCTCGCGCGGGCGTTGTAAACATTTGTCCGGCTGTTTAAGCAGTGTTATACTCTGCGCGCCGTCGATACTGATTATCGGCGGTTCTTTTTGCCCGTAGTCACGGTTCATTGAGCCGTGACAGCCAACGCACCATGAAACAGTCTCGTTCACAAACACAGGACCGCCTCATACTCGTCGCGGCTTTCCTGCAATATCATAGAACCTGGGTGGCGCTGACTACGCTCGTGCTATCCGGCATTTTGTTTGTCGCGCTGGGGTTGATACCCTCGCTGGGCGGCTTGAGCAGTGCCCGCGCCCACAACGATGCCACGCCCCTGATCGAATTTGATCCGGCGGGGCAAACCAACGCGCTGTATCAGATCCACATTCCCGCGTTTTTCAACACAACCACGCCGCAAATCGAAGCCAACCTGGCACAACCAGTAGCAACACCGACGCCGGTAGCGACCCCCGTCCCGACCGTGCCTCCCGTGCCCCCGCCGTGGCCAACCCCGGATGGCGCAGCGCATCAGGTCAGTGTGCCCATCCTCATGTACCATTATCTGTCCGATGCGCCGGAGGGAGCCGACCGCTACCGCGTGGATTTGTCCGTGCCGCCCGCTCTGTTCGAGCAGCAACTCGCCTATTTACAAGAGCAGGGCTACCAATCCATCTCGCTGTACGACCTGCTGGGCGCGCTGACCCAGGGGTTGCCCCTGCCAGAGAAGCCTGTTATCATCACCTTTGACGACGGCTATCGCGACAATTATGAAAACGCGCTACCGCTGCTCAGTCAATACGGCTTTACGGCGACTTTCTTCGTCTTAACCGAAGTCACCAACCTGGGCGAGCCGGATTATATGTCGTGGGATCAGATGCGCGCAATGCAGGCCGCGGGCATGGACATCGAATGCCACGCGCGCGTGCATGAGGAACTCACTGGCAACAATGACGAGCGCCTGGCTTGGCAAGTCCTCGGTTGCCGCGAGGCCATCGAAAGCCAGCTTGGCAAGCGGCCCCGTTTTGTGGCCTACCCCTCCGGCATGTTCGACGAGCGGGTCACACAATACTTCGCCAGCGACAACTTCTGGGGCGGCCTGACCACGCAGCAGGGCAAGTTGCACGACTCCAGCAGCTTATTTGAACTAAAACGCCTGCGCGTGCGCAGCACCACCACCCTCGACCGCTTTGCTGCCCTGCTGAATTTCCAGGAATTGCCGTGAGCGTTGACTTCTGGGCCGCGGCTGCCGTTGCCACTGAGCTGCGTCAGACCTGCCTGCCTGCCCGCGTGCAGCAAGTGCTCCAGACAGACGCAACCAGCCTCGCCTTCGAACTGTACGCCCAGCGCACACGGCACTACCTGCTGGTATCCGCTGATCCACAAGCCCCGCGCCTCCATCTCCTTAGCGAGGGCAATCGTCCGCGTCGCGGCGTAGACACCGCCTCCCCCTTTCTACAATTGTTGCGCAAATACGTGCGCGGCGCCGGACTGCTGGCCGTTCAGCAACCGGCCTGGGAACGCGTCCTGCTTTTTGACGTACAGCATCCTGAATTCGGCGCGACAGTACTGGCTGTGGAATTGATCGGCCGCTGGGCCAATGTGCTGCTGCTGCGGCCCGTCATGCACGACAGCACACCCGCGCTGCGCATTCTCGAATGTTTGCATCATCACCGCGCCACAGAGCAAACCGCGCGGCCGGCGCTGCCCGGCCAACTCTACCAGCCACCCCCCGCGCAAAGCGCCCTCCCCCCTGACGCACTAGACGCAGAACAGGCACGACGACTGTTGGCTGCCACCGACGCGGCTACGCCGTTGTGGCGCGCTTTAGTGGATGGACTGGCTGGTATCAGCCCGCAGGCTGGGCGGGAAATTGTCTTTCGCGCGTTTGGGGAAACGAACCAGCGCGCCGGGCAGGTACAGAGTGTTGCGCCGCTGGTGGCCGAAGTGCAGACCTGGGTGGCGTTGGCACATGAGCAAGCCTGGCACCCCAGTCTGGTACGCGATGCAGGCGGTGTTGCCACCGCGTTTGCACCCTACCTGCTCACCCATCGCACCGATGCCGTCATCGAGCCAATAACCAGCATCAGCCAAGCGATTGAAAGCTTTTATGGGGAAAAGCAGGCCACTGCAGGCGATGCCTACGCGGCCGCGCGGCGACAGGTACAAGCCAGCCTGGCCGCGGTCACGCGCACACTGGAAAAACGCAGCGCCGCGTTGCAGCGGGAAGTACGTTCCGTCGCAGAGATCGAGCAATTGCGCGCCAGCGGCGAATGGATTTTGGCGCTGGCTACGCAGATCGTCCCGCGCCAGAGCGAGTTAGCGTTGCCGGAAGGGGTAGATTTCGGCCCTGTTCGCCTCGATCCTGGCCTATCCGCGGCCGAGAATGCAGCAGCCTATTTCAAACGCTACCGCAAAGCCAAACGCGCAGGCGACATGAACGCGCCACGGCTGGCCGCACTCGATAGCGAGTTGGCATACCTGGAGCAGTTAGGCGCGGATTTGCTGCTGGCCGCCGACCGCAACGAAATTGACGCGGTGCGCGCGGCCCTGGCCGAGGCCGGCTACGCGCGTCAGCGGCGACAAACAGCGACGGTGACGGCCAAAGTTCCCGTACAGGGGCCGCGCCGGTTCACCAGCCGCGAGGGTTACACCATTTGGGTGGGGCGCAACAGTCGCCAAAACGACCACGTGACCTTCGACCTGGCCGGGCCGGACGACCTGTGGCTGCACGCGCGCGGCTGGCCGGGCGCGCATGTGGTGATCCGCAGCGGCGGGCGTGCAGTAAGCGATGCCACGGTGCAGCAGGCAGCCAGCCTAGCCGCATATTATTCCAAAGCACAAAATGAGGGGTGGGTGGATGTGATTGTGGCCGAACGGCGACGCGTGCGTCGAGCGCCAGGGCGACCGCATCCTGGCATGGTCACAGTGGAAGGAGAGCGCGTGATGCGGGTGCGCCCTATCAGCAACATCAGCGAGCCATCTGCTGAATAGGAACGATGACACCTCGTGGCTATTCGATCTCAAAGCGCCACGGTACATCGTCCATCAGCAGGTCGGCCAGCCGCGTCTGGCGCAGTGCAGCCAAGCGCGGCAGCATCTCGGTCACGCTGTCCCCGCCCAGCTTCTCCAGCAGCGCATCCGCCAGCACAAACGCCACCATCGCTTCCGCCACCACGCCGGCGCGCGGCACCGCGTTGAAGTCGCTGCGTTCGTAGGTGATCGCATCAGGCTCGCCTGCTGCCAAATTCACACTGCGCAGCGGGTTCAGCGTCGTGGCAATCGGTTTCATTGCCACGCGCAGCAAGAGCGGTTCGCCAGTAGTAATGCCCCCTTCCAGCCCACCCGCGCGGTTGCTGTGGCGCACCAGGTCCCCGCTGCCGTCATCGGCGAGGAAGATTTCATCGTGTACCTGCGTGCCGGCCAGCGCGGCATTGTCGAAAGCCGGGCCAATCTCCACCCCCTTGATCGCGTGGATTGAGCCAACCGCGCCGAGCAGGCGTCCGCTCAAGCGGCGGTCCCAATGCACATGGCTGCCCAAACCGGGCGGCAACCCCAACGCTACCACCTCGAACAGGCCGCCGACGGTATCGCGCGCCTGCATTGCCTCCCATACGCGGGCGCGCATCGCCTCGGCCGCGGGCAGATCAGGACAGCGCAGATCGTTGCTCTCCGCCAGCTCAAAACGTTCGTCATAGCCCAGCCCAGCCAGCCGTTCGGCATCCACCGCCACCCCACCGATGGCCGTCACATAACTGCCCACGCGCACGCCAAATTGTGCCAACAATGCCTTGCACACACCACCCACTGCCACGCGTGCGGCGGTTTCGCGCGCACTGGCCCGCTCCAGCGCCAGCCGCAGGTCGCGATAGCCATATTTAATCGCGCCCGTAAGGTCAGCGTGACCGGGTCGCGGCGTGGTCATGGGCGGAATGTCACGGCCGCGCCACTTGGCGAAGTCGCGGTTTTCGATCAGCAGCGCAATCGGTGCGCCGGTGGTGTGTCCGGCCATCACCCCACCGATCAGCCGCGCGCTGTCCTGCTCGATCTTCATGCGCCCGCCCGCGCCATAGGCTATTTGTCGGCGCGCCAAGTCGGAGGCGAGATCGGCCGCGCTGAGGGGCAGGCCTGCGGGCATCCCTTCGAGGATGGCGGTTAGAAATGGCCCGTGCGATTCGCCAGCGGTGAGAAAACGTAGCATGTAAGCTCCTTGAAACGGTCCAAAACAGGCTTAAGCCGCTTGCAGTGCGGCGCGGGCTGCGTCCAGCATCACCGTGACCGGTGGCGGTTGACCGGTCCACAGCTCGAAAGCGGCCGCGCCCTGTCCCACCAACATCGCCAAACCGCCCTGCGTGGCGCAGCCCGCGGCTTCGGCCTGTTGTAAAAAGCGGGTGCGCTCAGGCCGATAGACCAGATCATAGGCTAATGCGCGCTTGGGGAAGGGGTGGTCAGCGGGCCAGGGCGAGGTGTTCGGGTGCGGCCACATGCCGAGCGGCGTGGTGTTGATGACAAGCTGATACTGATCAATGATCACCGGCGGATGATCCCCTGCTAATTGATCATTGGCGATGGACCATTGACGATTTAACCGGGCGGCATGGCGGGCGAGCGCGGCCGCCTGGTCAGGGTTGCGCGCCAGAATGGTCAGCCGGGCGAGGCCGCGCTGGCTGAGTGCGTAGACTACGGCTCGCGCGGAGCCACCCGCGCCCAGCAACAGTGCGCTTTTGCCCGCCACGTCAAAACCGCCTACATCCAGCGGCTGCAAGAAACCCAGCCAGTCGGTGTTATCCCCGTGCAGGAGGGTGCGCGGGCCGCGGCGCTGTACGCTGATCGTGTTGACCGCACCGATGGCCTGCGCGGCGTCGCTCAAGTCGTCCAGCAACGGCATCACCGCCTGTTTGTGTGGGATGGTGACGTTGGCCCCGCGGATGCCCGCGGCGGCGAGGCCGCGCACCGTGGCCGCGAGCTGCTCTGGTGGCGTCGGCAGCGCGTCATAGCGTCCGGCGATGCCGAGCGCGTCAAACGCCGCGTTGTGCATCGCCGGGCTGACGCTGTGGCCGAGGGGATAGCCGAGAAGGGCGGTGTGGAACATAAGAGGATGGGTCAGATACTCGTTACTACTCACTCCTTACTCCTGACAGGGTATAGGGGTGACTTCTGATCTGAAAGCTGGCTGCTGTTTACTGCTCCTCGACGCGCGCGCCAACCTGCCGCAGGACGCGTTCGAAACCGGGGAAACTATCACTGACGCACTCGGCTTCTTCGACCAGCACCGGCCCGGCCGCGGCCAGCCCGGCGATGGCCAGGGCCATTGCCAGCCGATGATCGCCATGACTCCATACCGGCGCGCTGCGCAGTTCCACCGGCCCTTCGATGGCGAAACCGTCGGAGTGTTCCTCTACCATCACCCCCAGCTTGCGCAACTCGGTGGCAACGGTGGCGATGCGGTCCGTTTCCTTCACGCGCAGTTCGGACGCGTCGCGCACGACCGTGCGTCCATGCGCCTGTGTTGCCACCACCGCCAGCACCGGCAGCTCGTCAATCGCACGCACGATCAAGTCGCCGCCGATTTGCGCACCATGTAACGTGCTGGATTGTACGACGAGATCGGCCACCGGCTCACCGGCTTCTTCCCGCACGTTTTCCACACTGATTGCGGCCCCCATCTGCGCGAAAATATCGAGGATGCCGGTGCGCGTGGGGTTCACGCCCACGCCGATGATGCTGATATGGCTGCCTGGTGTCACCAGCGCGGCTGCGGCCAGAAAAGCCGCCGATGACATGTCACCCGGCACATGGATGGACAGCGGCGCCAGCGGCTGCTTGGGCCGTTCGCTGATTACGGTGGAGCCTAACATGCGAATCGGCGCACCCATCGCCCGCAACATGCGCTCGGTATGGTCGCGCGCGGGGCCGGGCTGGCGCACGATGGTGAGGCCATTGCCATACAGCCCCGCCAGCAGCAGCGCCGACTTGACCTGCGCGCTGGCAATCGGCAGCGGATAGTCGAAATCGCGCAGTGCGGTACCAGCAATGGCGAGCGGTGCCAGCGTGCCCTGCTGCCGTCCGTGGATCACCGCACCCATGCGGCGCAACGGCTCTACCACCCGTCCCATCGGTCGTTTGATCAATTGGGCGCTGCCGTGCAGGATGCTGAAGAAGTCCTGTCCGGCCAGCAAGCCTGCCATCAGACGCATGGTCGTGCCAGAGTTGACGCAATCCAGCGGCGCAGCAGGCTCGATCAGTCCGTGCAAGCCGCGTCCCTCGATGCGCAATTCAGTGGGCGATAGCTCTTCGATGACGACACCCAGGCCGCGCAGCACGCCCAGCGTGGCATGACAATCGCCGCCGGGCAGGAAGTTGCGAATCTGGCTTTCGCCTTCGGCCAGCGCGGCAAACATCGCCGCGCGGTGAGAGATGGACTTGTCGCCGGGCACGGTGACTGCGCCATACAGGTTAGGGGAAGGGTGAATGAGGAGGTTCATAAAGGTTTTTGGTGAAACGGGTAGTGATCGTTGTGGAAGAGAAGGAAGGGGGCCGTTAACGCACGAACTCGGCGCGCTGGCTGCGGGCCGCGGCGGCCAGGCTGCGCAGGGCAGTTTCATCGTCGCGGGTGATGGTGTCGGCCAGGCGCGTTAGCTGCGCTTGCAGACGCTGCACCTGCGTCAGCACCGCGTCGCGGTTGCTCAAAAGGATGTCGCTCATCATCTGGTCATCGCTGCCGGCCAGGCGCGTGGTGGAACGGAAGCCGCTGGCGGCCAGTTGCCAGGCCAGCGGATCTTCTTGAGCGACATCCGCCGCGGCCGCGAAAGTTGCCAGCGCGGCAAGATAGGGTACATGGCTGATGGCCGCGGTCAGCCGGTCGTGGCGCGACGCATCGAGGACGAGCGGGGCCGCGCCAATCGCCTGTGCCAGCTCGGTCAGCCGCGCCACGGTGGCGGGGGTAGTGCGCGACAGTGGGCAGAGCACGTAGGGCGCACTGTGATAGAGCGCGGCTTCGGCCACGTCAAGGCCGGAGGTTTCCTTGCCACACATTGGATGCCCGCCGATTGGCTGCACGATAGCAGGCAGCGCGTCTAGCGCCGCGCAAATTTGCTGCTTGGTGCTGCCCATATCGGTGACGATCACGTTCGGGCGTAACTCGCCCTGTGCGGCCAGCCGGCCCAGCTCGTTGATTTGCGCCAGAATCACGCTGACCGGCGTGGCCAGCACGATGATGTCTGCGGCTGCCGCGCCGCGCAAGTCGTTGACGCCGAGGTCAATCGCGCCGAGGGCCAATGCCTGCTCCAGTGTGGTGGTGCGCCGCGCCACGCCGATCACCCGGTGTACGTGGCCGCGTAGGGCCAAGCCGAGCGAGCCGCCCATCAGGCCGAGGCCAGCGATGGCAATGGTGGAGGTGGCGAGGGAAGACATAAATGGTTAATGGCTCACGGTTAATTGTCAATCGCAGGGGGAGTAGACGAGTGGAAAGGAAGATTTAGCGGGCATACGCCTGAATTTCATCAATCAGTCCCTGCTCATAGACTCTTTTGACGACGGGCCAATCGTCCCTTCTGTTGAAGAACAAGGCGCAGTAGTTGCGCTGTATCTGTGTACCGTTGAATAGATAATAATCTACTCTTGCAATTCCTGTGCTGCTTTCAACAAGACCCAGCGCATAATCAACCAGCTTGGTGACAGACAACGTAACGTCGGGCGTTAAATGCCCCAGAATGTAGTCTACATCTTCGGCAGTGCCACGAGAGGCTCTGTCCATCATCGCTTGAGCTTTGGCTGAAAAGGACTTTGGCTGCATTTTGAACTTTACTATTTCAACGACATTGCTCAACCGGTTACAACCGTCCGGCCCATCGCCTCGGCGATGCGGCGCGTGGCGCGCACCAACTCGGCGAAGCGCTCTGGCTTGAGGCTTTGCGCACCGTCGGACAGGGCATGTTCCGGGTCGTGGTGTACTTCGACGATCAGGCCGTCCGCGCCCGCGGCGATCATGGCTGACGCCACAGGAATCACCAATTCCCACTTGCCGGTGCTGTGGCTGGGATCACCGAGGACAGGCAAGTGCGAGAGTTGCTTGAGCGCGGGGAAGGCGTTGATGTCAGTGGTATTGCGCGTGAAGGTCTCGAAGGTGCGGATGCCGCGTTCGCACAGCACCACTTGGCTGTTACCGCCGGCTAAAATGTACTCAGCCGACATCAGTAGCTCTTCGATGGTGCTCATCAGGCCGCGCTTGAGCAGTACCGGCGTGTTGGACTTGCCGACTGCTTGCAGCAAGGGGTAGTTTTGCATGTTGCGCGCGCCGATTTGCAGCATGTCCGCAAATTCAGCCACCAGCTCCACCTTGTCCGGGGCCATCACTTCGGTGACGATGCCAAGACCGGTAGCCTCACGCGCCTCCGCGAGCAGCTCTAGCCCCTGCACGCCCAGGCCCTGGAAGGTGTACGGGGAGCTGCGCGGCTTGAACGCGCCGCCGCGCAGCAGCGTCGCCCCGGCTTCCTTGACCGCGTGCGCGATCTCCAGCAGTTGCGTGCGGCTTTCGACGCTGCACGGCCCGGCGATAATGGACAGGTGCGGGCCGCCGATGCGGGAACCCGCCACCGATACCACGCTGTCCGCGGCCTGCCATTCCCGGCTGGCGAGCTTGTACGGCGGTAAAATGCCGATGGTGCGCTCCACGCCCTCCATTACCTCGAACATGGCGCGGTCAAGCGGGCGTTCGTCACCGATCACGCCGATGATGGTACGTTCAGCGCCCTGGCTCAAGTGTACCTGCAAGCCAAATTCTTCGATGCGCTGCGTCACGTGTTCGATTTCGCGGGTATTTGCACCAGCCCTCATGACTATGATCATATCACAGGTTCCTTTTTCTGGTATAGTAGTAAACAGGTAGATGAGTGGACTGGTCGCAGAGATTTACCAGTCCGCTCATTTGCTTATTTACCGCCGAAGGCCAACCTAAATCGTCCGCCCCAACGCCTCGGCCAACGGTTTCAGTTCGCGCATCATCTGCGCGAACTTCTCCGGCTTCAGGCTTTGCGCACCGTCGGAAACGGCCACTTCGGGGTGGGGATGCACTTCGATGATCAGCCCATCCGCGCCACAAGCCAGCGAAGCCTTTGCCATCGGCGCAACCAAATCCCAACGGCCTGTACCGTGGCTGGGATCCGCGATCACCGGCAAGTGGCTAAGCTGCTTGAGCAGCGGCACCGCGTTCAGATCGAAGGTGTTGCGCGTCATTGGCTCGAAGGTGCGGATGCCGCGCTCGCATAGCATGACGCGATAATTGCCATTCGACATGATGTATTCCGCGGACATCAGCAATTCCTGAATGGTACTCATCATGCCGCGCTTGAGCAACACGGGGCGCTGCGTCCGCCCCACCGCGTTCAGCAGGCCATAATTTTGCATGTTGCGTGCGCCGATTTGCAAAATATCCGCGTACTGGCTGACCATCGGCACTGCGTCAGGAGTCATTACTTCAGTCACAACCTTCAGCCCGGTAACTTCGCGCGCCTCCGCGAGCAGTTCCAGCCCCTTCAACCCCATGCCCTGAAAGGCATACGGCGAAGTGCGCGGCTTAAAGGCGCCGCCGCGCAGCAGTGTGGCCCCCGCTTCCTTCACCGCCTGTGCGGTTTCCAGCATCTGCGTGCGGCTTTCCACGCTGCACGGCCCGGCCATCACCACCAGCTTGTTGCCGCCAATGCTGGTTCCGTTCAGGGTGATCACAGTATCTTCCGACTTGGCCTGTCGGCTAGCCAGCTTGAACTGATGGCCGATGCGCGTCACCACATCCACACCGCCCATGCTCAGGAAGACATCCGGCTCCAGACTGACAGCTTCACCAACCACGGCGATCACGGTATGATTGTCACCGTAGATTGGATGCGGGGTCAATCCCAGTTCTTCGACGCGCGCGATGATGGCACCAATTTCGGCAGCAGTCGCGCCTTGTTTCATAACAACGATCATAAGTCACCTGTAAAAAGTAGAAGAAAGGCTTTAAGCTACTGCGTGTTGCGTAGATTTTTACGGAACAGCTGTAGCAGCACGTCAAATTTGCAACAACTCGCTCTGCCCGCCTGCCTCGCTGGCTTCAGCAGGCATCGCCGCGGCAGGATAGGACCCAAGCAGCTTGACAAAGGCTGCGCGCGCCAGCAGGCTGACCAGAGCTTGCTGGCAGGCTGGGTCTTGCCAGTGTCCCTCGAAGTCCAGGTAAAAGACGTAGTGCCAGGGGCGATTACGCCGCGGCCGACTTTCGATCTTGGTCAGGTTGATGCCGCGGCTGGAAAATTCACCCAGACACGCCACTAACGACCCCGGTTCGTGGGTCACCGCGAACACCAGCGAGGTTTTGGCTTTGCCAGTAACGGGCGGATCGCCGCGGCCGATCACAAAGAAACGGGTATAGTTCCAGGCGAGGTCTTCGATGCCGCTGGCGAGCACCTCCAACCCGTAGGTTTCCGCAGCCAGTGCGCTGGCAATCGCGGCCACGCCCGGCTCCGGGTTGGCCGCCAGCTCCTTGGCGCTGCCCGCGGTGTCGTACCATGTCACTGCCTTCAGGCCGCGCTGGTTCAGCCAATGTTCGCACTGCGCCAGTGCCTGCGGGTGCGAGCGCACGGTATGAAGCTGCGCCAGGGTCATGCCCGCGGGCGCGAGCAGATTGTGCCGTACACGCAGGAAAATCTCGCCCCACGCGCGCAGATCATGCTCCAACAGCAGATCGTAGGCGCGATTGATGGAACCGGCCAGTGAATTTTCCACTGGCAGCACACCAAAATCTGCCTCGCCGCTTTCGAGCGCCGCAAAAATCGCCTCGAACGAAGCACACGGCAGGGTAACGATCTCCAAACCGAAGTGCTGGCGCGCGGCTTGCTCCGAATAAGCGCCGTGTTCGCCTTGAAAAGCAACAATCTTCATGCGTGTTTCCTTTCGGGCAGAACGCTGGCCTTGCCAGTGTTCCACCTGCTGCTGAATCCAGCTATCCATATCTTCGTTGTCCACGGGCGGCAGATTGGCCTTGTCGGGCCGCAGATTGCGCGCACCGCGCAAGTAGACCGGTACGATCTCATGCAGCTCGCGCTCAGTGTTCCAGTTGATCAGCACCCGCACGCAGCGCTGTAAACCGCCGGGCACATCCATTTCGTGACCGCACATCAGCGCCACATCGAGCCAGCCCAGCTGGCGGGCAGCCAGTGCAGGATACTCCGCGGTCAGGTCGCGCGTGGTTGTGAAGATGATGCTGGTCACATCTTCGGCACGGATGTCGTTCAGGTGGATCAACAAAGCCAGCATCCGCCGCGTTTCCCGCAGGATCGCTTCAGACGAATTGTCGTCCACGGTGGTGGCGCCGCGCACACCTCGACAAAGCATAGGTGTCTCCTTGATCTAGGCGTAGTGATTGTACCCTGCGGCAGGCGCAAGGTGCGGCAACAAAAAAGCGTGGGCTGGGCGCTCCACGCTTTCTGATCATCTCCTGGCTCGTCGTTGGGTCAAGATGTCCGGTCAGTCATCGCGTAGAGCGCGTTGCTTGGGTAGCTAAAGTAGCTAAAATAAAAACCGCGCCAGGAAGAATCCAGGCGCGGTGCCAAAGCAAACACCTCGTGCCCTTGCTGGGCACGGACGGAACTGTGAGTAGACAGCTTGACCGTGGTGATCATAACAAAATGTCTTTCCGTACGACAGTGGCGGGATAGTAACACAGAAGACAGCGTGTGTCAAATGAGCCGGATTCGTGGACAGGCGGAGGCTGTTTGACAGAAGCCCGCGCCGACTTTATACTTGGTTCATTAGGTTAGGACTTACGCAGTTGACCATAAAATTGTCGTTTCGACGCCGCAGGAGCGCAGGAGCGAGAAATCTCGTCCACATTTCCCAGAAGCAGCGATTTCTCGTCTTTTTACTCCTCAAAATGACACGAGCTGCGTAACTCCTATAGATATAAAAGCGTAGATACAGGCAAGTATATGAAATATCTTGATACAATTCTATTGGGTGACTGCGAAGCACTGCTCAAAGAGATACCGGATAACTCGATTGATCTCATCTTGACCTCACCACCCTATGCCGATCAGCGCAAAAGCACCTATGGGGGTATTAGCCCCGATCAGTATGTTGACTGGTTTTTACCCAAGTCAGCCGAGTTTTTGCGTGTTCTAAAACCAACGGGAACCTTCATTCTAAATATCAAAGAGCGCGTGGTCAATGGGGAACGGCATACCTACGTACTTGAATTGATTCTGGCGATGCGCGGACAGGGCTGGCTGTGGACCGAAGAATTCATGTGGCACAAGAAGAATTCGCACCCGGGCAAATGGCCGAACCGTTTCCGCGATAACTGGGAACGGCTCATTCAGTTTAACAAGTCGCGCCAGTTTGCCATGTATCAGGATGCAGTAATGGTTCCGGTGGGTGATTGGGCCAAAGATCGTCTGGCCAAGCTAAGCCAAACCGACCTTACGCGCGATGAATCAAAAGTAGGGAGCGGTTTTGGCAAGAACGTTTCCAATTGGGTGGGCCGGGAGATGGTCTATCCCAATAATGTGCTGCACATGGCAACGGAATGTTATAACCGCCGTCACAGCGCAGCCTTCCCGCTGGACCTGCCCAAGTGGTTTATCAAGTTGTTCACCCAGCCAGGCGATGTCGTTCTTGATCCTTTCATCGGGTCTGGTACTACTGCGGTGGCTGCTATTGAGCTATCGCGCCATTTCATCGGTGTAGATTTATTGGCGGAAAACGTAGACACCGCCACTGAGCGCACGTCCGAAGTGCAGATGAGATTGCCGTTTGCTGTAAAGGAGTTGACCAATCATCACTCGCAAAATGGTGTTTCATCTTAACACATCAGGTGGGGTACTATGAACCAGCTTAATCTGGATGACGCATTTCGATACGTTGAAGAGAATATCGGGCGGTTTCATGACAAGCGCATCCGCAGTCTTGACAGCTTGAGATTGGCTCAGGTTTTACGCCGCAAAAACCCTTATTTATACAAAGCGAAGCACATCCTGACAGCAGAACAGCTTGTCAAAGGCTTTGTAGATGCTCACATTTCTTCCAACGAAGAAACTATTTTTGGTGACTGGCTGGAGCAGTTTGCCATTTTTATCAACAAGCAGGTTTATAATGGTTGGAAATCAGGTATCAAAAACATTGATCTTGAGTTCGACAAGGATAGCAAAAGATACATCGTCGCGATTAAATCCGGGCCAAACTGGGGTAACAGCTCACAAATCCAGAAAATGACCACTGATTTCAAAGCGGCCCAAAGAACGCTACGCACCAGTAACTCTCAGTTAATTATCGTTTCCGTAAATGGTTGCTGCTATGGCCGCGATGATAATCCCGACAAAGGTGATTATTTCAAGCTATGTGGGCAGCGCTTCTGGGAGTTCATATCAGGCAATCGTGAGCTGTACACTGAAATCATCGAGCCGGTTGGTCATCAAGCACGCGAGATGAACGCCGAGTTTGAACATGCTTATGCGCAAATGATCAATCGGTTTACCAGAGAATTCAGTAACGAATTTTGCGCTATAGACGGCTCAATTGATTGGCCCAAGCTGGTGCGCTTTAATTCCAAAGCACAGGACGAGCTTTAACACTGCTTCCAGCACCCATTATCCTACATTCATTATGCTTTATGTCATGAGCTACTTCGTACATGAGGTGGTCGTATGGTTCCATTTCTGAAAGAAGACGATGTGCGTGAGACGATGCGACTGGCCCGCGCGGCCGGCGCACAGCCCTACTTCGGTGGCCAGGACTTGTCATCCATCGGGCTGTTCAACACGGATCTGGCCGCGGCCGATTTCCACGGGGCCGACCTGAGCAGCGCCAACCTGGGCGACAGCAACCTCGCCGGCGCCAACCTCGCAGCTACCGACCTCGGCAGCGCCGATCTCGCGCTGGCCGACCTTACCGGTGCGAACCTGCAGCGCGCCAACCTATTCGCGGCCAACCTGCGCGGGGCGATCCTGCGCGGGGCCGATCTGCGCGAAGCCGTGCTGCTGAATGCGAATCTGCTGGACGCCGACCTCGCCGGCACACAACTGCAAGGCGCGCGCTACAATTCCTACACCCGCTGGACGGTGGGCTTCGACCCGGCTGGCGTTGGCGCGGTCTTTCAGCTATAAACGCCTAGTACAGACCACACAAAAAGCCGGAACCAGGCAATGCACCTGCGTTCCGGCTTTCTTTTTTAGTTCGCGTTGTGCAAGCGAGCTAGCACCCGCTGCGCAACACCAGTTCCTTCACGCTGGCCGCGTCTGGCATGTCCAACGCCAGCCGCGCCAGTTGGCGCGCCGCGGGCAACGTCAACCGGCTTAACTGCGCCTTGGCCGCGGGAATGGCCGCCGCAGCCATGCTGAATTCATCCAGCCCCAGGCCTAGCAGAATCGGGACAGCCTCAGATCGCCCGGCCAGCTCACCGCACAATCCAACCCATTTCCCCGCGGCGTGCGCAGCATCAATCACACGCGCGATCTGGCGTAACACCGCAGGATGCAAGGCGTCGCCCAACCCGGCCACGCGCGCGTTGCCGCGATCCGCAGCAAAGGTGTATTGTGTCAGGTCGTTGGTGCCGATGCTGAAAAAGTCCACCAGCGGCGCAAGCTGATCGGCTAGCACCGCCGCGCTCGGCACCTCTACCATAACCCCCACGGCGATAGCCGCGTTGTGTGGCACCGCCTGCGCGGCCAACTCGGCCGCGGCCTCGGCCAGTAACGCCCGCGCCTGCACCACTTCCTCGACAGTGGCGATCATCGGAAACATCACCAGCACCTGGCCGTGCGCGGCTGCGCGTAAAATGGCGCGTAATTGCACCTTGAAAAACGCAGGCATCGCCAGGGAAATGCGAATGGCACGCCAGCCGAGGAAGGGATTGGCCTCCGCGGGCAGGTGCAGGTAGGGTGCAGGCTTGTCGCCACCGATGTCTAGCGTGCGGATTACCAGCGGCCTGCCAGACAAGGTCGCGGCCACCTGCCGGTAGATCGCGTATTGCTCCTCTTCATCGGGTGGTTCGTGGCGGTCCTGGAACAAAAACTCGGTGCGTAGCAGACCCACCCCCTGCGCGCCAGCTTGCAGCGCCGCGTCCGCCTCCGCCGCAGTCGCCAGATTCGCCACCACTTCCACCGCGTGCCCGTCGGCGGTGCGCGCCTGACTCTGCGCGGCGGTTTGCGCAGCCACGCGCGCGGCCTGCTCGGCCGCGTGTTGCGCGGTAAACGCGGCCACCGTCGGCGCGTCCGGCTCTAGCACCAACACACCCGCGTTGCCATCCAGCGCCAGTGTCATGCCCGATTGTACTTGTGCCAATGCGTCCTCGCCCAGGCCGACCACCGCGGGAATCCCCATGCTGCGCGCCAGAATGGCGGTATGGGCAGTGGGGCCGCCCAGCGCCGTGGCGAATGCCATCACACGGCCGCGGTCGAGGGTGGCAGTTTGCGACGGCGCAAGGTCATCTGCCACGATGATGGCCTGCTCTGGCAGATCCAATGGGGGCGGCGCGGCATCGCCGGTCAGCGTGCGCAGCAGCCGTGCCGCCACGTCGTGCAGATCGGCAGCGCGCTCCTGAAAACGTGCGCCTTCCATGCGCTGCAAGCGCTGCGCCTCGCCGTGCAACACGTCGTACAGCGCAGCTTCCGCGTTAACACGGTCTTTTTCAATGGCCGCGCGCACCTGCCCGGCCACGTCTTCGTCTGCCAGCAGCAGTGCGTGCGCCTGAAAAATGCGGCTTTGCGCCTCACCCAGCTCGCGCTGCAAGCGAGCCGCCAGCGTGCTGAGATCAGCGCGTGCCTGCTCTGCTGCCGTGCGATACCGTTGCCATTCTGCCGCGGTGTCGGCCACGACACGCCGCGCAGGCGCACCGGCGGCCGCTTGCTCCAGCCGTATTGCTTGACCGATGGCAACGCCCGGCGATGCCGCGATGCCTGACCAGGTGCTGCGCCCGCGCGCGATGGTCGTCACCGGGACAGCAGGCGGCGCGGCGGGCTGGGCGCGCTCCAGTTCGCCAAAGCCGGCCGCGGCCAGTGCTTGCAGCGCGTCCACTGCGTCCTGGGCGTCCGGCCCGTCCGCGGTGATCGCGATAACGTGGTTTAGCTCTGCGCCTAACGCCAGCACTTGATTGAAACGCTTGGCGTCCGCCGGACCTGCGCCGGTGCTGGTATTGCGCACGGTGATGGTGGCGGCAAAGCTGGCGGCCAGTTGGACGAACTGCACCGCGGGGCCGAAGTGCAGTCCCGCGGCGTTGGACAGTTGCGCTTCACCGCTAACCGCGGCGAAGGGGGACGATGGGGCGTGGGCTGGCTCTAACGCGCTGACGGTCGCCTCGCCCAGGCTTTCCAGCTTCGGGCGCAAGGCATCGCGTGCTTCTGCGGCCACCGCCTCGATGCCCATATCTATTGAAGCCTGCACCGAGGCGGCCATTGCACCTTCGACAAAGGGCGCGGCCACCAGACGCACGCGCGCAGCTTGGTCGGGATCCATAAACTCCAGCGCAGTCTCGGCGCTCATAATCGCGCTGCCGAGGTCCATCAGCACCAGCACACCGTCGTCGCTATAGACGCTTTCGATGGCTGCCAGAATTGCCATCGCGTCGGTGCCGAAGGGTTGGACAGGATCGCCCGTGCCGCCGACCGCGGCGATGGCCGCGCGGCCTTGCGTTTGTTGTTCGGCCAGCGCCTTGACGGCTGCAGCTAACTCAGCACTGTGAGATACAAGAACAAGACTTACCATGTGTGTTGTTTCCCGCGACTAGAGAGCATATTGCGTACTACGCATTATGGGCGAGCGCCTTGATCAGCTCGCGGTTGAACGCAGGAATGTCTTCAACGACGCGCCCCCAAACCTGGTTGCCGTCGCGAAACGCTGGTTCATCCACCCAAGTGGCCCCCGCGTTGATCAGATCGTCCTTGATACCGAGTGAACCGGTGGCGCGGTGACCGGCCACGATTTTGGCCGAGATGCCTACCAACCCGGCGTGACAGATCATGCCGACGATCTTGCCCTGCGCGTCGAGGTCATGCACCAACGCGGTGATGGCTGGGTAGCGACGAATCTTGTCCGGCGCCCAGCCGCCCGGTATGACGATGGCATCAAACTGATTGGCGGTGACATCGGCGGCCGCGGCCTGCGCAGTGGCGGTCAATCCGCCGCTCTTGCTGGCATGGGTTTCGCCCTGCTTGACGCCTACCACCGTGACCTGCGCGCCTTCTTCGATCAAACGCATGTAAACAGCCCAGAACTCTAAATCCTCGAAGCCGGGGCCGATCAGAAAAGCGATGTGTTTGTTTTGTAGTTTCATGGGTTACGCGCGGCTGATCAGTTGCCGCTTTTCCAGATCGTACAGGCCATAGGCCGCGGCCACAACCTCAATGGGATGGCGACAGGGGATGTGGGTGGCCCCTTCGATGTGCCAGCGGCAGGTTTCCGAGGTACAGGCTGTCATGGTCACATCAGAACCCTGATCCGCGATAAAGCTGAACAGCTCCTTGCCAACGTCCATCGCGATTTGGTACTTTTCTTTCTTATAGACATATGTGCCCGCGCCGCCACAGCAACGCGCCCGGCTTTCCCGCACATCCAGCCCAGGGATCAGCGGCAGAATGTCCATCACCGGCGAACCGAGGTGGTGGGCGCGGTACTGGCAGGGCGGATGATAGGGCAGCACCAAGTTGATCGGCTGGAAATCGGTCTTGAGCTGGCCGTTCTGGTGCAGCTCACGCAACCAGGCGAACATATCCCATACCGCCATTGACAGTTCGTGCGCTTCCGGCGTGTGGATGTCCAGCATATCAGGGGCTTCTTCCTGCAAGGTCAACGTGCAACTGGTGCTGGTACCGATGATGGGATAGCCCTGACGCGCGTAGGGGGTCAGCCATTCCAGGTTGTGGCGGTGGTAGGTTTCGGCGGCGGGGAATTCAGCGTTGTTCAGCAGCGGCAGGCCACAGCAGCCTTGCTCCGGGATGATCACTTCGAAGCCGTTGTGTTCAAACACTGCCATCGCGGCCTGCCCGACAAACGGCTCGTAGTACATCGTGGAACAGCCGTGGAAATAGACCACTTTGCGCTCCGACTTCAAACGCTGCGGCGCGGTGCGCTTCAACCAGGCAGCGAATGTGCCGTGCGTGCTCCACTGCGGCATCTGCGCGCCCTTGGATACGCCCATCACCCCCTGCGCGATGCTGCGCACCAGGCCATTGCTCATGGCAAAGTTCGCCAGATGCGGCGCGATCATGCCCATCTTGCCCAGCATGTCGCTGCGGCCCAGCAGCCGATTGCGCAGTGGGATGCCATGCTCCGCGGCAGCCTGCGCGCGGGCGCGCGCGTTCAGTTCTGCAATGCGCACGCCGGTAGGGCACACTTCGTTGCACACGCGGCAGCCGGAGCAATAGTCCACCGAATGATCTGGCGACTGCGGCTGGCCATTTTCGCGGAAGCGTTGCGCCTGTGGGCCGGAATACTTGGGGCCGTGGAATTTATCTGTGACCGCGGCCACCGGGCAATAGCTGGTGCAGATATTGCACTTGATGCACTCGTCGAGCGTTGGCCCGACCGATTCCCAGGATTGTGTGTGCATTGGCATAAGAAATCCTCCAGCTATTGGTTCAACATAGCCTGGGCCGCGGCCATGCCGCTGGCAAGGGCGATGCCCTCCAGGCTGCGTTCTTGAATGGGGTCTGCGCCGGCCAACGCGCCGCCCGCAACCCATAGATTGGTGTACAAAGCCTGCCCGGCCGCGTTCACCGGTTGCAGTGCGGCATTGACGGCCACACCGCCGCGGAAAACTGGTTGCCCGGCGGGGTCCATAAACTGCGGGCGGAACCAGTGGTAACGCTGCTGCGGAATGGTAAGCGGCAGGCCAAAGACCGTTTCCCAGACGCGGCCCGTGTGGTCGCTGTCGAAACCGCCGCCGAGGATGCCACCAGTGGCAAGCAGATAGCGACGCGCACGGTGCTTGAGCGGGCGTGAGCTGGTGGCGGTTTCCACCGACTGCACGCTGCCCGCCGTGCCGTTGGGCGGCGCGGTGTTGGCACTGATGGCGCGCATGCCCGAATCGACGCGCACGCCGAGGCTCCACAGCTTGCTGCGCAGTGCCTTGAAGAGCCGCATCCCCGGCGCGCTGGGCGGCAGGGTGGGAATCTCGAAGATTACAGCGCCCGCAGCCTGTTGCAGATCACTCATGGCCGCGATGTGATCGTCCAGCCCCAGCACTGCGGGCAGGCCGATGCGTTCGCCTGGCTGTACCAACCGCTTAAGCGCCTCGCCCAACCGCAGTCGCCGCGCGCGTTCATCCAACGCTTGCGCCAGGTGAATGCTGTTGCGGTCGCTTTGACTGGTGAGCAAATCGAGCGGCAGGAAGGCTGCGCGGGTCGGGAAGCCCTGCTTGGTCAGGTTTTCAGCAATCAGTTCAGGATAAAAGTCGCGCAGGCCGGTGAAACCAACGATCAGCAGCGGCGCTTTGCCGCGCACATCGCCGTTGGCTTGCGCCTGCGGTGCGAGCAGCGTTGGACGCAGCGCGCCCACCGCGGTCGGCAGCAGCATGTTTTCGTCGCCACCCACATACGGCAGGCCGATTTCGCGCGTCAGCGCGATGAAGCTGGCTAAGGCGGCCTGCACGCGCGCCGCGCCGAGAACCGCATAGGGATGCTCAGTGGGCAGCGCGGCGAGTGCGTCCAGCGGGCG
>JBAQWV010000021.1:0-1848 GCA_049299095.1 Anaerolineae bacterium | reverse complement strand
ACGTTTGCGGGATGGATGGCAAACGGGATTGACGGCGCAATCAAGAGCGTTGAAAGCCTGGTCAAGACTCTTACGAATTCACCGATTGCCAAGACGATCTCGACCATCGTCACCGACATCAAAGAAGAGGGTCTCGGCGGTGCAATCAGAAAATGGATCGAAAACGCCATTGACACTGTCAAGGACCCGGCAAAGCGCGCCGAGTTCGTGGCGTCGCTGTCCGCTGTAATCTCAGACATTGCGCAAGCCGCGGGCAAACTCTACCAGGACAACATCAAGCCCGCCGTAGATGCGCTCGGAGAGACGCTTTTAGGCTGGCTGCAATCCGGGCTGGACTACGTGAGTGACAACAGCCGCAAATTGTCGTTCGACCTGGGTGGGGCGCTGGCCGAGGCCATCACGATGCGACCAGAGGACAACCCCATGACCGTTTTTCAAGGCCAGATTGCAACCTGGCTGCGCGACACGGTGACAAGCGGGATTCGAGCCGCCTTTAGCGGAAACAATCTCTCAATTCTCGCCACGCAATTGAGCCTGGCGTGGAACAGCTTCATTTTGGGCTTTCTCGACACGTTGAACAAAAAGTCTGGCATCGGGATTTTTGACTTTATGCTTGACGACCTGCGGTCGCTGGTTGGAGACGAACAGAAGCAGCTTGACCGCCTTAAGACCCAAGACGCTGAGCGAAACAAGCGCCCCGTACCAGAAGAACTGCGGAACCGCGCCGCAGTCGGGCCGCAAGCGGAACGCCCCAAAGCGCAGCCGGTGATTGGCCCGCAAGAAAAGCCAAAGCCAAAGATTGAGCCTGGCTTTGGTGATATTCTCGACCAGGCCAAGAAGGTGCAGGATGCCTGGCGTATTGCCACAGACGCGGCGGTCAAGTATCGGCGTGACGGAGATGTTGCGCCGAACACGCCCGCCATTGTGATGCAAGCCGACAAAGCCAAGCAGCTTGAAGACCGCTGGTTAGCAGCCGCTGGGGCTGTGCGCGCCTACGTGGCTGAGTTGAATCGCATTCCTGCCCCAGCGGCGCAGCCGCGCAGCCCAGCGGGGCGCAACGTTCCCAATTCAGGCGCCCAGCCCAACCGGGCACCGGTCTCAATTGTCGTCAACGCAGCCGGGTTTGCGCCGGCCGCGGTGACCAGGGCGGCGCTGACAGCGGTTGATTTGCTGCGCGCGCGGGGGGCCATATGAGCTACATCCTCGAAAAATGGGCGCCGCTGACGGTTTACGGCGATGCGCAGGAATTGATGATGCTTCCCCCCTATGACGCCACGTCTACGACCGGGCCGGGTGGGGTGCCTACGCAGTACGTGCCGACTGTGGCGGGCGGCATGTTCGACGGCCTGGGCGGGGCCGATGCGCACGTGCTATCGCAGGTTATCAGGCACGCCGGCACGTTCGTTTCAACCATTCCGGCAGACCTCGACGCGCGCTATCAGGCAATCGCCGGGGCGCTTGGCAAGGCTGGCCGTCTGTGGCGCAAGTGGATTGGGGCCGAAGTGCGGCACTGGTGCTACGCCCGGTTTACGTCCCTAGAAGGCGAGCGCTCCCAAGGGCAGCTTGCCTATCAGCCCATCGTGATGGAGTTCACCCGAACGTCACCCTGGTTTGCCGAGTTGGCCTCTACTCAGCAGGTGGTGCTTGGCGTGACGCCCTACTCGTTTGTCGTGACCAGGGACGTTGCGGCCAATGCGCCGGTGTTTGACGCTGTCATCACGGTCACGGCGCAAGGGGTTGGCATTACCGACCTGGTGATCGAAAACACCCCGAACGGCAGCTACATCAGGTTCACGGGCGCTACAATCGCCGTGGGCAAGTCGCTTGTGATTGACTGCGGTACAGGTA
>JBAQWV010000020.1:0-31650 GCA_049299095.1 Anaerolineae bacterium | reverse complement strand
CGACGTAGACCTGCCCAGCGTGGACATGAGCCTGCCGTCAGTGGACGTGGACTTGCCCTCGCTGCCCGACGTTGACCTGCCCAGCGTGGACATGAGCCTGCCGTCAGTGGACGTGGACTTGCCCTCGCTGCCAGACGTTGACCTGCCCAAGCTCGATGCCGACATCGAACTGCCCAAGCTCGACGTAGACCTGCCCAGCGTGGACATGAGCCTGCCGTCGGTGGATGTGGACTTGCCCTCGCTGCCCGACGTAGACGTAGACCTGCCCAAACTCGACGTTGACCTGCCCTCGCTCGATGCTGACATCGAACTGCCCAAGCTCGACGTAGACCTGCCCGCGCTCGATGTAGACGCTCCAACGTTCGATCTCGACGCTGAATTGCCAACGACCGATCTGTCCATACTTGAAGGTGACTTCATCGTTGAAGAGATCATGGTTGATGCACCGCTCGATACAGCAGTCGTTGACGTCCTGGTCGTGGATATTGATGGCGACCTGACTGATGCCGAGATTGAAGCGGTTCTGGATGACTTCGCCGTCGCCGATAATGCACCACGCTATGTCGAAATCACCGATATTTCCCCGGATACTCCGATCACGGTTATTCAGTACGAAGACATAATTGCAGAGCCAGAAGCAACTATCCAGGAGCGCAGCGAAGTTATCAGCTCCGCAACAGATGAACCGTCAACCGAGATGGCTGGCTGGGATGACCTAACCGCTGTCGTTGGCATTGGCCCGAAGATCGCCAAGCTTCTCAACCAATACGGCATAAACAACTTCGTTCAACTCGGTAATACTGAAGTCTACCAGTTGCGTGAAATGCTCGAACAAGCCGGCCCGCGCTACAAGCTGGCCGATCCGGCAACCTGGCCTGCTCAAGGCCGGCTGCTGGCTGCCTTCTCCGGCGGCACCGTTGCCCTCAGCGATAGCGAGCGCATTGCGGAAGATTTCGATCTCAGCCTCAGCACACCTGAAACAACCGCAGCGCCAGACGCGCTGATAGTGGACTACGTCACAGCTGAAGAATTAGCCGCCAACGAGAATGCCGTTGAACAGGCACTGGAAGAAGCGGATATTGTGATCGTTGAAATTGAGGCTGACGAGGCTGCCCCTGCCATACCAGTTGATGACGGATTTGTCGTTGTCGAAGAGGAAATGCCTGTCACAGAAAAACTGGATGAAACCAGCGCTTTTGTGGATGATGCTGGGAGCGATGACGATCTCACCCTGATTGCTGGCATTGGCCCCCGCGTAGCCGCCATCTTAGAAAGCAACGGCATCAGCAGCTACGCCCGCCTGGCGCGCAGCAATGCCGATCACTTACGCGCAATCCTGAGCGAGGCTGGCCCACGCTACGCGCAAGTTGATCCGTCCACCTGGCCGCAGCAAGCCATGTTTGCCGCCGCCGATCAATGGGACGGCCTGCACGCCCTGCAAGCTGAAATGGGGGTCAATTGGCTCTAAGCAAACTAGAGCCGAAAGGTAACCGTTATGACGCAATCAAGTTCCAGCGATACAAAACGCTACGACCTTTTTAAATGGCTGATAGCTGCTATCTTGGCAGGTATCGTGCTGCTACTACTGCTACAAAATCGTTCTGCCAAGCAGCCGACCGCCTTGGAGCCGACCGCCACTCCCATAGCCGTCGCGCCTGTCACAGAATCAACCGCAGCCCCTATTGACGCCATCATGCCGACAATGTCTACACCCGTTTTGACAAAAGACGGTGCGTTGCGCTTGAGCGGTACTGCCAGCCCGTCAGCAAAACTGGACATCCTCGCCAATGGCGTATCCATCGGTTCAACCGCCGCCGGAGCAGACGGCAACTGGTCCTTTGAAAAGGCTCTTGATCCCGATAATTACAACCTGGCTGTGCGCACAATAGACGCCAACGGCAAGATCATCAACGAATCACCTGTGACAGCCTTCACCGTGGCAGCGCCCACCCCTGAAGCGGCTGCCCTGCTGCCAGTGCTGCAAGAACCTACCTTTGCCGAAGATGGCACGCTCAAGCTGGCTGGCACAGCCGTGCCCAGTGCCACACTGGAGATCATCGCCAACGACGCCAGCTTGGGACAAACGGTCGCAAATGCCGCGGGCGCATGGAGCTTCGAAAACAAGTTAAATCCCGGTGATTACAACGTCGTGATTCGCACACTTGATGCCAACGGCGCAAAGCTGAACGAAAGCAAGCCTCTGACGGTTAACGTGCCACAAGCGGCTGCCGCGCAGCCGCAGTTTAGCCAGCCAGAAGTAGCCGCTGATGGCAGTCTGACACTGGCAGGCAGTGGGCAACCTGGCGCAACCCTTGACGTTCTCGCTAACGGCAACAGCCTCGGCACAGCCGTGGCCGACGCAGCAGGAGCCTGGACATTCGCCAGCCAGCTCAGCCCGGGCGATTACAACCTGGTGGTGCGCACCCTGGACGCCAGCGGCGCTGCTGTCAACGAAACGGCTCCCGTAGCCGTGAGCGTTGCAGCCCAACCGACGGCAACTCCCGTCCCCCCAGCCCCCACCCCCGTGCCGCAACCGACGGCCGCGCCCGTCACACCGCCTGCTGAGCCGGTGATTTATCCGCCTCAGGTGGCCGATAACGGCTCATTCACCGTTTCCGGCACTGCCCAACCGGGCGCAACGCTGGATATTGCCGCCAACGGCAACCGCCTCGATACCTTCACGGCCGACGCCAATGGTCAATGGAGCTATTCCGGCCAGCTCAGCCCCGGCCAGTACGATCTGGTGGTACACACCCTTGATGCCAATGGTAACATCGTCAACCTGGGTGGCCCCGTAATCGTGACCGCACCCGGTGGCAGCACGGGCAGCGGTAACACCGGCTCTGGTCCTGCGCCCGAAGGCGAAGTCTATGTGGTGCAGCAGGGCGATTGGCTCTCGCGCATTGCCTTGCGCGTGTATGGCGACCCCCTCGCCTACCGCAAGATCATCACAGCCACTAATTTAAAATCTGCCGAAGATTCCTCCTTCCCCTACATCAACGATGCCAACGAAGTGGAAGTAGGTTACAAGCTATGGCTGCCGGTAGCGACGTGGAATCCGTAGCCCGCTGACCCGGGGCTACCCAATAACGTTTTTAGGTCTGTCTACAGGGCGGGTACACGGTGTACCCGCCCTTTTTTGTGCCTCGCAATACGGCCTGCGGCTTGCGCAATACGTGTGCCAGTGGAAAAGAGGATACGCCTAACGAAGCCCAATATCTCCCACTACTTCAGGAACACCGAAAATTAACGTCGCGCGTAATTCCACTAATTCAAAGCCCATGCAAAATTTGACGCGTATGCCAAAACATGTATAATCCACAACGTAGCAGTTATTGGGCCCGTGGTGTAGTCGGCTAACATACTGGCCTGTCAAGCCAGAGATCGCGGGTTCGAGACCCGTCGGGCCCGCCAGCTACAAAAAAGAGCTAACCAACGCGGTTAGCTCTTTTTTTATAGTTCTTTGCTAATAAATTGGCTACATATGACCTATATCATAGCCAAAAAAACACATTCGGAGTATCATAATTTGCGGTTGCGCCGGCCAGGCGGCGACGTTTTTGTTTGCCATTTGTCTGACTTGGCCACTCGCAAACAAACCGCATCACAGGATCCTGCCCATTTGCACGCCAGGACCCCATGCCATACTGTAGTAGATAGGACTTAACATGGCTAACCGACAGATTGTTACGATTGACGGCAACGAGGCCGCGGCTTATGTTGCCCACAAAACCAACGAAGTAATCGCGATCTACCCGATTACTCCCTCCAGCGCGATGGGGGAATGGGCCGATCAGTGGACTGCGGAGCTTAAACCCAACATCTGGGGAACCGTACCGCTGGTGATCGAGCTGCAATCAGAGGGTGGTGCAGCCGGAGCAGTTCACGGCGCATTGCAAACGGGATCACTCACCACGACCTTCACGGCGTCGCAGGGCTTGCTGCTGATGATCCCCAACATGTACAAGATCGCGGGCGAGCTGACCTCCACCGTCTTCCATGTGGCCGCCCGCAGTCTGGCCGCACAGGGCCTTTCGATCTTCGGTGACCATAGTGACGTGATGGGTGTCCGTCAAACCGGCTGGGCCATGCTCTGCAGCAACTCTGTGCAGGAAATCATGGACAACGCCCTGATTGCCCAGGCTGCCGCACTGGAAGCACGCGTCCCCTTCATCCATTTCTTCGACGGCTTCCGCACTAGCCACGAAGTTGCCAAGATCGAACAGCTAACCGACGATGACATCCGCACGATGATCAGCGACGAATTGGTGCTGGCTCACCGCAATCGCGGCCTCAGCCCCGATCGTCCCATGATGCGCGGCACGGCACAAAATCCCGATGTATATTTCCAGGGCCGGGAAACGGTCAATCCCTTCTACCAGCGCGTGCCGGGTATCGTGCAGACGGCTATGGACAAATTCGCCGCACTGACAGGCCGCCAATACAAGCTTTTCCAGTATCACGGTGCAGAAGATGCCGAACGCGTAGTGGTGCTAATGGGATCAGCGGTCGAGACCGCGCAGCAAGTCTGCGATTACCTGAATAGTCAGGGCGAAAAGGTCGGCGTTTTAGCGATCCATCTGGTGCGCCCCTGGAGCAGCGAACATTTCATGGCCGCCCTGCCCGGCACTGTCAAATCGCTGGCTGTGTTGGAGCGCACCAAGGAACCCGGCTCCGCCGGCGAGCCGCTGTACCAGGATGTGATCACCGCCCTAATGGAAACTGGCAACGGCCATGTACGCGTGATCGGTGGCCGCTACGGCTTGTCGAGCAAAGAATTTACGCCGGCAATGGCCAAGGCGGTCTTCGACGAGATGCGCAAGCCCGCGCCGAAGAATCATTTCACCGTCGGCATCATTGATGACGTGAGCTTCACCAGCCTGGATGTGGATCAGGACTTCAGCATCGAGTCTTCGGATGTAGTGCGTGCCCTCTTCTACGGCCTCGGCTCGGACGGCACGGTGGGCGCGAACAAGAACAGCATCAAGATCATCGGTGAAGACACCCCCAACTTTGCCCAGGGCTATTTTGTCTACGACTCCAAGAAATCGGGCGCAATCACCGTTTCACATCTGCGCTTTGGCCCGCACGAAATTTACCAGCCGTATTTGATCGAATCGGCCAACTTCATTGCAGTGCATCAGGCCGTCTTCCTGGAACGCTACGACGTACTGACCAAGGCCACGCCGGGCGCGGTCTTCCTGCTGAACACCTATCATCCGAAAGAACAGGTGTGGGACAACCTGCCGCGCGTCTATCAAGAACACCTGATCAACAAGCGCATGAAGATGTACGTGATTGACGCCTACGACGTGGCCGAAAAGACTGGCATGGGCGGGCGCATCAACACGATTATGCAGACCTGTTTCTTCGCCATCTCCGGCGTACTACCGCGCGACGAGGCCATCGCTGCGATCAAATACGCGATTGCCAAGACCTACGGCAAACGCGGCGAAAAGGTCGTGCAACAGAACTACGACGCCGTGGATCAGACGCTGGCAAACCTGTACGAAGTAACCGTGCCGAACGCTGTGACGAGCAGCATCGAGCTGCCGCCGCCCGTGCCCGCCAATGCACCCGAATTCGTGCAAAAGGTTACCGCGGAAATGATCGCCGGCCGCGGCGACTTGCTGCCCGTTTCGGCTATGCCAGTGGACGGCACGTATCCCACCGCCACCACACAGTGGGAAAAGCGTAATCTGGCGCTGGAAATCCCCATCTGGGACCCGGATGTGTGCATCCAGTGCGGGAAATGCGCGCTGGTCTGCCCGCACGCCACCATCCGCATCAAGGCATTTCCCGAAGAGCAGATGGCCGGTGCGCCAGAGAGCTTCCGCGCCGTGCCGTACAAGGGCAAAGAATACCCCGGCTGGCTCTATTCCATTCAGGTAGCTCCCGAAGACTGCACGGGCTGCGGCGCGTGCGTGTATGTGTGTCCGGCCAAGAACAAGCGGGAACCTCGCTTGAAGGCCATCAACATGGAAGAGCAGCCACCCATCCGTGAACGCGAAGTCGCCAACTACGACTTCTTCCTGAACATCCCCGACATTGACCGCCGCACCGTCAACATGAAGCTGGTAAAGAGCAACCAGTTGCTGCGTCCGCTGTTCGAATACTCCGGCGCGTGCGCGGGCTGTGGCGAAACACCCTACATCAAACTGGTCACGCAGTTATTCGGTGACCGTGCCATCGTAGCCAACGCCACCGGCTGTTCTTCGATTTACAGCGGCAACCTGCCGACCACACCCTACGCGCAAGATCACAACGGCCGCGGCCCGGCCTGGTCGAACAGCTTGTTCGAGGACAACGCCGAATTCGGCCTGGGTATGCGCCTGACGCTGGACAAGCGTCAGGAATATGCGCGGGAACTGGTACACGACAATGCCGAAATAATCGGCGCTGACCTCGCCAACGCGCTGCTGAACGCCGATCAAAGCGATGAAACCGGCATCTACGAACAGCGCGAGCGCGTGGCCCAACTGCGCCAGACGCTGCAAATGCTGAAGAACACCGGCCGCGGCAGCGCAGCCCTGAATCAACTCGCCGATGTCGCGGACGTACTGGTCGCCAAGTCGGTATGGATCTTCGGTGGCGACGGCTGGGCCTACGACATCGGCTACGGCGGCCTCGATCATGTCTTGGCATCGGGGCGCAACGTCAACGTACTGGTGCTGGACACCGAAGTGTACAGCAACACCGGAGGTCAGGCTTCCAAGTCCACCCCGCGCGCAGCAGTCGCCAAGTTCGCGGCCAGCGGCAAGCGCGGCGCCAAGAAAGACTTGGCGATGATGGCGATGAACTACGGCAGCGTGTACGTGGCCCGCATCGCAATGGGTGCCAACGATGCCCAGACCGTGCGTGCGATCCTGGAAGCTGAATCCTACGACGGCCCCAGCCTGATCATCGCCTACAGCCACTGCATCGCTCACGGCATCAACATGACCACCGCCAACGACCAACAGAAGCGCGCCGTTGAAACGGCTTACTGGCCGCTGATGCGCTACGATCCGCGGCTGGCTGACGAAGGCAAGAATCCCCTGCAACTGGACAGCAAAGGCCCCAAGGTGCCGCTGCAGGACTACATCTACAACGAAACGCGCTACACCATGCTGGTGAAGTCCGACCCGCAAGCCGCAGCCATGCTGCTGCGCCAAGCTCAGGACGACGTCAACAAGCGTTGGCACCTCTACGAACAGATGGCAACGCTGGACTATAGCAGCAACGCCGGTCATTGATGACACCAACGGCGAGGTGCATGAACGCTCGCCTCGCCGTTGGCGTTGGACCAATCACGGAGAAAGTTCGATGGACCTCACTACCACTTACATGGGTTTGCACCTGAAGAACCCGCTTGTGCCGTCGGCCACGCCGTTGGTACGCAACCTGGATAACATCCGCCGCATGGAAGATGCCGGCGCTGCTGCCATCACCCTGTTTTCCTTGTTTGAAGAGCAGATTGAGCACGAAGAAGAGAAGCTCAACTACTACCTGGACTTCCACAGTCACAGCAACCCGGAAGCCATGACTTATTTCCCGGAGCAGAACGACTACAACGCCGGGCCGGGACAATATCTTGAGCTAATCCGCAAGGCCAAGGATGCCATCGGCATTCCGGTAATCGCCAGTCTGAACGGTATCAGCAACGGCGGCTGGATCGAGTACGCTTCCCGCATTCAGCAAGCTGGAGCGGACGCGCTGGAAGTCAACCTGTACTTCCTGCCCACTTCCCCCGATCTGGACAGCGCCACCATTGAGCAGGTTTACATTGATGTGATCAAGCACGTCAAGCAGGCGGTTTCCATTCCGGTGGCGGTCAAGCTCAGCCCGTACTTCACCGCGCTCCCCCGTCTAGCGACCTCACTGGACAACGCCGGGGCCGATGCGCTGGTGCTGTTCAACCGCTTCTACCAGCCTGACCTGGACATCGAAGACCTGTCCGTTACCCCGCACCTGGTGCTGAGCACCTCGGACGAGCTGCGCCTGCCGCTGCGCTGGATCGCCATCCTATACAGTCACCTGAATTGCTCGTTGGCGCTCACCACCGGCGTCCACACTCCCGAAGATGCTCTGAAGGGATTGATGGCCGGTGCGGATGTCGTCAACACCACTTCGGCGCTGTTGCACAACGGGATCGGTCACATCACCACCCTGCTAGACGGCATCACGCAGTGGATGGAAGAGCACGAGTATGATTCAGTGGACATGCTGAAGGGCAGCCTGAGCCAGCGCAAGGTCGCGGATCCCGCGGCGTTTGAGCGTGCGAACTACATGCGCACGCTGCAAAGCTACCGCGGCCTTTCCTGATTTTGTTCCAACCGCCACGATCAAAGCTCCTGCTCCTCACAGCAGGAGCTTTTTGTTTCCCCAATCACAAAGTAAACGTTTACGTAGGAGCTGTTCACTGTTTTGACAACCCGCAAAAGTGTGTTATACTAGCCCGTGACGCAATGCGTCATCAAGAGTAAAAAATGACACACCGAAAAGTAGTTTACACCTTTAAGACAAAGAATGGCGTGAAAGTTAAAGTTTATCAAGTGCTGCCCCAAGACGCAGCCAGTTTGGTAAACTTGTTTGAGCATCTTTCCACTACCTCGCGCTATTATCGTTTCCGCGAGCCACTCGCGACTCCCGACCCTGAAGTGGTTTGGCGCACAGCTCAGCAAATGGCATCGGTCAACCCTACCGAGGGCATCGCGTTTCTCGCCTTCGCCGATCTACCCGATGAGCGTCATGCCCCCATTGCCGGGGCACGCTACATTCATCTTCCCGATCATACCGGTGCCGAAGTTTCCATCGCCGTACGCGATGATCTCCAACGTCAGGGTATTGCCACCGAACTGCTCAACTTTATTAGTAACCACGCCCGCGCTGCCGGTATCAAACGACTGATAGCCGGTTTTAGTACCACCAATCGCGCCGTATGGCGACTGGTACAGAACGCTCCTTTCGCGGTCGTCACCGAGATCTATGGTCCTGAAACCGAGGCCGCTTTCGACCTAGATCAGCCGGTTGACAAAGAAACTGCAAGAGTTGACCGCTAACCTTTGACACGACGGCCACCCCATGATTACAGGAGGCAAAGATGCCTAACCAGGTTGCCCAAAAATTCCAGTTGAATACCAGACAAGATCTGTGGATACGCGCCCAGGATGCAACTGACTTAACCGCATTGGCGGATTTATTTGCCCACGGCGACCCCAGCAAGCGGCTTGAAAGCGTGACCACCAACACATCACACCGCCTTGAGTCAGCCATGGCCGAAGCGACGCGTGCCATTGCCCTCGGCCCCGGCGACGGCGCAGCTTGGGTGGTTACAACCGATCTACCCGACCAACCCAACGCCATCATCGCCAGTGGACGTTATATGTGGTGCAGCCCCAATGAAGCCAACTTCTCGGTGGTGGTGCGCGACGACATGCAGGGCCAGGGTATTGGCTCCAAGCTGCTGTATTATGTCCTCAACGAGGCGCGCGCGGCCGGCGTCAAGCGCATGAAGGCGAATTTCGCCAGCGACAACGAGGCCGTTTGGCAGATTCTTAGCTATTCCCCCTATCATGTCACCTGGCAGCCACAAGGCAAACAGGTGGAAGTGACGATCCACATGCAGGCAGGCCCAGCCCCGGCAATGCCCTCATTAAACTAACGTTGCCGATTTCGCCACAATAAAAAGAGCCGTCGCATGACGGCTCTTTTTATTGATCAGCCTGTGGCGGCTTACAACGGCAGCCAGCGGCCAATCTTACGCTCTACTGCGCGGCGAAACACAATCGGCGCGGTTGCCATGTCGTCCAGCGCCAAGCCCAGATTCGCGGTCATCGTGCGTTCCGTCGCGGATTGGCGTCCTGGCTTCTGCCCGATCACCAACTCGCCCAGGCTGGCATGAATGGGGGGAATCTGCTGAAAATAGCCGACCTGCTGGTAATGTTCCAGTTGCGGCACATCATCCGTGCAGAATTTTTCCACTTCAGCCAGCGCCTCCCGGCTCCAATACGAATCAAAATCCACCAGCGAGGCGAACGCGCCAGGCTCCAGCCAGCCAGCCTGGATTGTAGCGTGGGGTTGGCGCAGGATCGGCCCGGCAGTTACGACGATGTCGCAGCCGCTGACAGCCAGCCGCGGTTCGTTCACCACCACCACATCCACGCCGAACTTGTCTTCCATCTCGTCGGCAAACTGGATTGCGCTTTCCAACCGCCGGTCATATGCCAGCACGCGCGTGATGGGAAAGAGCACCTGTAGCGCCTCCAGATTACTGCGCCCCTGCACACCGCAGCCGAGAATCCCGACTGTACTAGCCTCTGGTCGCGCCAGATAGCGCGCGGCCAGCGCGGTAGCTGCGCCGGTACGCTTGGCGGTGATCCAGGTGCAGTCCATCACCGCCAGCGGCAAGCCGGTTTCGGCATCGTTCAGCACCAGCAAGCCGCTGATGTAAGGCAGCCCGCGCTCGGCGTTGTCAGGATACCCCGCCACCCACTTGACGCCAATGGCCTCCGGGCCGGGAATGTAGCACGGCATGGCATGAATGAACGAATCCGGGCGCGAATGTACGCCGGGCTTGGGTGGCATTTCCACCCTGCCTTGCCCATGCTGGGCGAACGCTTCGGTCAACGCATCAATGATTTCCGGCATCGTCACGCCAACCGCTTCGACATCGGCGCGCGAAAGATACAACAGGCGGTGTTTGGGCATAGCTCAACTCCTCTGAGACTTCGCAAGTCTGTTAGCTTAAAACAATGGCATGCCCAACAGCGCCAGCGCCGCGATAATCATCGCGGCGAAGGTCAAGGCGAGCAGAATACCAACAAAAACACGAACGGTTTGTTTATAGGTCATAACGGCCTCCGAATAGCAAGAGGTGAAACGCGACAAGATTATTTTAACACAATCTGTCTGCGAGTGGAAGCAGATGGCACATGGGTCGTGCACAGATTTCAATTAAGGCGACGCCATGCATTGAAAACATTGCCAAGCCCAACATAGAATTCCTGCTCTTGAATCCAGTATTCCGTAGGGGCGTGCTATAATACACTTCGGAGGTAGCCTATGTCACATCGCAAGTTCATGCTCATCCTGCTGTTGCTGCTCATTCTACTCCTGATGCTGACGGCTTGCCAGGCCGCCGCGGGCGATCCCTACGACGCGGGCCAAACATTTCGGCAAACCTTCGACCGCTTCATAGAGGATGCAAGCCAATTTCTGGCCGGCTTTTGCGGCCTACCCCAAGCCGCTCTGCTAGGAGCAGCTGGCATTATCCTTGGCAGGCGTTTTCGATAACAACAGAAGGACGGGCTTCCTTCGTCACGGGCGCGCAAGTTGCCAGTAATGTAAAAGCGTGGTAAGGTTCCCCCCATTATTTCACCCTGGCCTACGGCCATTTGGTACAGGGCGGCAACGCACCACGCTTTTTCGCTGTTCGCCCTGCTAGAAGCGAGTTGGTCTTATGGATTTCCAAATATTCGATGCCTATGTCGAAACCCACGCGGCGGAGCTAGTGGAGCAGTTGGAGACGCTATGCCGCATTCCCAGCGTCTCCGCGCAAAACGGCCCGGCCATGCAGCAAGCCGCCGAAGCTGTGGCGGCGCTATGCACAGCCGCGGGCCTGCATGTCACCATCTACCCCCATCCCAAAGGCGGCCCGCCCTTGCTGCTGGCCGAAGGTGGCAGCGGCGCACGCACCTTGATGATCTACAACCATTACGACGTGCAGCCAGCCGATCCGTTGGAGCAATGGGAGACACCCCCTTTTGAGCCGACCGTGCGCGACGGGAAACTCTACGCGCGCGGCGTAGCCGACAACAAGGGCGATCTGGTGTCGCGCCTGTTGGCGCTCAAGCTGTATCAGGAAACCGTTGGTCCGCTGCCGGTGCGCATCCTCTACGTCATTGAAGGCGAGGAGGAAACGGGCAGTTCGCACCTGTTCAGCTTCTCCGCAGCCCAGCGCGATCTGCTTAGCCAGGCCGACGGCTGCCTATGGGAATATGGCGAAAAGGACGACGCAGGTCGCCCCAAGGTCAGTCTGGGGGTAAAGGGCGTTCTTGAAGTGGAGCTGCGCGTGCGCACAGCCAGCAGCGACGCCCATTCAGCCAACGGTGGCCTCTTCCCCAACGCGGCCTGGCGGCTGCTGGAAGCCCTGCAGACACTGCGCAGCCCGGATGGCCGCGTGCTGATTGACGGTCTGACCGACCACATCGAGCCGCCCAACGAAGCTCAATTGAAGATGCTGGCCGCACTACCCTACGACAGTGCGGCCATTGCCGCCACCTACGGCCTGCGCGACGGCTTTCTCGGCGGGCTGACCGGCACCGACGCGCTCTATCGCCTGCTCTTTGAGCCGACAGCCACCATCAACGGCATTTGGGGCGGCTACACCGGCCCCGGCGGCAAAACGGTTATTCCGTCTAAGGCTACGGCCAAGGTGGACTTTCGCTTGGTGCCGACCTTAACCCCGCGACTAACCAAACGTCTGCTGGTACAACACCTGCAACGCCGTGGCTTCCACGATGTCGAGGTGGTGGAGACGGAAGATGGCCTACTGCCGGCGCGCACCAAGCCGGAGACCGCCATCGCCCAGGCGGTGATCAAGGCTGTGGCCGCTACCAGCGCCACTACACCTCTCGTCTTCCCCTCGTCAGCCGGCAGCGGGCCGGTGGCCGAGCTGTGCGGCATTCATGGCATCCCCGTCGCATCCACCGGCGTGGCCTGGTCGCGTAGCTTTGTACATGCGCCCAACGAAAGCGTTCAAATCGAAGATTTTCTGCGCGGCATCCGCATGATGGGCCGCCTGTTGCCAATATTCGCCGCGTAACAAAAAAAGCCGCTCGCCTGTATAGCGAGCGGCTTTTTTGCGAATTGCACCATTTTGGTGTTGCAATGAAGCAAACAGCCGCGCAATCTTTCTGCCTCCCGAAAGTCTCTAGAGCAAGGTGGCGTCAGACAACCAGAAAAAACGCCGCTCACCCCTTGACATACGACTTGATCACACGGATCAGGCCATCGCGCACCTCGAACACATCCACCCCGCGGCGCTGCACCACCTCGCCGGACGCGGTCAGCACATCCCCGTGCCAGTACAAGACGCAGTGCCAGCCCTGACCGAAAACGTCCTCTACCGCACGCGCTGCGTGCGGCGCGGCATCGAAAAACGCCTGCCAGTAGGCAGCAACCGCAGCCTTGCCCGCGTAGCGCGTGCCATCCGGCGCCGGCAACGCGCTCTCCAGGATACATTCCTCGCTGAGCAACCGCAGCATCGCCGCCAGATCATGCCGGTTGGTCGCGGCTTGCATCTCCAACGCCAGACGGGTCGCGGCCTCAACCTTCTCCATACGAGCTGGACTCATATTGCCTCTGTTATGTCAAATGGCATTACCTATGCCGACTGCTACTGATCATCGTGCCGATAAACACCACGTAAACGGCCAGCGCCAGCAGCGCCAGCCGTTGAGCAAGCGCCGTATCACCCAGTACGTTGAAAGTGGCACTAAAAGCTGCCGCGGCCAGTAAGGCCCACGTCAGTGCGTGGAACCAACGCAGCACAATGAAGCGCCAGCCGCCTGTCCCCGCGCTCTCCTTTGGCCACATAAAAACCCAAATCAGCGTCATCAAGACGCACATCACACCCCAAAAGAAATAGGGAATGCCAAAAAACATCGTCAGGCTCCTTTGGCGTGCTGGCTCAACGCATCCAGCACGGCCAGCGCGCGGGTCGCATCCGTCGCAGGCACAAACAGATGATCGTGATACCGCGCGGCCACCACATTGCACGCGATGCCAGCCTCAGCCAGCGCGGTTGCCACCGCGGCGGTCAACCCCACCGCAGCCAGTGCGGAGGGCACGGTCAACGTGATCCACGCCGCGACGAAGTCATAGGGCATGGCCTGTGCGTCCGCCACTGTGCGCGGCAGGATCAGCGTCAACCCTTCATCTTCGCGGAATGTGCCCACCGGAAGCAGGCCAGCGGGCAGCGCAGCGTCCGTCGTTGCCACGAAGACGTAATCATCGGGGTGCAGAACAGGGCGCAACTCGCACAGCAGCGCGGTCAAATTGGTTTCGGCGGTCATGGTAGCAAAAGCAGAGGCGTTGCCCCCACGCGCGGGCGGAAGCAACGCCTCTCAGGTTCCTTTAGGCGATCCGTCACTCGTTCATGCCGTTAACACCGGCATAAGATCATATCGCGTGCGGCGCGCACCTCGTCCAGCCGCTTCACGGGCGTGTTATGCGGCGCATCTTTGAGCAGTTGCGGCGTCTCGCGCGCTTCCGCTGCAATCTTAATCAAGGTGTCCGCGAACGCATCCAGCGTATCCTTGCTCTCTGTCTCCGTCGGCTCAATCATCAAGGCTTCCTTGACGATCAGCGGGAAGTAGACTGTCGGCGGATGGAAGTTGTAGTCCATCAACCGCTTGGCGATGTCCATCGTGTGGATCTCCGGCGCGTCGTGCAAAATGCCCTGCGCCACGAATTCGTGCATACAGGAGCGCTCGCCAAAGGCAATTGGATAGGAGCCATCGGCCACCAGCCGCGCCTTCAGATAGTTGGCGTTCAGCACCGCATTTTCCGCGATGTTGCGCAAACCCTCCGCGCCGTGCATTCGGATGTAGGTATAAGCACGTACCAGCACACCGAACTGACCCCAGTAGCTGCGCACGCGACCGATGGACTTCGACGGCGTCACCCAGGTCAGGCGATAGGCGTCATGGTCATGGTCGTGTTCGTCCTCGTCAGCCAGGAAATGAGGCGTTTCTTCCTCCATCTCCACGCCGACCACCGGGCCGGGCAGGAAGGGGGCCAGCTTGGCAACCACGCCCACCGGGCCAGAACCGGGGCCGCCGCCACCGTGTGGGGTGCTGAAGGTCTTGTGCAGGTTGAAGTGCATCACATCAATACCGAGATGTGCGGGCTTTACCACGCCGATGATCGCGTTCAGGTTCGCGCCATCACCGTAGACCAAGCCACCCGCCTCATGCACCAACCGGGTCACTTCCAGCACATGCTCCTCGAACAGGCCGAGGGTATTGGGGTTGGTCAGCATCAGGCCGACCACGGTATCATCCAGGTTCGCCTTGAGCGCCTCCAGGTCCACATTGCCGCGCGCGTCTGACGGCAGCTCGACCACCTGCAAGCCTGCCATCGCAGTGGTGGCAGGATTCGTGCCATGCGCCGAATCGGGAACCAACATCTTGGTGCGCTTGGTGTCGCCGCGATCCAAGTGATACTTGCGCATGATCAGCACGCCGGTCAGCTCACCGTGCGCACCCGCGGCAGGTTGCAGCGTCACCGCGTCAAAGCCGCTGATCTCAGCCAGATAGACTTGCATCTCCAGCATCAACTGCATCGCGCCCTGCGTCATCTCCTCGTCCTGCAAAGGATGCAGATTGGTGAAGCCGGGCAGGCTGGCTGCTTGCTCATTGACCTTGGGGTTGTATTTCATGGTGCATGATCCCAACGGATAGAAGTTGGTGTCAATTGCCATGTTCTTCTGGCTCAGACGCACGAAATGCCGCACCACATCCAGCTCGCTCAGCTCTGGCAGCGGGACATCCTCGGCTGCGCGTAGAAAAGCTGCAGCGGGCAGCGGCGCAACCGGCACATCCAACACAGGCAGACGGGGACCGTGGCGGCCGGGCGATGACAGTTGATAGACAGTAGGTTCGATCATCATGCCATCTCCAGTTCCATTTCTTCGGCGGCCAGGTCAGCCACTTCAGCTAGCGCCTCAACCAGCGCGTCAATTTCCTCGCGCGTGTTCATCTCGGTGACACAAACCAGCAAGCAGTCGCCCAGCTCCGGGTAGACCTCGCTCAGGTCAAACCCAGGCGCAATCCCCCACTCCATCAGCAAATGTGCCTTCAGATCGGCCACGGGAACCGGACAGCGCACGGTGAATTCCTTGAAAAACGTGCCTTTGTTGACGATTTCATAGCCCGGCAACATGCTGATGCGCGTGGCTGCATACTGTGCCTTATGATAGCACTGCTCGGCTACGCTGCGCAGGCCATGCTTTCCCATCACTGACAGATAAATGGCCGCGCGCAGGGCCAGCAGTGCCTGATTGGAGCAGATGTTGCTGGTGGCGCGGGCGCGCTTGATGTGCTGTTCGCGCGTGCTCAGGGTGAGCACATAGCCCGTTTCGCCGTCCAGATCGCGCGTTTCACCGGCGATGCGGCCCGCGGACTTGCGCACATGAACCTCGCGCATGGCAAAGAAGCCCAGATACGGCCCGCCAAAGTTCAGCGGCGAACCGAGGCTCTGCCCTTCGCCCATCACAATGTCCGCGCCGTACTGGCCGGGCGGCGTGAACAGCCCCAGGCTGATCGGATCCACGGCTACGGCCAACAGCGCACCGCGTGCATGGACCGCGTCAGCCAAGTCCTGCAATTCCGCCGGGCTATGCAGCGTGCCGAGGAAGTCGGGGTTCTGCACGACCACGCAGGCGGTGTTGGCATCGCACAGCGCCAGCAGCGCATGAAAGTCAAACGCATTGTTGGTCTGATCGAGCGGCAGGTCGTCGCCGACGACCTCCAGCCCCATGCCCTGCGTGTAGGTGCGCACCACCTCGGCATACATCGGATTGAGAGTGGGCGACAACACCACGCGCGTGCGATGTCCTTTGACCGTGTTCAGCGCCATGATCACCGCCTCAGCGGTGGCAGTCGCGCCGTCGTAGTGGCTGGCGTTGGCGACTTCCATACCGGTCAGCGCAGCAATCATGCTTTGATATTCAAAGATCGCCTGCAACGTGCCCTGGCTGACTTCTGGTTGATAAGGGGTGTACGCGGTGTAAAATTCCGAGCGTCCGGCGAGGAAATCTACCACGCTGGGGATGAAGTGCCGGTACGCGCCTGCGCCCAGAAAGCTGACCAGTTCGTTCAGGTCTTCGTTTTCGTTCGCCAAAGCGGCCAGCTCGCGCAGCACTTCTAGCTCGCTCAGCGGCTCAGGCAGATTCAACGTCGGGTAGCGATGTTCAATTGGCACATCATGGAACAGGTCGTCCATGCTGCCAACGCCCACCGCCGCCAACATCGCAGCCCGCTCGGCATCCGTGTTGGCAATAAAGGGCATTAATGACCTCCTGCTTCCTCAGCGTCCACGTAGGCTTTATAAGCCGCCGCGTCCATCAACGCATCCAGCTCGCCGAGGTCGTCCGGTGCAATCTTGATGATCCAGGCGGTATAGGGATCGGTATTCAGCTCTTCGGGGGTTTGCTCCAGCGCGGTGTTTACGTCCACAATCGCGCCGCTCATGGGGGCATACACCTCTTCCGCGGCCTTGACCGATTCAACGGTAGTGTACACTTCGCCCTTGGTCAGGGCTGTGCCGACTTCCGGCAGTTCGATATAGACGACATCCGACAGCGCGTGCTGCGCAAAGTCACTGATACCGCAGACTGCCAGTCCTTCTTCGATGCGCACCCAGTCGTGCGTCTTGGCATAGCGGGCATTGGGGTCATAGTTATAAGCCATCATAATCTCCTGTTAGGTGATGGTAAGGTAGATAGAAAGAGTAGGCGAAAATTGGTACGTCTTCAGCGGGTAAATGGGTAGACAAGTCAAAGCGGCTTACTATTCCCTACTTACCGGCGGTAGGCGGCGATGTAGAAGGGGCGTTTGACAACGACGGCCTGCTTGGGCTGGTCGCGGATGATCACGTCTACGGTGCTGCCCAGCTTGGCATGGCTGGCTGGCACATAGGCCAGGGCAACGAAGCGGCCCGTGGTGGGCGATTTCATGCCGGTGGTGACCTTGCCGACAACTTGCCCGTCTACGGCGACCGGATAATCGGGCCGCGGCACCCCCTTGTCCACCATCTCCAGCCCCACCAACAGTTGGGCGGGTGTTTCCAGCTTGATTTTCAGCAACGCGTCGCGGCCGATAAAGCCGCCCTTGTCGAAGCTGACAGCCCAGCCTAGCCGCGCGCTTAGCGGGTCAATAGTCTGTGTAATCTCATGTCCATACAACGGCAAGCACGGCTCGAAACGCAGCGAGTCGCGCGCGGCCAGCCCGCAGGGCAGCAATCCATCCTCCGCGCCCGCAGCCAACAGCTGCTGCCACATCGTCACTGCCTGTTCGACCGGAAAGAACAGCTCGTAGCCATATTCGCCGGTGTAGCCGGTGGCGCCGAGTAACGTGGGGATGCCGCCAACTTCGGTTTCCAAGCTGGTATGGAAGGGCATCTGGCTGAGGTCAACCGCGACCAGACGCTGCAACACGGCCTGCGCCTTGGGGCCTTGCAATGCCAGCATGTAGACCGCGTCTGACAGGTCTTGCAGTTCTACATCGAAACCGAGGGCGTGCGCCTGCATCCAGGCGATGTCTTTGTGGCGGTTGGACGCGTTGATTACTACCCACCAGCGGTCTTCGCCCAGCCGGTAGATGAAAATATCGTCCACGATGCCACCATCGGCGTAGCACATCAGGCTGTAGCGGGCATCGCGCACGGCCATCGTGCTAACATCGCCCACCTGAATATGCTGCATGAAGGGCAGCGCGTCGCGGCCGCGCACTTCAACTTGGCCCATGTGATCAATATCGAACAGGCCCGCCTGCGTGCGCACCGCCTGATGTTCCACGGTGGGGCCGGTGGTATCGTATTGCACCGGCAGTTCCCAGCCGGCAAAGGGCACCATGCGTCCTTGTAGACGCAGATGTTCATCGTAGAGGGCAGTCCTTTTCAGTTCTTCAGGCATAAGGTCTCCAAAACAGAAAGCGGAACCAACGAAGGCGGCGGTCTGTGCCCATCGGGTTCCGCAAATGGCTCACGCCCGTTGGACGACAGGCCATTGTCGTCGCAGAATGATTTTTTCGTAACTTTTCAGCCCGTGCCGTCTGACCGCTACAAAGCCCTTGCGGGGCTGGGGCCACTAGAACCTGCTCGACCAACGGCCTAAAGCGTGCTAAGCTGGGGCGATGCTGTCTTCGGCGGTCAGGGTCATTTCGCCGACCTCACGGGTACGGATCGCCAACATCACCTGATGGCTGCCCGGCGGCAATGGAGAGGCCGTTACCTGCACGCGCGCGACGGTGAACAGATCGAACGGGACCATGCGCTCGCCGCCGATGATTTTGGCGGGCCACTCGCGCACCGTGCCCTCGCGGCCAATGCGTTCACTGGGCCGCTCCAGCCGCACTAAAATCTGATCATGCGCGACTGCCTGGCCATCCACGGTCAAAGAGCCGAATTCAAGGATGGTACTGGGAGCAATGGTGTTTTTAAACGCCAGTTCAAAGCCGGTAGCTGTGTTGCACAGGCTGCCGCGCTCGTACAATTTCGAGAATCGTTTAGGAGTCATAGACGCACTCCGTCTGTTATACTGTGTTTGTCCTGCCCGCAGCGGTTACGCGCCGCATGGACGGGCATCACCCCATCGGGAAGCCGGGGAAGGTCGGGAAACGCCCGCGACGCTTGCCACCGCCGCCCGCCTCGCCAAACTGCTTCATCATACGCTTGATCTGCTTGAACTGCGATAGCAAATCGTTGATTTCTGACACTTCCGAGCCAGACCCGCGCGCGATGCGGCGCTTGCGATTGCCGTTGATGACCTCAGGATGACGCCTTTCGTCGGCGGTCATCGAGCTGATAATGGCTTCGATGCGGCGCAGTTGCTGATCCGTTACATCGGGGGCGATGTCTTTGCTCATGCGGTTGAAGCCGGGGATCATGTCGAGCAATTGGCTGAACGGCCCGATCTTGCGCATCTGCTGCATCTGTTGCAAGAAGTCTTCGAGGTTGAATTCGCCCTTCATCAGCCGTTCGGCGGCTGAACGCGATTTTTCCTGATCCATCGTTTCCTGGGCGCGCTCGATCAGTGTCAGCATGTCGCCCATGCCGAGGATGCGACTGGCCATGCGGTCGGGATGGAATACTTCCAGCGCGTCGGTCTTTTCACCGACGCCGAGATACTTGATCGGCACGCCGGTGACTTCGCGCATGGAGATGGCTGCGCCGCCGCGTGCGTCGCCGTCCACCTTGGTCAGGATCAGGCCGGTCAGGCCGAGGCGCTCATGAAAGGCTTTGGCGACGTTGACCGCTTGCTGGCCGGTCATCGAATCGGCCACCAGCAGGATTTCCTGCGGTTTGGTCAGCTCTTTGATGCGGTCCAGCTCTTCCATCAGGGTTTCATTGATCTGCAAACGGCCTGCGGTGTCGAGAATTACTACGGTGTAGGCGGACTCGCGGGCGCGACGCGCGGCGTTGGCCGCGATCTGCGGCGGCGCGACCTTGTCGCCCTCGCTGTGGACGGGGATGTCGAGCTGCTTGCCGAGGGTTTCCAACTGGTGAATGGCCGCGGGACGGTAGGTGTCTGCGGCGACCAGCAAAGGCCGCTGGCCGCTTTTGCGCAGCGTCAGTGCCAGCTTGGCGGAGGTGGTGGTTTTACCGGAGCCTTGTAAGCCGACCATCATAATGATGTGCGGTGTGGGGCCGGATAGGTCGAGTTTGGCTGGCTCGCCCAGGATCGCGACCAGCTCTTCGTTGACGATCTTTACGACCTGCTGCGCGGGGGTGAGGCTTTTCAGCACTTCCGCGCCGACTGCGCGCTCTTTGACGCGGGCCGTAAAGTCCTTGACGACTTTATAGTTGACGTCGGCTTCCAGCAGGGCGAGGCGCACTTCGCGCATCGCGGTATCTACGTCGGCTTCGCTGAGGCGGCCGCGGCTGGAAAGCCCGTCGAAGACTTTTTGCAATTTTTCGGTCAGTGATTCAAACATTCGGTCAATCTTTTCTGTACAAAATGGGATAAACCACACGGGCAGCAAGCCAGCGGGCTGGCAGGCTGAATGGCGTAAAAAAGCGGCGTTCTGGCGTCGAAAGGTTCTGACACCAACGCCGCGTCGGTGCGCCGCCGCCAGCCAGTTGCCTTGTGCCGTTATGTATTGTATGTTGCGCTGGGCGATTCGTCAAGTTATCACGAACTTTGCCGGTTTTGCCGAAGCGCGGCAGATATGATAAGCTGGCAGTATTGGCCGATCTGCAAGGTATGTTCGCGGCCAGCGCCGTTCACAGGCAAGTCGCTTTATGATCAAAAAAGAATCGTCGTCTAACCCTGGCAAAATTTTGGTGACGTTTGAATATCCCGGTGGCAGCCGCACCCAGAGCGTGCATCTGGTCGGTAGCTTCAACGCGTGGAACGAAACGGCCACGCCGCTGAAGCGCAAGGGCCGCGATACCACCTGGCGCGTGCACCTTGAGCTGGATAAGGGCATGGAATACCAGTTTCGTTATCTGGTGGATCAAAAGAGCTGGCACAACGACTGGCACGCAGACCGCTATGTGCCGAACATCCACGGCAGCGATGACTCGGTGATTATTACCTGATTGTGTTGTAAATGGGGCGAGCGAGGGCACTAACGCGGCGGGTCGTTGCGGGTTGATCGGCGCACGGCCAGGATACGCTGCAACGCGGTGAAGTTGCTGGCAATGGCCAGCAGCCAGAGTACCCACGTTAACACGCCGGGCCAGCCTGCTATTGGCTGCCAACCGGACAACAGCAGGCCGATTACCAGCAGGGCGACGCGTTCGGCACGTGTGAGGATGCCCTCGGTGCAGGCGATGCCGAGGCTTTCGGCTTTGGCGCGCGTGTAGCTGACGAGCAGCGAACCTGCGGCGGCGGCGTAAATCAGCAGCACTTCGGTGCGGGTGTTGGGCAGGCCGGTGAAGTAGACGAGCAGGCCGCCGAGGGTGAAGACTTCGGCGTAGCGGTCTATGGTGGCGTCGAGGAATGCGCCGAAACGGGAGGCGCGGCCGGTGAGGCGGGCCAGCGTGCCATCGAAGGCGTCGAAGACTGCGGAGAAGATCAGCAAGAGGCCGGCCAGCGGCAACTGTCCGAGGGCGATGACCGCGGCGACCCCGGCTTGCAAGAACAAACCGGCGACGGTTAATTGGTTGGGGGTGATGCCGAGGCGCTGAAAGATGCGCGCGGCGGCTTCGAGAAAGCCTTTGAAAAATCCCCTGGCCCAGGTGGTAAGCATAGGAAAGCGTTCTTTCTAGCCGCGGACAGCCCGACGGCGGTGTGACGAAATCTTGAGGGGATGATACCAAGAAAGCGAGGGGCTGTCAATCTGTGCGGGGCGGGTGGAGGGCGGGGGCGTTGCCAAACCGCTGGAATTGCAGTAGAATAGCGGCAGTGGTTATGGGTGGTTCAGGCTTGGCGCGGGGCACACAACCCCGGAGATTTTGTTTAACGAAGTGATCGGCACGAGAACCCCATGGTTCCCGCGGGTGTGGTAAGCTGGAGGTAGCGGTAGCAGCAGTTTCTAATCGGCTTCGATACAGGAGTGGAAATATGCAATCTTCTAATCAATTCATCTTCAACTTTGGCCCTGTTTCTCGAACGGTAGGGAAAAATAACGATAGCATTGCGTTTGCTCCTTTGCCAATCCATGAAGCCCTTGTAGCATTCTTAGGCGCGCAAAATCGGGAGGAGTTTATTGCGTGGCTATGGCACGATACGTTTAAGAGTCTATTTTTATTGAAGAAAGAATCCCCAAATAAATTCAACTGGCAACATTTTCCTGTGAAAAATGAGCCTGATGACGCAAACCTAGAGATTAAAATTAACGAAATGTCAGATAAGTGCGGCATAAATTCGGACTATGTAATTGCCCACCAAAGAAATGAACATGTAAAAAGAACTCATTATCGTAATGCTGTAGATATGCTATCAGAACCGGATATAGTATCAAGCGAATTCGGTCAGGTACAGTTGGGATCAAAAGCGCGCTTTCTTCAATTAAGCATCGTATCAAACCCCAGTGCTACAACCATCGTTTTAAGGACTGTTATTATGGAGGTTTTTCTTCAGCTTGTAAGTGAACTAATGGGAAAAGAAATCGCAGCGCTTAATTTACCTTTTTCGCGAGTGGATTATATATTTCTGCCAGATAGCACATCATCAAACATTGCCGACGTCAGTGATAAATACGATTTGTCTATTGATCACGACGTAATGACCATCACACATTTTGTACCTGATGCAGATTTTCAAGAAACGTCTGTTTGCATTGATTTCACAGGAAACCCTCCTCAACCAGAACAACCACAGACTCTTGCTTTGTCAGAAATTCTAACAGCTTATCGCGATGACTTAACCTTGATCTTGGCCGTTCCTTTATTTGTATCAACAGACTTGAACATTTTTATTGATGCTATCTTGGCTTCGATGCCACAAAAAATTCAAATTCTTCTTGAAGCATTGGGCCTATCCTCATCTCAAAAGACGGCGACAACTGATCTAATTCCATTTATGCTGGGTGAACAAATAGATATCAGAGCTGTTGATCAACGAAGTCATGAGGAAATTCAATTCCATTGGGAAGGTAAGTCTAAACGAATTACAGGTAAGATATTAAACAGATTAATATCTTACCCCAAGCAACTGCTATCTAAAGAGCATTTAAGATCACGATGCGCTTGCTGTGGCTCTCCCATAATTGAGGGGAAAACCAGATATCTTAAAACCGGAAAAAACTTCTTTACGGATGTTTTCTCGGATAGCTTTGCTGATTTTGAACACATTGGCTATGATACTGACTTGTGTCCCATGTGCGTGATTTATGCCAACGCAGACAATAAGCATTTATTGCGTGGTTCAATTGCATTGCTACTTCCTTCCACTTCGATTGATAGACCTGGCGACCATACTGCCGTAAAGCCGCGCTTTGATGAAGGACGTTTTGATCTTAGTGCTCATAACCTAGTCAAGACTGTAATGACAGCTCAGGAATGGGTACTCTTCACTATTCTATCTCGAAGGGTTATTGATCAATTTATTCCGTTTGAAAAAGAGAATGTAGGAAATATCCAAAGACTACGGATGAGAAATGCAATTTCGGATTCAGCTGCTCCTACCAAACTAGTGGGTTATCATTTGCCTTATTCCGGTGCTTATTTCCTGTTCAACATTGCGGCGGTGAATCAATTTTATCGAGAGCTGTTTATGGAAGAAGTGACTCAAATTAGTCATCCTTCCATCTGGCAGTCTATCAAGTTAGTCACATACCCTTTCGAAATAAATCTATCACCTGGATTTACAATGTTATTGGAATTACGTGTTAATGATGATTTCAAGAATCACTCTCGTGCGCACACCCTGCTAAAACTTTTTCCAACTACGGTATATCTTTCGAGAGAAGGAGTTTACCCAATTTTGGTAGACAATTCGTTGCAAGAAATTATTAGCAAGGAATACATGCAAAATATTGCCAAGATAAGTGAATTGGCCGCTCGCAAAGGTGTAAAACGGCGAGAGTACATTTCCGCAATTTTGATGGGCAAAGATCCATTAACTGCTATTTATCAAGCATCAATGCCGCCTAAATCAAAGAAGGAGAAGATCAGCAAAGTAGAATACCAAATGAAACTAATACAAGAGGTTTTCGATGATTACATTTCCAGCAATACGTTGGAAGACATGTGGAGAAACTACCATCATTTATCCGAAATTGCTAGCGAGCTTGTAGAAAATCACGCTACAGCCGCACATTTTATTTAAAAAGCCTAAAAAGGCTGGAGGCTAATATATGTCAGACACATCCCCGAGTTCCAAACCAGGAGATCAACGATTACAAGAAGTTTATGATAGGCTCAATAATACGGTACTTGAACCGGACGTTAAAATTGCCATTAAGGCAATGCTAACAATCCGACAGGCAGTCAATTGGCACTTAGTTCGTGAAAAACTTCAAGTAGACGGTACAATTATCAAATATATACGGGCGTCAAATGCACAGAATCTTCCAACTCTGGTAAATGAAGTTCTGGAAAAATTACCTTTTGATCTCATTTTCCGCCCAGCTCTAGGTGATTTCGCTCTGGACTTGTATCGCCATAAGCGGGACGATGAAACAAGTTTATCGGCATGGGACAAGGCCTTTCAGCGAATAAAGAAGGAAACCATCCCTATTTTTCTTATCAGCAAGAAATTCTACCAGGACAGCGAGGAGTAACCTTATGACTAAGCTTTATACTTTACAAATGGTCGGTATATTTGAATCTGAAGAACCGATTATTCACACCGAAGAAACTATTGGTAATGTAGCCAAGATCAAACGCATGAAGGTATTTGATGGAGGTAAGTCGGTATCAGTTCCTGCGCTTTCTGGAAACAGTTTTCGCGGACAACTGCGCGACTTAATGGCCGACGAATTCATCCAAATAGTTCGTGGTCAAACTGGTCCAGTAAAGATGAGTAAGGATAACTATGGAGTTATTTTCAGCGGTGGAATATTAGGTGAAAATTCGGATATGAATACTAAACTAAATAGGTTTATTGACAACATTCCGCTGATACGCGTAATGGGGTCAGCCTTTGGCAATGTAATGCTGCCATCAAAACTATCAGTTTCACATCTCATCCCGCTTACCAGAGAAACTCGTCAATCCTTGAGAGACCGACTGAGCATAATTGAAGCCACTCCGGAAGGCGGCAAGGTTTTCGAGTTACAAACTTACTTAAATAAGACGCTATCCAATCTACCCGAAGCGGAAGATATCAGCTTTGAAGAAGGCCCTCTTACACGAAAAGACGACACCAAAAATCCACACCTTATTCAAAATGTGGAGATCAATGCCACACAAGAACAAAGCCCACAGATGATTTATCATGTGGAATGTATTGCTAGTGGAATCCTGCTGCTGCAAAGGATTGCTTCAAAGTTCCCCTTAGATGAACATGAGTTAGGTTGCTTTTTCTCTGCGATGGCTCAATTTGCACAGCATCCGATGGTTGGAGGACGTGGGGCCGCGGGCTACGGACGTGTTAATTTCCTCTATAAGATTATCATTACCCCAATACGCGCTCAACAGGAAAGCGCTCAACAGGAAAGCGCTCAACAGGAAAGCAGTGAGGGTACTGTTACTTTATGGTTGGATACCAAATGCCTGGCAAACTATGCAGGAAAACTGCAATTCGAAGATGGCGACAAGATCGGTAATTTTATCAAAATCTATCATTCTCACGTACGCCAACACACTGATGATATTAAGGTTCTTTTAGCCAAATAGGAAGGCCACCATGAGCTTTTCAGTAGTTCAAGGATACTTGACAAATGAATCAAAACTTCTGAGAACTCAATTTGGAGAAACATATTCATCAGACGTGTACGAAATACGAATTTCTTTCAGTACACCAATGATGATTTCACGTTTCAAAACAGACATTCCGGTTCCCGGGTTACCAAACCTGGATGGAATCTTAAAGTATGCCGCTTACTATTACTGTGCTACTAAAGTGGCATGGCAATATCCTGACTTTGCTACTCACTGTCTTTGGCAAGTGAATGATGCTTTGAGCGGTAGAGGTTGGGTCAACTTTCCCATTCCATTAAAACCTATCAGGGTTACAAATTCAGGGGTTGGTCAGGCGAAACAATTCTTTGATTGTTCTGTCGGATTACCAGTTAATCCGCTTAACAGTGAAGTTTCTTATCCGTTGGCAAACGAGTTCTGGGATGTGGGTGGTAATAAAATGGGGCGTTCTTTAGATTCACTGCCCTTACGCCGCAGGATTATAGACCCTAAGCAAAAGTACCGCCCGATCAAACTCAATTCTAAGATTGATACCAGCCGAGGTGCGTACAAATCTCTCAATAATCGAATTTACAACCTAATAGTCACTGAGTATTGTTTCTACTTTCGAGGCAACCCGAGTTGGGTGGAAGGCTTGCTTAAAACGCTAGCCGATGATGGAGTAGGAATAGGCAAGAAAACCAGCTTGGGATATGGGCAAATCTCCGCAATTTCTACTCCGAAATTGGCTTCAGTGAACGCGACTCTGGGCCACCACTTGTCTGCCTCCCAGAAGCAAGCACTTAGAATCCATGAAGATACCCCCGCAATACTGTTACTGAAAAATATACCTACTGATCAACTTTTTTCGTATGCTGAGAAAAGTGATAAAGCGTTAAAACGCCAAACGAATAAAGAGTTGTTTGGGAGTGAAGGCTTCGGCGTGCTTTCAATTTACCCCGCGTTGGCAGGTTACGCGCCTCCATACTGGTTAAAGCGTAATCAGACCGCAGTAGCTCAAGTTGGCTCACTGTTGCTAGCCGAATGATTTGCACAGAAAAAGCTGTAAGCCGGCCCTGTTTCGTTGCACTTTAACAACTATCCGTGCGTGCGTGCGTAGTTGCGCGCACGCACGGAGCCATCCACTTATCCCTTCTCCCTTTTTCGATCCTCTGGAGGATACCATGACCCACTTCACCGCGACCCATTTTCGTTTCGAGGTCGAGGCGCTGACCACCCTCGCCTTTGACCAATACACCGGTAGCAGCCTGCGCGGCAGTCTGGTGACTGCGCTGCAAGGCAACTTCTGTTCCCGCCGCGATCAGGCCGACGCCACCCATCAAGCCACTTGTCCGGTCTGCTGGCTGCTCAGCCACGAAGCCACCCCCGGCGACAGCCGCCGCCCCTATACCATCGAACCGCTGCTGGGCGACCGCCGTTACTTCGTGCCCGGTGAACGTTTCGAATTCGGCCTGACCCTCTTTGGACAAGCGGTGAACCTCTTCCCTTATCTGGCGCTTGCTGTGCCCCACATGGGCAGCACCGGCATTGGCCGCTGGCTCGACCAGATCGAACGGGGCAGCTCGCACCGGGGCCGCTTCACCTTGCGCACCATCGCTGAGGTGAACCCACTGACCAACCAGCGCCGCGTGCTGCTGGAGGACGGGCAACAGATGGTACACACACCGCAGCAGCCCGTCACGCCCGCGCACGTGCGAGCCGCGTCCAGCTTGCTTGCGCAGCGCGTGGCAGGCAACGAAGGGCGGCTGGGATTGCACTTCCTCACCCCCACGCGCATTGTGCAGCAAAAAGCGTTGGTGCATCAGCCCCACTTCCGCCCCCTGTTTCAGCGCCTGGTGGAACGGGTAAACGAATTGCAGCGCGCCTTTGGTGGCGGCGAGCCAGCACCGGACTGGCAAACACTGCTGGCGCTGGCCGATCAGGTTACGCTGACGCAGAACAACACCAGTTGGTGGGATGTGCAGGGCCATTCAAGCCGCCTGGAGCGTGAGCAGCAGTTGGGCGGCTTCATCGGCAGCGCCAGCTATCAGGCTGATCCCGCCCTGTGGCCCAGTCTGTTGCCCTGGCTGGTGTGGGGGCTGAGTACCCACGTCGGCAAAAACGCAGTCAAGGGCAGCGGCTGGTACCGCTTGACGGAGGGTGAGCGGCTTCAGTAGCCAGTTTTGCCTGTTTTAGCTTCGCTATGGACAGCGCGCACCCCGCCCAACCAGCCAATTCACCATTCTTAATTCTTAATTCTCAATTCATCATGTCCCCCACTTCCTTCCCCATTACCCCACAAGATCGCGTTGAGGCGCTGTTGCACTTGCTATGCGAGGAGCTGTTCGACGCGGAAGATGAAGTGCGCACGCTGGCTTGCCAAAGCATTGATCGCGCGGCAGACATGAGTGTGCCGTTGCAATACTTGATCTGTCGGCTGGACTTGCCCGCGGCCCGCGCGGCCTTGCGCGCCACCTTGCCGGATTGGGCGGCGGCGCTGCAACGGCTGGACGCGCTGCTGGCACAGACAGAAACGGTCTGGGCCGGGGACGGGCACGGCTGGGCCGGTTTCAGTAGCTTGCTGAGCGCGCCGTGGCCGGTGCGCAGGCCCAACCAAGCCGATCTGCGCGACCACGATGTGCTGCTGATACTGGAGCGGGATGCGCGCTTCGGTGGATCGTGGGACGCGCAACTGGAATGGCTGCACCAGCAGGGCAGCCGACAAAATCAGCCCGATATTCGACGCATTCTGCAACTGGCCGCGTTCGAGCGGGAGCAGCGCGTAAATGTGCGAGACGTGCTAACGGGTGGTCAAGCCGAGCCGGATGCGGTGAGTAGCAAAGAGTGAAGAGCAACCCGCGCGACGTGACGCGTAGTGTCACTGTCTAGCAAACAGTGAAGACGATCTGGAGACCCCATGCCCATTGTCAAACATCTGATTGTGGAAGAACACGGCACATTTGTCGGTAAACATTCGGAACGCTTGCAGGTGGAGCGCATCAAGACGCGCGAAAAGGTGCAACAAGCGCCGCTGATGTACCTGGAAACTGTCCTGATCGCCACACGCGGGGCCAGTGTCTCCGCGGATGCCGTGGAGGCATGTGCCGAGGCGGGCATTCCCATTCACTTCCTGAGCAGCCGCGGCCAGCCGTATGCCTCACTGTATTCGGCAGGGCTGGCAGGAACGGTGGAAACCCGCCGTGCGCAGTTGCAGGCGCTTGCCACACCGCTCGCTACGCAGCTTGCCAAAGGCATGGCGATTGGCAAAATCCGCAACCAGGCCACCTTGCTGAAATACATGGCAAAATATCGCAAGGAGAAAGACCCGCAGGTTTATGAAGAGGTGCGTTGGCTGGCGGGCGAGGTGGCCGACCACGAAGAGGCGGTGCGGCGTTTGCCCGATGATCTGCTCGACACGCTGCGCTTTCAACTGCTTTCTGCCGAAGGCCGCGCGGCACAAAAATACTGGGAGGCTGTGGGCAAGCTGCTGCTGGCCGAGCTGGATTGGCCGGGTCGGCGCACGCAAGGCGCCAGCGATCCGCTCAATTCGGCGCTCAACTACGGCTACGGTATTCTGTATGGCGCGGTGGAACGGGCCTGCGTGCTGGCTGGCCTGGATCCGTATGCCGGGTTTGTGCATGTGGATCGTCCGGGCAAGCCGAGCCTGGTGCTGGATTTGATTGAAGAATTTCGCCAGCCGGTGGTGGATAAGACGGTGCTGGGCATGGTGAACAAGGGGATGCCGGTGACGCTGGACGAACAGGGCCGGCTGGTTCCTGAAAGTCGCCGCCTGCTGGCTGAAAAAATCCTGGCGCGGCTGGACAGCCCTGAACGCTTCGAGGGCAAGCGGTATGCGCTGAACAGCATCATTCAGATGCAGGCGCGCCATGTGGCGACCTTTGTGCGGGGCCAGCGCGCAGCCTATGAACCGTTTACAATGAGCTGGTAAGATGCACTGCCTGCTGGTGTATGATATTCCGGACGACCGCGCCCGCGGCAAGATTGCCGATTTTTGCCTCGACTACGGGCTGGATCGCATTCAGTATTCCGCGTTTACCGGCCAGCTCAGTCGCAATCACCAGGAGGAATTGATGTTGAAGATCAGCAAGAAGCTGGGCAAGAAGGCGGGCAAAATCCAGCTTTTCAGCCTGTGCGCCACCGACTGGGCGCAGCGGCTGGAGTGTGTTCAGGAAGCGCTGCCCGCGGAAGGGGCAAACCATGAGTGAAACCAGCTATTCGGAGGAGGGCGGCCCCAGCTGGCTGCTGCACGTGACCGATCTCAAGCAGTTTGCCTACTGCCCGCGGGTGGTGTACTACACGCATTGCCTGCCGCTGCTGCGTCCGGTCACTTACAAAATGGCGGCCAGCACGGAGCAGCATGAGAAGGCCGCGACGGATGAGGCACGGCGCAGCCTGCGGGCATATGGGCTGAGTGAGGGAGAGCGGCGTTTTGATGTGGCGTTGACTTCGGCACGGTTGGGGTTGAGTGGACGCATGGACATGGTGATTGTGCTGGGCGAGGCTGAAGCGATTCCGGTGGATTATAAGCTGAGCCGGCATGGTGAAGCACGCCAGTTTCATCTGCAATTGGCCGCGTATGCCGAACTGATTGAGGAGAATTGGCAGATTCCGGTGCAGCGCGGCTTTCTGTATTTGCTGCCGGAGCGGCGGGCCGAGGCGGTGAAGCTGACGGGGCGTGTGCGGAGCGCCGTGCGCACGCAGGTGGCCGCGATCCGTGAGATGATTCAGGGACAGCAGATGCCGGAAGCGACTGCGGTGCGGGGGCGCTGTGTTGATTGTGAGTTTCGCCGTTTCTGCAACGACCTGTTTTAAGGGGCTGAAGCGCGGGACTTCGCAAATCTTGGCGGTTTGGGTCAAGACGCGGTAAAATAGGAGACAGAAGGCGGCTGCGGGCTGTAAAAAGTGGCTTCAGCCGCCGAAAAACCCCGCCCATTTTCAACAGAAAATGATCTGCGAAAACCGAGGGCAGGTGAGGCGAAATCAGCCAGGAGTGTGCGAAATGCGACCCCACAGAAAAGCCGCAGCGCCACGCAGGACAGTTAGCGTGGCATTTCAATCAAAAACAACCAACAGCCAGCAATCGCCCCCAAAATACATTCGATCCATCCGAGGATACTGAAACGCGCGATGTTGACGCCCGCCAGCATTGCAGCGGGCCCCCCCCAAAATACATTCGATCCATCCGAGGATACTGAAACCCGATGCCGTCACTGCGCAGCGATGGAGACAGTACCCCCCCAAAATACATTCGATCCATCCGAGGATACTGAAACGCGCAGCAGTAGGCCGTCTCCCAGCCGCAGCCATCACCCCCCAAAATACATTCGATCCATCCGAGGATACTGAAACACTGGCGCGCCGGGCTGGCTTGCCGCATCAGCGATACCCCCAAAATACATTCGATCCATCCGAGGATACTGAAACATATGTTTCAGGAGGTGTGGATATGACACAAGCACTTGCCCCCAAAATACATTCGATCCATCCGAGGATACTGAAACATCATGCGCTGGTATCCGACAGCGCACCCGAAGAGCCCCCAAAATACATTCGATCCATCCGAGGATACTGAAACACCGGAACGGCGACATGGACGCCGACAGCCACGCGCCCCCAAAATACATTCGATCCATC
>JBAQWV010000019.1:0-8448 GCA_049299095.1 Anaerolineae bacterium | reverse complement strand
GGATCAACTCGTACCTGACCTTCTTTCCCGCGCTGCCGCATTTGTATGAACCGCGCAACATTCTGCGCACCACCACCGGCGCACTGCAAGGGGTGGCCTTGATCAGCCTGGTGTGGCCCTTTTTCAGCGTCAGCCTGTGGGCACAGCCAGAAGCCAGCCCAACACTCCGCAATGCGCGCGAGCTGGCATTGCTGACGAGCGTGGCCGCATTGATTGTGTTGGCGGTAGGCAGTGAATGGGCGCCGCTGCTGTACCCGCTGGCGTTGTTGAGCGTGGTGGGCACGGTGCTGCTACTGTCGCTGGTCAATACGATGCTGCTGGTGATCGCGCTTAAGCGGGAGGCGGTGGCTACGCGCGCGCGTGCGGTCGTGCCTGTGCTGCTGGGCGGGCTGGCGCTGGCGTTAGTCGAGGTGCTGCTGATCAATCTGGGGCGTGCGTGGTTGACTGCGCGCTGGAACCTGCCATTTTGAGCAGTTTTGCCGTAACCTTCCTGATTTTGCTGCGTATAGCTTGATGACAGCACGTTGCTCGCTGCGAGGTTTGCACAGCGGCTGCCATGCAAAAGTAACATCCATAAAATATTTCAACATAAGGAGAAAATCATGGATATCGGCAAGTCTTTTTCGTATATTTTCGAGGATCCCCGCTGGACCAGCAAGATCGCAATCGGCACGTTGATTATGATCGTCAGCAGCCTGCTTTCGCCGGTGCTGGTGGGTATTCTGGGCTATCTGGTGCTGGCTGGCTATGCGCTGGAAGTGCTGCGCAACGTGCGCAACGGTGAAAAGTATCCCATGCCGGAATGGCAGGATCGCTGGGGCGAATGGTTGACGCTGGGTGCCAAGGGCGCCGCGGCCATGCTCGTTTGGGCGCTGCCGCTGTTGGTAGTGGCTGTACCGATGACCATCGGCTTTGCGCTGATGGACAACAACGACGGCTCGATGATCGGCAACCTCGTTGCCCTGTGCTTTGGTGGTTTGGCTACTCTGTGGGGCATCGTCTTTCTGCTGGTCTCTCCCGCAATTTCTATCCGCGTGGCGGAAACCGAAGAAATTGCCAGCGCCATCCGCTTCGGCGACATTCTGTCCTTCACCCGCCAACATATCGGCGAAGTTATTGTGGCCTCGCTTGTTTACTTGGTTGGCTCGATTATCATCAGCCTGGTAGCTGGGTTGCTCGGTGTGATCTTGTGCCTGGTAGGTGTGATCATCACAGCGCCCGCGGGCCAATGGATCACCATGCTCGTGCAAGCGCACCTGTATGCGCAGGTTGGCCGCAACGACAAGGCCTGGTCAGACAGCACCGCACTGGACGAATACGTGACGCCGGTGAGCAAGCCGGCGACGGTGGAAACGCCGGATGGCGCGGTGAGCATCAGCATTGACCCGCCGACTGACATCGTCAATTAACAAATCCCCCCGGGCGGGAGACTGCCGAAATGGTGGTCTCCCGCTTTTTTCGATCTACTCCCACGCGATGCAGCGCAGCAATTGTATATACCATAGTGACAGTGTTTGTTATCGCGTTTCAACTGGCCGATCTGCCGATCCGTCGCAGCAGGCTTAACCTGACACCGACGCTGATTGTTTAGGAGAAAATGGCATGGTAGAAAGTTTATCCAACATTTTCACGGCGTTCGGTCTGTCTTCCTCGGCAGGCCTGAACGCATATTTGCCCTTATTAATCGTGGCCTTGACCGCCCGCTTCACCAATCTGATTCAGTTGCAGCAACCTTATGATGTGCTGACTAGTTGGTGGGTGATCGGCATCCTGGTCGTGCTGCTCATCATTGAAGTGGTGGCCGACAAAGTGCCGGTGGTGGATCACGCCAACGACATTATTCAGACGGTGGTACGACCCGCGGCGGGTGCAATCCTGTTCGCCTCCAACGCACACGTGGTCAACGACATGCATCCGGTGCTGGCGTTGAGCGCGGGCCTGCTGGTGGCAGGCGGCGTCCACGCGACGAAGGCCACCGTGCGACCGGTGGTGACAGCGACGACCGGCGGCCTCGGCAATCCAGTCGTCAGTACCCTGGAAGATGTTCTCGCCTTTATCGTCAGCATCATGGCCATCGTTTTACCGTTGATTACGTTTATTGCTATTGTCGTATTCATTTTGTGGGTGTGGCGCTGGTGGAGCAATCGCTCCAACCGTCGCAACGACTGGAACACCCCTGCGCCGGGTTTGTAACGTTCTTTATCCGAAGCGTAACGGCGGCTGCGGACCAAAGGGTCCGCAGCCGCTTTCTTTTTACTTCAAATCACCGAAGCATAGTACGGTGTGAACGCCCAACTCTACTTGTTTACTTGTTTCCTTTCCCACTTATCCTTATAATAGCCGCATGTCCCAGTCTATCAGCCCTACGCTGCAAGCCCGCATTGACAGCCTGCCACTCAACCCCGGCGTCTACCTCATGCGCGACGGGCGCGCCCAGGTGATCTACGTCGGCAAGGCCAAAAACCTGCGTTCACGCGTGCGTTCCTATTTCCAAAACGCCGCGCAGCACACCGTCAAAACGCGGCGGCTGGTGTCAGAAATCGTTGACCTCGAATGGATCATCGTGCCAACCGAGGTGGACGCGCTGGTGCTGGAAAACACGCTGATCAAGCGTTACCAGCCACGCTTCAACGTAATGCTGAAGGACGACAAGACCTACCCCTACATCAAAATTCACTGGCAGGACGACTTCCCCAAAGTATCAGTGACACGCAAGGTCTGGCGCGACGGCGCGGGCTATTACGGCCCCTACACCTCGGCGTACACCGTGCGCGAAACGCTGGACAACCTGCGCCGCATCTTCCCCTACCTCACCTGCAACCGCGAGATCACGGGCAACGACGCCCGTGCCTGCCTGTATTATGACATCAAGCTATGCGCCGGGCCGTGCATCGGCGCGGTAGATCGCGACGAATACCGCGGCATCATGCAGGGGTTGGCCGATTTTCTGGAAGGCCGCAGCGACGAAGCACTCAGTCAGCTCGATACCCGCATGCGCGCGGCCGCGCGGCGGCTCAACTACGAGCGCGCGGCCATGTATCGCGACCAAATCAAGCTGGCGCAGCGACTGATCGAGCAGCAACAGGTGATATCGGTCAACCAGATTGACCAAGACGTGATCGGCTATGCCAGCGACGACAGCGGCGACGAAACCGCGTTCCAGGTATTTCTGGTACGCCGCGGCAAGCTGATTGGCCGCGAGAGCTTCATCCTGCCACACACTCGCGAGGACGACCGCGCCGAGCTGCTGGCCAGCTTCCTCAGCCAGTTCTACGATCAAGCCGCGCTGCCGCCGCCCGAAGTGATCGTCCGCACCCTGCCCGTGGACGCCGACGTGATCGCCCAATGGCTGACCGACAAACGTCGCGCCAGGCTCACCGAAGCGGAGGAAGCCGCGGTGCGGCTGGGCGAAGCAGAAAGCGATGAAGCGCTTCAGGCGCTAACGCTGGCCGAAAACAACGCCATCGAGGCACTGCGCACCCTGCGCGCCGTGCGTGAAGCAGACAAAAGCAAGCAGGTGCTGGCTTTGCAGCAAATTCAACAGGCGTTGGCGCTGGACACCCCGCCCGCGCGCATCGAATGTTATGACATCTCGACGCTGCAAGGCACCAACACCGTCGGCAGCATGGTGGTATTTGCCGAGGGCACGCCGCGCAAATCAGATTATCGGCGTTTCAAGATCCGTGGCCGCGGCAGTCAGGGCGAACCTGACGACTTCGCATCCATGCGCGAAATGCTGCGGCGACGCTTCCGCCGCGCCGTGGAGCCGCCGAGCGACGACCCAGGCAGCAAGGCGCGCCCCAGCGCGGCCGCGTGGGCGGTATTGCCTGATCTGGTCATCATTGACGGTGGCAAAGGCCAATTGGGCATCGCGGTTGAGGTGCTGAAAGAGTTCGATCTGTTCGGCGAAGTGCCGGTGGTGGGCCTTGCCAAGCGCAACGAAGAGCTGTTTTTGCCCGGCGAGGCGCGCTCGGTGATCCTGCCGCGCGACTCGGAAGGCCTGTTCCTCATCCAGCGCATTCGCGACGAAACGCACCGCACCGCGATCACCTTCCACCGCACCCTGCGCGAAAAATCCAGCCTGGCTTCGCGGCTGGATGACGTGCCCGGCATCGGGCCAAAACGGCGCAAGGCGCTGCTGCAAGCCTTTGAAGGCGACGTAGACGCGATCAAAGCCGCCAGCCTGGACGATCTGGCCGCAGTGCCAGGCATGACGCAGGCCGCCGCGCAGGCTGTGAAAGAATTTTTGTCGGTCGAATAGCGCCGTCAAGCCGTCGGTCAAGCAAGCTCCGCAGGAGCCGTATCGCGAGACCAAACCCTCTGTGTGTTTTCATGATAAAAATCAACAGTACGCGGTGGCTGATTCACCCGCGCGCGAGCTAATCCTATGTTCGAAATCCTCTTTCTCGGCACATCTGCCTCTGCCCCAACCATTGACCGCGGCCTGTCGTCCGCAGTGATCATGCACCGCGAACACCGCTTCATGGTGGACTGCGGCGAAGGCACGCAACGCCAACTGCTCAAGTCCGGGTTGGGCTTCAAACGCCTCGACCACATCCTGCTCACCCACGGCCATCTCGACCATATCCTCGGCCTGGGTGGTTTGATCTCGACCTTTGGACATTGGGAAACCATTCCCGAAATCGAAATCTACGGTGGTCGCTGGGCGTTGCGCCGCGTGTCCGAGCTGCTGACGGTGGTCTTCGGCGCGATGGAGACCCTGCAAGTGCGCATCAACCTGCATGAGCTGGAACCTGGCCTGCTGCTGGAAGACGAATTCTTCCAGTTGAGTGCGTTTCCGGTGTCGCATCGCGGCCCCGGCTGCTTCGGTTTTACCTTTGAGGAGCGCGACCGGCGGCCCTTCCTGGCTGAGCGTGCCGAGGCGCTGGGTGTGCCGGCAGGTCCCATCCGCCGCGAGCTGGCCCAGGGTCGTCCGGTGACGCTGGCCGATGGCCGCGTGATCGAGCCGGACGTGGTGCTTGGCCCGGCCCAGCCCGGCGCAAAGCTAGTGTATGTGGGGGATGTCGGCCGCACCGACAACCTGCTGGCCGTGGCCGAAGGAGCCAACACGCTGGTAATCGAGGCGACCTACCTGGAAACGGACGCGGACATGGCACAGCGTTTCGGTCACCTCACCGCCGCGCGTGCCGCACAGCTCGCGCGCGAGGCAGGTGTCGGCACGCTGATCCTCAACCACCTGTCGCGACGCTATCCCACGCGTGAGGTGCTGGCTGAGGCCCGGCAGTACTTCGAGAACGTCTACACCGCGCGCGATTTTGATCGTTACCGCATTGTGAAGAACGAACAGACCCAGTTAGTAGACGACCTGGGCAACCCCATTGTGCATCAGCAGCGCGTGCGCGAATAAAACCGCCTCATCCTCCACCCGCCTTGTCGCCGGAACGAAGCGCCCTCAAGGACTCTGTCTGAAAGGCCGAATTCGATTCGGTGACAACGCGTTTCAACCGAATTCTACACAACCTGTCGCCCATTTGATTTGCCTTTTGATCCGGTCGGGGTATAATGACCTTTCAAGCGCGCCTGGCGCGCTATTATTACGCACGCTGCTCGCGGTCAGGGTTTCCTGGCGCAGGCTTTCTGCGTGCCCGGCTGTACACGGAGCTGGGTCAGAAGCCTTTGGCGAGAGCGGACGAAACAACGCACCTGTAAGGAGGCATAGTAACAACCGTGGCAGTCGTTAAAATGAAGGATTTGCTAGAGGCGGGCGTCCATTTTGGTCACCGCACGCGTCGGTGGCACCCCAAGATGAAGCCGTACCTCTTCACCGAGCGCAACGGCATTCACATCATTGACCTGCAACAAACCATGTCGCAGATCGAAGCCGCCTATCAGCTCACCCGCTCGGTGGTCGCTTCCGGTGGCACGATTCTCTTCGTCGGCACCAAAAAGCAGGCTCAGCAGAGCATTCAGGAAGTCGCCAACTCCGCTTCGATGCCTTACGTCACCGAACGCTGGTTGGGCGGCACGCTCACCAACTTCCGCACGATCCGCCAGCGTATTGACTACATGGTACGCCTGGAGCAGCAGAAGGAACGCGGCGATTTCGACCGCCTGACCAAGAAAGAAGCGATGGACAACGAGCGGCTGATCGCCAAGCTCGAGTCCCGTCTGGGTGGCTTGCGCGACATGCGCCGCCTGCCGGACCTGGTCTTTCTCGTTGATGTTTGCCGGGAAGACATTGCCATTCAGGAATGCAACAAGTTGAACATCCCCATCATTGCGATGGTGGACACCAACTGCGATCCTGATCCGATTCAAATGGTCATCCCGTCCAACGATGATGCCATCCGCGCCATCAAGCTGATTGCTGGCGTAATGGCCCAGGCCGCCACTGAAGGCAAGATGATGCGCGAAGTGGTCGAAGCCGAAGAAGAGATGGACTATCGCAGCGGTCGCGACGAGGAAATCCGGGAACCCGAAACCTTCCTCGGCCCCTCGACCCTGGCCAAGCTGGCCCGCGGCTTTGATGACGATGAGACAAGCGACTTCGCTACGATTGACGACGATGAGCAGCCTGCCATTGACCTGAGCGATTTCGTGGTCGAAGAAGAGACCGAGGCGTAGAGGAGAAGAACCTTGGCAATCACAGCTGAAATGATTAAAGAGCTGCGCGCGCAGACCGGCGCAGGTGTCCTTGACTCGAAGAAGGCGCTGGAAGAGACCAACGGCAATTTTGAAAAGGCCGCTGAGTTGCTGCGCCAGAAGGGCCTTTCCGCAGCGGCCAAGAAGGCCAGCCGCGAGGCCAAAGAAGGTTTGGTCGGTACGTATGTCCACACCGGTTCCCGCGTAGCGGGTATGGTGGAACTGAACTGCGAAACCGACTTCGTTGCCCGCACCGATGCCTTTCAGGCACTCGCCCGCGACCTGGCAATGCAGGTCGTGGCAGCCCGTCCGGTGTACGTCAGCCGCGAGGACATTCCCGCAGACGTGATGGCAGCCAAGCGCAGCGAGTTCATGGCTGAGCTGGCCGACTCCGGCAAGCCGGCTGACATCGTTGAGCGCATCGTCGAAGGCAAAGCAGACAAGTTCTTCCAGGAATCCTTGCTGCTGGAGCAACCATTCATCAAGGATCCTTCCGTCACCATCGGCGACCTGGTCACCCAGGCAATCGCCAAGCTGGGCGAGAACATCAAAGTTCGCCGCTTTGCTCGCATCGAAGTGGGCGAGCAGGTCGAGACGCAGAACTAAGCGCCCACCGGGCCATCCATGAAATAATGAAACGTCAAACGTGAAGGGTACCGTTCGTGGTGGCACTTCACGTTTGCGTTTTTTCACCCCAGATCCATTCAAAAAAAGCCACCTCCAGGAAAAAGCTATGAATACCCCGAAATTTAAACGAGTTCTTCTCAAGATCGGCGGCGAATCGCTGGCTGGCAAGTCGGGTTTCGGCATTGACCCGGAGCGCGCGGCAGAGCTGGCTCGCAAGATCGCCCACGTGCAAGACCTCGGTGTCGAAGTAGCGGTCGTGTTGGGCGCAGGCAATATCTGGCGCGGCAAAACCGGCCTGCATGCAGGCATGGAGCGCGCCACCGCCGACCATATGGGCATGTTAGCCACGGTGATGAACGCACTGGCACTGCAAGATGCGCTGGAGCGCATCGGCCTGGAAACGCGGGTGCAAACCTCGATTGAAATGCGCTCGCTGGCCGAGCCGTACATCCGCCTGCGCGCCATTCGCCACCTGGAAAAGGGACGCGTGGTGATTCTCGGCGCAGGCACGGGCAATCCCTACTTCACAACGGATACCGCGGCCGCGCTGCGGGCCATGGAAATCGGCGCGAATGTGCTGATCAAGGCGACCAAGGTGGACGCGGTCTATGCGTCTGACCCGAAGACCAACCCCGACGCACAGCGCTTCGAGTTTCTCTCGTACATTGATGCGCTGAATATGCGCGTGGGCGTGCTGGACAGCACCGCCATCACCTTGTGCATGGAAAACAACATGCCAATTTTTGTGGTGGATCTGTGGCAGCCGCATGTAGTGGAAGCCGTGGTGAAGGGCGAGCACGTCGGCACGGTCATCGGCGACCCGAAAGTCTGGGCCAACGGCAGCGCCGTCCGCGCCGCTGCTTAAGCAGCCTGTTAAACCACGAGTATTCGGCGGTGTCTGCTGTCACTTCCGAACTCCAGTCGCATCTGAGGAGCAGTCTTCTATGGTAGACGAAATACTTTTGGATGCTGAAGATCGTATGGAAAAAACCATCAGTGCACTGCACAACGACCTGAAGCCCATCCGCACTGGTCGCGCCAGCCCTGCGCTCGTGGAGCATATTTCTATCGAATACTATGGCATGCCCACAGGTTTGAACCAACTTGCTACGATCAGCGTGCCTGAGCCGCGGCTGATTACCATCAAGCCGTTCAGTGCCGGTGACATCGGCGATATTCAGAAAGCGTTGATGAAGTCGGATTTGGGCATTACACCCA
>JBAQWV010000018.1:0-5349 GCA_049299095.1 Anaerolineae bacterium | reverse complement strand
GTCGGCGGCTGCGGCGGCCACCCGCGCGGATGAGGCGGCCACGTCCGCGGCGGCGGCCGAGGACGCCCGCATGGAGGCGGTGGAGGCTGCCGACAATGCTGGCGGCTACGTGCTGACGGCGTCGGCGGATGCGGCGACCGCCACCACCCAGGCAGGGCTCGCGGCGGCCGGGGCGACGCAGGCGGCAGGGCATGCCGGCGACGCGGAGTCGTCGCGGCTGGCTGCGGAGGATGCCCGCGATGACGTCTTGTATGCGCGGGGGCAGGCGGAGGCGTCGGCTGTCACCGCCACGACGCAGGCTGGGATCGCGACGACTCGGGCGACGGAAGCGACGACCGCGAAGAACGAGGCGGTGACAGCCCGTGCTGCGGCGCAGGCTGCGGCGGCGAGTTTCGGGCTGTCGGCGGGCACGGTCACGACGGGCAGCCCGTCGTCGTCGGCGTCGGTGTCGGTGACCGGGGCGGGTCCGGCGTACACCCTGAATTTCACGATCCCGCGCGGCGCACAGGGCTTGCAGGGGCCGCAGGGCACCGGCTTGCAGATCCAGAACCGTCTCGCCACGTACGCGCTGTTGCCGACTGGGCTGGGGTCGGGTGACGCAGGTAAGGCCTGGATCGTTGACGCCGATGGGCTGCTCTACATCTGGAACGGCACCGCTTTCCCGGTGTCGGGGGATGGCCTCAATCTGGTGGGTGCGCGCGGCAATGACGGCCTGACGGCGTATCAGGTGGCGCAGTCGAACGGGTTCGTGGGTAGCGCGTCGGAGTGGCTGGATTCGTTGGTCGGTGATCCGGGGTCGGCGGGCCTGTCCGCGTACGAGATCGCGCAGGCCGCCGGATTCGTGGGTAGTGAGTCGGCATGGCTCGATTCGTTGAAGGGCGCTGACGGGGCGACCGAATGGGACGCCCTGGCGAACAAGCCGACTGTGTTTCCTCCGGTGATCGGGACTGGTGCGGCCGACGCGAAAGCGGGCGACTGGATGCCGCAATGGTCGGACGTGAAGAGCAAACCGTCGACGTACCCGCCGACGATCGGCCCGGGGGCGACGCAGGCTGTCGCGGGCAATGATCCACGCTTGTCTGACGCGCGCACTCCGGTGGAGCATTCGGCGTCCCTGCTCACCTCAGGCACCCTGGATAGCGCGCGCCTGCCAGCAATCACCTCAGCAATGATCACAGACGGCACCCTGGTTGACGCAGACATTTCCTCGTCGGCGGCGATAGGGAAAACGAAACTCGCCGCACCAGTGCAAACCTCACTGGGCAATGCCGACAAGGCGCAAATCACCTATGGCGTGTGCGGGAAGGACACGGCCCGTGCTGTGGGTGCTGGAGATAATGTGCTCGGTATCCGTCTCGCGCAGGCCGTCACGATCAACAGTTTCTTTGCACGATGTGTGACCGCAGACGCTTCCGGGAATCTTGTGATCGAGCTACGCAAGAACGGAACCTCTGTTTCTGGCACATCTCATAGTATTGCGTCCGGGTCGCAGGTGGCGGGGGCAGCAAAGACTGGCCTATCCGCAGCTTTCGCAGTCGGGGACATTCTGACTGTGCACATCACTGGTGTGGGGGGAACTCCGGGTCAGGGGTTGACTGTCGATTTGGCTGGGGTGTGTGACTGATGTTGTTTCTTACTAGCTTCCCGCATGGTGGAAAGAAGGTCGCGTTCGTGTCCTCGGCCAACACGTCCGGTGGTGCGTCGGGCACGACGACGGCGGCGACGATACCTGGCGGAGGCACCACCCTCATCATGGGCGTGTCCCACTACTCCGCTTCCCTCACAGTCCCGTCAGGGTGGACGCTGGTCACCTCAAAATTGCAGGGCTATGGCTTGTACTCGGCGTACCTGACGATCCTGGAGCGGGCGCGCGACGGCAGCGAAGGCAGCACAGTCAATGTCACGGGGAACACCTACGCCCCATCGGTGATGATTGTGGCTGTAGATGGCGTCTCCGCCGTGGCTAGTTCGACAGGCGGATCGTATGGTAGTACTGCCGAGTGCCCGTCGATCACTCCGACCGGGCCGGGCATAACCATACGATTCGCCGCTCACCGCACTATGACTGTCGGCGACTCTCCATACTCGTGGCCTGCCGGTCAAACCGCACTACCATCAGCGACCGGATCGAGCCAGGGGCTCGGCACGGCATGGGCTGAGCACGACGCCACCATCCCCACGGTCACCGTCACCGCAGCAGCCTCCGATCACGCCACCGCCACCATCGCATGCACATAAGACACCGACATGCTGCTAGCGGTAAGGGTCGGGCGACCACCAACGGCACCACATCCACGCCTACGGAATCAGCTAGGACACTGACATGACCGATATGACCATCGACATGCACGACATCTGCGGGCGCAAAGGTGACGGGCAGGCCATGATCCGCGCCCTCATGCCGCGCCCCCGCGACGGCAGGGTGGTGACACCGGAGATGGCCGGGCAGGCCACCGCTTTCGTACATCCGGCGTGTCGACGGAACCGAACCACGCCCGCCAACGTCCAACCATCATGGACGAACGAACCTGGCAAACGATCGAACGCGAATTGCTCCTCGCGCACCTAGAGGGCCGCTGCGGCGACCTCTGCGCATGGTGCGCCGACGGACTCCCGCACTAACCCGCCATCCCGCGATACCCTGTACCTGCTGCTGGCGGTTGGGCCGAGCGACACCACGTCGCCCGGAGGCTCACATGGCCGAGAAAGTCCTCGCCTACGACCGCGCGAGGGTCACGCAGGACACTGGCTTCAACTGCGGTCCTGCCACCTGCCAAAACATTCTGGACATGCACGGCAAGCGGTACGCCGAGGCCGATCTGGGGCGCCGGATGGGCACGCACACCGGGGGAACCGACCACATCGGGCTGCTGGCGACGGTGCTGCGCGCCGAGCTCCCTGCCGCAAACTGGACGGTGGTGCAGTTGCCAGCCGACCCGCCGACGCAGGCGCAGCGTGAGGCCCTGTGGCAGCACCTCACGCGGTCGATCGACGGCGGGTATGCGGTCGCGGTGAACATCGTCGCGCCACCATCGAACTATCCCAAGGTCGTGGCGCCCTCGACGACCCCCTTCCGCTACAGCGGCGGGACCGTCTACCACTACATCACCGCGTCCGGCTACTCCGACACCGGCGGCGTGCGCAAGGTGTGGATCATCGACAGTGGCTTCTACCCGTACGGCGGCTGGATCTCCTTCGCGCAGTTGGCGACCCTGATCCCGCCGAAGGGCTACTGCTACGCCAACGTCAACGCACCGGCAAAGCCTGCCTTGCCGCCTGTCGCGACCACCGCGCTCGGCGCCTACCGGGGCGCCCCGGTAACGCGGAGCGGCGCCGGATCGAACTCGGCGCCGCCGACGCGTCAGGCGATCATCGTGCACGACACCGAGGGCGCCTTCGACGGCGCAATCTCCTGGATGATCAGCCAACAGAACGGGTCGTACCACATCCTCCGCGCGCTCGACGGGCGCGGCGTGCGCCTCGTGCCCGACGCCCGACAAGCCTGGGCCGCGATGGGCACCGGCAACCGGATCGGCCTCCACATCTCCATCGAGGGATACGCGAAGTGGACCCGCGCGGAATGGCTAGCGAAAGGCCGCGACGGCCTCGAAGGCCTGGCACACGACATCGCCGCATGGTCGAAGACGTACGGGGTACCGCTGGCGCGGATCACCGCCGCCGACCTACGCGCAGGCAAGCGCGGGATCGCCACCCACGCCGACGTCTCGGCAGCGTGGCGCGAGACCGACCACACCGATCCCGGCGCCGGTTTCCCGCTGGACCTGGTAATCGCCCGCGCCAAGGACATTCTCAACCCAACCCAGAATGGAGGGCTCACCATGGCTCAGATCGACGACATCTACAAGGCGCTCGGCCGGATCGAGGATCAGCTCGGACCCAAACGCGACAACTGGGGACCCGGCAGCAGCTTCGGTAAGGACGAGCAAGGCCGCGAACGGACCGCGCGGGACGGCCTCATCGCGAAACTCGACCGGCTGCAGGCCGACATCGACGCAATCCGCAAGGCGGTGACGAAGTGAACGCCGGCCAACGCCGCTGGCTATACGCGGTCGCCGTCGCAGTCGTCGCACTCGCCGTCGCATACGGCCTGATCGCGCAGGACCAAGCCGCCCTATGGGTCGCGCTCGCCGCCGCAGTCTTGTCTGGCAGCGGCAACCTGGTCGCCAGCGGGCACGTGTCGCCAGACGACACCGGCGGGAAGTGGCGGCGCGGACAGCGAGTCGACGACTGATGATCACGCGCGGCCGATGGGAGCCACTCGTACCCGAGGTGTGGCGCTCGGTCGTGGTCAGCGTCATCCCACTGTCCATGATCATCGTCGGCATCGACTACCTCCTCGGCGAAACATCGAGCGCACTCACCGAACTCGAACGGGCAGCACCGATCTGGGTGTGGGGCCTGGCTCTCGTCACCTCCGGGCTGACCACCGTCGTCGGATACGCCGGCCGGTGGCGGCACGTCACCATCGTCGGCCTGCACATCGGCGGGGCACTGATGGTCACCATCGGCGCAGGGATCGCTTCATGGGGGGCGGCACTCGGCTACTGGATGCAGGTCGAACCCCCCGAGGAGCAGTGACGTGGATGAATGGGGCGAACCGCCCGCCGGGGTGCCCTGGCCCGTCTGGCTCCTGCTGATGGTGATCGGCGGACCGGCAGGGCTATCACTACTGCTCACCAAGACCGCCGCCGCGATCCCAGGAATCCTCGGCGCTGCGGGCCGCTGGTGGCAGGCACGCAAGACCAGGAAAATCGAAGAGATCACCGACCCTCCGTCCGCGCGGATCGACGACGCCGAGATTCAGCGCCTGTCGCAACGGTACGACCAGCTCGCCGAGGACGCCAAGAATGATCGGGAGCGGCACCACGCAGAGATTGACGCTGTCCGCAGGGAAGTGCAGGAACTGCGCGACCTCCTCACGTCCGCCGACAGCAAGCTGTGGGTCGCAATCGGGTACGTGCGTCGGCTGATCGACTCTCACCGAAAACACGCCCCCGACGCCGCGGTCCCAGACGTTCCGGACAAGCTCCGCAACATCATCTGAGGGACGTAACAGTGCCGGGCACTGTAACATCACTGGCGTGAGCAGACCCTACGGCTGGAACCGCGACGGCACCCTCCGCGACGACGAGGCGGCGATCCTGAAAGCGTCGGCCACCGACGTCATCGACGGCCGCCCCGTCAACCAAATCGTGCAGGAACTGAACGCCAGCGGGGTACGAACCAGCGGTGGCAGCACCTGGACCATCGCGTCGCTGACCCGCACGCTGCGGAACCCGCGCCTGACCGGGCGCCGCAAGACCCGCACGGGGTTCGTGGACCTGGTGG
>JBAQWV010000017.1:0-9872 GCA_049299095.1 Anaerolineae bacterium | reverse complement strand
CCGAAAGCTTCGCGCACCGCCTGGAAGGTTTCCGCCTGCTTCACCGTATCAATGCCCAAGTCGGCTTCAAGGTCGAGGTCAAGATCGAGCATGTCTTGCGGGTAGCCGGTCTTCTCGGCCACAATCCCCAGCACCGTGGCGGTCACGCCGTCACTGGCAGGTGCAGCAGCAGCGACCGGCGCTGCAACCGCGGCCACCGGCGACTGGGTAGTGCTAACGGCTGGCGGCTGGCTGGCTGCCAAATCCGGTCGCATCGTACGCACAAAGCCGATCACGCGCTCCAGTGTCGGGTAATCGCGCAGGCTGATGCCTTCTTGCTGTGGGATGCCGAAAGCCTCGCGCACCGCCTGGAAGGTTTCTGCCTGCTTCACCGTATCAATGCCCAAGTCAGCTTCCAGGTCGAGGTCAAGATCGAGCATGTCTTGCGGGTAGCCGGTCTTCTCGGCCACAATCCCCAGCACCGTGGCGGTCACGCCGTCACTGGCAGGTGCAGGAGCAGCGACCGGCACTGCAACCGCGGCCACCGGCGGCTGGGTAGTGCTGACGGCTGCCGGCTGACTGGCCGCCAAATCCGGTCGCATCGTGCGCACAAAGCCGATCACGCGCTCCAGCGTCGGGTAATCGCGCAGGCTGATGCCTTCTTGCTGCGGGATGCCGAAAGCTTCGCGCACCGCCTGGAAGGTTTCCGCCTGCTTCACCGTATCAATGCCCAAGTCGGCTTCAAGGTCGAGGTCAAGATCGAGCATGTCTTGTGGATAGCCGGTCTTCTCGGCCACAATCCCCAATACTCGCCCGATCACGGGGTCAACGGCAGGCGCGGCTGGAGTTGGAGCAGGAGCCGGAGCCGCCGCGGCCACCGGAACGGGCGCGGGAGGCGCTGCCGGAGCGGGAGCTGGTTTCGGGGCTGGAGGCGCGGCTGGCGCGGGTTTCGGCGCGGCAGGAGCAGGAGCGGGAGCCGCCACTGGCGCAGGAGCTGCCACTGGCATCGGCACAGGGGCCGCGCGCTCGACAGCTGGCTCACTAACCTTGCCGAGCAGGTCTCGCACCGCGGGCATTGGCTGCGGGGTATAGGCAATCGTGCCGCGACCATCACCGGGCGCGGCCGCGCGCTGCGCAGGCCCGTAGCCAAAGCGCCACACACTCGGCGCGGGCGTGCGGCCTGGCCCATCCTGCGACTTGACGCGCAGATTGCGTTTGACTACTTCCAGTTCAGCGCGATCGTAGCCGCTGACACTGTCCAGCCAATATTGATAGCGCAGTTTATCGTCGGTGCGATCCAGCCCGCCCGGAATGCGTCGCGTCAGGGTCAGGCTGATCTGCGAGCCAAAGCCGGCAGCCAGATGCAGCGCAAACTGCACTGGATAGCGGCCACCGCGGCTGAGGTTCAGCACGCCCAGGTCGGGGTCTACTTCCTTGAAGTTGGGAACGGGTGGCACAATGCCATATTCAAGGATTTTGACCGCAATCACATCCTCGACACCGACCCCCATCGGGTGGCCGGTGAACCCCTTGGTGTTGGCAACCACGACATCGCTGGCCGCCGCGCCAAAGGTGTTGCGCAAGGCGATCACCTCAGCGGAGGCGCTGCCGCCGCGCGCCGGGGTATAAGTTTCGTGTGAGATAAAGACAGTCTGTCCGGCCATTGCATAGCGGTTCAGGCCGAAACGCCGTTCCGCCGAGGCCACCAGGCTTTCCATGATCTGGCTGATGTGGTTCACATCAAGGCGTGAGCCGTGATAGGCGCTGTTGGCGGTTTCGCTGCTGAGCAGTTCCACGATGCCGCGCATACCGCGCTCGCGCACGGCGTCTTCGCTTTCCACGGCCAGCGCGCACGCCCCCATGCCCAGGATCGTGCCGTGGCGGCGCCGATCAAAGGGCAGGGCCGCTTCTTCGACGCGGTCATCGGTGGCAGAAGCGCCCAGGGCGAGGAAACCAGAACCCACCCATTCCATCAGGTTATCACTGGTCACATCATCGCCACCCAGCACCAGCACGCGGCGGCAGCGACCGCTGCGAATCCAGTCTTCGGCCAGAGCAACGCCCTGGGCAGTGCTGGCACAGGCCGCGTTGACGTGGGTGTTCGGCCCGCGTGCGCCGATGTACTCGGCAAACTGGCTGTGCCCCATCGCCAAAATACGGAATACGAAGCGGCGGTCGAACTCATACGGCTCGGCAGCCATCTGCTCACGCAGCTCCGTAATGCGACGGTTGATCTCCTGCATGGTCTGCATGTCGTTGGTGTAGCCGCGCAAATCTTCCAGCATCGCCAATTGCATACGCCGGTTTTCCCAGGCGTAATACCGTGCGAATTCCTCGGAGAAACGGTCACCGCCGGGGAAGGCGCTGGCAAAGATTACACCCGTTTCGTCGCGCAGGGCTTCGGGCAGCATCCAACGGTCGGGCAGATATTTGCCGGTGGTCGTCTTGCGCCAGGTTTGTACCAGCGGAATACCCGCTTCGCGCAAGGCATCCAGGCCTGCGGCAAAGCAGTACTGCGTGGTGATGTCCAGCGCTTCAACCAGCTTGGCCGGCACGCCGTATTCTTCGGTCAGGTCGAAACTGCCCGCACGGCCAGCCAGACGCAACACTTCCGCGGGATCGGTGATCACCTGGAAGCTGCCGCCGCCGTCTTCTGACTTCACCAAACGCGTGATGCGCTTGTCCAACATGCGTTGGCGGAAGCGTTCGGGGATCAAGTCAATAAACTGTTCGCCGCGCAGAATGCGCAGCGCGTTGTCGGGGTCCATCAACGGCTTGTTCGGCCCGGGCAAACCGAGGCCGGTGCCGCTGATCACCACCGAACCCAACGGCGGTTCGTTGCGGTCATAGGGTTGCGAGTTGCGGGGGACGGGTTGCGCACCAGCCACTGCCTGCTGTAAAAGCTGGGCAAGCTGGCTCAACGCATCGCCGGACGCAGTTGGTTGAGACATAACGGGTTCCTTGACAGGGGCCGGGACAGGTTGGGAAACAGGAGAGTTGGTAGACTGGTAGGCTGGCAGACTGGCAGACTGACGGCTGGTGACTGGTGACTGAACGCTGGCGACTGCTGGCTGCTCACTACTCACGCCAAAGCCTGCTGCGTATAGCCCGCACAATGTCTGATTGAAGGAAGCCAGTTCGCCGGTCTTCGGGTGGTTGGTGAAGAGCGAGACCACATCCGGTTTGCTGCCCAGCACGTCATCCACAAAGCCTTTGAGTGCCTTCTTCGGGCCGACCTCGACAAAGACGCGGCAGCCCTCGCGGTACATCGTTTCCAGGCCCTTCACCCACTGCACAGGCGAGGCGATTTGCAGTTCCAGAATGTCCTTGATCCCCTCCACCGTGGTGGGATACAGTTCGCCGGTCACGTTGGCGACCAGCGGCAGCGCCGGCGCGCTGATGCTCAGCCGGTCGAGCACCTTGCGCAGCGGCTTACTGGCCGGAGCGACGATCTTGGTGTGGAAAGCGTGGCTGACCGGAATACGCATGGCCTGGAAGCCCTTTTGCGTGAACCGTTCAATGGCCTGCTCCACTGCCTTGCTTGCGCCGCCCACGACCGCTTGGCTCTTGCTGTTGATATTGGCAGCCACGACGTAGCCGTCAATCTCGCCCAGCGTCTGCTCAATGATTTCGTAGGGAGCCATCACCGCGGCCATCCAGCCGTTATCATCCATCGAGACTTTGGTCATCTCTGCGCCGCGGGCTGCGGAAGCCTCCAGCGCGTGAGCGAAGGGCATGATGTCCGCGGCGATTAGCGCGCCGTACTCGCCCAACGAGTGGCCCATCACCATATCGGGGTGGAAGCCATATTCACTGAGCAGCTTATAGAAGGCCGTGTCGGCGGTCAGCATGGCCGGCTGGGTGATAGCGGTTTGCATCAGGTCGCGTTCGGCCTGCTTCATGGCCGCCGGGTCGTTGCTGTCCACGAAAATATAGCTGGTGAGCGGTCTGCCCAGAATAGGGGTCATCACCGCGTCGGCTTCTTTGAAGGTTTCAGCAACCACTGGCTCCCGCTCGGCTAGTGCGCGGCCCATGTTGGTGTACTGGCTACCCTGGCCGGGGAACAGGAAGGCCACCTTGCCGGCGGGCTTGCCGCTGCCGCGGAAGATGCCCTGGGCGGTGAGTGCTTTCCACGCCTGCGGATTATCAAAGCCCGCGGCTTTGCGCGCCTTGGCCAGCTTGTCATGCAGATCGTCGTGATCGCCAAAGTCAATGACGAGACGTTCCGGCGCGGCGATGTCCGCGGGTGCGGGCGCGGCCACGGGCGGCGTCCAGCCATCCTCCACCTTGCGCCACATCTCATCCAGCTTGTCCTTCAAGGCCACCGGCGTTGCGGCGCCGATAGCCAGAATACCGCGGATCGGCGCTTTTGCAGTGGCAGCAGACAAGGAAGCATGAGCGGGGATCCCTTCCTGCCCGCGTGTACCTTGTGTACTGCTTTCCTTCTCGGCTGGTGTACTTGCCACCTTGCTTACTGGTGTACTCACTCTCTCCTCCGTGTGCAACATCCCCGGTACATATTCTTCCAGGACGACATGGAAATTGGTGCCGCCGAAGCCGTAGGAGCTGACACCCGCGCGCCGCGGATAATTCGCCGGGCGCGGCCAGGGCTGCAACTCATGGTTGAGGAAGAAGGGCGAGTGCGCCATATCGGCGTTGGGGTTGGGCTTTTCAGCGTTTAACGTGGGTGGCAGCACCTTCTCATAAACGGCCATTACCGCCTTCAACAAGCCGGCCGCGCCGGCACCGGCCTTGAGGTGGCCGATGTTGCCCTTGGCCGAACCGAGGGCAACGCTGCCTTGGCGCGCGTTGCCAAAGACCTTGCCGAGGCTTTCCAGTTCCACCACATCGCCGACCTTGGTACTGGTACCGTGTGCTTCCACCAGGGTGGCGGTGGCCGGATCAAGACCCGCATTGGCCCAGGCGCGCTCGGCAGCCAAAATCTGTCCAATCGGGTTGGGCGCGGTGATGCCCTTGCCCTTGCCGTCGCTGGAGCCGCCCACGCCGCGGATCACGGCGTAGATTTTGTCGCCATCGCGTTCGGCATCGGTCAGACGCTTCAGCAGAAAGGCCGCGCTGCCTTCGCCCATCACGAAGCCGTCGGCGCCATCGCCGAAGGGACGGCTGCCGGTGGCGCTGAGCGCGCCGATCTTGCAGAACTTGACGAAGATACTGGCCCCCATGTTGCGATCCACACCGCCGGTCAGCACCGCATCGGCCTGCCCGGAGGCAAGCAACTCAACCGCGGCATTGAGCGCGGCAAAGCTGGATGCGCAAGCTGCATCGGTGATGAAGCTGGCCCCGCGCAGGTTCAGCACGTTTGCCACACGGCCCGACACGATGTTGGGCAGTTCGCCGGGCATCGTGTCTTCGGTGATCGGCGGCAGCGTGGCGTCCATGCGCTCATGCCATTGGGCCAAAATCGCCTCGCGCACGTTTGCAGGCAATTGATTGAACCCGCTCACGCTTTCCAGCGCCCGACGGTATTCGGGAAACTGGATGCGCATAGTTGTTATGTAATGTAGCTCGCCGCCCATCGCCGTACCCAGGATCACCGCGGTGCGGTCGGTGTCAAGGGGACGTTCTGGATAGCCATAGTCAGCCAATGCTTCGGCGGCAATCGTCACCGCCCACTTCTGACCCTCGTCCATGGCTGCCGCGACCTTGGGGGGAATGCGGTATTTTTTCCAGTCGAATTCAAAACCACGCACCCAGCCGCCGATCTTGCTGTAGGTTTTGTCAGGCGCGTTGGGATCAGGATCGTAATAGTCCGCGATGCTCCAACGATCTGGTGGGGTTTCGCTGATACAATAGCGTTTGTTGCGAATGTTTTGCCAAAAGGCTGGCGCGGTCGGCGCATCCGGCAGGATGGCTCCCACGCCCACAACCGCAATCGCGCGTGATGCAAGTTCACTCATGAGTTGTTGCTCCTCAGCAGGCGGGTAAGGAAACAGGTAGACAAGGAGAGACAGTTCTTGCCAGACTTATATCCTTGTGTACTTGTCTACTTTCCCTTATTCTGCCGGAAATGCTTCGTTCAGCTTCTTGGCGACGAAGTCCATGTCCTCGATCAAACCAGCCTGCGCGGCATAGATACCGGGCAGGTTGAGCGATTGCGGCAGGTTGGGATCAGTCTGGCCCGCGCCGATGGCCCAGCGCAGCCCGTCGGTGGCGACCTTCAAAGCTGCCTCGCGCGCGTGGATGCGCGCCATCGCCTGGCGGGTCGGCACATCCAGCGGGATCGCCTCGGTCGGATGGCTGGTCACTGTCTCGGCAAAGATCGCTGCTGTTTCGGCGTAGGCGATCAACTCGCCCAACCGGAACAAAATATGCTGATTGCGGGTCAGGCGGTCAATGCGGCTGCGTTCCAGCACCTGCGCCAGGGCACGCATCGCCAGCGCAGCCGTGGCCGCGCCATTGTTCGGCTCGGCGCGATGCAATTGATCCAGCCGCGCAGCCCAATCGTTGTAGAAAGCGCCCTTGGTCTTGAGGTGCGTCTGCCAGCGGTCGCGGGCAATCGTCCATTCCATGATTTCGGAGGTGCCTTCGTAGATCGTAGTGATCTTGACGTCGCGCTTGACCTTCTCTACCATGTATTCTTTGGTGTAGCCGTAACCACCCAGGGCCTGGATCGAATCCTCGGCGGCCTTGTTACCTGCTTCCGTCGCCATGTATTTGGCGACCGCGCCTTCAGTTTGCAAATCTGGCTCGCCGTCGTCAATGCGCCGGGCTGTCCATTCGATGTAAGCGCGGGCTGCTTCCAGACGGGTGGCGTTCGGCGCGATCAGCTTGTGCGAATGGCCTTGCTTCTGGCTGAGCGGCGCGCCGCCCTGAATGCGCACCTGCGAGTAGGGGATGGCGCGCTTGAGCGCCGACCAGCCGCCGCCCAGGCCAAACGCGGCCACCATCAGGCGGGTATAGCCAAACACAGCCTGCGCCTGGGCCAAGCCCTGGCCCTCGACGCCGCCGACCAAATCACCTACGGGTGCATACACATCTTCCAGGAACAAGGCGGCGGTGTTACTGGCGCGGATACCGTGCTTGTCTTCGCGCTTGCCCTGCGAAAAGCCTTCCACGCCCTTTTCGATCACAAACCAGGTGGGGCCACCGGGCGCATTCGCCAAAATCGTGTACAGCGTGGCGACGCCGCCGTTGCTGATCCACTGCTTGCGACCACTGAGCTTGTAGCCCACCACTACGCCATCTTCCTCCACTGGGGTCGCTTTCGTCTTGAGGCTGCCGAGGTCGCTGCCGGCCTGCGGTTCGGTTGCGCCATAGGCCACAAGTAGGCCTTCGTTGGCAATGCGGCCCATCCAGCGCTTCTGCTGTTCAGGAGTACCGCCAACCGTGATCGGGTCGCTACCGAGGAAAGTCGCTAAGACACCGGTGGCAATGCCCAGGTCAATTCCCGCCATCACTTCGGAAACTCGATAAATATCGTACGCGCCGCCGCCCATGCCGTCCATCTCTTCCGGGATAAACAGCAGATGCAAGCCAATGTCCTGATACAGCTCTTCCAGTACTTCCTGAGGAAACTCATCCTTGTAGTCCAGTTCCAGCAGGAATTCGTTGGTGAGTTTCTTTTCCGCGTACTTGCTCAACGTGGTTAGCACCTGGTTAAGCTCTTTGCGATCCAGTCCAGCCATTGTCCTGATACCTCCATCACAGCTTCTGCAAAGTTATTCTGGCGTTGTGAATAGCGCCAGTCGGATACGGTGCGACAACCCGAATTGACCGCCGATCAACACACAAACGAAAACGGGTTATGGCGCAACGCGTCAAAACCCCTTTTCAAACCAAAGGCAGACTACATCAGGCTGCTTGCCGCGCCTGCTTGGTCTGCCTCAGCTAATCACGAATCAAACTATTGGGTTATTACAGCCCATTATAACAGACTTTGTGAAAAAAAGTATGAGCTATATCATAAAGTAGGGACGGATTTGTTAGGCGCAGTATACATACCCAGCCGTATTACGCAAGAAGCAAGAAAGAAGGATAGTGCAATAGAATATTAGGGCGTTAGTACGCTGGTGAGATCGTAAGATCACGAGGGAGGGAGTAGGGTTTCGAGGTTGCAACATGCAGCCGAATTGTTGTCCAGCTCCGGGGCGATGCTGTCGGCAGCGAGGCCCGCTTAGGCATGCGGTCTACGGCCTTTATGCTTCGCTGCGGGAGGCCTTGCAAAGTGCTTCGCAAGAGGCTGCGCACTAACGGTAGAGCGTCATCCTTCGATCACTCTCAGGACAAGTCTGCCCGCCGGCATCGTAGCGCGTGCCGCCGTAGGGGCTGCGCACTAACGCAACTCCGTCTGGCGCACACCGCTGCTGTTGGTGGTGATGGCGGTGGAGGTGAGATGGTCGTTGAGCATAGTCGAAGGATGGTCGTTGAGCAGGTGGGAGATCTAGCCGCCGGAGCGTACAGTTCTGTCAACTTGTTGCAGCCGGCGCTACAACTGATGAGCGTCAGAGGATGCCCACCAGTTGCAGTGCGCCTGAGAAGTCAATTGGTAGATTGGTCTTCGCCGTTCTTCATCCTGCTGCGGTAGAAACGGCGGAGACGTATATATACTGGCCCCAATACCACCAGGAATATCACTGGCAGACACAACAGGCTTTCGTCGTTGACGCCGCCTGACGTCCACACAATCACACCCATCCAGATGAAATCGACGACCGCTACCACCATGACACGGTTCAAGAGACTTGAAGCACGGCTATACGGATCCTCGCTGCGGATGCCAGATATTACCCATGGCCATGCCATGACGAACATGACCAGATTGAATACAATCCAGGCTATCAGAAGTATCCACGTCAAGGGAGAGGCATTAGTTTGATTCGCCATAGATGTTCTTTCCTCCTACCAACGAATCACGAGACTGTATGCTGCAAGAGTCCCACTGAACCTGAGATAATCATAGGAGATCTGGACAGCATCACCTGTGAGACCGAGGTATACGCCTGGAATTACTGTAGGCATAGTACTAATTCCCAGAGAAGTCGCGCTGCGTTGATATACTGGGCGCGTCGTGGATTGCGTGGACTGATTGGCTAATCTTGTTCAGCGGCGACTGCTCATCACGCGTGGTGAGCAGCCGCCGCACTTCCCAAATCCTGACGTAGTTGACTTGCTCGATTCTGTCTATAGGCTACTCATAGACTGACGCAGCAAGCAGTATTTCACCCACAAGTTTCCAGGTGGGCTGACTCGGTACAGTCTGACCGCGATTCTCGAAAAAACCATCCATGTCCTCAATCCAGGCTGACATTGCTTCCAAATACGATGCGATATCTTGATGCGCCCAGTTGTCAGGGCTATGTGTATGGTCTTGACCGAGTAAGCGGACAAATCGCGCCAGGTCATGACGGGTAACTATAGGGCCAACTTCCTCGTGAGTGGTGGACATCATTATTTACCTCTTATCCTTATCGACATGCCTCTGTTGCGTGTTGTGAACTTCCACGCTTCCCGCCTGGCTTCGTTCTGCGTAGCCATTCGATATGGCACATCCGTGTCAGCCCGGCGGAACGCTTCAAGGCGGCGATTGTCCAATGTATACAGCCCTTCACTTCTTTCAACGAGCCGGATGGGAGGCACGCTACCGGGATCTATGCTACCATTTCGCAAGCCGGTTGCGAGATCATTGATTGTACCGCCGTCGCTAAACCTGGCACTTGCGCTGCTTTGACTGAATCGGACCTGATGTGGGTTGATCCTGGCGGAACTAGCGCTCGCCTGAACGCTGTTTGTGGCAGCCCCTACTCCGTCATCCGCTCGGTTCGCCAGCTCGCCAGCATTCTCAGCCTGTCGGATGACCGCGGCGGCCTCATCGGCGTGGGTGGCGACCTCGACGATCTCATCGGTGTGCGAGACGACCCGGACGACATCATCGG
>JBAQWV010000016.1:0-9258 GCA_049299095.1 Anaerolineae bacterium | reverse complement strand
CCGTACCACCGATCGCGGACTGGGTCGCGCCTACATCGCCGGGTTTCATTACGCGCTGGCGTTGGGCGCACAGTTCATCGTGCAGATGGACGCTGATTTTTCGCACAGCCCCGCGGATGTGCCACGCTTGCTCGCCGCAGCCAACGACGCCGATCTCGTGATAGGTTCACGCTATGTGAACGGTGGTGGCCTTGACAGCAACTGGAGTTGGTGGCGACGCTTCCTAAGCTGGTGGGCCAATACGGTGTGGGCACGGCTTTTTCTGGGAACCCAGATACAGGATGCCACTGCCGGCTTTCGCTGCTGGCGGCGCGCCACGCTGGAAGGCATCGGCCTGGCGCGGGTACGCTCCAATGGTTACGTCTTTCAAGTCGAAATGACCTACATGGCTGAACGCCTGCATTATCGTATCGTCGAAATTCCGATTTTCTTTGAAGAACGGCGCGTTGGCGCATCTAAGATGACCGCCGCCGTCAAGCTGGAAGCGACTTGGCGCACGATGGCCCTGCGCTGGCGGCATCGCACGCTCGCCCGCGAGGGCCGCTTACCTGTTCTGACAGAATAAATGATCCAGCAGGCGCATTGGTTCGTGCCGGTTAATTGCTGCGGACAAGTTAGTTTTGTGAATTCGCCTTATTCGCACACGGCGGTCACGATCTAACCAGTGATTGAGACATACCCTTTTCAGTGAAAATCGTTCGGCTGGTAACCTTGACGGTTGCTGCGCTCGTGAAGATAGCGCGTTATGAAGCATATTTTTAATCGTTCCAACCTTATTGTTGTCGTTTTACTCTTGCTGGTACCTTTGCTCTGGTTTGCACCGGTGGTGCTGGGCGGCAAGACCCTCGTGCCGGTTGATAATTTGTATCAATTTCAGCCCTGGGCCTCGCAGGCACAGCAGCAAGGCTCCCAAGTACCGCACAACGAACTGTTGAGCGACCTCGTGCTGGAAAACCTGGTCTGGAAGAGTTTCATGCGGCAATCGTTGTTCAAAGGCGAGCTACCGCTGTGGAATCCCAACCTCTTCACAGGCGTGCCTTTCTTCGCCGCTGGACAACACTCCGCGCTCTATCCGCTTTCGCTGGTATTTTATATCTTTCCCGCACAACGGGCTTTCGGAATCTTTACCTGGCTACAGCTTTTCGTCACCGCGCTGGGGATGTATGCCTTTGCGCGCGCCTTGCGGCTACGGCGCAGCGCCAGCCTGTTCGCCGGGCTGGCCTATGCCTGGAGCGGTTTCACTGTGGTCAGCGTTGTTTTTACGATGATCTTGGCCGCGGCGGCCTGGCTGCCAGTGCTGCTGGCCTGCATTGAAACCATCATTCGCAAACAGGAAGAACGAGGCAATACCACCTATTTGCCCGCGCCGTATGTCGTTGCAGGCGCGTTGGCGCTCGGTGTGCAGGGCCTGGCCGGCCATCCAGAGATCGTGATCATTTCGCTGTTGGTGGCTGGGGTGTACAGCTTTGTCCGTTTACTGCTGGCTTGGCGACGCATCGGCACTTGGCGGCGTCCGCTGCAACTGGCAGGCTGGCTGCTGGCAATGGTCGCTGTGGGGGTGGCATTTGGCGCGGTGCAGCTCATCCCGCTTTTCGAACTGGTCAGCACCAGCTTCCGGCAAGGCTCAGCCAGCTACGCTGATGTGGTGGGATGGGCCTGGCCAACGCGGCAGATCATCACCTTTTTGATCCCGGATTTCTTCGGCAACCCCAGCCATCATGGCTGGTGGGACCCGGCGCTGCGCGCCTGGCGCGCGGCTGGGCCGAACGCAGCAGGGCAAGCAGTGCGCGATGTCTTTTGGGGCGTCAAGAACTACGTTGAAGGCGGCAATTATCTCGGCATCATCACCCTGCTGTTGGCAGCGGTGTCCATCTTCGGCGTGGTGGCCCAGCGGGGTCGCGGCCAGCAGGCTGAGGGGGTGGCGAATGATAAGCGGCCCGATGCGCGACTGATCTGGCTGCTGCTGGCGTTGGCTGTGGTCAGTCTGCTCTTTGCCTTCGGCACGCCGCTATATGCGCTCTTGTTTTATGGGGTGCCCGGCTACAAACAACTGCATTCGGCCTTCCGCTGGGTGTTTCCGTACACCGTGGCGATGGCGGCGCTGGCGGGCTTTGGCCTGCAATTTGCCCTGCAACGGAGCGAAAACACGACTAACGCACGATCTACCCCGCTGCGCGGCTTCGCCTGGATCACTTTCCTCGGCGGTTTGCTGATTGTAGCCGCGGCCTTGTTCAGCGTGGCAGCTCCCGGGCCTTTTCAGGCCCTGGGGCAGCGCGTGGTCAATTCGTCCGACCTGGCGCGCAACGTTTTTGCCAATGGGCAGGATTTTTGGGGGTATCAGTGGCGCAATATCCTTCATTTTGGTGCTTTTACCCTGCTGGCTGGCCTCTGGCTGCTGTTAAGTGATACGCCCGGCTGGGTTGTCCGGTTGCCCTTGCCGCGTGGGCGTATCTTGGCCGCGGCTGCGCTTGGCCTGCTTCTGCTCGATTTATATCTGGTGACGGGGCATTTCAACCCCGCAGTGGACCCGGCTTTGCTGGATGTGACGCCGCCCAGCGTGGCTTATTTGCAGCAGCAAAACGCTGCCGACCAGCAAACCGGCTCCTATTGGCGTATGACCACCTTTGAGGGGGCCGGTACCACCAAGACCTTTAACGCCAATACCCCCTGGCTGCTCGGCTTGCAGGATGTGCGCGGCTACGATTCGATCATTCCCAAGCAATATGTGAATTACATGCAGGCGATTGAGCAGCAAGGACAGTTGCTGTATAACCGCATTTCACCCTTTTACGATGGGGCCAGTTTGGAAGACCCCCTCACCGACCTGCTGGGCGTGCGCTATCTGGCAAGCGAATTGCCCGTTGTGGCCGCGGGCTGGGAGCAGGTTTACACCGGCGAGGTGAACCTGTACCGCAACAACGAGGCCTTCCCGCGCGTCTTCATCGCGCAGGAAGCGGTGCTGGCCCCAGCCAGCGCGGTGATGACCCAAACGCGCACAGTAGATTTGTACAATGTGGTGGTGCTGCCGGAGGGGCCAGCAGTGGCCGGGGGACAAGTCGCTGGCGCGAATGGTTTCCGCGGCTTGCCCGCCCTGTATGCCGGGCAGTTATCCGCTGATGAGCTGCCCGCACCCGCATCCCCCGCCACACGAACCGCCACGATCAGCCACTACGGCAGCCGCGAGGTGTTGGTGGATGTCAACATCAGTGACCGCGGCTGGCTGGTGCTGACCGACGCCTGGTTCACCGACTGGAAAGCCTATCTGCGGCCCTTTGGTTCCAACGGCGAGGGGATGGACGCAGAGGGCAACGCGGTGGAAACAGAGTTGCCTGTATTCCGTGCCGACGGCAATTTCCGCACGGTTTATCTTCCTGAAGCCGGACAATGGACGGTGCGCTTCGTCTATTCGCCGCGTTCGGTGCAGATCGGCATCTATGTCAGCTTTCTGACCGTCGTCACTTTTCTGCTGGTGCTGGCATGGTGGGCCTGGGGACGTTTTTACCGCGAAGTAGAGGACGAGCACGCCGAAGTGCGCCGTGTGGCGAAAAACAGCGCGGTGCAGATGATTTTGTCGCTGCTGAACCGCGGCATTGACTTCGCCTTTGCCATGTTGCGCCTGCGTATTTTGGGGCCAGTGGGCGAAGGCAGCTACGCGTTTGTCATCACGGTCTACGGCTTCTTTGAAGTGGTGATTCGCTTCGGTCTGGGCACGCTGCTAACCCGTGACGTGGCGCAGGACAAGAACGATGCGGGGCGGTATCTGTACAATGTGTTGGTGCTGCGCGTGGGGCTGTGGCTGCTGTCGCTGCCGGTGCTGGTGGTCGTGGCTGGCCTGTACGCGCGCGGCGGTAATTTGTCACCGCAGGAAGCACAGGCGCTGATGCTCTTCGCCGGCGCGCTGCTCTTTGCCAGCATTGCCGATAGCCTTAGTTCGGTGTTCATGGCCTTTGAGAAGATGGAATATCCCGCGGGCATTGCCAGCGCCATTGCCACCGCCAAAGTCGCTTTGGGCGCGTTGGTTCTGTTGCCGCCCTTCAGCGCCGGTTTTGTCGGTCTGGCCGCCGTCAGTCTGATCATGAATATTGCCCAAACGGTCTGGCTGTGGTCGGCCCTGCGCCGTCACATTCCCTTCCAACTGGGCGGCCTTGATCGTGGCTTGCAGCGCGCCATGATGTACGCCAGCTATCCGTTGATGATTAACCATCTGCTGGCTAGTATCTTTTGGCGCATTGATATGTGGCTGCTCAAGCCGCTGGCGGGCACAGCCGCCGTCGGCATTTATTCCGCCGGGGTAAAGTACCTGGATGGCTTCAACGTCATCCCCAGCTATTTAACGATGGCGATTTTCCCACTGATGAGCCGTTACGCCAAGGAAAGCCACGAATCGCTCATCCGCGCCTACCAGCTTGCCATTCGCTTGCTGGTGATGACCGCGCTGCCTATCGCCATCCTCGTGACCGTGCTGGCCGAATCGCTGATTCGCATCCTCGGCGGCTCGGCCTTCCTGCCCGATTCAGCAATTGCCCTCACCCTGTTGATCTGGTCGATTCCCGTCGGTTTCGTCAACAGCGTTACCCAATATGTCCTGATCGCGGTGAATCAGCAACGTTTCCTTACGCGTGCCTTTATCCTCGGTGTATCCTTCAACATTATCGCCAATCTGTTTATGATCCCGCGCTTTGGCTACGCGGGTGCGGCGGTTGTAACGATTCTGAGCGAATGGAGCTTACTCTTCCCATTTTACTACGCCGTGCGTCGGCATGTGGCTTCGTTACCCTGGGGCGATCTGTTGTGGCGTCAAGTTGCCGCGGCCGCGGGTATGGGCCTGACAGCCTTTTTGTTGCGGCACCAGCCCTGGTTGGCTGCTGGGGTGAGTACAGTCGTGTATACCGCGCTCTTAATCGCCTTGGGAACCTTCCGCCAGCCCGACATCCAACGGGTGTTGCAAGTGTTACCCGGCGCACGGCGCAACCCCGCGCTGCCTGATGAGCCATAAAGTGACTTGAGTATGGATGCGCGCAATGCTTTCAACAGTGCAACTGCTTTGCGCTTTGGCTTATGGCTGGGGCGGACGCTGCCTTCTGGCCTGGGCTTAGGCGTGGCGGATTTTCTTGCGCGTAGCGTGGCCTCTCGCCGCGACACTGCATTGATGCACACATTACAAGACAATTTTCGCGTCGTCTTGGGGCCGGATGCGTCGCCGGAAGATGTGTACGCGCTGGCCCGCGCCGCGGTGCGCCATGCCGGTCATGTCTACTTCGATCTCTATCACACCCTGGGCGCTGGCCCGGCTGCCTTGCTATCCTCCTTGAGAAGCTCCCCCTTCACCGATTTTCAATTGGATGAACTGATCAATCAGCATCGCGGGGCCATGATCGTCGCGCCGCATCTGAGCAATTTTGATCTGGTCGGGCTGGCGTTGGCGCAGCGTGGCCTGCACATGAATGTATTGGCCTACGCCAATCCGACCACTGGTTACAACGTGCAAAACAACATTCGATTGCAGGGTGGCATCAATCTGATGCCGATTGACGTGAGCGCGTTGCGCAAGGCGTTGGAGGCCTTACGCAGGGGGGAGCTGGTCATTACAGGAATTGATCGCCCCGATCCCTTCGGTGGTGGCGAAGTACTCAACTTCTTCAACCAGCCAGCGCGCTTGCCGGTCGGCCATGTACGGCTGGCAATGCAAGCCAACGTGCCGGTGATTGTAGCCAATGCGGAATATCGTCCCGTGGACGGCTCCTACGCCTTTCACATTGCGCGCTGGCTGGAGATGGAACATGTGGGCAACCGCCAAGAAGATACGTTGCATAATGCCCAGCGCGTGCTCAACGTGGCTCAGGACTTGATAGCCGCCAAGCCAGAACAATGGTTGATGTTTTACCCCGTTTGGGAAAGAAATCTTGCGAACTTGTGACGCAGCGACTACTTTCGGAGTTGTAAAAATTCTCGTTCCCTCTCTCTGACCTTCCAGCGCCGTGAACCGTCCCACTCCTATATTAAAAATCTTTCAAACCAGGTTTTTTGTTAACTTCGGATTGACAAATTGATCATATGGTACTATTCTCGCTTTCATAGACAGTCAGCTAGCCACTGACGCCCCTCGTTGTATCAGTACCCATCTTGTGTAGGAGGCTTTCGTGAATACAACCGTTGTTCCCCCTCACCGCGGTTCGGCATCCCGCCGTTCCAAACGAGCCTTGTTGTCTCTGTTGCTGATTGCGGCAATTAGCCTGATCAGCATCCTGCCGGTACTGGCTGCGCCGCCAGCCAGTACACCGACAGCACCAGTGGCTCCAGTGATGCACAAAGCGCTGGTTCCCGCTGGTGTTTTCCCCGTCGGCATGGCAGGCGTCACGTTGTGGCACGATTATGGCTCGTTCGGCTTGTATCGTATTACCGACGCGGCGCTCTCTGGCATGTCTGCCGAATTGCGCAGCCAGATAACCGTAGACGCTTCGATGGATCGTATTTTGTTCGATTCGCATCCGGTCAATACGCTCACAAGCACGGAAAACGTACCAGCTTTGCTGGCCGCCAAAGTGCCAGCCGGTGGCTCCCTGTATCTGGTGCAGTTTGTCGGCCCGATCAAGCAGGCTTGGCTGGACAGCGTACAGGCTACTGGTGCGTCATTGGTTGAATACATCGCCAACAATGCTTACCTGGTGTGGACGGATGCCAGCGCGCGCAGCCAACTGGATGCACTGGTTAAGGACGGCAATTTTGTCCAGTACAGCGCCGCCTACCAGCCTGCATACAAGCTGGGGCCGACGATAGAAACGGCTGTACTCAAGGGTGTGGATCCAAACGCGATTGTGCCGGTCACGGTACAGATTTACAAGCACGCCGCCAACGATGTCTCCAAGACGACAATTGCCCGTCTGGCTGTCGGCGGAAAACCGCAATGGTCACCCATTTTGGCCTTCGAGAATGGTCAATTTGAAGTGCGTGCCGCCGACCTGCTGACGATTGCGCGCCTGCCCGATGTTGTGTGGGTGGGCGAGCGCTTCGCGCGCGAGTTGAACGACGAAGTACAGGGTCAAATCCTGGCTGGCAATCTGAATGCCGGCAAAACTGGCCCCAGCGGCACCGGCTACAAGACCTGGCTCGATGCTTTGGGCTTCAGCCAGAACCCGGCCGACTATCCGATTGTCAATGTCACCGATGACGGTTTGGGCAACGGCACTGTTACCAATGGCGCCGGTGATGTCACCTTGACCCGGAACGGCGATGGTGTTACCACCCGCGTCGCCTACACTGCGAACTGCACCACTGACGCCAGCGCCAATGGCATTGCTGGTCATGGTCATATCAATACTAGTATTGTGGGCGGCTATGACTTGCGCGCAGGCTTCCCCTTCCGCGATCCCAACGGCTATCAGCGCGGCCAGGGTATCAACCCCTACGCACGCGTGGCCCAGACCAAGATCTTCACTAATGCCGGCAGTTATAACGTTAGCAACTGCGGCAACACAGACACCGGCGTGATCAAATCGGAACAGGATCACGGCGCTCAGATCAGCACCAACTCCTGGGGCTGCTCCGGCTGTGCCAGCACCTATGACGATTCTTCACAGGCCTACGACGTGGGCGTGCGCGATGCCGACCTGACCGAAGCGGGCAATCAGCAGCTGATCTACGTTTTCTCGGCGGGCAACAGCGGCTCTGGCGCTGCCACGATTGGTACGCCCGGCAACGGCAAGAACATGATCACCGTGGGCGCTTCGGAGAACTACCGCCCCAGCGATGAAGACGGTTCCTGGACCGATGGCTGCGCCATCAGCTCTACCGGCGCAGATAACGCGATGGATGTGATCAGCTTCTCCAGTCGCGGCCCGGCGCCGGGTGGTCGCGTCAAGCCCGAAGTGATTGCCCCCGGTACGCACATTCAAGGCACAGCCAGCACTGTAACCGGCTACGATGGATCGGGTGTCTGCGATCAATATCGCCCCAGCGGCCAGACCGTCTTTGCGGCGTCTTCGGGAACCAGCCACTCCACCCCGGCTGTGGCGGGTGTAGCCTCGCTGGTGTATTACTGGATCCAGAATCATTACAGCACGGTCCCCAGCCCTGCCTTGACAAAGGCGTATCTGATCGCCCATCCCACCTATCTGACGGGTGTGGCGGCCAATGATACCCTGCCCAGCAACAACCAGGGCTACGGAATGCCGAACATGACGACGGCGTTCGATGCTACCCCACGCTATCTGCTCAACCAAACCAACATCTTCAACAATACTGGCGAAACCTGGACATGGGATGGTGCGGTGGCTGATCCCAGCAAGCCGTTGCGCATCGTAATGGTCTACACCGACGCCGCTGGCGCAATCGGTACCAGCCCGCAGGTTAATAATCTGAACTTGTCGGCAACGGTCAACGCAACCACCTATCTGGGCAACCGCTTCTCCGGCCAGTGGAGTACCACAGGTGGTTCGGCGGATGCAGCTAACAACTACGAAGCGATCTTCTTACCCGCAGGCACTAGTGGTTCGTTGCATTTGAGCATCGCGGCGGCCAATATCGCAGGCGATGGTGTGCCGAACAGCGGTGACACCACCGATCAGGACTTTGCACTGGTCTGCTATAACTGTGCTCAGGAACCCGACTTCACCTTGCTTGTAACGCCCGCCAGCCTGAACGTGTGCGCGCCGAGCAATGCGGTATACACCGTTAATATCGGCAACGTCCTGGGCTACACCGATCCGGTCACGCTCAGCGTCAGCGGCCAGCCAGCCGGTACGACCACTAACTTCAGCACGAATCCGGTGACGCCAGTGGGTAGTAGCACCTTGACCATCGGCAACACGGGGGCCGCCTCCGCAGGCAGCTATTCCCTGACCGTGTCAGGAACAGCCACTTCTGGCACGCACACTGCCACGGTGGGTCTGAACCTGTACACCGCAGCCGCCGCCGCGCCGACGCTGGTCAGTCCGGCCAACAACGCGGTCAACCAGACGGTAACGCCGACCTTCACCTGGAACGCAGCTGCGCAGGCCGGCACGTATGACATTCAGGTGGCGACCGACAGCGGCTTCACCAATGTGGTGGCCTCGGCCACTGGCCTGACCGGCACAAGCTGGACAAGCAACGTCAGCCTAAATACCAACACGGTGTACTACTGGCACGTCAACTCGGCCAACGCCTGTAGCACACGCGCGCCTTCGCCCACCTGGCAGTTCACCACGGTGGCTGCACCGGGCGACTGTGGAATTGGCACGACCGCCAACGTGGTCTTCACGGACGGCTTCGAGGCAGGGC
>JBAQWV010000015.1:0-2720 GCA_049299095.1 Anaerolineae bacterium | reverse complement strand
ATTTAGAAGTGGCGGGGATGTTAGAGCATTTAAATCAATTGAAGTTCTCTTACATACCACAGTTACATAAGAAAATGTCTGATGTAGGATTTTCTTGGTGGACTGAGGAAAGATTCCCGCACATGGTTAAGTATACCGCTCCTGTGGAGTCTTGTAAACACAAAAAATGATGAGTAATAAAAAAATTTTAAAAACAGCAATAATAGTTTCTATAACTTTAGCGGTTATGGTAATGGGTATGTTACTAACTAATTCTTATGAATTTAGTATAAACAACTTTATGATAGGAGCTTTTGCTTCAATCTTTATAGTATTTGTAGGTAGGTTAATTTTTAGTGTGGCAGATGTTTTTATAGAGCAATTACCAGATGAGTTGCTAGAAGATGTGGCAGTAATAGTGCCAGACGTGCCTACCAAAACAATAGAAGAATTGGAGCAATGTTTGGAAATGGATAACTTAGTGTTGCCAATGTCAGATGACGAGTTTTACCTATTCCTATCCAAGGGTAGGTATGGACAGAGTGCACCTGAAAAGGGGGCTATACTACACTTATTAGAACAGATAAAAGGGGATCCAAGATATGAAAGTAAAGAAAAGATAATTTATAAAAAACTTCAAGAGATTAAAGAATGAACTTAGAAAATTTTAAAGCGGTAATGGCACTTATAGATAAGGCTGACCAAAGAAATGATATGTTGTATAAGGCTGGTATTGACACTTTAGAATATAGTGATATATACCACGATATTATAACCAAACTTTTTAAAGAAATTTTTTCAGAAGATGGTTGGGACTGGATTGCATATTATTTATATGAAATTCCTATGTTTAAAGACAAAGAAGAATTTCACGCCACCGAAGCGGATGGAAGCCCTATATACTTACGTAATGTAGATGAATTGTACGAGTATTTAAAAAAGTGCGGCTATGGCGTCCTTAGAACAGCAGTATAAGTCTTGGCTTAAGGCTAACAAAGGTAGTGACTTTACTTTTGAAGATTGGCAGAGGTATATTTTAAGGCCAAAATTAGAAAAGGCGGCGGAACAAATTAATAAAATATTAGAAGAGGAATGAACGGACAATTAGAGCACACAATAATATTCTCTAAAAACATAAATGAGAAGAACGTACAGAATTTAATAGATACAATAAACCACTATGCTTTTGTAAATTTATATTTTTCAACTAATGGCGGCAGGTTGGATTGCATGGGAATACTAACAGACTTCCTTAACCACAGGTTTGAAAATAATAGTTTAAAACTTACTTTATTTGATTTTGTAGCATCGGCGGGTACATTATTACTACTAGACTATGAAGGTCCAATATATGTAAAGGATTTAAGAGGTTTCTTATTCCACGCCCCAGATATTCTTACTAACAATGTTAGAAAAGATAAGTTTCAGAAAAACATAGAGGAGCAATTAGTAAAAGATAACGACATATTTTACGAGAGGTTGCTATCATTAGGCCTAAGTAAAGCTGAGGTAAAGAAAATCAAAGAAGGAGATGACGTATATGTTTTTAGAGACGAGTTACACAGAATAAAAAGAGACTTATTTGTGGCGGAAGAAACCACTACTAGTCATTATGTAATAACAAAACCAAGTAAATAAGATGGTAGATTTTAATAGGACAAAAGAGGCGGAGGATAAGTTTAAGGATAAAAGAAAGCCTAAAACACCGCCTAAATACAATATCACTTTATCTGAAGAACAAAAGGCAGCTAAAGGTGTTATATTAGATAACCAAGTTACAGTTTTGTATGGTAAAGCGGGTACGTCAAAGACTACTTTAGCTTCAGTAGCAGCTTTATACCTTCTACATAATGGGTACACTAATAGGATAACACTTATTAGGCCTACAATAGCAACAGAGAACATAGGTTTCATCCCAGGAGACATAAATTCTAAGATGAGTAGTTGGTTTACACCAGTAATGGAGAATTTATATGATATTTATAATAAAGCTGCTATTGATAAAGCTCACGAGGAAGGTAGAATAAGATTTTTACCCCTTCAGTTTGCACAAGGAGTTAACTTTAAAAATGAGGTTGTTATATTTGAGGAGGCGGAAAACGCAACTGAAGTTCAGATAAGAATGGCTCTTACTAGGTTGTGCGATGGTGCAAAGTTAATTTTTACGGGCGATGTTGCTCAAATACAACTTAAGGCACTGAAAGATAGTGGTTTTGCAAAGTTACTTAATATTTGTGACAAAATAGATGGTATGGCTTGTTTTGAATTAACAGAAAATAGGCGGGCGAAAATAGTCCAAGATTTTTTAGAGTTATACTAATTAAAAGTACCTTCTACGCCTCTCATAATCTACTAAATGATGCGCATTTTGGGGAGGTCTTCGCCCCCACCAACTGGTAGATCGGGAGGTGGGATTTTTTAAAATAAAATAAAAATAATTAAAAGATGCGTTATTCGTGGGAAGATTTGGAGTACATAGGGGCACCTGGCGGAGAAGGTAGTAAAGATAAAGTTGATTTATCTAATTACTATGCAAATAATAAAAATAATCTTGTCGGCTTGTCTAATGTTAGTATTAATAAAGGTCAGGGGAATATGTTTTCTTATACTAATAATAACCCCGCCGCTAAACCTTGGGAGGAGCGAGTAAAAAATCAACAAGATAAGAGTTTAAGAAAAAATATACAGGGTAGTAAGCCTAGTGATGATTTTAAAGCTTTTGAAAAGTTGACAAATAAGTT
>JBAQWV010000014.1:0-36155 GCA_049299095.1 Anaerolineae bacterium | reverse complement strand
GAACCGCGCTTCTTCACCACCACCTCGCCCGCGGCCAGCTCGCGCAGCCATTGGTTGAGCGTTTTCAGATGAAACGGGCCATGCCGCAGCACACTCCAGCGCCGCGCCCAGGGAGTTTCCACCGCCTCGTCCGCGGTCAGATAGGCAATCGTCGGATCGAGCTGCGTGGCATGCAACTGTGCGGCCAGTGTCTGCACCAGCGTAGCACGGATCACCGCGGCGTCTGGTTCGTATAAAAACGCGCGCGGCGGGCCGCTGCCAACCCATGCTGCCGCATCGGCCACCAGATGCTGCCGACCGGGTAACAAGGTCGCTCGGCGGGCTGCGCCTGTGCGCAGAGCGCCTAACCGCAGCAGCGCCTCCTTCATCTCACCCCGTTCCGAAACAAATTCGACCTCAGCCGCGGCAGGAATCTCCTCATCCGCGATCCCCGGCAGCGTCTTAACAGCTAGCCGCGGCAGGCGGGCCTGTAAAGCCAGCACATCCGTGAGCGGCGGCTCCATGTCAGCCAGACGAAAGAGGCGTTGGCTGCCCGCGCGGCGACTGGGATCCACAAAGCCCGCATCCGCAGCCAACGTCAGCGTGCGCCAGTCAGCCTGCTGCACCGTCACCTGCTCGGCCAGCCCGGCCGCGGCCACGTTAAACGCGGCCAGCCGCGCCCGCACGGGGTCCATCTCGACGGCCAGCACAGACAGTCCAGCCGCGGCCAGCGCCAGCGTGTCCGCGCCAATGCCGCAGCCCAGATCTGCCACGCGGCTGGCACCATGCGCCACGAACAGCGCAGCGTGATAGGCGGCAACGGCTGCGCTGCTGGCCTGCTGCAAGGCCGCGTCGGTGAACAACAGGCGTTCGGGGTGCGCGAATTTCACCGCGGCCTTGCGGCGCAGCCGCGCTTGATCCAGCAACGCCGCGGCTTGTTCGGTTGACCAGGTGCGACGCAGGCGCGGCAACAAAGCCAGGCTGGCCTGCTCGCCCAGATCTGCGGCAGCCAGCTCGGCCAATGCTTCTTGTGCAGCGGGCGTGGTCAGCCAATCGGTTAGCGACGGCGTCAGGGGAAACATGGCAGCATCAGGCCGCGGGGTCGGGCAGGTAGGCGCGCAGATCGGCCTGTGGCAAACGCACGCGCTGAAATTTATCCAACTGCGTGCAGCGATCCGACTCATCCCAGGGGATCGTAGCATCCAGCCCCAGCTTGGCGCTGCGCGATTTTTGGCCGGGAATGTGCGTAGCCGAGGGGTCAAGCGAAGAGGATGGTTGATCGGCCCACAGTAGCAGGTCACGGTCAGCCTGAACGCGGGTGGCAATCGCCCATTCTACGTCGTTGGGATCGTACAAATTGATGTCGGTGTCTACCACCACCGCATGTTTCAGCGAGGGATGCCCGACAAACGCGGCTTCGGCGGCCTTACGGCCATCCGCGGCGTGCTGTTTGTCAATCTGCACCACCGCGTGCAGCCATGATGCGCCGCCGGGAGTGATGCTGACGTTGGTGCAGTGCGCCACCGCATTGACCGCAGCGTAGATGCTCGGCTCTTTGGGCATGCCCATCAGCATCTTATGCTCCAACATGCCCGGCAGCAGCGCATGGTAGATCGCGCCGCGACGGTGGGTAATGCGGTCAATTTCGATCACGGGCTGCTGGCGCACGATATCCCAGGTCTCGGTCAGGTCAAGAAAAGGGCCTTCGGCGGTGGTGCGATGGGTCAAACGCCCCTCCAGCACGAATTCAGCATCAGCAGGAACCCACAGATCGTTAGTGAGGCACTGCGTGACCGGTGTCGGTGCGAGCGCGTGCGCGATAGCCAGTTCATCAATACCGGGATCGGGGGCCATGCTGGCGGCCAACAGCACATGCAGCGGCAAACCGACACAAATGGTAATGGGCAGGTCGCCCGCGCTTTTGCGGAAGGCGGTGTCCAGGCCACGGCGCTCCACGATGCGCGCGGTCAGATGGGTGCTGTCCAGCCGCAGCAGGCGATGAAAGCTGACGTTCGGACCGGTGTCTGGATCATTGACAATGACCACGGCGGCAGTGGCATAGGGACCGGCATCGCCGTGGTAGTGCGTCAAAAAAGGAATGCGCTGCAAGTCCACTGTGTCCATCGTCACTTGCTGGCAAGGCGCGTCGGCGCGCGCGACGCGCGGGGGTGGCTGCGGTGACCGATAGGCATCGGCCAGCCGGAACATCACCTGATCCGGTGGGCAGTCCAGCGCAAGGGCAAAATAACGACGGTCGGAGCATTGGCCGGAAGCCACGCGGAACTCGCTGGCGACGACGTCATGGAACAGCACGGGGCGACCATCGAGCGCGGCAATTACCGGAGCCATTTCCAGCGCGGGGTTGACCGGCTTGGCAATGTCCAGCAGATCGCCGGTGGCGCGAACAGTATCGAGGAAGGTTTGCAGGTTCATAAGCTGAAAGATGAAAAATAAGGAATGAATATAGATTAACTATTGGACTAAGTCGAACATACTCCTTCGACCAGTCCAGGATACGGGCTTAGCCGCCTGCCAGCAAGCGCCAAATCTGCGCCACAAAAAAGGTCACGGTGAAGCCCATCAGCAACGGCAGCAGTGCAGCAATGACGGTCCACTTGCGACTGCCGGTTTCCTTGAAAATCGTGAAGATCGTGGTGCTACATGGGTTATGGATCAGGCTGAACAGCATCAGGTTGACTGCAGTGAGCAGCGTCCAGCCGCCCGCGCGGAAGAGCGTCATCATATCTGCTGTGCTGCTGGCCTCGAACATCACACCCGCGCCCGCGCCCTGCCCCGTGACGCCGGTGGTTAGTACCGTCAGCATCAAGACTGTCGGGATAACGATTTCATTGGCAGGAATGGCGACGATGTAAGCCAGCAGGATCACGCCGTTCAGTCCGAGCAGCAAGCCAACCGGATTAAGCAGGTTTACCAAATGCTGCGCCAGCGGCACGCCACCCAGATGAATGTTGGCAATCAGCCAGATCACCGCGCCCGCGGGCATGGCGAAAACAATCGCGCGCCACAGCACGTAAACAGTGCGATCAATCAGCGAGGTGTAGATCGTTTGCCAGAAGCGCGGCGGGCGATAGGGGGGCAACTCCAGGCTAAACGTGGACACCTGTCCTTTCAGCACCGTGCGCGACAGGCTCAGCGACACCAGGAAGCTCAACAACACGCCCAGCAATGCAATTCCCACTACCGCCAGCGCCGAGATCAGCCCAGCCCAGCGCGCTGACACCAGTCCGCCGATAAACAGCGAAGCAATCAGGATTTGCGTCGGCCAGCGGCCATTACACAGCGCGAAATTGTTGGTGATGATGGCAATCAGCCGCTCGCGCGGGCTGTCAATGATGCGGGTCGCCACCACACCCGCAGCGTTGCAACCAAAACCCATCATCATGCTAAGCGATTGCTTGCCGTGCGCGCCCGCCTTTTTATACAGATTATCTAGGTTAAAAGCCACGCGCGGCAGATAGCCGAAATCCTCCAGCAGGGTAAAGAGTGGAAAGAAAATTGCCATCGGCGGCAACATCACACTCACCACCCAGGCCGTCGCCAGGTACATACCATCAATTAGCAGTCCGCTCAACCAGAGGGGCAGGCGCACGGCGTCAGCCAGGCCATGCAGGAAGGGCACCCCCTGCCCGATCAGCAGATTGGCCAGCAGGCGTGAAGGCACATTCGCGCCGGTGATCGTGATCCAAAAGACCACTGCGAAGAGCAGGATCATCAAGGGGAAGCCCCAGATGCGGCTGGTCACGACGCGATCAATGGTGCGGTCCAGGTCGAAGCGCGGTTTTTCGCCGGGGCGGGTCACAGCGCGGTCGGCAATCGTAGCCGCGTCGGTGTAGATGGCTTCCATCAGCGTTTGATGGAAGTCGCTCCCCACCTCCCAGCGCAGCCGTCGCGCGGTGTCAAGAATAGCTTCGGCCGACGATGCGACGCGTTCGCTGTCGCCGGGCTGTCGGCCCGCTGGCAAAGTTAGTTCAGCGTTCATACGTTCATCTCACAGAATTTCAGTGATTACTGGGGTAAGAATTCCGCAGAGGCGGAGCCACTGGCGAATTCTCTACACATCATTCAGGCCGCGGCCAAAGCAGGCTCCGGCAGCGCGGCCAGATCGTTCAATTCCCCGCGCTGCACCGCTTCAACGATGCGCGGATCGCCATCCAGCAGGCGCAGCGCCACCCAGCGCGCGTTGGGCAGCCCCGGAAAAGCCTGCTCCAGCTGCGCTTTGAGCTGGTTCACCGCGCGCTTCAACGCGGGCGGCTCACTCTGGATGCGATGCGGACGCCCCACAATGCGCCCGCTGGCAACGCCGTCAATCGCTTGCAGCAGTTCGCTCAAGCCCTTGCGCTGCCGCGCCTCAGTTGGCACCACCGGCACGCCCAGATCGCGTGCCAGGCGGCGTTCGTCAACGACCAGCCCGTGCCGCCGCGCTTCATCCATCAGGTTCAGACAGACAACAACGCGGTCGGTGATCTCCAGCACCTGCAACACCAGGTTCAGGTTACGTTCCAGGCGTGTGGCGTCCACCACCACCACAGTCACGTCAGGTTGGCCGAACAGAATAAAGTCGCGCGCCACTTCTTCGTCAAGGCTGGTCGCCAGCAGCGAGTACGTACCGGGCAAATCCACCAGCTTGTAGCGATGGCCGCCGTACTCGAAGCCACCCTCGGCGCGGGTGACGGTCTTACCGGGCCAGTTGCCGGTGTGTTGACGCAGGCCGGTCAGCGCGTTGAACACGGTGCTTTTGCCAACATTGGGGTTGCCGCCCAGCGCCACCACGTAGTCCCATTCGCCCATGTCAATGCCGAGACGCTGCAAATGGGCCGCGTTATGCGATGGACAGGTGGTGCAGCCCGCGCTGGCATCGCCCGGCGGGGGCTGAATGGTCAGGGTAAAGCTGTCGTCCCCCTCCAGCAGGTCGCTGTAATCGGAGGGCTGGGGGGCGTTTGGTTGTGTTTGCAAGGTCATACAGTCATCTCCGCTAGACGTTGAATATCAATCAGTTGAGCTTGCTCGCGGCGCAGCGCAATCATCGCGCCGCGCACACGGTAAGCAGTGGGGTCACCGCCGGGGCTGATCAACTCTGCGGCCACCACTGATCCCGGCACAAAGCCCAGGTCCATCATGCGGCGACGCTCAGCCCCGCGGCAACGTGGTGAAATGGCGACGATCCGGCCCTGTTCACCGAGCCGCAGCGTCGCCAGTGTTTCTGCGGTCTGGCTGTCACGGGGTGCGCCGTTGGCCTGCACCAAGTCGCGCTCAGGGATCACCGAGACATTGACAGCCAGCAGCGGAGCCAAAATGTGCTCGTTGCCGTTGGCCCAGAAGCGCACACGCGTCGGTGACACGTCCAGCACCTGCACGGTCATGCCAGGATAAAGGCCCTGTGCAGCGAGCTGGGCATAGATCGTTTCCGGCTCGTCTTCGATGTGAACGATGCGCGCGGGGGTGTTCAGGGGCAGCGCGGGCAGGGGCCGCCCGCCGTGGTAAACAAAGTTGCCTTCGGCGTCAGGAATAGGATCACCGTGGGGGTCGTGCGTTGGATTGCCAAGCTGCAAAGCCAGCGCGTCCACCTGTTCCGGCTGCAAATTGTGCTCCAGGCGCTCCGCCTGTTCGTGCCATTCCTGCTCGCGATAGCCGGTTTGGTCGGCCAGATAGCGTTCCCACAGACGATGGGCGCGGATGATGTGCAGCGCGGCGTCGCGGCCTTCGGTGGTCAGACGGTTGCCATCGCTGGTGGCCTCCACCAGCCGCAGCGCCTGCATCCGGCCCAGCAGTTGGGCCGCGGCTTCGGTGGAAAGCTGCAACGCGCCGGCCAAACTCTCCAGCGTGGCACGCTGGCCGCGCATCTCGTATTTATGAATATGTTTAAGCGCATCCTCGATGCGCACACGTTCGTTGTTGTGTTGGCTTGCTTGCCAGCGTGCCAGCAAGCCCTGCTTCGGCCAGAGAATGACCAGCAGCGCGGCCAGCAACAACAAGCCCAGGCTCAAGGCCAGCAAAGGGTCAGGCATGAAATCCTCGTTCACTTGCAGCATCGGGCAACAGTTCGACCGCCAGCGCCGACGCCATGTCGTGTGCCAGGGTGTGCGGTTGGCCGTTAACCGTGACCACCAGCGGCCCCTGGAAGGGGAGGTGTTCAAGGACGGTCACTTCGGCGCCGGGGTACAGCCCCAGTTCGCCCAGATAGCGCAGCCGTTCGCTTTCCTGCGCGTACACGCGCACGAGGCGAGCCGACCGGGCGGGTGGTACGTCGGTCAACGGCAGCATGGCGGGCACATTCACGTGACCTTGCCGGTCCGGGATTGGGTCGCCGTGGGGATCGGTGATCGGATAGCCCAGCTTGCGCGCGATCGCTTCTTCCACTTCCTCACTGATGGCGTGTTCCAGCCGCTCTGCTTCGATATGCACCTGATCCCAGGGCATGTCGAGGATGTCATGCAGAAACAGCTCAATCAGGCGATGGTGGCGCACCATTTCCAGCGCTGCCTGTTCACCAGTCGAGGTTAACCGCACGCCGTGGTAAGGCGTATGCTCGATCAGGCCAGCTTCAGCCAGTCGCTTCACCATGTTAGTAGCCGAGGCGGGGGCAACACCCATCGCCTGCGCAATGGCGGAGTTCGAGGCTTCCTGCCCGCGGCTGAGCAGCATGTAGATGGCTTTCAGATAATCCTGGTGGGCTGGGGATAAATCTTTATTTATCATAATCTAATTTCACTTTTTGGTACGACTAAATATAGCACGTCTTTGATTCTCTGTCAAGTAAGCAGACACGCAAAGTACCGAAGAAGATTGCCGCTGTCACTTCGTTCCCGCAGTAGCCGAATACGTTGCCGTCATCGCGAGACCGTGGAGCAAAGCCGCGCCAGCCATTTTTTTGCCACTGATCGCACCGATTTTCTTTGCGATACCGTAAAACCACCCGTTTTTCTCGTTTATAATGACAGAAGGCGTTTCCTACCCTTGTCGCCGGTCGTTGAAGATGGTTTGTTTTTCCCATTAGGAGGTAAAATCCATGAATACCCCGCGTGTACGTTTCGTTTCCGTGTTAGCTTCTGTCCTGCTTGCCACCCTGCTGGCAGTGACGGTTGTTTCCGCGCGCCCCCCGTCCCAGGAAGGTGTCAGTGAAAACCTCGATCAACTGGCGCAGATCGTGCCGGCCTCTGTGCGCGTCAGTGATGTCATTGGGGATGACCCGGACGAACCGGGCTACACCGGTGACCGTTCAGTCGAGCCGCCAGCGGTTGGTGGCGCTTCGGAGAGCGCCCCCACCGACAGCGCAGACTGGGAAGCCTTGATGGCTGGCCCGCAGCCGGATAAAACGGGCAATGCCGAAGGCAAAGCCCCTGAATGGACCGATTTTTACTACAAGTTCATTGCAGGCAGTGCGCTGCGCCCGCGCGACAGCAGCAGCGGCTGGCGTTATGACAGCGTTGGCTGCGTTTATCGTAGCAGTGGCAGCGAGTTATTCACCCAGAATCTGGACATTCCTGATGGTGCGCGCATTGACTACCTGCGTCTGTTCTATCGCGACACCAGCGCCAGCAACGCTACTGCCTGGATCACCAACTACGATGGTGCGGGCAACTTTACAGACCTCACTTCGGTCAACTCCGCGGGCAACAGCGGCTATGGCACAACGCTCAGCCCGCTGCTCAGCCACGTCACAAATACTGCTTCCCGCTCCTATGTCGTCAACTGGGAACCGGCCCAGAACGGGAACACCATGCAGTTATGCGGTGTGCGCGTGGCTTATCGCCTGCCTAACTAGGATTTTCTGCTTATCGGCTTGCGCACGAAAGGAGTACTGCCATGTTTCTCATGACCCCTGCGCGGAAAATCCTTGTAGCACTAAACCTGGTCCTGATTCTGCTGATCGCCCTGACCGCGTCCATTTCAGCCGCGGACGGAACCCCTGGACGAGGATTTTCCACGACATTTTCCTATCATCATATCGCCGGCAGCGCGTTTACCACGCGCGACAGCACCAGCGGCTGGGATTACAGCGGCGTGGGCTGTGTCTCACTGGCTAACGGTAGCGAGCTGTTCACTGCATCGCTGGAATTGCCAGAAGGCGCGCGCATTGACTACCTGCGTTTGTTCTATCGCGACACCAGCGCCAGCAATGGCACTGCCTGGATTACCACCTATAACGGCGCTGGCAGCTTCACCGACTTGACTTCGGTAAGCTCCACAGGCAGCAGCGGCTATGGCACAACGCTCAGCCCGTACCTTGGGCATATTGTTGACAATGCCAGTCAGGCATATGTCTTGAACTGGCAAGCCACCCAAACCGGCGCCACCATGCAGCTTTGCGGTATGCGCGTGGCTTACCGGTTGGCAGTCAATGAATTCTACCTGCCGCTGCTCATGCGTCGGCAATAACTTTCACCAGCACATACCAGGTTCGGAGGGGCGAACAAGGCGGCATTCTCGCAAGAGAGTGCCGCTGTCGCGTTGCGGTTTTTGCGGCAGCCGCGCTATAATCACCAACAAACCATGATGACATCTACCCTTCCCCTCAACACTGACGACGCAACCACGCGCCTGCTCGACGCTCTGGCGAGTTTGAATCGCATTGGGCGCACCGTCAACCGCATCGGCCTGGGCCAGGATGCCGACAGCACGGCGACGCTGCATCTGGTGGTGCAGAGCGCGGCCCAGGTCATCCCTACAGCCTCGGCGGTGATCTACACCTACGACGCGGGTATCGGCCAGTTCGATCTAGCCTCGCGCGTCACCGCAGGTCCACTGGTGATGCCCGTACCTGGCGATGGCCCGCGCCCGGACGGCCTGGGTCACCGTGCGATTGCGCTGCGCCGCGGCGTTTTGTCCTATGACGAAGCAGGCTTAAGCATCCATCCCGTGCAAGCCGACGCGGGCGCGCGCGTGGCCGTCTGTTTTCCGCTCATTGTAGCCGATGAACCACTGGGTATTCTCTATGTTTACCTGCCTACTGAACGCCGCTTCGCACCGCTTGAATTGCTCATGTTGGAGAATTTCGTCAATCAAGCGGCGATGGCGCTCTTTCAGGCCCGCCAGCAGGCGCGCATGCAGGCTGATCTGGCCCGCACCGCCGACGAACTGGCCCGCCTGCGCCGCGCCGACCTGCTGATCTCCTCGCGGCTGCGCTTGCAGGACACGCTGGAAGCGATTCTGCAGATGGCGCTGGAAGTGACCGGCGCGCATTATGGCATCTTCCGTTTGGTGGACAGCGCGGGCAACAAGCTGGTGACGGCCGCGGTGGCAGGCGATCTGGGGCGTCCCGCGGTGGAGGCGCTGCCGATCAACACCACCAGCATCATGGGCTGGGTCGCCAAGCTGCGCCAGTCGTTGCTGATCGCCGACCTGCAAGCCGAGCCGTGGGCACGCGTCTACTATCCGCTCGATCACGGCGTCGCCATGCGCTCCGAGCTGGCCGTACCGCTGATCAGCGCCAGCGGGCGGCTGGAAGGGGTGCTCAACCTGGAAAGCCCGGCGGTGGCCGCGTTCAGCGACCAGGACAGCCGTTTGCTGCAAGCACTGGCGACGCAAGCCGTGATCGCTATTCAGGAAGTGCGGCTGCTGGACGCGCTGCAAGAAATTGCCGAGCGGCTGCTGACGCAATCGCCACAGCAGGTCTTCACGCGGCTGGTGGAAATGGCCTGCGAGTTGCTGAACGTGCCGGTGGGGTCAGTTTGGGTGCTGGAGGGGGAAGAATTGGTGCTGCAAGCCAGCAACACCATCGCGCGGCGCGGCACGCGGCTGCCGCTGCATGGCAGCCTGACCGGCGAAGCTATTGTGCGCCGCGCGGCAGTGACGGTTGAGGATGTGCGGGTGGACGCGCAATTTGTGCTGCGCGAGCTGGCACGGCAGCAGGGCTGGGCGGGCGCGCTGATCGTGCCCCTGCTGATCGGTGAACAGGGGCAGCCGATGGGCGTTTTCAGCGTGTACAGCGCGGCCAGCGATCCACGACGCTTTGCCCAAGCGGACTGGGACAAGAAGGTGCTGGCGGTGCTGGCACGCCACGCGGCGCTGGCGGTGCAGGAAGCCTCGCGGCGCGAGGCGCTGCGCGCCAGCGAGGAGCAGCGCGCAGTGGCTGAAACGTTCGCGGCTGTGGGTGACATCGCGGCCAACCTGATGCACCGCATCAACAACCAGGTCGGCACAATTCCGGTGCGCGTGGAGGGAATCGAGGACAAGTGCGCGCCCGCGCTGGCGGCAGACCCCTACCTGGCGGGCAATCTGCGCGCAATCGGCCAAAGCGCCAGCGAAGCGATGACGGTAATGCGCGACACCCTCTATCATCTGCGACCCATTCACCTAACGCCGGTCAGCCTGGCCGCATGTGTCACAGAGGCGCTGCACGAGGTCGCCTTGCCCACCGGGGTTGAGCTGGCTACGCATGATCTCGCGCAGTTGCCACCGGTTTACGCCGGCCCGCGCGGGCTGAGCCTGGTTTTTGCCAATTTGCTGGATAACGCGGCTGCGGCGCTGGAAGGCACCGGGCACATCAGCGTGCGCGGGGCAGCGCAAGGGGCGTGGGTGGAGGTGCAGGTGAGCGACGATGGCCCGGGCATTGCACCAGAGTTGCACGAACGTATCTTCGATTTCAACTATTCAGGGCGGCGGGAACACACGGGCAAGCTCGGCTTTGGGCTGTGGTGGGTAAAGACGTTGATGGCGCGCTTCGGCGGCTCGATCACGGTGGATAGCGATGGTCAGCACGGCACCACCTTTACGCTGCGTCTGCCTGTGGCAAAGCCCGTTCAGGATGGAAAACCCCAAGACTAACGGTTGGGGAAACCGGCTTGAAGCCGGTTCAGGGGGATTTTTTACGCGGTGTACCCTGCGATTGCAGCCGCTTGAACCAGCCCTCCAGCAGCACGACCCCCAAGACGATCACCCCGCCCACCGCGCTAATCGCTTTCGCCGCTGTGCGTATGGGCGTATCTTCGAAACGCACCACAATCGTATATTCGCCCGGCTCCACCGGCACCACAATGCGCGCCAATGGACCGTTCTCGCGTTCAACTGGCAACTCGGCCACGATGGGGCCGTCGTCATCGGCCAGCCGATAGGCGCGCCAGCCGGGGAACCAGGCAATGTTAAAAACGATCTTTTGCCCAGGCGCGCCCACATGGATCCACAGCCGTTCGTGCGCGGCACCGAGTTCCTTGCTCAACACCGCCAGCGTTTCCGTCTGTGGCATCAACCGATAGTCCACCTTGCTGGTGACCGCCGCGGCCTGCCGTGCGATGGCAGCATCAATCTCGGCCTTGCTGGCATCAGGCGCGAGCGGCGGGGTGTCGGCCTGCACGTACAGCTCGGCCATGTCTGACCACAGGGGGCGCTGTGCTAAATCCACCCACTTGGGCGCGCCGGTCATCTCGTTGCTGCTTTGCTGGAAACGCATCAACGCGGCATAGCTCACCGGCCCCTGCTGCGGCGTTGGCTCGATCATCTCCGCGCGCAGGTAGGGGGCGCTGCCCAGTATGAGCAGCAAAACCAGCAGCAGCGTGGAGAGGTTGAGACGCTGATCCTTAGAGCTGGCCACGCTGCCAGCCAGCACAGCCAGCGGCAACGCTGCGATCATCAGCCAGCGCCAGGGGAACTGGGCGTAGCTGACAAAGCCGATGTGCCGCCAGGCCCAAGCTGACACCGGCAGCATCAGAAACACGGCCAGCAGCAGCCAGCCCAGCAGCATCAGCAGCTCGCGCCGCCGCGGCCGTTCTATGCTGCGCAGTCCCAACAGCGCCATGATCGTCAACACCACCGGCACGGCTCCTAACTGGAAGCTAAGCGCGCCCTGCTGCACATCATCCGGCCCTGGCTGGCTGATGCCGAAGCCCCAGCTTGGTTCAAACAGTTGATGCGGATAGACAAAGTGCAGCTCTGGGTTGTAGTAACCGCCGTACCACTGAGCCTGATTAACCAATCCACCCTCGCTGATGGCGGGAATCCAGAAAAACGCGCTGAGCAGCAAGCCCAGCAGCAGGCCCAGTGCGGGCGTGAGCGCACTGCGTGCTGCGTTCGCCAGCAATGGCAGCGTCGATTCCCGCGATAACTCGCGCAGCGGCTGCTCTTCATTGATGCGATTCAACAGCAGCACCAGCCCGTACAGCGCCAGCAGCGGGGTGAAGATCAAGGCCACCAGGTTGCTGGTAATCATCAGGCCGCCGTAAGCGAAGGCCGCGGCGAGCAGGGGGCGAAGAGGTGAGGAGGTGCCGGGGCGGGTGGCGTTGAAGGCAGCGCGCACGGCCCAAAGCAGGAGCGGTAGCCACAACAAGGCGACATATTCGGCCAGACTGGCGCGCACGTAAAGCTCCACCAGGCGGTAGGGGATGAAGACATAGGCGACGGCGGCCACCAATCCGGCGTTGCGGCCCAACCACGAGCGCACATAGCCGTACATTGCCAGGCCCGACAAGATGAGCGTCGCCGCGAAGAGCAGCTTGACCGTGGTGGTGTAGCCAAGACCTACAAAGCCGACCAGCAGCGCGCCGATGAACGATGGCAACGGCCCGTAGATCAGGAAGAAGGGGTAGCCGTAGCCCCAGGAGAATTCAGGCGACCAGCGCGCCAGCCAATCGCCCCCTTGCAGGCCGCGCAAATATTCAAAAATAAAGTAGACATCGTGGCGCGCGTCGTGAGCGCCCCAGAAGTAGCCGGGCTTGAGCAGCGGCGCTGCCGCCAGCGCACAGAACAAGACGACGAGCAGTAGGTGAATACGACCGGCAACCAGACGTTTCATGGCTGCATCTCCACGATCGTCGCGTCATTGCCGTTGACGGTCAAACGCTCGCCCGTTTGCCAGTTGTACAGGCCGATCAGGAGCCGTGCAGGAGGGCTACCCGCAGGCATGTCAAGCCGGTAATCACTTGTCACGACCTCACCCGCGGCCCATTGTGTCATCGGCGCGCTGGCTCCGGCAGCCATTGGCTGCCCGTCCCATTGTGCCACGCGGTTGCCCGCGGCGTCGGTGGCGTGGATGAAGACGTTGTAATCGAAATTCACTGGCTGGAGCGGCTGCCAGGCCAGCGTCACCGTGAGCGCCTGGGTCGCGCCGATTTCGCCAATGGGGCCTTGCACCGCGCGCTCGAGTAGCGTCACGCGTGCGGGCTGGAAAATCTGCGGGCGCGCCGGATCGGGCTGCACTTGCGTGAAGCGCGGCGCGAGGTAGGAATAACTGGCCAATACCACCAACGCTATGAGCGCCGCCAAAGCTGGCCGCGTGGTTAAAGCCGGGATTGCGCTCAATGCTTCGCCAGCCAGCCAGATCAGCAGCGGGCCGAGCAAGGCGTAGAGCTGCCAGGGATAGGTGAGGGTGGCGGCGAGAGGGCCGAGCTGCCAGAGCGGGCGGATGACGGTGAGCAGGATTGTGAAGAGTAAACAGTAAGCAGTAAACAGAAGAGAGGAGGAGCCAGAGGCGCGGGGTGGATGCAGGATGAGGGCCAGGGCGGCGAGGCTGAGCGCGGCAAAGCCAAGCTGCAACGGCAAGGTATCCTGCCAGCCGGAAACGCTAACGCCAAAGCCCCACGCAGGGGAAAGCAACTGGAAGGGGTACACGGCGTGACTGGCTACGTCCAGTGTTGGGCTGGGCAGGCTGCGGTGCAAGGCCCAGTACGAGCCGCTGCCGAGCAGCGCGCCGAGCGCGATGGCAATGGCTGCGCGGGCTTGCCGCTGTGCCAGTGTCCAGACCAACAACAGCGCCGTGGCCCAGAGGGCTAGACCGGACTGGGTCCAGAAGAGAAGAAAGTAAACAGTAGCCAGTACCGCGTAAACCGTCCAGAGTGTTGATGCCGCCGCTCGCTGTCGGTCATGGGTGATGCGCAGTTCGTAATTCGCAATTCCAAAGGCCAGCGTGAACAAACCGGTGAAGAGCGTTTCAGCCAGCGCGCCGCGCACGGTGAGCGTCATCAACAAGGGTGGCCAGAAGAGGAAGAGGGTCGCGCGCAGCAGCCCCTTTACGCCGTTTCCCAGCAGCGCAGCCGCGCCGAGCAGTACACTACCCGCAAAGATCAGCTTGATTGCCGCCAGGTCACCGCCGAATGGCCGCAGTGGCAACGCCAGCCACCAGGCCAGCGGCCCTTCGCCACGCAGCAAATCCGGCGCAGTGCCCACCGCGGGCAGCCAGCGCAGCTTATCCCCGGCTGCGGCCAGATCGGCCAGATTGAACACAGGTAGAAAGCCGGAATGCACCTGAAGATAGCCCGGATAAAGCAGCGGCGCTAACGCCAGCAAGCTGAGAGCCAGCAGTGTCAGGCTATGAGCGAGGTACGACACGCGCGAATCAACAGACCGGCGCATATGTCGGTCTGAGGAGGAAGTGGCATTCACCATGTCCGCGATTATAGCACAGGGCCAGACGTGGACAAAAGGTTGGCAAGTCTATGCGATATGCAGGCCAGCAGGCAGGAAGCCACTTGTCGGCTGGCCTGCTGGCCTTACCTTAATTGTAGGACTGGTGCAATTGGCATCATTTCAAAGAGTAAAATGACCAGAAATCCTTCTGTCTGTGCCTTCACCAGGGGCTTTTCGGCCCGGAGGCCTCGGAATGACCTCCATACTACGAACTGCCTAAATCCTGTAATGGATACCAAAAAAGCGGGCTTATCGTCAATCTTTGCAGCGCGAGCAGTCAACGCATTCGTTTCACCAGCGGCAGGTATACTTCACGTTGTAATGACACGCCATACTCGACCGCGCCGATGTCGCACGCGCCCGCGCGCGGCGCGCCGCGTTGATCGAGCGCGGTGCAGAAGGTGGCGTTGCCCATGTTGATCAACGGGCTGCCAGCCTGTGGCAGACGCGTGTTCATGGCGAACGCACCGCCGTTGAAAGCCAACGGCCCCAACAACAAGTTGCCACTGTAGTTATCGCGGTCGGTGGGATGATCCAGTGACGCACACGTGCCGCTGCTGATGTTGTAGCCAATGGACTGAAACATCGGCCCGTCGCAGTTGTTGGCGCTGCCCGCAATGACGCTGCTGGTGATCTGGATAATGCCGGGGCTGGCAGGTGTCATGGGGGCATCTTCGTAGATTGCTGCGCCAGCCAGGCCTGCGTTGTTATCGGTGATGGTGACGTTGGTCAGGATAGCGTAGCGCGCATAGTGGTAAAAACCGCCGCCGAAACCTCCCGCCCAGTTGTTGGCCAGGGTGATGTTGGTCAACACCAGGTTGTCGTTGGAGTTTTGGTACACCCCGCCGCCGTTGCCCGCGCTGTCATTGGCGCGGTTGCCGCTGATGGTGGCATTGGTGACGAATAACGTACCGGCACCATGATAGATACCACCGCCATGCGAGCCGGTTGCCACATTGTCGGTGATATTGATGTCGGTCAGCTCAACCGCGTTGCCATAGCTGTTGATGCCGCCGCCTTCGTAGGCGCGGTTGTTGCGCACAGTGGTCTGCTTCATCACCACATAGCCGCCGAGGTTCCACAGTCCGCCGCCGCTGCCGGTGACGATGTTGCCGTCCAGCAGGCTTTGCGTGACGGTGACCACGCCGCTGTTTTCCAGGCCGCCGCCATAGCCGCCGCGATTAGCCAGCAGGGTTGCGCCGTTCAGCGCGGCAGTGGAGTTGTCGGCCACATACAGGCCCCCTCCATCTGGCGATTGGTTATCCTGCAGCAGTGTTTGATTGACCACGAGCTTGCCGGTAGTCTGGTTATAGATCGCGCCGCCCTGGCTGATGTTGTTCAGTGTGCGATTGCTGCGCAGGGTCGAGTTGTTAATCGTCACCATACAGCCGTCGTTGTGGATCGCACCACCGCGTTCAGCCGAGCTATTGCCTTGCAGCAGGCTGTTATTGATGGTGAGTGAGCCAGCGAAGCAATAGATCGCGCCACCGGCCACCGCAGACGCATTATTCAACAGTTGCACGTTGTCCAGGATCACCGTGGCCCCGGAGGTCTCCAGCGCGCCGCCGCTCACCAGGGCATCGCCTTCGCTCAGCGTGATATTCTGCAAGCGAAAGGTAATGCCCGGCCCCACAAAGAAATGGCGTTCGTTGTTGCCAGCCTTAAGTACGATGCGCCCAGCGCCGTTGATGGTAACGTTGCCCAAGGTGACGATCTTGGCAACGCTGAAAGCAATGGTCACCGGGTTAGGGCCGCAGTTGAACGTGATGACGCCGCCGCCCGCGCTGGCGGTTGCCAGCGCGCTGTCGAAAGCGGCTTCGGTGCAGCTTGCTGCGGTGCCATTGCCCACCACGGCGTTGGCTGCATAGACAGCCCGCGGCGTCAGTGCCACTACCAAACATCCTACAATCAACAACCAACCTATGACCTGTTTCATCTTGTATAATCTCCTTACTGATCCTACGTACATACCAAACGCGCCCAACTCTACCAATTCTACCTGCCTCCATCGTACCACGTTATCAACCTACCGCCTCACCGCCGGCAAATACATGCGTTGATCGTTTGGCCGGCCCAGGCTGTCCCAACCGTACCAGTCGAAGGTCGCGGCCCCACCGCGGCCAAAGCCGAGATAGAGTCGGCCATCCACGCCGTAGGTGAGCGCGTAGAGCGCGCCCTGGTCGCCCACGACCTTGCTGGTTCCCGTGCCCGCGGCATAGTAGGCACTTTGGCCGCCGCCCACCGCGTTGAGGTTGTGCCAGTCCAGCCAGTAGCCCCCACCGTCGTAGTACGAACGATGCCACAGCTTGCCTGCCACGTCACCGAATACGCAGTCCATCAGGTAGATCACGCCGGCCTGGCAGGAGATGGTCATCAGGTTATCGGACGAGGCCTTGCCGCCGTCGCGCCACACGCCCCAGCTTGCGCCGTCCCATTTGCGGTAGTAGAAGTTGCCGTCCACGCCGATCACCAGCAAAAAGAGCGAGTTGCTGGCGTAGGCGGCCGCGCCCACGCCCAGATACGGGTTGTCCGAAACGCCGCTGGTGGGCAGCGGTCCCATGTCGAAGGTGCCCCAGCCGGCACCATCCCAGCGCACCTGGTAGATGCGTCGGTTCTTGCCGCGGGTGAAACAGTCAATACGATTCACACCCCACGATGTGCAGCCGATCTCGCTCACGCCCACGTTGCCGGGGTAGGCCACGAACTCCCAGTCCGGCAGTTGCCAGGCGTTCTGGTCGTAGTAGGTGTGCATCACATCGCCATCAGGGGTGATGGCCAGGATGTCCAGGCGGCCCGCGCCCCAGGCAGTGACGGCCAGGCCCGTGCCCAGGTCGAGGCCGTCAGGCGGCGGGGCCGGCTCCTCGATCCAGCGCGAGAAGTGGCGGTGATCGCCGCTGGACGCCTGATCGGAATAGGTGTGGTAGATGCGGCCATCGTTGCCGATGATGAAGCAGTCCACCCGATTCGGCCCCCACGAGGCGCAGGCCGGATTGGTGAGCGGCGGGCGGGTGTGGGTGGGCGGGGCCGCGTGGGCAGCGTTCACATGGATCAATGCGAGGACTATCAGCGCCAGCAGCGCCACACCAGAACGTCGCCAAACGGACAAAGTAGATTGCAAAGCGATGAGGGGCATAGAAAGGCTCCTGGGAATAGGGAACGGTCAATCGTCAACTCTTTACTGCTGACTACTCCCCCTGGCAGGTCCACTGCATGGCGAAGTCGAGGCGGGCGTTGGGGTCAGGCGCGACCCCTTGCATGGCGTCTATCTCTACCAGACCGGTCGCCTCCAGCGTGCCGGAGCCGTCGGCGTTGATTGTGACGGTAGCGTGAGAACCCTCTCCGTTGTTGAAGGCGCGGTCTGCGATGCGTACCGCCGGGAACATATCGGGCATGGCGCCGCCGGTGGCGGTGGCTGCCAGGGTGTATGTGCCCGGGCCGGTGTACGCGCCGACGCGCGTCAACGCTATGGTGATCTGGTTCTCGCCCGCGGGCAGCAAGTTGGGCAGTTCCAGGATGCGGGCATCGCCAGCCGCGGCCAGGGCAGTGCAGTCGGTGTTGCTGCTGCTGGCCCAGCCGCCCGTGGCGGTGGCCGTCACCGCGCCGCTAGCCTGCGCAGTAACGCAGAAACCGAAGTAGTCTTCGCAGGTCGTTCCCGCCGGTTCAGCCGGAGCCTGTGCCGCGACTGTTGCCGCAGGAGCATCTGCGACGGCCAGCGTCGGTTGGGTGGTGGGTTGCATCGCGGGGGTGCTCTGGCCGCCGCAGGCCGTCAAGGTCATCGTCAGGCTCAAGCCAAGGATCAGGGCAAGGCGTCGCATGGTCATGGGGAGGCACTCCTCTCAAGGTCATAGTGATGGTCGTTACTTCGGTGATGGTAATCATCAGGATCAGGCGGTGGTGGGTCATGGCGTGGCCTTTCTGCAAGCGTGCCGGTGGATCGCGGCCAGACTTCGCACTTGCCCGATCTGTGTGCTATCATAACACCCTAAACGTATTATTTGGTGACATTTTGTGACAAGCTTGTACCCTACTCAACTCCCGCAGACTTTTGGCGAAGCCCTACGGCTGCTGCGCAAGCGCGCCCGCCTGACCCAAGACGAAATGGGTCGCGCTGTGGGCTATAGCCGCGAGCAAATTGCGCGGCTGGAGAACGGTTCGCGCCTGCCCGATCTGGCGGTGATCGCCGCGCTCTTTGTGCCGGCCCTGTTTGAACGTGGGGAAAGTGCGCTGACTGAGCAGTTTTTGGCCCTGGCCGGCCAAAGCCGCCAGACACAACAGATCACCATCACCCGCACGCGGCAGACGCGCGTTGAATTGATCAGCGAAGCCGCACTGCACCCACATAAAGCAGCGCACCGTCCACCGGCCGCGCTGCTGCCGCTGATCGGGCGTGACGAGGAACTGGCCGGCCTGCTGGTTATACTCAGCAAGAATCGCCTCGTTACCCTGCTGGGCGCGCCGGGTATTGGCAAAACCCGCCTGGCGTTGGCGCTGGCCGAGCACGCCGTGCCGTTGTTCAGCGACGGCGCAGCCTTCATCCCGCTGGCTGAAGCCGCCACGCCGGACGATGTGCCAGTGGCCGTGGTGCGCGCCCTCGGCTTGACGCCGCACGTCGGCCAAAGTCCGGCAGATGCCGTAGGGGCGTATGTGGCTTCGCGCCGCTTGCTGCTGGTACTGGATAACTGCGAACACGTGCTGGAGGCCGCGCCGCTGTTTGCCGATTGGCTGGCGGCCGCGCCGGGGTTGACGCTGCTCTGCACCAGCCGCGTGCCGCTTGATCTTTACGGTGAACAGGAATGGCCGCTGGCCCCGCTGGCCACGCCCGATCTCGCATCTCACCCTGACCTGGCCGGCTGGGGACAAAGCCCGGCGCTGCGATTGCTGCTGGCGCGCGTGCGCGCGGCCGATCCTGGGTTCAGCCTGAACCAGGAAAACCTGCTGCCGCTGGCCACCCTGTGCGCCGCGCTGGACGGACTGCCACTGGCGTTGGAGCTGGCCGCGGTGCGCCTGCGCGAGTTGACCCCCGCGGAGATGGCGCAACAACTGCTGACGCTGCGCGGCAACGCGCAGCTTTCCTCCACATGGCTCAGTCAGACCAAGCGCAACGTCGCGGAACGCCATCGCACGCTGCACGCAGCGATTGACTGGAGCGTGCAGCGCCTGCCTGAGGCCGCGCAGCGCGCGCTGCATCAACTGGGGGTTTTTGTGGGAGGCTGCACCGAAGACGCGGCGCAGGCAGTGGCCGGCGCAGGGGCTTCCACCCTGGCCGAGTTGGCCCGCGCCAACCTGCTTGCTCACCGCGAGGCGCGCATCACCCTGCTGGAGACACTGCGCGCCTACGCGCTGGAACACTTAGCCGCACAGGAGGCGCTGCCTGCCGCGCAGGAGCAACACGCTCGCTATTTTGCGACCTGGGCGCAGACACAGTTGTTCGGCGGCTTGCTGGGCGACGAGCAGGCTGTATGGATGCAGCGCGGGCTGGCGGAACACAGCAACTGTCTGGCTGCCTTGCGCTGGGCGCTGGCTCAGCACGATGGCGAGTTGGCCATTGCACTAAGCAGTAGCTTGTGGTGGTTCTGGTATCGCCGCGGCCTGTTTGATTTGGCGACTGAGTTGCTGGAGGCCGCGCTGGCGCTCAGCACGCCGCAACTGGCCGACCGGGCGCGCGCACTCAACGGCCTGGCTTCGATCCACCTGGCACAGGATCGGCACGCGGCCAGCCTGCGGTGTCACGAGGAGGGGTTGGCCCTGCGCCGGCAGTTGAACGACGCGTTGGGCATCGCCACTGCGCTGCACAACATGGGACTGACGGCCTACATGATGGGCGACTACCAGCAGGCCATCGCCTGGATGCACGACAGCGTGGCCGCAGACCCGACCGCGGATCCCACACAGGCATGGGCGCACATCGGCATCATCAGCCTGGACATACTGGATTTACCCACCGCGCACACCTGGCTGCACCGCGCCTGGGCGCTGGCAGAGCCGCAGGGGGGCTGGATTGCCGCTTTTGTGCAGTACAACCTGGCGAATCTGCTGTTTGAAATGGAAGATTGGGAGCAGGCGCAGGTGCTGGCTGCCGCCAGCTGGCAGCATTTCACGGCTTTGGGCGATGAACACTACGTCCCGGACCCGGTGTTTTTGCTGGGCAAACTGGCGTTGCAGCGGGGTGATCTCACTCTGGCACAAACATTACTGGACGAAGCCCTGACTGCCTATCAGGCGCAGGGGGATGCTATTCTGATTGCCTCAGCGCGGCAGTGGTTGGCGGGCTGTGCGCTGCGCGCAGGCAATGCGGCGGAGGCTGCTGCTCATAGGGCTGCGGCAGATGCGGCCTGGGCCGCGGCCACGCGCCCACTTACCCCGCGCCAGCAGGCGCAACGCGCACAGGGGGCTTAGATCCGTCGGCTTTCAGGCGCTTCCCGCAAACTGCTGACGCTGTTCCACCAGGGGCACTATCAAGCGGTCGTCAGTGTCGCCATGATGTTGGAGTACGAAGCGGTGCTCACTCGCCCCGAGAACTTAAGCGCGTTCAACCTCACAACAAATGAGGTTGAACGTTTTCTCGATAGCATGGCGTTGCTGATCACGCCGGTGACGCCCTTTTTTCTGTGGCGGCCGCAACTGCGGGACCCGGCTGATGAGCATGTACTTGAAGCAGCCGTGAACGGCGCAGCGCAGGCGATTGTGACATTCAACCAGCGTCACTTTCAGCAAGCGGCTGCAAGATGCGGCGCGCGCCGATCCGGCCGATTTTCTGGCCATCCTGGAGAAGGCAGGGACGGGCGCGGCCATTGCGGGCGATGAACTGCCTGTGACCAAGTGACTGCGGTTTACTTAGGCCGCATCGCTGATGAAAAACTGTGTTGTCCTGTGTGTCACAAGAAGCCTCCAGAATGGGGTAACCCATTGAAACACCAGATCAGGAAAACAGCCGGACGTGCGCCCTACCGCCCCTTCACCGTTACTTCGACAATGTCCAGCGCAGCCACGGCATAAGCATCGTTGTTCTGTTTGTCCGCCTGCACCGTCAGAATGACAGTCACCTGCTCCGTTGCACCGAGGGGAACTCGCAGGGTTTCGGTGAACGCATCCTGGGTCGAACACGCGATTACCTTGGACTTGCTTCCCACTTGCACCGTCACACTGGCCTGGCTGCCCGGATCGCAATACGCTGTGCCCTGCAAACTCACATCGGCCTGATAGCCGCGGCTGGTGCTGTTCACCGGCAACTTGATCTGCTCGCTGCGGTTGACGCTGGTCTCGGTGGCGCTATCCACACTGAACTCACTGAAAACCATCGTCACCACCTGCTTATCGGGCGAAAAGGTCAAGTCCACCTGGCCGCTGTTCGCGAGACTGGACGCCCACGCGCCGGTCAGGGTCGCTGTGCAGCAGTTGCCGCGCCGGTAGAGGTCGGCGCTGGGACCAGCCAGGGCGTCGTGCGGTTGGCGCCTTCCGGCGTCCAGCCCACCACACGGCTGTTATCGTCGCTGATGTACCACCATACCCAGCCGTTGGCACAGCGCGGCCCCTCCAGGATCGTTACCGGCACGCCAGGATTGAGCCAGGCGCTGATGGGAGCAAGCGTGCTGGGTCGCGGACGCACGCGCTGGCGCTGAGTGTCACCCACCACCACGCGCATGCCCACCGCCAGTCGGTCAGAATAGCAGCCTTCCTGCGGCTGTAAATCGGTGCGTTGCAGGTAATAGCCTGCGCCCGCCTCGCCCTCAGCGGTCCAGCCGGCCACGTCATAGGCGGCTACCTCATACCAGTTGATGCCATCCGCACAGACCGGGCCACGCTGTACATACCACACCGTGTCTGGTTGCAGGCGCATCGTCAACACTGAGTAGCTCAAGCCTGTGCCGCTGCGCAGACGGTTGGCGCGCGAGCCGGTCAGCTCGACTGCATCGCCCACCTGCAAGCGGGGAGCCAGGGTGCAGCGCCCCTGCGCTTGCACAGGGGCGGGCACGATCACCGCGCTCAGCAGCAACGCGGCCGCGGCCATCAACCAGCCCAAACGACGCATGAAACGATGGATATGCGATGAAATCATAAGACAACTCCTTCCCTTGCTAATTCTGTTCAGTTTCCAAAGTAAGCCGATGATAAGCAGGACTTCCGCAAAACCCCGCCAGACAGGGAAAACTCATCCTTTTTCACTTCGTTCGGAGTCTCCAAAAGCAGTTTCCTCCGGCCAAATGACCCTGGTAATGAGAAAACCTGTCCCACTGCGCAGTTCGTTAATTCATAAACGTGTTTTTGTACGATTTTACGGCTTCATCGAAACAAATCGTAAATAAACCAGTTACAACTATCCACAGTTTTTTGTCCCCAAGCGCGACAAAGCCCCCGCATGCGGGGGCTTTGTAAAACCGATTGACAGGTTGTCGAGCTAGCCGAGGAACAGGTCGCGGGTTTGATCCTGCAACAGCACGTACAGGCTGGCGCCACCGGCCAGCGTGCCGAGCGGAACCAGCGGTATTTGCAGCACCCCGGCGATCATGGCCCACAAGCGCCCCCACGGCTTAAGCTGCCACAGCCCCCAGCCAATCGCAAGATTGGCTGCACCGAGCGCGGCCAGTCCGCCTGCGATACTTGCAATGCTCAGGCCGAGGAACCAGCCGGGCAGCCGCGCCAGGAACGCGCTGACATCCAGCGCCACCGCACCCAGCGGCGTGACGATGGACGCAAGCGCCAGTAGCAGCAGCAAGCCACCAGCGATGAAGTAATAAGCAGCGATGAAGTTGATTTTGGTCGAAGTGGTCAGACGCATAAGTAACCCGTCAGGCAGAGATCAAGGGCTAACCTGTACGAACGCGTTGTCTTTCACCTGGAAGATGTAGACGGTAGGGTCGGTCAGGTCACCTTTGTTGTCGTAATTAAGTTTGCCCAACAGCACGCTGATGCTGCTGCCATGCAGCGCATTTTCGATCTTGTCGGTGTCGAGTGAATTGGCCTTCTTGACCCCATCGGCCAGCACCATCAACGCGCTGAAACCGTTGACGCTGTAGGTGTCGGGGTTACGGAAGTCAATCGCTTGATATTCCTTGATCCACTGCGTATCGGCAACTGTGGCGGGGTTGGGTGCAAAGGAGCTAACGTACATGCCTTCAGCCGCGCCTGCGGCTTCGTCAATGGTGGCGGCCAAGAACGCGCCATCCGATGCCAGCATGGGCACAGTAATGTTGGCCTTCACCAGCGCCGCACGCAGGTACGGGGCCTCGATTTCATAACCGGCATAGAAGATTGCATCTGGGGTCGCGCCCTGAATCGCCGCAACTTCCGCGTCGTAACGCTCTTGTCCTTCCGTCACCTGGCGGGTCAGCACAACCTCTGCGCCCAGGCTGGCGAGCGCACTGCTCATTTCCTTGCCCAGACCGATGCCATATTCTGTGTCGTTATGCACCACAGCTATGCGCCGCGCCTTGAGCGTGTTGACCAGAAAGGCTGCGTCCACGCGCGCCTGCACCGCGTCGTTGGCATTCACGCGGAAAAAATTACTGTAGGAACGTTGCGTAATGGAGGTTTCCGAAGCGGTCGGTGTAATGACGATAATCGGCAGGTTCTTGTAAACTTCCATCGCGGCCAGGGTTTGACCGCTGTTGTAGTGGCCGATCACGCCGAGGACACGGTCGCCGCGCTGGATGGCCGCGCTGACTTCGCCAGCCACAGCCACGGCCACGTCCGAATCGGATTCGTCGTCAAGCGGCACCACCTTGACTGTGTAGCCCAGCAGACCGCCCTGCTGGTTGAGCTTGGCCGCGGCCAGCTTGACACCGCCCAGCACGGTCTGCCCGCCGTTAGCCTGAAAACCGGTCAACGGTGCGGCCACATAGACGGTTACATCGCCCTTGGATTTTTGTTGCTGGGTGCAGCCTGCCAGCAACAGTGCCAGCAGCAGCACAACGCTCATCCACTTTCGCATCATACGGTCTCCTTGTTCTCAGTGACCAGGATCCAATGTCCAGTTAACAGGGCTGTTTTTCGGCACTGGATACTGTTTACTTTCCTGCTCCCAGCGTGCGGTAGTCGTAGACTTCGTTGATTGAATCGACCACATCTTGCAAGCTGGTAACTTCTTCGGCGATGTCGGTGCGCAGACGCTCGGCGCGGTCGCTGTCTACTTCCTTGCTGCCCAACAGCAGCAACTGGCTGTAAACAGTGCCGAGCGCGGCCAGCGAGCTGTCCAGTTGCAGGTCGGCGCGCTTCATGCGGTTATCTAGTTCAATCAGGTTATCTTGCAAGCGGCGCTGATCGGCCAGCGTGGTTTCGATCTGTTGCCGCACGCGCGGGTCATTTTCACGCTGCATCCGGCCTTCCAGTGTTGGAATCGTCTTTTGCAACTCGTCACGGTCGCCCTTAATGATCGGGTCGCCGCGATAAGAGTCCACACGGCGGGCCAGGCGCACCATGTTCCCGATCCAGTCGTAGATGTCACCGGTGGTGCGCTGCATCCGCTCTTTGAGGATGCCATCTTTCTGGTTCTTGACGGTGTTCTTGATCTGCTGATGGTACTCTTCGGCCTTTTTCAGCTTGTCCTTGAGCCGTCCGTCGCGCACACCGTTAATGTTATACTTTTCGTGGAACAGTCGCTCCACAGCCCGGTCGCGCTCGCTTTGGTCGTTGATCGAGCTGTAGGAAACAGCGCCGACACCCACTGCGCCTAGCAGCAGCCAGGTCCAGGCTCCCCACCAGGGCAGCAGATCGGGTAAGGGATGAGGCAGGAAGAAGGCCAGCAGAAACGCGCCGGCCAGCAGAATGGCGTTTTCCGGACGAATAAAAGCGTGTTCGAGGATCGCCCGCTGCGCTTCCTGCTCAATGGTATCGTGGATCGATTCACGCGTCATCTAAAGCGGCTCCAATTGGCTGATGGCGTTATGGGCAACACAAGCGGATTTAAACAGGATTTGGCTACCATTGTTTCGCATTGAAAAGGCGACAAAGCCCCTGCCGGGCTTCGCGGTTACGCTTGTTAGAAGTACGAACTCAACAACCGATAAAGTTGGCGGATGGTGTTCAGGTCGCCCTGACGCACCTGCCCACCGCTGGTTTCCGCAATCGTGCGCAGCGTGGGAATGTCCGCGTCGTCGCCAAAGGCAATTGCAAAGATCACCACCGGCACGCCCTGGCTGTTGCCCGACCTGATTTCGCGCTCCAACTGGTTCAGCGTAGTGAAAGAATTGTTCTCCAAGCCGTCGGTCATCACCACAATAGCGTTGATGCGCTCGCTGTCGCCGGTTTGTTGCAGCCGCACATACGCCGTGCGCACGGCATCCAGCAACGCGGTATCGCCCACGGCTTGCATGGCGTCAATGGTAGACTCCAGTTGTGCGCGGTTGTTGCCCAACTCGTCCAGCAACTGGATGTTGTGCACAGTGCTGCTGAACTCCACCAGGCCAACGCGCTCCTGATCGCCCTTGATCTGGCTCAAAAATTCACGCAGCGCGGCCTGCGCCGCTGTCAGCTTATCGCCCTCCATGCTGCCGCTGGTGTCCACCACCAAGTAGACGTTGGTCTTACGCTTGGTGTACTGCCAAACGTTCTGCACCACATCCACCACTGCCGGGCCGGGCACCTGCAACGTGGTTTGCGGCTGTGCGGGATCTGCGCCGTTGGCCGCATTGATCAGGCTGTTCGCCAGCGACAACGATAAGTCCGCGGGACGAAAACCAGCTTCCAGCACGATCTGTTGGGCATCGGCAGATTGCACGAAATCGCGCAGCGCGCGCCAAGTCTGCCGCTGATTATCGGTCAGCGTGCTGGTTTCCAGCAGCGCCAATGGATGATCTGCCCACAACGTGCCTTCCACCGGATACAAGGCCACCAGTCGCTCGCGCGGGTTGGTGCGATTGTAGTTAACGACCAACTGTTCCTGTACCACAAAGGCATCGAGAAAGCTCGTGCCTTCCTGCTGGATGCGCTGCATGATCGCGGCTTCGCCTTCGCCGTAGAACTTAACCGTGCGCTCAATCGCGGCCACGTAATCCAGCGTGCTTTGTGCGGTGGCGTCAGCCTCGGTCAGGCCGCGTGTCTTGTTCGCACCGGCATAAAATTCAGCCAGCGTCGCCAGCAGGCCGCTTGCCACGTTGGTGCTGGGATGGCTCCAGCGGAAATTCGGGTCATTGGTGGCGCGCTGTTGCACACTCTCCCAGCCAACCGGCTGCTCTGGCCAGCCTAAGCCGCGCGCGGTCTCTTCCCACGCGGCCAGCACCACCGGACTCACTGCAAAGCGCACCGATTCACCGACCAGCGATGGTGCAATCGCCCCTTCACTGACCGACTGCACGGCAGCCCAGCGACGATCCAGTTGATCCAGCCACAAGCTGGAATCAGGGCTAATTGCCTGGAAACTCGGTCCGGTCAGCGCCTCTTCGATCATCGCATCCGGCGTCATCTCCACCAGCGTGACCTGCATCGCTTGCCGGTCGCTGGTGCGCAGGTTTTGATCGTTGAAACGCTTTACCAGCGCAGTCATCAGCGCGGCTTTGTCAGAAGTAGAGGCCAGCCGCAGGGTCGCGTTGCGCGGGTCAACGCTGGCAGCGGGCGTTTCCGTTGTAGAAGTGGACTGCGACCGCGACAACAGGCTGATGAAGCTGGCTAGACAGATAAACGCCACCACAGCCAACGCCAGCACGACGAAAAGCCACGGACGCGCGACGCTGCTTGTCGTTCCTTGCCGCACAGTCTTTTGCCTAGTTTTGGTCATGGTGCTACCCTCACCGCCCCACGTTCAGATCGAACCAACGCAGCAGCGCCAACAACACCTCACGGTCGGGTGCGCGCATGGCATCCGTGCGTGAGACAATCGGCGCAACACCCTGCGCGGCCCAGCGTGTGAAGGGGCTGTCGGGCTGATCCACAGAGACCTCAGAGTTGACTGGGCGCAGGCCATATGCCACTGCCTTGGTCTGCACTTCCGCAGACATCAGGTAGCGTTCAAACTCTAGCGCGGCGTTTTTCTCCACGGCGCTGGTTTCCGGGCCCATCCAGATCGTGAAGGGGAAGTCGAACCAGGTGACGTACTGGGGATAGAAAAGCTGCAAGGCCTCACCCCAACGCGTCTGGATGCCTTCCATGTTCTTCAGCAGGTCAGCTTCCAGCAGTTGTCCGCCGTCGCCCGCGGAATAGCCAAACAGGGCAAAGTCCTCGGCGGTATAGGCGCTGCCGCCGCCCAGATCGGTGGTGCTTGACATCAGCTCACCCAGCCACTTCTGGAATGCGGGATCGCTCACCTCGGTCATGCCAATGTTGGTAGTGTTGAAATATTCACCCGCCGCGGCAACCATCGCAGCCAGGCCACCTACGTTTTTGCGCGGATTCGGCACCACCAGCTTGAAAAAGCCCCATTCTGGCTTGCCGCCCAATGCGGGCCAGCCACCGGGGTTGATCGCGGCATCGTGAATCACGTTCCAGTTGATATCGCCCACTTTGGCCGTCAGCGCGTCGGCACGGCTTTGGTACAGCCCCCAGGCAAACAGGCTCAGCGCGGTGGGGCGGGCGCGATATTCGCCGTCGGTCAGGAAGACATCGCGGCCCAGACGTTCTTTGTAGGTGACGTTTGCCAGTTCTGGTAGATAGCGGCTGTCAGGGATCCAGGCGGTGGGAAAGCGATCCATAGCCTGCTTTTGCTCGGCAGTCAGATTCTGCAAGTCCGCGTCCGCCGGTAACGTGCCGAATTCGTCGCGATCAAAGCGTCCCAACGCGGTCAGGCCATCCATCGACACGATCTCAACCTGGATGACGTTGCCTTCCAGCTCATGCTTTTCGGCATTGAACTGCTTGGCAGCATCGTTGACCCAATCATAAACGGGCAGCGCCGTCAGCACGCGCACCTGGATGGGGCCTTTTTGTTCTGTCACCAGCGACGGCGTTGTTTGGCTGCCCGTGCTGCGCAGGAACGCGGCTGCGCCCACCACCAACAAGGCGGCAATGATAATGACGACAAAAATGATTCGTGTACGATTCATCGGTTTTCTCCACGAAAAGTCAAGGCCCTTCGGAGGCACACCCCCCGAAGGGCCTGCCACACCCTTTGTTATCCTTCGCTGCTGCTCAGGCCCAGGCGGCGCTTGCGTTCGGCCAAGGCGGCGTCAATCTCAGTGCGGTCAAGCACCTGATCCATCTGGCGGTCGAGGTTGGAAGCCAGCATTTCGCTTTCTGCAGAAGCCTTGTCCAGGCGGGCACGCACGGCATCGGCTACGCGCGCCACATCGGCATCGCCCGAACCGGCCAGTTCGTCCAGACTCCGCATGGCCTTATTGCTGATTTCCTTGGCACGCGCCAGTTCCATCAGGGCTTGCAGCTCTTCCTGTTCCTGTTTGGTGGTGGACAGCTTGGCTTCCAGCTTGATCTTGGCGTTGCGCAGCGAGTCATATTCCTGCTCCAGTTGCTGAAGCTGTTGGTCATAGCTCGTTACTGTGCGCTGGGTCGAGTTCAGCTTGGCCTGCGCGGCCACGGCCAATGATTCGTTGCCTTCGGTCAGGAAAATGTCAATGTTATGGTCTAGTTGGGTTAGCTTGGCTTGATATTCGTCGCGCTTGCGGCGAATAGTCTTCACCTGGCCGCCAACGGTAGCCACAGCGTCGTTCAGGTCTTCCAGATTGTTTTCGATCTCGCGGATGTATTGGTTGACAACCGCCACCGAATTCGACTTCAACGCCTGGTCGGCGAGATAGTGCAGGTTAGCCTTGATTAGAATGTTGACCTTTTCCAACAGAGATGCCATGAATGTCCTCCAAACGGGATGTCACGAATTCGATTCAACAAGCTGACTGCGCGGCGGCGCAGCAGCGCTTTTAAACTACAGGACACAAGTATTCCGGCTGCCTAGCGGCGTCCAGGCTTACGCTTGCCGCCCGTCGGCTGGCTAGCTTTGCTGCCCGCGGGCTGTGGTTTGGCTGGCGCACCCTGCGGCGAAGTCTGCCCGGCGGCGTCGCTCTGCATGTGGCAGTGCTTGTACTTCTTGCCACTGCCGCACCAACAGGGGTCGTTGCGTCCCAACGTCGAACCGGAACGCTGCGGCTGCTGTTGCTGCTGGCTGGCGCCGTTTTCACTGCGATTCACTTGCAGCGCACGGCGCGGTTGCGGCTGCTGTTGCTGCTGACGCGTCACATCCACCTTGTAGATCGCGTGGACGATGTCGTTCTCAATCGAGGCCAGCAACTCTTGGTACATCGCATGTGCCTCTTTTTTATAGGCCACGATTGGCTGAATTTGGCCGATGGCCCGCAGGCCGATACCCTCGCGCAGCGCGTCCAGATCGGTCAGATGCCGCACCCAGCGGCTATCCACCGCCTGCAACATCACCATACGGTCACGGTACAACGCCGCACCCTGCACAAAGCCTGCCAGCACCGCGGGTTGCATGTCCGCGGGCAGGTCACGCAGCGGCAGCGCGGCCAGCTCGGCAGGCACATCGCCATCCACTGCATCCACAATACGGGCGTGCAGTGTGTTAAAGAAGGGATCGCTGCGCTGCTGCAGGGCTTCCAGCGTGACGCCCTCATTCGTCAGATGACGCAGCATCTCCGCACCGTTAAGCTGCGCCCGCTGATCGTACAGGTCTTCGGCATAGGCCGCCACCTGGTCTTCAATCTCGGCGCTGGTCATCTGCTGCCAGGCTGCCACGCTCATTTCGGACGGCAATGGCAAAAATGCATTGAGTGCCGCGTGCAGGCCGCCCAGATCGCGCTCGGCATCAGGGTCCGCCGGAGCAAAGCTGTCTACCAGCCGGCCGGCTTGCGATACCACCATGTCCAGCACGGTGGGGCGCAGCGTGGCCTCGCTCAGAATACGGCGACGCTGATCATAGATCACCTCGCGCTGTTTATTCACTACATCATCAAATTCCAATACGTGTTTGCGGATGTCAAAGTTGTAACCTTCCACCCGCGTTTGGGCATTTTCCAGCGATTTGCTCACCAAATTGTGCTCAATCGGCACATCATCCTCAACGCCGAGGCGTTGCATTAGCCCGGCCACCCGCTCGCCGCCGAAACGTCGCATCAGATCGTCGTCCAGTGCCACGAAAAAGTGGCTGGAGCCAGGGTCGCCCTGACGCCCCGCGCGGCCGCGCAACTGATTGTCAATGCGCCGCGCTTCGTGCCGCTCGGTGCCCAGCACATGTAGGCCGCCCGCCTGCAATACGACCTCACGATCCAGCGCGCATTGCGCCTGCGCGTCAGCCAGCGCCTTGTCCCAGACCCCCGGCTCCAGCGCGGTCAGATCGTACCCGGCGCGGCGCAGGTTGTCGCGGGCAATGCCTTCGGGGTTGCCGCCCAACAGAATGTCCACGCCGCGGCCTGCCATGTTGGTAGCGATGGTCACGGTGCCGGGGCGGCCAGCCTGGGCGATCACCAGTGCCTCACGCTCGTGGTTCTTGGCGTTCAGCACGTTATGCGGAATGCCACGGCGCTTTAGCAGGTTCGACACCGCTTCGCTGGTTTCGATGGCCACGGTACCGACCAGCACCGGCTGCTTGCGCTTGTAGCAGTCTTCAATTTCGTCCATCAGTGCGTTAAACTTGGCCGTGCCGTTGCGGTAAACCGCATCCGGGTAGTCGTCGCGCTGCACCGGTACATGCGTCGGGATCGCCACCACTTCCAGATTGTAAATCTTGCCGAATTCTTCGGCTTCGGTTTCGGCCGTACCCGTCATGCCAGCAAGCTTGCTGTACATGCGGAAATAGTTCTGGAAGGTGATGGTTGCCATCGTCAGCGATTCGCGCTGCACCTTGACCCCTTCCTTGGCCTCGATAGCCTGATGCAAGCCCTCGGAATAGCGCCGCCCTTCCATCAAGCGACCGGTAAACTCGTCTACGATCACCACTTCGCCGTTGCGCACGATGTAATCGCGGTCCAGCCGGTACAGGACTGCCGCGCGCAGCGCGTTATCCAGATACGGCGACAGCTCGAAATGTTCCGGCGAGTACAGGTTGCTGATTCCCAGCGCGGCTTGCACCTTTTCGATACCGGCCTCGGTGAGCGTCACCACCTTGTCCTTTTCGTCCACTACGTAATCGCCATCCGCGGCGTCTTTGTTGGTGGAAGGCCGCAGCCGCGGCATCAGATCGGCAAAGGTCTTGTACCAGTTGCTCGATTCCTGCGCGGCGCTGGAGATGATCAGCGGCGTGCGGGCTTCGTCAATCAGGATATTGTCCACTTCGTCTACGATGGCGTAGTAAAGCGGGCGCTGCACGGTCTGGCTGCGGTCGTTGGCCATGTTGTCGCGCAGGTAATCGAAGCCAAATTCGTTGTTCGTGCCGTAGGTGATGTCTGCGGCGTAGGCTTCCTTGCGCGAAATCGGGCGCAGCCGCTGGAAGCGGTCATCGTCCGACTGCCAGGCTGGGTCAAACATAAACGAGCCGCGATTGGGATCGCTGGCGCTCGACTGGATGACGGCTGTGCTGACGCCAAGCAAGTGATAAACCGGCCCCATCCACTGCACGCCGAACTTGGACAGATAATCGTTGGGTGTTACCAAATGGACGCCGCGGCCGGTGAGTGAGTTCAGATAGAGGGGCAGCGTCGCCACTAGCGTTTTGCCTTCGCCGGTTTTCATTTCCGCGATCATGCCGCTGTGCAGCACGTTGCCGCCGATCATCTGCACATCAAAGTGACGCAGGCCGGTGGTACGGCGGCTGGCCTCGCGCACGAGTGCAAAGGCCGCGGGCAGGATCTCCTGCATGATCTCTTCTTCGATCTGGCGAACGGCTTTGTCCTGCTTGCGAATCTCCTGCGCCATCTGGGCGCGTAAGGTGGTGTCGTTTTCGTGTTCCCACTCGCGGCGCAGCGCGGCCAGTTCCGCCTTGGCTTCCTGTGTAGCCGTGGCAATTTGCTGGCGAAATTCACCGGTGCGCTGCTGAAACGCCGCATCAGGCAGGCGCTGCATCTCTGGTTCAAAGGCATTAATTTGTTGAACGACCTTTTGCGCCTGCTTGACAGTGCGGGTCGCCGTGTCGCCAAAAGCTTTTTTAAACAAATCACGAAGCATGGGTTATTCTCTCATCAAACTTAACGAGGTCAAAAGCGACTGAAATCGCTATAGGCAGGCTTTGCCCGCCTGGCTTGCAAGTTACAATTATACCACAAGCGCCCCGAATGCACGACTGATTGAACGCCAAAACCCCCTCAACGGATGAGGGATTACAAAAATGGCTATCTGTTTATCCCCGCGGTCAGCGCATGAACGGTCAGGAGCGTGTCGCGGCCAGCGTCCAGATTTCGTCGCTCAGTTCAATAATGGACAGGCAACTGGTGCATTTAGCTTGATCGGCCGCGGTGAGTTGTGCCGAATGGCCGCAGGCCGGACAGGAAATCGCCGCGCGCGAGTGGGCCTGCAACAACAACACGCGCATCACCTCTTGCGGGCTGCTCAAGTCCAGCTCTGCTTGCAGTGCGGCCAGAGTCTGTTGTTCTTCTTCGGTCAGATTGATCCACAGTTTTTGTTCAGTCATGGAAGCCTCCTGCATCGCTTGTTCTGTGCGGTGACCAGACAACGGGTTGGTCAAGGGTTCTGTGCGTGTGATGCGAGTATACCATAGCCTTGCGCGAAATTAAATTGAGACACAGCCAACGGGCTGACCCTGCTTGATGAGGATCAGCCCGCTCCAGGCATTGCGTGAATGCGCTATTCGTCGTATTGAAAAACCCGCTCCAGCGGCACGTCGAACACCCGCGCGATGCGAAAAGCGACTTCCAGCGAGGGGGAATATTTGTTGCCTTCAATGGCATTGATCGTCTGGCGCGTCACACCAACCCGTTCAGCCAACTCCTGCTGCGTCATCTCGCCGTGATGAAAACGCAGAGTGCGAATTGTATTCGTGATCTGACCGGCGCCCTTGTTCATCGCTATGCTCCCCGACGATATAGCAGCAACTGCGAGCCGATCTCGACCAGTTGCGCCAGTACCCAGAACGCCAACAGGATATGCGTAAACACGAAGTTGCCTGGGATCAACAGCGCGGCACAGAGCGCCGCAAATACCCCCGTTGCCAGCACATAGCTGCCATTGCGCGTACCCTTGAGCGCAATCAGCCAGTCGCGCTCGTCTGTGGCTGTGTTACGATCCAGTCCCGCCAGCAGCGCGTGACCGACGATCTGAATCACCACCAAAAACACGACCGCCAGCACGAACAGCACCACCTGTTGCGGCAAGACATTAGCTGCGTGGCCGGGCAGCACCGTGGCGAAGTAGAAGCCGAAAGCCGCTAATAAGCCAACCAGCATCACCCAGAGGCTCTTCTCCTGAAAAGTTACGTTCATGGTCCAATCTCCTTGACTTGATGTATTGTTCATTGTACTTTGTGTCAAAAATACCTTACATTGTCAATATATCACGACTTCACTCCCGTGTCAAGTATTTTTTACATGAATTTTTCCCGCTGAATGATGAATCACACAGAATTTACGCGGTTCGCAGTACGATTGTCGTTTCGAAGCCTGCCGGGGCCGCGGAATCCCCACCAACGCACAGAAGACTCCTCACTGCGTTCGGAGTGACACAGATATGCGCGTTGACCTTGCTGAACCATGCGCACTGACGCGCCCCAACACCGCTGCGTAAGCTCATGTTTTCTGGTTGCTTTAACCCCGGACGCCTTAGCCAGTCTGCTGACGCTCAGTCTGCCGCCAGAGCATCACCGCCGGCGCGGCCAGCAGCAACGTCGCCAGCCCCAGCGTTCCCTGCACCGCGGGCAGCATAACCTGTGGATAGGGAGTATACGCCAGCGCCGCACGGCTGCCCGGCAACACATACGCCACACCCACAAGTATGGCCAGCCCCGCTACCAGGCTATCTTGTCGCGTCCACGCCTCGCGGCGATACACCGTGCGCCGCACGCGACGCCCTTGCCCGACCAGCGCCAGCGCGATCAGCCCCCCACCGAGCGCGAGCATCCCCCAGCCGAGCCAGCGTTGTTGCCAGAAAAGCAGCAGTAGTACCCCCGCCAACAGCGCGGCCAGCCCCACGGCCAGCGCCGCGCGCAGCCCATCCCCCTGCCCCCGACCAGCCTCTGCCGCGCCCAGGCTGCCAAAGCCGCGCGCGGTCATCGCCTCAGCCAGTTGCAACGCCCGTTCCAATCCGCCCACCAGCAGCGGCAAAAACAACGGTAACCAATCGCGCAGGCCGCGCACCTGATGCCCGCGCATACTTTGCGCCTCGCGGATTTGCTCAAACTGCACCAGCGTCGAAGGCACGAACGACACCGCGATGGACGCCACCACCGCCACCGGATAAAACGCCCGCGGCAGTAATTGGATCAACGCCTGCACCGGCACCGCCTGATACAGCACCTGAAACGCGGCCAAAAATCCGACAAGCAGCAAGCCATTTAACGCGCCGTAGACCAACGCCTCCAGCGTAATCGGCCCACCCAGCAGCGGGATCGCCGCCGGCAGATGCACCAGCACCGTCCGCCCCACATGCGCGGTCGCAGCATTGAGCAGCGCGGACAGCGTCAGGATCAACAATGCCAGACGTAGCAAAGGCAGCGGCAGCGTCGGCGTGTCCACCTGTCGCTGCAACACCCGCCCGACCGCCACCACCGTCAGCACGATCAAAGCCAGATAGACCGGATTGCGCGTCAATGATAGTGCGGCCAACGCCGCGGCCAGCCAGATCAGCCATGCCCGCGAGTGCAAATGACCGCTCACAACCCCTCGCGGCTTGGCTGTGCAGCCAGCCCCCAGCGCGGCGCAGTCGGTTGATAGGCAAAATCGAAACGCTGCTGAAAGCGCCGCAGCGCGCGCAGCGTGGCCGCACCGAACAACGCCATCATCAGCACGTTACCCGCCACCGCAAACACGTCCCACACCAGCGATGTCGCCACGTAATACGCGGCATAACGCTGCACCGCAGCCAGCAGACTCACCCCCGCCTGCCAGTACTGATCTGCTGGACCGGTCATATACGGCCAGAACCACAGATTGATTGCCACACCGTAGAACAAGCCGCCCAGGCCAGCCAGCGCAGCCAGCGCCACCACCTCGCGACGACTGCCCGCCGCCGCGCCGGTGAGGCGCACCAGCGGCCGCGCCAGGGGAGCCAACAGCCCCAGCCAGCCCGCGGTAAACATCTGACCGGGCAGCCACGGACCGATGCCGCCGGTGATCAACGCAGACACCAGCAGCGTCAGCGCCCCCATCAGGAAGCCAAAACGCCCACCATAGACGTAGCCGGTCAGGATGATCAGGAAGAAAATCGGTGTAAAGCCGCCCGGGCCGGGGATGCTGACCTCCAAAAAGCGCAGCAGCGAGTTAATCGCCACCAGCACGCCCAGCAGCGCGGCCAGCTTGGCGCTCACCGCCTGCCCCTGCACCTCGAACAACAGCGCCACAAAGCACAGCGCAGCCAGCGCCGTCATCAGCAAGGGAGTGTTGAGCGGCGTTGCCGCGGCGGCGGGGCGCACAGCCGCCGCCAGGAAGGGATAGAGCAGCGTCAGCAGGCCGATCCCCGCGGTCAAGCCGTATATCGCCGCGGCCAGCCAGGGCAGGGAACGCAGCCGCACCCGCCGCGGCACAGCAGGTCGTGCGTCTACGGGCGCGTGCGCCCGCGTGCGCGTATGTGCGCGGACGCGACGCATCCCAGCCAGCCAGCCACTCAGCGCCACCGTCAAGCCAGCCACCCCCAACCAGTCCGGGCGCGCTGCGGTCAGCGTACCCGCATCCGCCCATTGCACCGGCGCGTTGACCGCGGCCGGGTTCAGGCGCGGCACCGGTTCCCCGTCGCGGGCGGCCACACCCTCGGCAACGGCAACCGCCGCACGCGGCAGCGGGCTAGCCGTCGGTGACCTGGTGGGTGCGAGGCTGGCAGCCACAGCC
>JBAQWV010000013.1:0-18560 GCA_049299095.1 Anaerolineae bacterium | reverse complement strand
GAACCTCCTGGGCTATGACGCCAGCAATCTGGTGCACGGCATGAGCATGTGGAGCAGCGATCCCAACGTGTTTGTGAAGCGCTTCGATCCCGAAAAGACCCCCAAAAATTACCCCGTCGAAGCCGGTAACTAATACGCTTCTGCTCTGACAGCTTCCGTTTTTCGTCCTGCCGTTTTTTGTCCGGTCAAGCGCCTGCCTCACTGTTTTTAGTGAGGCAGGCTTGGCCATTGTTGAGGAAGAAAGGAGCCCCAAAATGCGGACCAAGTCGAAATGGCGTTGGCTATGGGGACTAGCAGCAGTCAGCCTCCTGCTTGTGGGGGTGTTTGTGTTCTGGCCCGCCTTGAGCGGCGAGACCGCAACCCTGCCACCGCAAGCCGTGGTGGCTGTTGCCCCAGCGACCCCTGGCGCGCATCCTGCGCTGTCCGCAGCCGCCGCCACAGCGCACACAGCGCAATTGTCTGCATCCGGTGACGAAACCATCAGCGATTCTGTCCTCGTCGCGGATACCCCTTCGTCCGACAATTGCGTGGCGTGCCACACCAATAAAGCCTTGCTGCAGGAAATCGCGGAGGAGCCCGAGGAGGTCAAGTCTGAATTGGCCGCGGGCGAGGGCTGAGCTGGCGAATTGCCTCCGGTGGAGGCATGGCAAAAAGTTCTGGTGGATGAAAAATTCCTGGAAAACGATGTTCATAGCCAGCCCGGCTGTATTGCATGTCATGGTGGCACGTCTGGTGTAGACGACAAGGACAAGGCGCATGAGGGCATGTTGCCCAAAGCCAGCGCGCAGCCTGATCGTTCCTGCGGTTCTTGTCACGTGGGGATCGTCAAGGATACCCAGACCAGCATCCACCGTTTGCAAACCGGCTATATCAAGGTGCTGACCGAACGTGGCGCCGATTTCACCATGCCTGAGACGGTGAAAGCCTACACCACGCATTGTACCACCTGCCACGCAGACTGCGGCGACTGTCACATCAGCCGCCCCAGCGCGCTGGATGGCGGGCTGATCGCCGGCCACCAGGTTAAGCGCGTTGCCTCCGTCTTCGTCACCTGCGGCGGCTGCCACAGCGCGCGCATCAACGACGACTATCAGGGCAAGCATGAGGGCATTCCCGGTGACGTACACTGGGAAAAGGCTGGCATGCCGTGTACCGAATGTCACACCATGGAAGAGTTCCATGAAGGGCAACACGGCACACGCTACGACAGCGAGCCGTCGGTCGAGTGCGTGGACTGTCACCAGGAAGATGTGCAGATCACGAGCGACAACCGCCAGCACATGCTACACATGGATGCCGTGCAGTGCCAGGTGTGTCACGCCGTAGGTGAATACAAATCCTGCGCCAACTGCCACACCGCACGCGACGAAAAGGGTATTCCCTACACCACCACCGATCCTTCGACGATGACCTTCAAGATCGGACGCAACCCGATCCAGAGCGATGCACGTCCCTGGAATTATGTGTTGGTGCGCCATGTGCCGACCAATCCCGATTTATGGGCCTACTACGGCGACAATCTGCTGCCAGAGTTCAACGACCTGCCTACTTGGAAGGCGACCACGCCCCATAACATGCAGAAGAACACCCCGCAGAATGCCTCCTGCAACAACTGCCACGGCCAGACCGAGCTATTCCTGACCGAGGCGGATGTGGATCCCGCAGAACTGGAAGCGAACCGTGACGTCATCGTCACGCGCATCCCTGCGCTGCGCCCGGAGAATGAGCCATGACCCCACGAGCTTTCTTCAAGCTGGGCACGGGTGTGGCGTTGCTGCTGGGCCTGCTGACGCTGGCTACTCTGCTGCTGCCACCGATGGCATTGGCACAGGAAGCCGCGCCGAACCACATCACCGCGGCGCAGGTGGGGGATCCTGAAAACGCGGCCTGTCTGAACTGCCACGCCGAGCAAGGCTTGGTGCTGCGCATGAAGTCGGGCGAAGCGGTGTCAGTCACCACCAATGGCAGCGAGCTGCTGGCCTCTGTTCATAAAGAAGAACGCTGCGTGGATTGCCACACTGATTTGTCCGGCTATCCTCACGGCGAACTGCCTGTGAACAGTTACCGCGATCTGCAAATCTACTACAGTCAGACCTGCGCCAACTGCCACGACAAAGAAGGTATGGAGCAGGTGGACAGCGTCCACGCGCAGTTGCAGGCTTCTGGCATCAAGGAAGCTGCGGTGTGCGCAGACTGTCACGGCGCACATGACACCAAGCCGATCAATCGCGAGGATTACCCGGAAGTCAGTCTGACAGCTTCCGCGGAAATCTGCAAGAACTGCCACAGCGGCATCTTCGATCAGTTTGCCACCAGCGTTCACGGCGAAGCTTTGATCGGTGAGGGTAATGCCGACGTGCCGACCTGCACAAAATGTCACCCGGCACACACCGCCGAAGATCCGCGGGCGCTTTCTTTCCGTTTGTCCTCGCCAGAACTGTGTGCTACGTGCCATGCAGATGCGGCGTTGATGAAGAAGTACGAAATCTCCACGGAAGTCTTCGATACCTACGTGGCAGATTTCCACGGGACGACGGTCATGTTGTTCGACCGCACCAACCCCAACCAAATCACCAACAAGGCTGTCTGTACCGACTGCCACGGCGTACACGACATTGCATCGGCGACGCGCGACAGCGAGCAGATCAAAGCCAACATCCTTCCGCGCTGCCAGGAATGTCACCCGGACGCGACCACGAACTTCGCGAGCAGTTGGCTGGGCCACTACTCGCCGAACTTCGAAACCGCGCCGTTGGTCACTGCCATTACCTGGTTTTATCGCATTCTGATCCCGGTTCTGCTGGTCTTCTTCCTGCTGTATATCGCACTGGATATGTACCGGCATTCAGTGGAACGAAGCGAGAAGCGAAAGGAGGCAAACGCATGACCACCGCCCGTCAAGATCGCTACAAGCGCTTCCTGTTCAGTGATCGGGTGCTGCATATGCTGCTCCTGGTCTCGTTCACAATACTCGCCTTCACCGGTCTGGTACAGAAATATGCCGATTTCGGTATTTCGGTCTTCTTCATCCGGCTGATGGGCGGCATCGAGCAAACGCGCGTCTTTCATCACACCTTCGCGGTGGTGCTGATCCTGACTTCGATTGCACATTTGGTACAGGTGGGCTACCGTATCTATGTGCAACGCAAGTGGCTCAGCATGTTGCCGAACATCAACGACTTCCGCGACTTCTTCGCCGCGATCAAGTACAATGCCGGCATCAGCCACACCAAGCCCAACTTCCCGCGCTTCAACTTCATGGAAAAGCTGGAATACTGGGCCGTGGTCTGGGGCACGGCGCTGATGACCCTCACCGGCTATGTGCTGTGGAACCCGGTGCTGGTGACCCGCTTCCTGCCGGGCGAAGTCGTACCCGCAGCCAAGATTGCCCACGGCATGGAAGCCATCCTGGCTGTGCTATCCATCTTGACCTGGCACTTCTACTTTGTGCATATCAAGGTATTCAACAAGAGCATGTTCACCGGCTACATCACCGCCGACGAAATGCAAGATGAACACCCGAAGGAACTGGAACGCATTGACCAGGGACGTGCCTGGAAACCGGCTGAACCGCAGGTACGCTATAACCGGCTCAAGCTATATGCACCGCTGGCAACACTGTTCTTGCTGGTTTCCGTGCTGGGTACATGGCGCTGGTTGACCGCAGAAACCACCGCAATCACCACCGTACCACGCACCGTAGTCGAGCAAGAACCATATCAGCCGATCCTGCCCACGCCTCCCGCCTTGATCCAGGCTCCGGCAGCCATTCCGACGCCACTCGCCGTGCTGTCGCTGGTCAATCTGTCGGGCGGCCCGCAGGCTGGGCCGATCACCCACAGCATCGCGGGCGACGAGATGGCGCAGTGCCAGACCTGTCACGGCCTGTACAGCCCGATTGACCCCGCTCCCCTTGATCATGCGGACTATGCAAACGAGACCTGTGTAGATTGCCACATGCCGCAGGAAGGAGCGCAGCCATGACAGCCCGAACCTTCGCGCGCTGGCTGGGTGCCATCGGCCTAATGTGGATCAGCCTGACCTTGCTGGTCATGCTGTCACCGCAGATCGCTCTGGCGCAGCCGCCTGAGCCGCACCAATACATCGAAGACTACGAAGGCCCGGCCACCTGCCAGGTCTGCCACGGCAACATCACCAAAGACGTGGTTCACAGCGTGCATTACACCTGGGACAACAAGCTGGATCATTATAGCACCGTGGCCGCCACGACAACCGAAATCAACTGGCTGAGCGTCATTAGTCCCAAGCTAGACATCGCGGGCGGCTGCGGGCGTTGCCACATCGGCAGCGGCGCGCTGCCAACCGCGGCTGACGCGGCCACAGCCGAGGACACAGCGGGCATTGACTGCCTGATCTGCCATTCGCCGTCGTATGACATCAGCTTGCGCTTCCCAGTGGAGAGCGCCGCGGGGAGCTGGTCGTTGACCCAGGATCGCCGCGTGCTCGCCGCGCGGCAAGCGCAGCGGCCTACCACCGAAAACTGTCTACTCTGCCATCAAAACGTGGGCGGCGGCACAATGCTGAAAAACGGCATCGAGCTGGCCAGCGACACACATGGCGAGTTCAGTAAGCCCGACGTACACCTGGACGCGGGCATGACCTGCGTAGACTGCCACGCGTCGCAAGATCACAAGATCGCCGGTTACAGCCCCAACCTCTGGAGCCGTGACCTGCCCGATCAGCGCCTGACCTGCGACAGTTGCCACACCGCCACGCCGCACGGCAATTCGATCCTCGACACCAAACACACGCGGCTGGATTGTCGTTCTTGTCACATCACGGGCACGGGCGGGCTGGTCGCGCGCGACTGGACCGTCGAGCCGAAGTACGATCCCGTGACCCGCCTGTATTCGCCGGTGGATGACATTCGTGACGCCAATTCGGTGCAACCTGCCTTGCTCTGGTACGACGGAACGGAAGCCGACGCGGCTCAGGTCGTGTCTGGCAGCCGCCGCGACGACGAATCTCATCTCCAGCCGTTCAAGATTTTCAATGCCACCGCGCCAGTGGACGCCCGCAGTGGCGACCCGATTCCGCTCAAGCTGGATATATTCTATCGGGACGGCGATCTAAACCAGGCGATTAAGCAGGGCGCAGAAGAAGCCAAGATGAACTACAGCGGCAAGTGGGAGCCGGGCGCAATCACGGCCACACTGCAACTGAGCCACGGCATCGTCCCCAAGGAAAACGCCCGCGCGTGCCAGGACTGTCACGCGCCGGACGGCCTGATAGACTTCGCGGCACTGGGCTACAAACCAGACGAAGTGACGCTGCTAGCCAACCTAACCGGCAGCGGCGTCACCGAACGACGCCCCCTGCAGAACAAGGTGGTGATTCCTGCCGCGCAACCCCTGCCGACACCAGTCAGCCTGTCCGGTCAACTGGAAGCTGCACGCGGCTTTGGCATCAAAGTGCCGTGGAACCCCCTGCTGGTGGCGTTGGTTTCGGCCTTGATCCTGGCCGGCGGCTTTTTCTGGCTGTACCGGCAGCGCCCGCACGAGAGCGGCAAGCAGTAAGTCGTAAACAGCGACAAACGGTGGATTATCAACTAAAAGAGGATGCTCTGGGCTAACAGCCCAGCAGCATCCTCTTTTTATTAAATGGAAGGGTATAGGGTCATGGCACAAAAACGAGGTAGTGGCTGCGGACGTTGCTGGCGGGCGGCATCCAGGTGCCACCTAGCACAACTTCGCCCGCGGGGAAGTCCTTGCGATAAAGTTGCAGCGCAATATCATCAGTAAGCACCTGTTCATCCAGGCGCTGCCAGTCGGCCATCCAGCCGGGCAAGGCCGCGGCTTCGGCGTCAATCGCCACATACAATGTAGCCGGGCTGCTCAGCGTGAAGTGCAGATAGCGTTCGCCGCTTTGCTGCATGGCGCTGTTGCTGAACAAAAAATAGTTCAGGCCCAGCACCGCGGCGGGCAGTTCACGAAAACGGTAGTCGCGATCCTGATAGACCTGCTCTTTGGGCCACGCAGTGCGCACATCGTACACCACCGGCTGTGCGGAGACGATCGTCTGGGTGGTGGTGATGCGGTTCAACGCCTTGATCTGTTCGGCGTCAATCCACGGTCGGTAAAGCAGCGTGCCGTCCAGATAGGCGCTGGGGCCGGTGTCTTCCAGGCGTACTGTGAGCACGCCCACATCAGCAAGCAGCGGGCCTTGATACTGAGCCGCGCGGATTTGCAGCGTGCGCGCGTCCAGCCATTCGATGCGCGGCTCGGCGCCGGCAATGCGCGTGTCGTACCAGTAGATCATCAGCTCGTGCTGGCGCGTGATAACGCCATCCTTGAACTGCCAGATCACCACCGGCAGATTGTTCATGGTGGTAAAGGGGCGCGGTCTGGCGCTGACCAGCAAGGCACCGTCCGGCGAGGGCATCGGCAGCGTCCACAGGCTGGTAGCTGCGCCGTCAGCCGCGGCCAGCAGCAGAAAATCTGCGTGCTCGTAGTAGCGCACCTCCAGTACGTGCTGCGTAATGGTGGGGACGTAGCCCAAGTAGCGATAGCTAACCCAAATGTTGTTTTCTCCGGCGATGTCGCGCAGCACGCTGACCGTGCCGTTGCTATGTGTGATGCGCAGCGCGCCGTCTGTGCGCACAACGCCGGGCGGCCCGACAGCCAGCACATCAGCTTCTTCGTGCGAGCAGGCGTGCTGCGTGGCGCAAGCGGTCAGGTCGAGTACTGCACCCTGCGGCGGGTCGGTCAGGGCCGCGGTGTTCAGCGGCGTGGCTGCCAGTTCGATGGTGCGACCTGCCAGCGCCTGCTCGCCGGCAGGAAAAGAATCCGGCGGATCGAGCAGTTGCCGCGCGACGTTTGACTTGGTGGTGGTAAAGGCCGGCGCGGGGATCGGCGTAGCCATCACCGGGGTGGGTGCGAGCGCGGCGACATCCAGCGTGGGCGTGGGCTGCGGCGCGGACAGCGCGGTTGACTGCGCGGCAGTTTCGTCGGCAGCAAGCGGGGTGGCCGGCTGCGCGGGAAGAGAAGGCACCACTGGTGGTGCGAGTGCCTGGCAGGCGGCACACAAAACAACCATCATAACCAGCCAGAGTGATAGCAAGCTACGCATAATCTCCTACCTCCACATGCAGATCGAACAGCAGGGGTGAAATCCTGTGACTTGCATGCCGGCGCAGCCCGAAAAGTTCACACGCTTACAGAATCAACATCGCGTCACCGAAGCTGAAGAAGCGGTAGCCCTCCTCAATCGCCTCCTGATAGGCGCGGGTGACCAACTCCTGTCCGGCAAACGCACTCACCAGCATCAGCAGCGTGCTGCGCGGCAAGTGGAAATTCGTCAGCAATACATCCACCGCGCGGAAGCGATAGCCGGGGCGAATGAACAGGTTCACCGCTCCCTCGAAGGCTGCGGTACGCTTCCACGGACACGCGCCCGTGTCGTAGGGGTCCAGCCCCTGCGCGGCGGTGGCGGCCCACTCCAGGGTGCGCACCGCAGTGGTACCAACCGCCACGACACGCCCCCCTTGCAGCGTCGTGTCGTTGATGCGTCGCGCTACGTCGCTGGACAGGCTGGCCCATTCGCTGTGCATCGGGTGATTCTCGATGCGCTCCACCTTGACAGGCTGAAAGGTGTCCAAACCGATGTGCAGCGTGGCAAAAGCCAGCCCCACTCCTTGCTCGCGCAGTCCGATCAGCAGCTCCGGCGTAAAATGCAGCCCGGCGGTCGAGCTGGCGACCGATCCCTCGTTGCGGCTGTACACCGTCTGATAGCGCTCGCTGTCGTCCAGAGCGGTGTGAATGTACGGCGGCAACGGTACTTCGCCCACCTCCTCCAACCAGTCGTACACAGGTCGGCTGAAGCGGATCAGACGACCGCCGTCGGCCAGCTCGGCTTCCATGGTTGCCAGCACCGGCGGATCGGCAGGCAACTCCACCTGGACGCCTGTGCGCAGTCCCTTGCCACCCACCAGGCATTGCCAAACGCTTTCGTCGGTTTCACTGGGATGTAACAGGAAAATTTCCACTTCGCCGCCGGTGGTTTTGCGCCCGTGCAGGCGCGCGGGAATCACACGGCTGTCGTTGGCAACCAGCAAATCGCCCGGCTGTAAATACTCAACGATATCGGCGAAGGTGCGGTGTTCGATCACGCCGGTGGCGCGATGTATCACCATCAGACGCGAGGCGTCGCGAGGTTCTACAGGCGTCTGCGCGATGCGGCCAGCAGGCAGGGTATAGTCAAAATCAGAGGTATACATGAATAGGTCGTTCGTTGCTGAAAAAGATTGAAACACGATTTATAAATCGCGGACAGAATCGCAGCACGAGGTTGCAAATCGTGCGTGTCCCCCGCGAGACACTATGCGCTGCGGCTGGCGGCAATGAAGGCCGTAAACAGCCGGCGATGCTCGTCGCCCAACTCGTAGAAACGTTCGGGATGCCACTGTACCGCCAATACCCAGCGCGCAGCCGGCGCTTCGATCCCCTCCAGCAGGTCGGGCGGTTCCACTGTGCGCGCCGAGGCGCGCAGCCCGGCAGCCAACAGCGCGTCAGTCACAGCCTGATGGTGATAGGTGTTCGTGCGCAGACGACCGGCCATCTCCAACGTGCGCGCCAACAATGTGTCCGGCAAAATCGCCACCTCATGCGTGACGATACGGTCCTTAGGCGAGCGGTGACCGTCCACATGCTGCACCAACGCACCGCCCATTGCCACATTCAACACCTGAAAACCGCGACATACGCCCAAAATCGGCAGATCTGCGGCCAGCGCCGCGCGCGTCAGAATCAGTTCTAGTGTGTCGCGACCGGTGTGAATACTTTTCTTTTCCGTGCCCTTGATGCGCTGATGATATTCGGCAGGATGCACATCGCCGCCGCCCGACAGCAGCAAGCCATCCAGTTGTGCCACCTGCTCGCTGGCAGGCAGCGTGGCCGTGTCGGGTGTCAGGATCACTGGCTGCCCGCCCGCCCACGTCACCGCCCACCAGTAGTTGCGTACGCCGCGGTCAAACGCTTCGGGGTCGCTGCTGTGCGCGGTAATGCCGATACGAGGCAATGTTAACATCGTTTATGGTACCTCGTTGCCAGCCGCGTCGGGATCGAACAAGCCGGGCTGCGCGGTGGGCGGGGGAGCGTCGCGCCAGGTCAGACCGAGATGCTCATAGGCCGAGCGGGTGGCTGTGCGGCCGCGCGGGGTGCGGTCGAGAAAACCGAGCTGGAGCAAGTAGGGTTCCACCACGTCCATGATGGTTCCCGAATCCTCGCTCAGCGCGGCCGCGATGGTTTCCAGACCCACCGGCCCGCCGTCGAACTTTTCGATCAGCAGACGTAGTACTTTGCGGTCGAGATCGTCCAGGCCGAGCGCGTCAATGTCCATCAAACGCAGTGCCTGATCGGCCATCGCTGCGTTGATCATGCCGTCCCCGCGCACCTGCGTATAGTCGCGCACCCGGCGCAGCAGGCGCAAGGCTACGCGCGGGGTGCCACGCGCACGGCGCGCGATCTCACTCGCGCCGTCGTCACTGATCGGTGCTTGCAGCAAGGCAGCCGCGCGGCGCACAATCTCCTCCAGTGCGGGCTGATCGTAGAAATCGAAGCGGTAAATCGCCCCAAAGCGTGAGCGGAGCGGCGCGGTCAGCAGTGCCAGCCGCGTGGTTGCGCCGATCACTGTAAAGCGCGGCAGCTTGAGGCGAATCGAGCGCGCACTCGGCCCCTTGCCGATCACGATATCCAGCGCGAAATCTTCCATCGCCGGGTAAAGAATTTCCTCCACCGCGCGGCCCAGCCGATGCACTTCGTCAATGAACAGAATATCGCCCTTGTGCAGGTTGGTCAGAATGGCAGCCAGATCACCGGCGCGCTCAATGGCTGGGCCAGCAGTGGTTTTCATCGTGACGCCCATCTCGTTAGCCAGTACATGCGCCAACGTGGTCTTGCCGAGGCCGGGCGGGCCGTAAAGCAGCACATGGTCGAGCGTTTCACTGCGTTTTTTGGCGGCCTGCAACAGAATATCGAGGTTGTCGCGCAGCCGGTCCTGGCCGATCATCTCGTCCAGGTGTTTCGGACGCAGCGCAGCGTCGAGCGCGGCTTCTTCCGGGCGTTTACGGGGGGAAATCGTGCGTTCTTCCATGCAGACAATTATACCAGAAGTGAGGCAGATGAGATAAACAAGGGGCCAAGGGGCAGCCAGAGCGAGGATCGGCGTGCTTTGCAAAGACCGGCAAGGAAGACGCCGCGCGCCTTGAGCGCGGGAGGACAAAAAAAGGACACGTACACAGCTTTTCTCGTGTACGTGTCCTTTGTCTACTTATCTACCAGTCCTACAGCCACTTCTGGTCTTCCAGGAACTGGGTCAGGCCGCGGATGCGGAAGCGCTTGCCGTTGTAGGCCAACATCGCATAATAAAGCGGCAACAGCCACAGCGCCACGCCCACCGGCAGCAGGAAGCACAGACACAGCGCCACCAGCCAGCCCACGGTGCTGAAGGCCAGCATGTACAGTAGGCCCAGGCCCCACACGATCGTGCCCACCCCCAGCGACTGAATCGCATGGTAACGCACGAAGGCACGCTTCTTGCTGCTTTCCGACAGCAACAGCAGCGCGGGCAGGATAAAGCCCAGCGGGAAGATCAACTGGCTGGCGTAGGACAGTCCGGCCAACATCCGGTCATCGTTGGTAGCTTCGGGATCAAAGGTCGATTCCTCGGCCAGATACTCCGAAAGGGGCTGCTTCTTCGCCGCGCGCTTGGGCGTCGGGGCCGTAAACAGTGGTTCCGGCAACGGGTCCACCGTGGCTTCGACAGGCTCAGTCACCGCGGGTTCGGCAGGCTCAGTCACCGTGGCTTCGGCAGGCTCAGCCACCGTGGGTTCGGCAGGCTCAGTCACCGTGGGTTCGGCAGGCATCACACCTTCCGTTACCGCCACGGTGGGCAGCTCGGCGGCGTCGGCCAGCGTTTCAATCGCCGCGTCCGCATCAGCCGCCGCGTCCGCCGCGGCCTGTGCATGGGTTTCGATGGTTTCATCCAGCGAAGCCAGGGTATCTTCAATCGGCTCGCTGATTTCGTCCTGCGTGCGCTTGGCGCGCTTGCGAGGGGTCTTATTCTCGTCCACAACATCCTCCTGACAATATTTCCAACAACACACCGCAAGGAGCGGGTGCGATCTGCATTTCTATAACCCTTTACGCTCGACGCGACAGAAAGTTACAGCGTCCCCACAACTTTCAAGCTGCACGCCAGCCTGTGCTACAATGCGCCGCGGAGGTTTACAGCATGACGCGAGTAATTTTCATGGGAACGCCCGCCTTTTCTGTGCCGAGCCTGGCCGTGCTGGTACAGGGCGGTTATGATGTCGTCGGCGTGGTCACACAACCCGACCGGCCCGCAGGTCGCGGCCGCAAGCTGGAAGCATCGCCGGTCAAGCACTTTGCCGAGCAGCATGGCCTGAACGTTTTGCAGCTGCCCACGCTCAAAGCGCCAGAAGCTGTGGCCGAACTGGCCGCGCTGCACCCGCAGCTCATCGTTGTTGCCGCGTTCGGACAAATTCTGCGTCCGGCTGTGCTGGACATGCCCCCCGGCGGTTGCATCAACGTCCACGCGTCGCTGCTGCCGCGCTGGCGCGGGGCCGCGCCCGTACAAGCCGCCATCCTCGCAGGCGATCAGGTGACCGGCAGCACAATCATGCGCATGGATGTGGGCATGGACACCGGCCCGATTCTGGCACAAGCCGCACTAGCGATTCACCCCGACGACACCGGCGACACCCTGACGCGGCGGCTGGCAGAACAAGGCGCGGCGCTGTTGGCCACTACCCTGCCCCGCTGGCTAGCCGGTGAGATTACCCCGCTGGCGCAGGACGACCAACTCGCCACCCTCTGCCGCCCAATCCGCAAAGAGCAGGGCTTGCTGGATTGGACGCACCCCGCGGCAACATTGGCGCGGCAGGTGCGCGCGTTCAACCCCTGGCCCACCGCGCAAACCACCTGGCAAGGCCAGCCCTTCAAGATTCTGCAAGCCGTTGCGCTGCCGGAGCAAGCCGCTGGGCCGGGCCGTGTCGCCAGTAGCGCGGGCCGTGTGATCGTGGGCACAGGCAACGGCGTTTTGTGGCTTCAGCAAGTGCAGATGGCCGGGCGTGGCGTTGTGGCCGCCGAAGATTTTGCTCGCGGCCAGCGCGATTTTGTCGGCAGCCAACTGGTCTGAACCCTGCCCCGCCAAGCGCACAGCCCATTATATTTGGCGTTTTCTGCCCCCCGTGCTATAATCTCGACGTTCCGGGGCGTGGCGCAGATTGGTAGCGCGCTTGAATGGGGTTCAAGAGGTCGGAGGTTCAAATCCTCTCGCCCCGACCACCAGATACACGGGTCGCAGCTTGACTCGGTAAGTTTCTAAGCCGATGGCAAGACCGCCGTCGGCTTTTTAGTTGAGCGCAGACCCTTTGGGCTTTCACGAACAAAACCCAAAGGGTCTTTGTTTCATCGAAAAGGTCTTTGTCCATGGATTCTTCCGAGGTTTCTTCCTGGCGTCGCCGCTTGTCGCCCGCCGAACAAACCCTTCTCACACAGGTCGAAAGCGGCCTGCCGCTCACTGCCGATATTAGCCGCGCCGATGTCAAGCTGCTGGTACAAGATGGTGATGCCGCGCTGGTCGTTGCGCAGGCGTTTCCCCGTTCCATCGCCTCCCTGTACCGTCAATCGTGGGTGGGAGAACGCCTGCCATTTGAAGATTACCCACTGCTGGCCGCCGGCCTGCGCGAGGGCCGCCGCACCACTGAACACCGCCGCAACGTACTAGAGCAAGGCACACCCATTGTCGAGCAGGTACTGCCGGTGCTGTCGCCGAAAGGCCCACCGCTGGCTGTGCTACAAATCGAAACCAACCTGATTGCCTGGGAGCGGCATCGCCGTCGCCATCAGGCATTTCGTGCGGCGGTAGGCTGGCTGCAAGAAATGACCCTGCGCGGTGATCTCGCCGGTGCGGAGCGGCTCAGCCCCTTTGGCGAATGGGACGGTGTGGTATATGTGGACCAGGGTTTGGTGATCCGCTATCTGAGCGGCATCGCCAACAATCTGTACCGTCGGCTGAACTACCTGACCGACCTGCACGGCAAGCACATCGGTGACCTCAACACCAAGGACGAGGTGCTGGTGCGCGAGGCGCTGCAAACGCTGAGTTGTCAAGAACATGAGATCATGGAAGGCAGCCGCTACTGGACGCGCAAAGTGATCCCACTGGTGAGCCACGACACCAGCCGCCTGCCTTTTATCCCCAAGTCAACCCGCATCACCCCGCGCGGCGCGCTGATTTTGGTTCACGATGAGACCGAAGAGCGCGAAAAAGCCATCGAGCTGCAAGTCAAGTCAACGATGATCAAGGAGGTTCACCATCGGGTGAAGAACAACCTCCAGACCGTGGCCTCGATCTTGCGGATGCAGAGTCGCCGTTCCCAGAACAGTGAAGCACAACAGCAGTTGAACGAAGCAGTGAATCGCGTGCTGGCGGTAGCCGTGATCCACGAATTCCTGTCGCGCGACGACGATCAGGCGATCAATATCCGCGACGTGTGCCAACGCATTGTAACGCAAACGCAGCGCGCCGCGGTGACGCCGGACAAGCAAATTATCTTGCGCGTCCAGGGGCCGGCCATTTATCTGCCCAGCCAGCAAGCCACAGCCTGCGCGCTGGTCGCCAACGAACTGTTGTTGAACGCGCTGGAACACGCCTTTGATGGCCGCGAGCAAGGTTCAGTCTTGCTGCAACTGGCCGACGAAGGGGATCACGTCGTGTTGGAAGTACGCGACGACGGCATTGGCCTGGTGGCAAACGCCGACCGCGAGGCCAGCCCCAGCCTGGGCCTGACGATTGTGCGTACGCTGGTGGAAAGCGACTTGAAAGGCCAGTTGCTGATGGAGCGCGCCGACCCTGGCACGCGTGTGGTGGCCCGCTTCAAAAAGGAAGTGCGCGGCGCCTTCTAATCATCAGGACGGCGACGACTTGCCAGCATCCCCACTCTCACGTATACTTATGTGGTAGTTTACACAAGGTTGCCTTGGAGGTACTCACCGTGGAACGCAAACGCATCATCATCGCCGATGACGAAGCTCTTATCCGTCAGGACCTGCGCGAAATGCTCACCAACCTGGGTTATCTGGTGGTGGGCGATGTGGGCGACGGCCGCAGCGCGGTTCACCTCGCCCGTGAACTGAAACCTGACCTGTTGATTATGGATATTCGGATGCCGGACATGGACGGCATCGAAGCAGCCCGCTTGCTGACAGAAGAAGGTATCGCACCGGTGCTGCTGCTGTCAGCCTACAGCCAGCGCGATCTGGTAGAACGGGCTGCCTCGGCTGGCGTTTCCGGCTACGTCATCAAACCCTTTGACGAATCAAACCTGCTGCCTGCTATTGAAGTGGTGCTGGCTCGCTTCAACGAATATCAGGAAATCGCCAAAGAAGCCGCCCGGCTGGAAGATCGTCTCGAAACGCGCGTGGTGGTGGATCGCGCCAAGGGCATTCTGATGGATCACCGCGGCATGAGCGAGCAGGAAGCATTCCGCAGCATCCAGCGCATCAGCATGAACAGCCGCAAATCCATGCGTGAAGTCGCCGACGCAATCATCCTCGCACATCAAATGACCACGCCGCAGCAGTAAGGCCCCACCTTTGAACCAAACAAAAAGCAGCGGCCTTCGCGTGTGCGAACCGCTGCTTTTTTTGTTGCGAACCAACTAGCCGAGGAAGTTGTTTAACAGCCCATAACCTGTCATGGACAAGATCATCCCGATCAGGCCCAGAACCAACGCCAAGATTACCAGCGCAATCAGGCTGGCAGCAAAGAACCCGCACCCAAATTGGAACCCGTCACCAAACGATAACCCGGCAGGCGGGCGTGATGGCTCCTGTACAGGTTCGGGAAGGCTTTCAAGCGGCGTCATGCCATGCTCCTGCGTATCAATATGGCGAGGAAGATAATCGCCAGCCTCGCCGGGCGGCCAAGGAAAAGAGCATCCTTGCCGCTGATTCTAACACAGATAGCAGGGAAGCTCCAAGATCAGCCTTGCCATCTGTCCGCGGCTCGACTATAATCAGAGTGCGCTTCGCCGCCGGGCCGGCGCTTTACCATGCCTACACAAGCAGGCAATCCGAGGAGGACATGTGAAGGTCTCCATTCTCATTCCGGTTTACAATGAACAGTCCACCCTGCGCGAACTGCTGCGCCGCGTGCGCTCGGTAGATCTGTCGTTGGACGCCAATACCAAGTCTGTCTATGCAGAAACACCGCTACACATCGAAAAAGAAATCGTGGTAGTGGACGATGGTTCCACCGATGGGTCGCAGGATATTCTGCGTGAAGAAGCTGCGCACGGCGACTTGAACCTGGTCTTGCAGCCGCGCAATCAAGGCAAGGGCGCAGCCGTGCGTGCCGCTATTCAGGTAGCCACGGGCGACATCCTGCTCATTCAGGATGCTGACTTGGAATACGACCCGCGCGACTACCCACAGCTCATCCTGCCCATTGTCGAAGGCCGCGCAGATGTCGTCTACGGCTCGCGCTTCCTCGGTGGGCCGCGCACAGCCATGATGTTCTGGCACATGATCGCCAACAAGCTCGTCACGCTGATGACCAATATGCTCTACGACGCGATCCTGTCCGACATGGAAACCTGCTACAAAGTCTTCCGCGCCGAGGTGATCAAGACCATTCCGCTGCATTCGCAGCGCTTCGAAATCGAACCGGAGATCACCGCCAAGGTACTCAAGCGCGGTTATCGCATCTACGAAGTGCCGATTTCCTACAATGGCCGTGAATATCACGAAGGCAAGAAGATCGGCATGAAAGATGCCTTTGAAGCCGTCGGTGCGCTGGTGCGTTACCGCTTCACCGACTGACGGTTTTGTCTGCGTTTTTCCGCGGGAATTTATCTGTGCAGCCTGCTCTGCCCCTGTCTCGTCCGCTCCTCGCTCATCGCAGCGTTGAACGCCTCAAGTTGACCCTCACCCAGCGTCGTTGGCTGGCGCTGGTCATGCTTCTGGGCGGCGCGCTGCGTATTTTTTCTTGGGCGCGGCCCGGCCTGCACCCCGACGAAGCGCTCTATGCCAGTTGGGCGTTGCGCATTGCCGACGGCTCCGACCCGGCGCTGCTGGGTGTGTACGTAGACAAGCCACCGTTTCTACTTTATAGCCTAGCCGCGCTCTTTCGGCTGGCTGGCTTCAACGGCACAATCCCGCCCGATACCGCCTGGTTGGTACTGGTGGGGCGCAGCGCCGCGCTGGCAGCCAGTCTTACCAGCCTCGCGTTGCTCTGGCTGATCGCACGCCGTGTCTACGGCGCGCACACCGCGCTGATCGCCACCACACTCTTTGCCCTTTCGCCGCTAGCCGCCCGCCTCTCCACCACCCTTTTCACCGATCCCTGGCTGCTGTTGTGGGTGTTGTTGGGCGTGTGGGCCGCGCTGGATGGCCGCATCTGGTTGGCCGGGGTGGCCGCGGGCTTGGCCTATGCCACCAAACAGCAGGCGCTCCTCTTTCTACCGTTGTTGTTCGGCTTGACGCTGATGGCGACACCACGGCGGACACGCGCGGCCTGGGCCTGGCTGAACGGTGCTGGGCTGATCGTCGTGTTGGTGCTGTGGTGGGACAGCCTGCGCTGGCAATGGCTGCCGAGCTACTGGGAACGCAGCGTCACCACCTACGGTGGGCTGGCCTGGGCCACGCCCGCGAACTGGCCGGAACATCTGCGTCAATGGGCGGAGTTGCTGGGCTTTGGCCTCGGCTGGCCGCTGTGGCTGGCCGTCGGCGTGCTGCTTGGGTGGGGCTGGCGCGCAGGCCGCGCGACACCCTCCCCGGCTTCCGCCCCTGCACGACGCTTTGACCACATCCTGGCGCTGTTCGTCGGACTATACCTGCTGCTGCACTGGGTCACCAACCTGGCCGCCTGGGATCGCTATGCGCTGTTGATCCTGCCCTTCCTGTTCTTGCTGCTCGCGCGCGCGATGGTGTGGGCCTGGGCGCGCCCCCTTCCGCAGCACCGCCGACGCTGGGCACTGGTGCTGCTGGTCGCAGGTGGACTTTCTGCCGCGGGGCTGGCGTTGCGCCCCACGCTCTTCGTCGCGGATGGCGGCCAGTACGACCGCGTGCCCGCGCTCGCGCGCCAGTTGCGCGTGCCCACCGCTGCCATCGTCTATCATCACCAACTGGGTTGGCATTTCAATTTCTACCTATACGGCGACGACGCCGAGCTGCGCTGGTGGGCCGATCCCGCCGATTTGGCGGGTAAGGCTGTGGTCGCCACCGACCAACCGCAGTTTATCGCGGTGCAGTCCTTCGACGAAGCGGCTGCGGTACGCGACGCCCTGCAAGACGCGGGCCTGATACTGGTTCCCACGTCGCCCGTGAAACCGCTGGCCGAGCCGTTGACGCTCTATCGCATTCTGCCCGCGCCAGCAGTGGCCCATCATGGCCGCTAACGCGTCGCGCCAGGCCGCATGGCTGCGCGGGTTGGCGCTGGCCGGGGCGCTGGCCGCAGGCGTGCTGGTGGTGTACGCGCCGCTGCTGCTCACCAACCGCGTGCAGGGCGCGGGCGATGCCTTCACCTACTTCACCCCTTATCGCGATTATATCAACACGTCTTTGCGCGCCGGACGGTTGCCCCTGTGGAACCCCTATCTGTTCATGGGCGTTCCCTTCCTCGCTAACCCGCAAACCGCAGTTTTTTATCCGCTGCACTGGCCCTTCATCTTCCTGACCGCTGCCAAGAGCTTGCAAGCCTCACTGGCCTTGCACCTTTGGCTGACCAGCCTCGGCGCGGCCGTGTATGCGCGCCGCGTGGCGCGGCTGGGCTGGCTGGCCGCCCTCGTCACCGGTCTCGTCTGGAGCTTGAGCGGCTACCTGGGCGCGCGTGCGGGACAGGTGAACCAGATCAGCGTGGCGGCCTGGCTGCCGTGGCTGTTGACGCTGTTGGAGCAAAGCACGCCGCGCTGGCGGCTGGGGCACGCCGCGCCGACTGCCCCACGCGTACACGGGTTGGCCTGGGCGGGGTTGAGCGCAGCTATCGCGTTGCAGTTGCTGGCCGGGCACAGCCAGTCTTCGTTTATCGTGCTCACTGGCCTGTTGCTGGCTGCGCTCTGGCCGGGATTGGCCGCGCTGCTCGTGGTGGCAATGCAACGTGTCCGGCGGCAGCGTCTGTCTCTGGATCGCGCAGCCCTCGGCGCAGCCCTTGGCCGCAGCGCGCTGGTGTTGACCGCGGTGCTGCTGGCCGTGTTGCTGGCCGCGCTGCAACTCTTGCCCACGTTAGAGCTGTCGGGGCTATCCATTCGCAGCGGCGGCCTTTCTCTGCGCGAGGCGGTGGCCTTTTCTTTGCAACCGCGCGGCCTGCTGCTGACCTTCCTGCCCAGCTACGGCGAAAACCTGGCCGAACGCTTTGCCACGCCCGCGTTCGGGGAATATGTCGGCTACGTTGGCGTGAGCGCGCTGCTGCTGGCGGCTTGGGGCGCTGTGCAAGGGCGCAAGGCGGGCCTGGCGTCGGTTTGGGGGCTGGCGGTGGCGCTGGGCGGGGTCGGCGTGGCCTTTGCACTGGGTGCATAC
>JBAQWV010000012.1:0-10965 GCA_049299095.1 Anaerolineae bacterium | reverse complement strand
GCCCTGCGCGCCCACGCCCGGCGCCAGTATCCACAGGTCGGGTGCGACCGCGCGCACGCGACGCAGCGCGTCGGGATGGGTTGCCCCGACTACCAGCCCCAGATTGTCCTTTTCGTTCCAGCGTTGTGCTAGCTGCGCCACCTGTTCCCACAGCGGACGCACACTGTCGGCCAGCACTGGCAGGTCTTGCAAGTCGGCCGCGCCTGGGTTCGAGGTTTTACACAGCAGGAAAGCTCCGCGCGCGGGGTCGGCGAGGAAGGGTGTGAGGCTGTCGTGGCCCAGGTAGGGGTTGAGCGTGATCGCGTGCGCACCGAGACTGGCGAATGTGGCTTCGGCATAAGCCTGCGCGGTGGAGGCGATGTCGCCGCGCTTGGCGTCAAGGATCACCGGCACGCCGGGCGGCACAGCCGCGATCACCGCGTGCAGCGCGGCCCAGCCAGCCGCGCCGTAGACCTCAAAAAAGGCCGCGTTGGGCTTGAAGGCCGCGGCTACATCCGCGGTCAGCTCAATCAGGCGCAGACAAAAATCGCGCGCGGCCTCTGCGCTGGCCGTGGGCAGCTCGCTGCTGTGGGGGTCCAGCCCGACGCAGAGGAGTGAACCGGTCTGGCGCACGCGTGCTTCCAGCGTTGTAAAGAAACCCATGCTGCGCCTCCTATGCCTTGCCGAGCACCATTGCCAGCAACGCCATGCGCACATACAGACCATATTCCATCTGTCGGAAGTACGCGGCGCGCGGGTCGGCATCCACGTCCATACTGATTTCACCGACGCGCGGCAGTGGGTGCATTACGATCATATCCTTTTTGGCGTTGACCAGCGTTTCCGGGGTGATGACAAAGGCGTTTTTAACGGCTTCATATTCGTCAAGATCGGCGAAGCGTTCCTTCTGCACGCGGGTGACGTACAGCACGTCGGTTTCGGGCAGGACTGCGGCCAGATCGTTATATTCTCTTTGCACAGTGTCTTCGGCTTCGATTTCCTGCATGATTTCCGGCGGCATACGCAGGATGTCGGGTGATACGTAGTTCAGGTGAATGTCGAAGATAGTGAGCAGCCGCGCCAGCGAATGCACCGTGCGGCCATATTTCAGATCGCCCAGCATGGTCACAGTCAGACCGTCCACGCGACCTAGCTCCTCGCGGATGGTGAAGAGGTCGAGCAGGGCCTGCGTGGGGTGTTCGCCGATGCCATCGCCCGCGTTGATAATCGGCTTGCGCGCGTACTGCGCGGCCAGCGCCGCGGAGCCGGTTTCAGGGTGGCGCAGCACCAGCAGATCGGCATAGGATTCCAGCGTGCGCACGGTGTCGGGCAGCGATTCGCCCTTGGACACCGAGGAATAATGCACTTCGTTGATCGAAATCACGCTGCCGCCCAGCCTCTCCATCGCGGCGATAAAGGAGGACGAGGTGCGGGTGGAAGGTTCATAGAAAAGATTGGCCAGGATTTTACCCTTCAACAGGTCGAACGTGCCGATACGGCGCACCATTTCCTTCATCTCATGAGCCACCCCAAAGACTGCTTCCAGGGTGGCGCGATCAAATTGTTTCACCGAAAGGATGTCAGCGCCGTAGAGGGGGCCGTCCTGACGTTCACCAAAGGGCAGGTAGGGGGTGGCTTCACGCAGCAGAGTTAAAGATTGAAACATGGCACTCCTCTTTCTCATTTTGGGAAGGATGAATTGGCTGGCCGAAGCCAGGCGGGGCGGTGATCGTATCACCGTCATAGGCTGTCTGGCCGCGCAAGACGACGCGGCGCACGCGTCCGCGCACGGGCCAGCCTGCAAAGGGGGTCCAGCCGCTACGGCTGCGCAACTCAGACGCGGTGACGGTCCAGTGGGCGTCAGGATCCACTTCGATCCAGGTATGCGGTTGAGCAGGCAGGCCGAAAATGTGCCGCGGGTTGGTTGCCATGCGTGCAACGAGATCATCCATAGTCAGGCGGCCTTCCTGCACCGCGGTGAGCAGTAGCGGCAACGCGGTTTCCAGGCCAGGGAAGCCGGGTGGCGGGTTGGGGCCAGCTTTCTCTGCCACCGTGTGCGGCGCGTGATCGGTGGCAAAGCAGTCAACGACATCGAGGTTGTCCCACAACGCTTGTCGGTCAGCCGCAGTCGCCAGCCGCGGGCGTACCTCACACCACCCTTCACCCAGGTTCGTGCTGTCTTCGTCGCATAGAAACAAGTGATGCGGTGTCACTTCGCAGGTAACGGGCAAGCCGCGCGCCTTGGCCGCGCGGATCAGCAGGATTTCTTCGCGCCGCGAGACGTGGGCTAGATGGACAGGACGGCGATACAGCTCGGCCACGAGGATGATTGCCGCCAGCGTGCGCCCTTCGGCATGGGCCACGATAGGGCGGTTGGCCGGCCACGCGGCCAGATGCTCCATCCAAAGGGTCATGTCGTCCAGCCGCAGCGGGCCGAAGGTCTGGTCGAGATATAGTTTTAGCCCGGCAGCCTGGGGGGCACACGCCGCGGCTGCGGCAACGTTGTCCGGCCCCGCGCCGACATACTGGCCGTAGTCGCAGCGGGCTTTGGCCTGTGCCGCGGCAAGGCTGATAGCCAGCGTCGCCGTGTCGGTGATCGGCGGCTGGGTGTTGGGCATGGCCAGCACGCAGGTGAAGCCGCCAGCCAGCGCGGCCTGTGTTCCGCTGTCCCAATCTTCTTTGTGTTCACCGCCCGGCTCGCGCATGTGTACATGCGGATCCACGAGGCCGGGCAGCCTAAGCAAGGTCATTGTCGCTCCTCCGTTGAAGCCTGCAAGGCATAAAAAAAGAGAGCCAATTGGCTCTCTTGCGGAAAGGAAAGAACAGAAAATCGCCGTGAGGCAATGCTCGCGGGTAGGAAAAGGCAGGGGGTTTTTCGTGGGTGACGCATAGACTTACCTCCGACGATGCAAACAGCAAACCTGGCTGCGCCCGGGCTGCTCCGTTGCGTGCGGAGGCGCAATTGTTGATCTTGGGTTGTCTGCCCGCCGCGTGCGCCGGGCAAAACCTTCGCTATTTTACGCAGGCGGGCTGTGTTGTCAAAAATCAGACATGCTTCGGCAGGTTCACGACTGCGTTGGGTGAGCTTGTCGAACCCCGGCTTCGACAGACTCGGCTTCGACAGGCTCAGCCGACGGAGGTTTGCGTGGGGTGAGCTTGTCGAACCCCGACTTCGACAGGCTCGGCTTCGACAGGCTTAGCCGACGGAGTTTGCGTGGGGTGAGCTTGTCGAACCCCGGCTTCGGCAGATTCACGACTGCGTGGCGATCAGCCCCCGCGCCAGATGACGTTGTGACATGGCGCGTCGCCAGCCTCACCCTGCAAATGCTCCACCAGCACCGGCGCGCTAAGCGGATTGCCGGCGGCATCCAGCACGGTAAGCGTGTAGCGGTTAGCAGAGGAGTTGATCAGGAAATCATAATGGCCGTAGTCGTTCGGGCCGTCCTTGCTCCAGGCATCGGCAACGTTGCCCCATTCGTCGGCCAGGTGGATGCGCACACCAGCCTGCGGCGCACCTGCGGCATCTAACACCGTGCCCAGGATGTAATTTTGAGTACATGCGGCGTGATGGCTGATTGGCTCGGCCAGGGTATACGCGCCGGGCGCAACAGGAGCCAATGCAGATGGCGGTGCATAGACTTCTTCGATTGGCTCCGCGGTCGGGCTGGGCAGCATCGGGACGGCGTCTGCGCTGCTTTGCGCGGCGGCAAAATCCACGAACACCTGCGCGGCGATCTCGCCGATGGGAGTGTCCAGCGCCAGCGCCGCGGTCAGGGTGGCGTCGCTTGCCAGTTGATCGCACGCGCCCAACTCCAACGGTAGGCCGCGGCGTAATGTCCAGGCGATGGCCTGTTCCCGCTCGCGCTGCAAGCGGGTGGCAGCGGCATCGGTGGGGGGCGCGGCGAGGCCCACGCCGTCCGGCAGTCGAAGCATGGTGTGCGCGGCGGCTCCCTCCAGATGGCAGTAGCCGATGAACTGCGCACCGTTGCCGCGGTCAGCATAAACCGGCGCGGCTGGGGCCACCAACACGCTGTCAGTCAACGGCCCGCGCTCGCCCGTGGCAGCCAGCCAGGCCGCGCTGAAATAATCACCCCCCACGCGGCACAGCACCGTGGGGGGGCACGATGCGCTGGGTTGCATATCGTTGGGCGGTGTAAACGCCCAGGCAGCCGGATCGTCGCTGGCTTGCAACGTTGCCAGCAGGGCAGGATCGGCCAGCACGCCTTCCATGAAATCGTGCCAGATCGGGGCCGCACCGGTCAGGCCGCTGGTGTTGCGCATGGGGTGGCCGTCGCTGTTGCCAGCCCATACTCCTGCGACCAGAAAACGGCTATAGCCGAGGGTCCAGTTGTCGCGCCAGTCGGTGGTGGTGCCGGTCTTGGCTGCCGCCGGGCGGCTCAGGCGCAGCGGGCTGTCCGCGCTGAAGGTGGGCTGGCGCGCGGCGTTGTCGCTCAGGATGTCGGTGATCTGGAACGCGGCGGCGGGGGTGAGCGGTTGGCCGGTGACCTGTGGCGCGGGTATGGCGCGACCGGCGCTGTCGCTGATGGCAAGGAAGGGCGTTGGCGCAAGGTAAGTGCCGTTGTTTGCCAATGTGGCGTAGGCGCTGGTCAAGTCGAGCAGCGTCACTTCGCCACCGCCGAGGGTCAGGCTCAAGCCGTACCATGTTTCGTCCTGCGTCAGGCTGTGCAGGCCCATTGCCTGCGCGCTGCTCAACATGCGGCCAATGCCGACGGCATCAAGCAATTTGACCGCGGGGATGTTGTAGCTGTTGGCTAGCGCGGTGCGGGCAGTCACCGGTCCGTGAAAAGTCTGGTCGTAGTTGGCGGGCTTGTACACTTGACCGTCGGCCAGTGCATAGCTGACCGGTACGTCCCATATCACACTGGCCGGGCTGAGCAGGGCATCGTTGAACGCAGTGGCATAGAGCATCGGCTTGATGGCGCTGCCCGGCTGGCGCAGGCTGGTGGCAACGTTAACCTGACCATCAATCGCGGCGTTGTTGAAATCGGCGCTGCCCACGAGCGCCAGAATTTGCCCGCTGCCCGGCTGGAGAGCAACCAGCGCGGCGTTGCTCAGGTCGTAGTCAGCCTGCACCTCAGCTACTTGCGTGCTGACAGTGTTTTGTGCCAGCGTCTGCATCGGCAGGTCGAGGGTGGTGGTGATCTGCCAACCACTGCGTGCCAGCAGCCGGTTGCCCAACAGCTTTTGTGCTTCGTCGGTGACATAATGGACGAAGTGCGGGGCCAGCAGCACGCGACGATCAGGATCGGGGTTGAAGACCAGCGGCTCGGCAAAGGCCGCGTCTGCCTGGGGCTGGGTCAGCTTGCCGTGGCGCACCATCATGTCCAGTACGACGCGTTGGCGCGCGCGGGCTGCATCCAGGTCCTTGAGCGGGTCGAGGTTGGCCGGTAGCTGCGGGATACCGGCTAGCAGGGAGGCTTCGGCCAGCGTCAGGTCGCGCGCGGATTTGTTGAAGTAGACGCGGCTGGCGGCTTCCGGCCCGTAGGCGAGGTGGCCGTAGTTGATCAGATTGAGATACATCTCCAGCAGTTCGTCCTTGCTGAAGAGGGTGGTGATCTCTTGTGCTAGGCCCGCCTCCAGCATTTTGCGATCCATGGTGAGGCTGGTGCGCACGTCAACACCGAAGAAGAGATTGCGTGCCAACTGCATGGTGATGGTGGACGCGCCGCTGACTACGCCCCCTTGCTGCGCGTTTTGCAGCGCCGCGCCCGCTATGCGCGCGGGATCAATGCCGGGGTTAGTGTAAAAGGTGGCGTCTTCGGTGGCGATGGTGGCATCAATTAGGGCGGGTGCAATGTCGCTGAGGGGAACCCAGGTGCGCCGTCCTTCTTCCCAAAATTCAGTCAGCAACGTGCCATGACGGTCGGTGATGCGCGTGGTCTGGAACAGGCGCGGTTGTGGGCCGGGCTGATACCGTTCGAGATAGGTCTCGACCGCGTCCTGCAATGTGCCGGCGGGGCGCTCGCCGAGCTGCTTGGGTGTGGTGCAGCTTGCCAGCAGGGCGGTTGTCATGAGCAAGAGCGCCAGTCCGTAGCTTAGGCGGCGCTTGAGATGATATGACAGGGGAAACAGGAATGGCGTTTTCATCAGATGTTACACGAGGTCAACGCGTACTTTGTTGGCTGGCTTATGGTTATTCGTTAAAGTCGTGATAAAATGAACTTATCTCGATTGGACTTATGCAGTGATGTGTTGAGGGCGTGGGTTGAGTGTGTCCACCCGACCGATGTCATTCAGCCGACGTCTCTTGGATCAATACTGCATAACTCTTACCTGATTGTGAGGAGATTGATCATGACACAGGACAAAATCGTCAAGAGCGAAACAGAATGGCGCCAGCAGTTGACGCCTCAACAATATCACATTTTGCGTGAAAAGGGAACCGAACGCGCGTTTACTGGTGAATACTACCACAACAAGGCCGAGGGAATGTATCTGTGCGCGGCCTGCGGGCAGGAATTGTTCACCTCTGAGGCGAAATACGATTCCGGTTCTGGTTGGCCGAGCTACTGGGAACCGATTGACCCGGACGCGGTGAGCACGCGCCGCGATCTGAGCCATATGATGATCCGCATTGAGGCAACATGCAGCCGTTGCGGCAGCCACCTGGGTCACGTCTTTGATGACGGGCCGGACCCGACCGGGCTGCGTTTTTGCATCAATTCGGCGTCGCTGAAATTCGTTCCCGATCAGGAGAGCTAGCCGTGCTGCGGCGATGCTGATCAGTTGTCTTGTTTTATAACAGGTGGGTATGCACGCTATCGAATATCTGCTGGAAACTAATCGCCGCTGGGCTGACTCGCATCTTGCGAGCGACCCGGAGTATTTTACCCGCACCGCGCGGCAACAGACGCCGGAATATATGTGGATCGGCTGTTCGGATAGCCGTGTGCCAGCTAACCAGATCGTCGGGCTGTCGCCAGGCCGTGTGTTTGTTCATCGCAACATTGCGAATCTGGTGGTGCATAGCGATATGAACTGCTTGTCAGTGCTGCAATACGCGGTGGATGTGCTGCACATACGCGATGTGATTGTGTGCGGACATTATGGCTGCGGCGGTGTGCAGGCGGCCATGAGTGGCAATTCGTATGGTTTGATTGACAACTGGTTGCGCTACATCAAGGATGTCTATACCGATCACAGCAGCGAGCTGGACACGATTGTGGATCCTGAGGAGCGCATCAATCGTTTGTGTGAGATCAATGTGGTGCAACAGGTGACGAATCTGTGCTATACCAACATCGTGCAGGAAGCATGGCGGCGCGGTCAGCCGTTGACTGTGCATGGGCTGATCTATGACCTGCACACCGGCTTGATCCGTAATATGGGAGTCTCCATTGAGCAGCCGAGGCAGATCAAGGCGGTGTACCGGTTCGCGATGGACAGTGTGTTGAATCATTAGACCGGAGACCGGAAGGCTTTGGCTGCTGTGCATTTGCTGACCCTGTCGAAGCCACGCGGTGGTCTTGCAGATGCCGTGGCCAGGAAGTGAGGACTTACGCAAACTGCATAAGTCCTCGGAGCAATAAAAAACGCCGACCCGTCGCGGGTCGGCGTTTTTTGCGATGAGGCTGTGGATCAGGCGTTCGCCAGCTTGGCGTTCAGCACGATCTCATCCACGGCAGCCAGCGCCTTGGACACCGGGCACTTGGCCTTGGCTTCGACGGCCAACTCCTGGAAGCGTTCGGCATCCAGGCCGGGCACATCTGCTTCACAGTCCAAGACGATCTTGCTGATCGTGGGGCCTGCGGTCAGGTGGACGGTGGCGGTGGTGTGGACGCGCGCGGGCGGGGTGCCGTTATTGGTGAGCAGGGCCGACAGGAACATCGAATAGCAACCCGCATGGGCCGCGCCGATTAATTCTTCGGGGTTGGTGCCCTTGGGGTCGGCTTCAAAGCGCGTAGCGAAGGTGAACGGCCCTTCAAAGTAGCCACTGGCTACCTTCATGCTGCCCTTGCCTTCTTTTAGTGTACCCATCCAGGTTGCTTCGGAATGACTAACAGACATGAGTGATCCTCCTGTATTGATTCGTGTAAACGAGGTTGTATCGGGTTAAGACAAGACCCCATCCGATGATGAGGTCTTGATGCTATACCATTATGATTTAGCTGAACTGTGGGAAGGCGTTTTCCGTGCGCAGGGCCAGGAACAGCACCAGCAGCGGGATAATTGCCTGCAGAGCAAGCGCAGGCTGGGGGAAGACAGCCAATCCCACACCGATGGCGACCACAGCGGCAGCAGCCACCAGGTAGATACCCCAGCGCTTCCACTGCCACAGACCGTAGACACCGGCCAGCCCCAGCAGGGCGATCACCAGCGCGCTGCCCCAGATCACGGGCTGGGCAGGCGCGTACGCGGCTTTGTGATAGACCACCGGCAGCGCGGCACTGATGATTGTGCCCAAGGCAGCCAGGATGATGGCCGCGGTCATCAGGCTGCCGCGCTGACGCACCACGGGCCGATTAACCTGGGGTTTGCCGGATGCGCTCTTGCCCTGAACGGCCTTGCTGGACTGGCCCTTGCCAGCCTGATTCTTGTTTGATTGGCCGCGGCCAGCGTTCGGCTTCTGGCTTGTCTGCGGCTCAGGTTGCTGTGGGGCGCTTTTACGCGGCGCGGGTTTGCGTTGCGCCGCCGAAGATTTGCTCATAGACGAAAGAAGCTCCTTTTGCGATTGATTGCGGATAATGTGTGCATTATCCCGCGTTTGGCCTTATTCGTCAAAACCGATCATGGCCGCCAACTCTTCGGCCTGCTTCACCATGTCTTCGAGCAGGCTAAGGCCGGCGTGCCAGAAGCCAGGATCGGTCAGGTCTACGCCGAGTGGCTTGACCAACTCGGTCGGCCACTGCGAGCCGCCTGCGCTGAGCATGGTCAGATAGCGTTCCGGGAAGCCTGCATTGTCCTGTTGATAGCGCGCATACAAGGCGAGCACCAATAATTCGCCGAACGCATACGCATATACATAGCCGGGAGTGTTGATGAAGTGGGGCACGTAGCTCCACCACAGGCCATAATCTTCGGTGAGGGTGACGCTGTCACCGAACATCGCGCGCTGCGTTGCCTGCCACAGCTCATTGAAACGCTCGGTGGTTAGCTCGCCTTCGCTGCGCCGCGCGGTGTGCATGGCGTCTTCAAAGCGGTTCATGCTGATCTGGCGGAAGGAGGTGGCAATCGAATCTTCGATCTTGCTGGTCAACAGGCCCAGCCGCGCAGCGGGATCGCTTTCCTGCGCCATCAGCGCCTGGAATACCAGCATTTCGCCAAACACCGACGCGGTTTCGGCGGTGGTCAGCGGCGTATCAGCTTGCAGCACGCCTTGTCCGCCTGACAGCTTTTGATGCACGCCGTGGCCCAACTCGTGCGCCAGGGTCATCACATCGCGCGGCTTGGCTTCGTAGTTCAGCAGGATGTAGGGATGCACGGAAGGCACGGTGCTGTGGCTGAACGCGCCGCCCATCTTGCCCGGCCGCGGGGGCGCGTCAATCCAACCGTCGAAGAACTGCGCGGCGATGGCAGCCATGCGCGGGTGGAAGTTGCCATAGGCCGCGAGTACGATGGCGCGCGCCTGCTCCCAGGGGTAGAAATGGTCAGCCGCAGGCAGCGGCGCGTAGCGGTCGTAGTCGAATAGCTCGTCTACGCCGAGCAGTCGCCGTTTCAGCCGGTAGTAGCGCGCCACGATGTCATAGCGCGCAGTGACGGCGTCTACCAGCGCGTTGACTGTGGCGTCGTCCACCTGGTTAGATAGATTGCGCCCATTGATCCAGGAGGAATAGCTACGCATTTGGTCGTCGGAGGCTTTGTCGGCCAGCAGGGTGTTGAAGATATAGGTGTTGGTGCGCTGCATGGCGCGCAAGCCGGCGGTGAGGGCGGCGGCGGCGCGTTCACGCAGCGGACGATCTAGCGCGTATAGTTTGCTCAACACCTGGTCGCGGGTCAACGTTTCGCCGTCCAGCTCGAAGCGGGCCGCGCCGTGGGCTTCTTCGAAAAAGCGTGTCCAGGCTTCGCGGCCAGTAACGGACTTTTCGGTCAGCAGCTTTTCTTCCGGCTCGCTGAGCAGGTGAGGGCGGAAGATGCGCACCAGTTGCAGCCAGTGCTGCCAGCGCGCCAATGCCGGATCGGCCAGCCAGGCTTGGGCCGCGGCGTCGGGCGCATTAGCCAGTTCCAGATCGAGGAAGACCAGTTGCTGGCTCACGCGCGCGCTGCGCTCGCTCACGCGCTGCATCAGCGCGCCGCGGGCGGGGTCTTCGGTGTTTTGTGTCCAGTTCAGCCCGGCGAACGAGCCAAGCTTGCCCGCCAGTTCCACCAGCATTTCGTAGCGTGTCAGCAGCGCGGCCAGCTCGGCGGCGCTCAGGTCGGCCACGCGGCCCCGGTACATCTCGCCCAGTGCGGCAGCTTCCGCATCGCAAGCGTCCAGGTCGCGATTGATAGCAGGATCATCCATACCAGCGTAGAGGTCGGCCAGGTTCCAGGCCACGCCTTCCGCGCCGGTCAGCAGAGTATCAGTCATGGGGTCGCTCCTTTGAGGTAATGCTGAAAGTGTACCACAGAGGCAGAAGAACGTAAATTCTACGCGCGGGGAAGCAAGGCGGTCAGTGCTGGGCCGAACAAAACGGCAGTTTTATGTATAAATTGTCATCCCGCGCGGTGGGAGAATGTGGTATACTGATGGTGAACGGGCTTGGGACACCATCGTGCCGGAGCCGGGCGACCCGCAGGCGCTGAACCGGTATAGCTACGTGCTCAACAATCCGCTCAAGTACACGGATCCGAGTTGGCACACGCAGTGCGCTACGCTCGCTCCATACGGCCCCCTGGTTTTCGGGTGTCAAGTGGTAGAGCAGGTCATGTTACATGGGCCGGAGATTGTCCAGCTCATCCAGCAGCTCACCATCAGTGTGCCTGTGTTGCCGGCAGCGGCAGACCCAGCGAACAATCCGATTACAGCCATCCAGTCCCTTGGCGGCA
>JBAQWV010000011.1:0-2264 GCA_049299095.1 Anaerolineae bacterium | reverse complement strand
CTAAACAACAAACCCAGAAGAAGGCTAGACTGGCATACGCCACAAGAAGTTTATGATTGGCTTGTACAACACCCTGGGCAACCGTTAGACTTGAGGGAGGTTGCGTTTGGTTCTAGAATTTAGGCGGTTCAATCTATGCTGGCAATCATGTGAACCTTGACCCCGCGGCATGTTGCTAATCGGTTTGTTTCACGGCGCACTCAGCGACGATACCTTTGCCAAAAAGTTTGGTACTTCATGAACGGGGAATTTGTAGCTTGCGAGCGGCTACTTATTTGAGTAGTTGTACTATCATTTGCATACCAGCCAGCGTCTGATCCGTCCATCCACCCATAATCTCTCTGGAAGTGTCCTTGTCGCTGAAGGGTAGTTGGATTTACTGCAAACGCATTGTTGAACGCAGTTGCAGAAACAAAACCAGTAAGTGGGTCTGCTAAATGGTCAGGATCTGAGGCGCACGTCGCAGCTGCCTGGAGGCTCGGCGAAGGCATACCAAAGTCATAGTTGTACAGTGCGTCGTGCACTGCATAATGATCGACATGATCATACGTTTGGCAGTTTGCATATCTATTGCTATTAGTGTGCGAGAATGGACCGATCATTGAACGGAATGGAATATCTGGTAAGCCTAGTATCGAACGGTTGTTGATAATAGACTGAAGCGCCCATATGACTTCTGCCTTCGAAAGATCTTGATTACCAAGATTGAAGAACAATACCTTACCTTTGCTATCAACGTTGGCGCCGTCGTGGATGCGCACGTTTCTGTCTGCGACGAACACGCCGTTGTCTGTATGCCCGGGATTTGTATTGTTTATATCCGATAACCTAATCTGTACGTATGAACTGCTATTGAAGCCACCAGGTATTGCCGGGTCAGTGCTGCTCATATTGTTTAGAAAATCTAGGGTCGCAGAAATACGCGACTCGCTACATGTGTAGTTTAGTAATCCTGTCGGGGTATATGGCGGCGGCGTCTCGCCCAGATCTGGCCTATAAGATGCGTTAAATGTTGCCGGATTACAGTAACTCGTTTCTTCGCCGAGAGTAAAAAAGACGAACAGTTTATAACGTGTGGTCGTTCCTTGTATGAGCGACCACACTTCCATCTCATCGTCTGGATGGGGCATGGCGATAATGTCGATGCCGCTGAGGGAATTTGTTGATGCGTTGAATTGTACGTATTGACCGTTAGACGCGCTGTCATTGGCTACAACTTTTGCATTTCCCGAGACAGAACCTGTCTCTGGTTCGATTATATTGCCGGGCGTAGCGGCACGGATCAACTGTAGTAAAAGGATCCCAATTACACCAAATACAGCAATGTAAGTAATGCCTTTTGGGATTGATTTGATGCGTGTCCTCCTAGTGAGCGCACGCATTGCTGACGTCAGGGGGTTAGATTGGCTGAGCTCATTTACTCTCTTCTTCCTCATGCTGGCCTGTTTGATTGTTCTGCGCATTGGTTTCCTTATTTATTCAAAATACTCAGTACTAAGGTAATCCTATTCTGGGTAGCGATTTGGGTCGCCGGTATCGATCCAGGGGTATTGCGACTGTCCAGGATTAAGATCACCCCTTGTGGGGCTGATTGTTGTGCCGGCAGTGGGGTTTGGATTGGGTGTCTCAGGGGGCGATATTTCATATGGCCGCTGCATGCTAGTTGATTGGATAGCTGCCGTGTATTGCGCTGCAATGGTCGCTTCAAGCAACTTTCTCTTTCGATGTCTTACCAGCAAAGAAACGATTGCAAGAAATATGATTACTCCAAGGGATAAACCAATAACATTCGTAGGTTTTGACCAGAAAAAGTGTTTTAGTCGGGGTTGTCTTATGGTAAATGTTTGTACTGTATCACCAGAATTCTTCACGTTAATGGTAGATTCGTATCGTGTATTCCCATAAGAAACTTTAACCGAATGGCTGCCTGGCTCTACTGAAAGGAAACTTGCCGTACCCGATTTATCTGTACTTACTACCGTATTGGCAATGCGTACTTGCGCATTCGTAACGGGTTTATTTTTTTCGTCAAAGACGATAACCGCAACAAGGTTACTCGTACTCGAAATATCGGGAATCAGCGGTACGGCGGTGCTATAGGGGGTATCATAAGGAAACTCGCTGTTTTCTTTGGGAGCCTCAGGATTGTTATTATGCGTCGTCTCGCTTGGTTGCTGAGATTTTGGGGGAGATAGTGTAGGTGTAGGTGTAGGTGTAGGTGTAGGTGTAGGTGTAGGTGTAGGTGTAGGTGTAGGTGTAGGTGT
>JBAQWV010000010.1:0-34484 GCA_049299095.1 Anaerolineae bacterium | reverse complement strand
AACCTTGCCCTGAACAACGGCGGCGATTGGGTGCGGCTGTTGCGCCCCGATGGCGTGCTGGTCGAAGCCTTTGAATACACCGCCAGCCGCGATGATGAAGCCTACAGCAAAACTGTGGACGGCGGCGACGCCTGGACGCGCACCTATCCCCCTTCCCCCGGCGCCAGCAATCAGTCTGGCGGTACGCCGACGCCGACACCGACCGCGACCGTCACAGTAACGGCCACGCCCGGCGTCTTCGCTGACCATGTCACGCTGAACGAGTTTATGCCCGATCCAACATCCGACTGGAACGGCGACGGCACCGCCACTCAGGACGACGAATACATCGAACTGTACAACGCCAACGATTTTGTCGTTGATCTCAGCGGCTGGCAGCTCGATGATCTGGACGATGGCTTGCGCGCGCAGCCGGACGGCAGCCCACCTTATCCCCTGCCCGCGGGCAGCACGATCCCGCCGCACGGCTTCTTGCTGGTCTTTGCCAGCGAAAGCAACCTTGCCCTCAACAACGGCGGCGATTGGGTGCGGTTGTTGCGCCCCGATGGCGTGCTGGTCGAAGCCTTTGAATACACTGCCAGCCGCGATGATGAAGCCTACAGCAAAACTGTGGACGGCGGCGACGCCTGGACGCGCACCTATCCCCCTTCCCCCGGCGCCAGCAATCAGTCTGGCGGTACGCCGACACCGACTGCGACGCCAACCCATACGCCCGCGCCGGTGGCGACAACGGTGCGCCTGAATGAAGTGCTGCCTTCGCCGCGCGATGTGGATTGGGACGGCAACGGTGTACCGAGCTATCTTGACGAATGGATCGAGCTGGTGAACGTGGGCGACGCGGCGGTATCGCTGGCAGGCTGGCGGCTGGTGGATGAGCGGCCCCAGCAAGCCATGCCTACCGGAGAATTTACATTTCCCGCGGATGCTGCCATTGCTGCCCGCGGTTATCTGCTGATCTTCCGCGGTGAAAGCGGGCTGGCGTTGGATGCCAGTGCGGAGCGGCTGCGGCTGCTGTACCCCGATGGCAGCGAGGCGGATGCGATGCAGTACACCCGTTTTATCGGCTACGATCAAGCCTGGTGCCGCTGGCCGGACGGCACAGGGGACTGGTGGCAAGCCTGCGTGGAAACACCCGGCCAGCCCAATCAATCTGACGCCACCCCAACGCCCATTGCCAGCAGCGGCAGCAGCTCCGCCGTTAGTCAGCCATATGACCGCTTCAACTACGACCTGCTGAGCATTGCTGCGGCGCGCGGCTTGCCCGACCGTACGCGGCTGACGCTGGAAGGGCAGGTGACGGTGCTGCCTAACGTCTTTGACGACCAGCAAATCTATATTCAGGACGCGAGCGGCGGCATTCTGGTCTACTTACGCTCCGGCGAATGGCCTCCGTTGAGCGAAGGGCAATGGGTGCGTGTCAACGGGCGGCTCGACACCTTCTACGGCGAGCGTGAAATTGCCTTGACCCGCATTGATGACATCAAAACCATGCAGCCAGCCACACCGCCCGCGCCGATTACGATTTATACAGGTGATATGAGTGAGGCGCGCGAAGGGCAACTGGTGCAGCTCAGCGCGTCGGTCACTGGCTTCTGGCGCGAAGACACGCTTTATCTCGACGACGGCACCGGCGAAGCGCGCATCCTGATCAAAGCTGCCACCGGCGTGCGTCGGCCGTATGTCGTCATCGGCAAGCCGTGGACTATCATTGGCATCGTCAGTCAGTCGGACAACGATGAGCCGTTCGACAGCGGCTACCGGCTGCTGCCGCGGCGGACAGATGATTTGCAGGAAGGCCGCGCCACAGCCACCCGTGCGCCGCGCGCGCAGACCAGCCCGCGCACAACCGCATCCACACGCGCGCGCACGAACGTGACTGTGACGAATACAGAATGGAACCGCGCGCCGCTCTTCTTACCGGTCACCGGCGCGCGGCTGACCATCCGCCCACCGATCAGCACCAACCTGCGGCAAGCCTGGCTGAATCGCTGGTGGTAACGATAAAATTCGGAAGTGATCAGTGTGCGAGCGTGACCACTTCCGAATTTTAATTTCTGCTTTTTCAACTGGCTTCTAAAGCCAGTTTGACACCTCGCTGGCCGCTGGCTACACTGCGCTATAAGCGGCGGAACGTTTGGCCCTTGGTTAGCCGTCCTAGCTGTGAACAAATTCCCCTTGCCACGCATGTAACTGGCAATGCAAAGGTAAACTCTGTGTCTTTGAATGTAGCGATCCCTGAGAGCGCAGCCACGCTGGCGCAAAGCAGGAAGAAACCCTTCGGTGTCCCTACCGAGGAACTGATCAAGCGTCACCAGGCCGGGCAACCCGCGGCCTTTGATGCTTTATTTGATCGTTACAAAGATTATGTCTACCGCGTTGCTTACATGACCCTGCGCAACAGCGATGACGCGGAAGAAGCCACACAGGAAGCCTTTCTGGATGTGCTGCGTGGCCTGCGCAGTTTCGACGTTGAGGGTGCGGCGCGCTTTGAAACCTGGGTTTACCGGGTGACGGTGAACCGCTGCAAGACCCGACTGCGCAAGAAACGGTTGCCATCCGCGGATTGGGATGAACTGGAAGAACGTCTGGAACACACGGATACGGATCCTGAAATGGCTGATGGTACGCTGACCGGCCACATGGATGGCAACCCGGAAGAGATGACCCTGCGCCAGGAAGACAAAGTGCGCCTCTGGCACGCAGTGAACCAATTGAGCGACTCGCATCGTGAAGTGGTTATGATGCGCTACGCTCAGGAATTTTCGTATGAAGAGATCGCTGACGCACTCGAAATCAACATCGGCACGGTGAAATCGCGGCTCTTCAACGCGCACAAAAAATTACAGGAGATTCTAACAGCCCAAGCCCCCGATCTCAGCCGCGGCCGTTCCGCGGTAGGTCTCATGCTGCTGCTGTTTTGTTAAACGAAGCCATGTCGCATCTGGAAATGGAACTACTGGCTTACCTCGATGGTGAGCTAAGCCCGGCGGAACAACAAGCCGTCGAGGCGCATCTGGCAGGCTGTCCAGCCTGCACGGCAGAGCTGGTAGAGTTACAGGCGCTGCGGGTTGGACTGCACACAGTCGTGCCGGAAGTGTACGAAACCGTTCACCTGTCCGCAACCTCGGAAGCGCGCATTCGCCGTGCGTTGGCGCTGGAGCGCGCCCGCCAGGCCCCCGTCACCCGCCAAAAGGGTTGGTGGGCGGGCTTGCTGCGCGGGCTGCAACCGCTGGGCAAAGCGGCCATTCCCCTGATGGTGGCGTTCTTCTTCGGCATGACCTTCCGCGCCGCACAGTTGCCGGTGCAGGGTGGTGCCCAGCAAACCCTGGTGCTCGGCCAGAACACCTTCGCGCCCGGCAGCCCGGCCGCGCTGCGCGTGGTCGTCAACGATGCCAGCAATAATTTACCGATTGCCAACGCCAATATTGCCGTGGAAATGCGACAGGCTGGGCTGGCCAAGATGGTATACAGCGGCCAGACTGACGCCAACGGCACAGCACCGGTGCAGTTCGACGTTCCCGCAGACTGGGAAGGAGACGCTGAACTCGTGGTAGCCACGGACAGCGCCCTCGGTCAGGACGAAGTCGTGACCCCGGTTCAACTGAAACGTTCTTATCGTGTGTTGCTAAGCAGCGACAAGCCGGTGTATCAGCCGGGCGAGACCATTCACCTCCGCACGCTGGCCTTGAGCGGGGTAGACGGCAAACCCGCGGCGGGCAGCATCGTACAGTTCGAGATTTTTGATGCGGTTGGGCGGGTGTTGTTGTCACAACAGCAGTTGTCTTCTGCTTTCGGCATCGCCGCGCTCGATTTGCCACTGGCCGCCAGCGCGCCGCTGGGTCAATATCAGATCAAAACGACACTGGGCGACACAGTCTCCGAGCTGAGCGTAACGCTGGGCGAAGCCCCGCTACCCAACTTCCTGGTGGACGTTGCCACTGATCACCCCTATTACCTATCGGGTGACACAATTCGCGGCACGCTGAATGCGTCCTACTTCTTCGGCCAGCCCGCTGCTGGCGCACAAGTGGCCCTGCGGCTGATAGGCGAGCGTCTCGGCGACGAGGTCACTGCGGGCACACAGCAGCAGTTTGTGCAAGTTGACAACGGCACGACCGATGACAACGGTCAATATCGCTTTGAATTTCGTGTGCCGGACCTGCCTGCGGCCGCGTTTGATGCCAAAGGCATAGTCAACCTGCAAATCGAAGCTAACGTCGTGGATGTGACCGGCGACGCCGAATTCGGCTGGAAGTCGCTCACGCTCGCGCGCGAACCGCTGCTGATTGCAGTAACGCCGGAAGATGGCACGCTCCATGCCGGTGTCGAAAACGTGCTCTATGTCCTCGTTAGCACACCAGACGGCAGCCCCACCGAGGCCCAGTTGCAGGTCAAAATCGGCTCTGGCGCAGTCATTGAGGCTGTCACCAACGAATACGGCCTGGCGCAGATACGCTATACCCCGCGCAGCGGCGAAACCGACGCCCGCGAAATCACGATTACCGCGACCACGGCTAATCAATATGTCGCCACCAGCGATGTGACACTGCCGCTGAACGAAGCACAAGCAACGCTCTTGCTGCGCACCGACCGCGCCCTGTATCAGGTCGGCGACACCCTGGCCGCCGAGGTTATTGCCACGGGTAACAGCGACGTTGTGTATGTGGACGTGATCAAGGCCGGGCAAACACTGCTGACGCAGGCTGCACCCGTGAAAAACGGCAAGGCGTCCTTTGGTATTGACCTAACCCCCGCACTGGCTGGCACGCTGGAGTTGAACGCCTACCAAATCAGCGGCGACGCTACTGTGCTGCGCGACACGCGCGTGGCGCTGGTAGATGCACCGGAAACACTGCAAGTGCAACTGGCTACCGATCAAAACGCATACGCGCCCGGCTCGCAAGCTAAATTGGATGTTGCGACGACTGCTGATGGGGCGGGCGTGCAGACTGCGGTCGGGCTGGCGGTCGTCAACGAAGCTGTGTACGGCCAGCGCGCCTATCAACCCGGCTTCACCCGCGCCTATTTCCTACTGGATCAGGCGTTACAAGCCAAGGGCATTACCCTGCCGCAGGCCGCGGCCAGTGACGATCCCGCACTGATGCAGCAAGCTGCCGCCCAGCAGCAGGCCGCACAGGCCAGTTGGGCCAGCTACAGCGGGCGTGACTACAGCCTGAATGCGCAGTCGGTGGATCAGTCCGGCGCTGAAACCGTGAACCTGACCCGCCGCCTGGCCTTTACCCGGCTAAGCCAGGCTGTCACTTTGGCGCTGTCGGTGATCCCGCTGCTGGCGGCGCTGATTGTCCTGTTTGGGTTGTATCGCAGCCAGGTACTGGGCAAAGCTGTCGGCCGCCTGCTGTTGACCGCCATCCTGCTGGCCGTAGTCGGCGCGGGGCTGATCTACTTCACGCAACTGGTGCTGAATAACTTGCCGCCTGTCGTTGGCTGGTTGGTGCTGGGCAGCGTGGGCGCACTGTGGATCGTGCTGCTGCTGGCCTTGCTGGTTAACGGCTGGCGACGCAAGGATCAGCGCCTGCAATTTGTGGGTCTGCTGACACTGGCCTACGGCGCGCTGCTGGCCTTGCTGGCCTTTGCTGCCAATGAAGGCGCGCGACTGAATGGCGTTTGGATGATTTTGCTGGCCGCGGGCTTTGGAGCCATGTTGGTGACGTTGGGACTTTTCGGCTGGGGGCTGCGTCTGGAAGGACGCAAACAAGCCGGGCTGGCTTTGCTGCTATTGATGGTGCTGGTGCTGCCGTTGGTAACAGCCTTCAGTGCACTAAACCCACGCGGCGCCGCGTTGATCCGGCAAGTGGCGGGGCCAACTCTGACCGGCTTGAGCAACGGCTTGTTCGTGGGCTGTGCCGCGCCGTCGTCACCGGCGAACATGAACCAAGCACCGGCTGCCGATCAAGTTGCCAGCAGCGTCCAACCAGAAGGCGCTGTTGACGTGCAACCTGCTGCAAAAGAGATTACGCCCACCCAACAAGTGCAAGTCACCGAAGACGTGATTGCCGTACCCGAAGGGGTCATCGCCAGCGAAGAAATAACGACGCCCTTGACCAGCACACTGACAGTTGTGATGTCACCGTCTCCAGAAGCGACGGCAGATATGGCTGCGTCGAACGCTCCGATAACGCCGACGTTACCCCAAATTGAAGCGCGGCAGATGCTAACCAGTACAGTTGAAGCAGAAGTCAGTCTTTTTGCCGCCCCGATTACCAATACAGATGTCAGCAGTAGTAGTGCGATCTTGGCACTAACGCAGCCATTGTCGCAAACGTTGACACTTAGCTCGGCGCCGCTGATGACGCAAACGCAACCGCTGACCAGTGCAGATTTGCGTGTCGTGGAACCAGCTCCGACGGAGACGGTACCGGTAATAGTTGCACCTTCACCGACCAGTGAAGTACAGGCTTTGGCACAAAGTGCGCCGTTTACAGCAACGCTGGAACCATCAGCCACGGCTGAACTGCCGACTGTCACGCCCGAACCCCCTGCCGCGCCGGAGCCGACTGCCACGCCCGAACCTCCTGCCGCCGCGCCGCCGCCTGCGGTCGCCGCACCACAGGATACGCCGACGCCGGAACCTAGCGCGACACCGGAACTGGTTATTACGCCGACGGTTACACCAACCGTCACTCCCACCCGCACACCCCCCGCGCCGGAAATCCCGCTGGAGGCGTTACCGATTGTGCGTGAACGCTTCCCGCAGACACTGTACTGGAATCCGGAAGCGATCACCGACGAGAGGGGACATCTCTCCGTGACTATTCCGACCGGCGATGCGATTACCACTTGGCGCGTGACCGCGTTAGCCGTGGACCGCGACGGGCGGTTGGGTAGTGCTGTAGCGCCGCTGACGGTGTTCAAGTCGCTGTTCTTGACTGCCAACATTCCGAATCAAATGCGCCCGAACAACCAACTTGACCTGCGTATTCAGGTGTTCAATTACAGCACACAACCCCAAACGGTGCGCTTGACAGCAGAAGCCAGCTCCGGGTTGCAGGTGGAGCTAAACACGTCTGCCCTGGTAGTACCTGCCAACGCAGGCGCGGCAGTCACAGCTCGCTTGATCGCCATCGGTAGCGGCCCGCAAAGCCTGACGTTAAGGGCTGAAGGGCGCAACACCTGGGACATGCGACAGGCGACGGTCGTGATTCAGGGACCATAAGCACAGATTTTGTACACTTTTCGACAATAAAAAGGTGGACAATCAGTTGATTGTCCACCTTTTTATAAGCGTTATGCGGTACGTGTCATTTAGCAATGTTCGTACCAGCAAACCCCCTCGGCATCCCGCGCGCGCCGCAACTGTTGCCCATTTTCCAGCACATCCAGATGACCAAGTACTTCAGAGATGGCCAGAAAGGTGTCAGCCGCATTTAACTGGCGGAAAAGCGCGCTTGCCAGTTGCCAGGGTGTCGCCGGCCCATCCTGTAACTGCATCAGCAACCGCGCCAACCGCCGTTCATACATGGCAGCCCGCTCATCAATCAGGCCGTGGACGTTGGTGACCGCCGGGCCGTGTCCAGTGAGCACCAGGTCAATGGGCAGCGCATCCACGCGGCGCAACGATTGCCAGTAGGACACGAGCGGCTGACCGCGCTGACTTACGCCCAGCGGCGGCGGCCCGACAATCGCGTTCGAGCTGACATGCGACAAAAGATGATCATTGCCAAATAGCAAGCGCTGCTGTGGCTGGAACAGGCAGATCAGGTCGTCGGAGTGGCCGGGACAAGCCAGCACTTCCCATGTCGCGCCGGCCAGCTCCAGCCTGTCCCCTTCGGCCAGCGGTTGAACGACCGGTGCAGCAGTGGTGAAATGGTCCATATCGCGGTAAAGGCGAGCTGTCTGTTCAGCCGCATCCACGGGCACGCCCGCGCCCAGCAGCAAGTCTAGCCAGAAAGGCTCGCGTACCGCAGCATATGCCGCCCAATGCTCGATTACAGGACGGGCTAGTGCGTGCGCCCACACAGCGGCCCCGCTGGCCGCTGCCAGGATGCCCACTTGACCGTAATGGTCGGCGTGCGCGTGCGTGACGATGATGCGCTGGATATCACGGAAGGCAACGCCGTGCTCAGCGAGGCCCTTTTCCAGCGCCTGCTGTGCTTCCAATGTGTGCGGACCGGTATCAATCAACGTCAACGGATCGCCATCCACCAAGTAGGTGTGTACCGGCCCGATCGGAAAGGGGGTGGGCAGGGTGATCTGGTGAATGTATTGTAGACTGCGGGCTGCGGCGAGCATAGAACCTCCGCGGTTAACTGGCGCGGCTTTTGACCAACACCGTCCACGAACCGCGCTGCACAGCTTTGTCTTCCTGATTGAGAATTTGCACCTTGAGCGTGACGAAGCCACCACCCAGCCGCGGCATGGGCTTCATTTCATCAACTGTGGCCTGCACGCGGATGGTGTCACCGATCTTGACCGCGGCGCGGAACTGCCAGTCGAGGCCCATAAAGCCGATCACCGTGCCCGACATAAAGCCAAGACGCTCGGCCAGACCGGTCGCCATTGAAAGCACCAGCAGGCCATGCGCGATGCGCTCGCCGTAGGGCGTTTGTTTGGCGGCCTCGGCGTCGGTGTGCAACGGGTTCCAGTCGCCGCTGAGCATGGCAAAGTTAACGATGTCGCTTTCGGTTACGGTGCGCGCTTGGCTGGCAATGGCATCGCCAACCGTGTAATCTTCAAAATATAGCCCCTGAACCGGGCGTAAATCAGCCATTGAGAACTCCTCACGGTAGTAAGATGTCAGTATTGTACCGGTGAAGGAAGGCTTTGACAAGCGTTTGAACGCGTTAGACGGACAGACGCGGTGCACGCGGGCGTAAAAGCCAGACTGCAAGCAAAATCAGCAGGCCACCGGCCATTTGTCCCGCGCTCATCGTTTCACCCAGTACGAAATAAGCCAGCAGTGCCGCCAGCACCGGCTCCAGCGTCGCCATGATGCTGGCAATGCTGACGGGTACATGGCGCACCCCTGCGGCATAGGCCACCGACGCGCCGATGGTTGGTCCCAACGCCAGCAACACCAGCCAGATTGCCGCGCCGGGTTGTGTCACCCCTGCCCATACAGGCGCGAGCGGCTGAACGGCAAAGAGCAGCGCCGCGCCCAGCAACATGCCGTAGCATTGCAACGTCCACGGGTTGGTGTGGCGCACGCCAACCTTGTTAAAAACGCTCCACAGGCCGTAGGTCAGCCCCGACAGCAGGCCCCACAGCACGCCGACTGCGTTCAGCCGCAGCACGCCCGGTTGGTAAAACTGGGCGACCAGTGCTGAACCGAGCAGCGTGAGCAGCAACGCCAGCAGGTGCGTGCGTGTCAACGCTTCACCCAGAAAGCGCCAGGCAATGAGAGCGACCCAGGCGGGCGCGGTGTACAGCAGCACAGCAGATACGCCCATGCCCACGGCTAAAATGGCGTTGATGTAAGCCGCGTAGAAGAGTGCGATACCGATCGCGCCATACAGCACGATCAGCAGCAGTGCGCGGCGACTGATGCGCAGCCAGGCAGGGCGCAGAATCAACAAGCCTGCAAACAAAAGCAGTCCACCCAGGGCTGCGCGCAGGCCTGCCATTGCCAACGGTGGCAGCCCAAAACGCCCCAAAAAATTATAGATTACGCCGAGGGTGGCCCACAGCGAAGCCGCGAACAGTACCAATGCATAGCCGCGGCCGGTTTCCGGTGACGAAGTGGGGGACGATGGGGTCATTATTGCCAGTGTATTTGAGAAGTTGCGCACATTGTATGTCAAGCGCGGGCCGTTGTCTATTCGGCTCTAACGCAACGCTAACGTTTCGCAAATATTGATCTAACACCGGTGCGCTATGATAAAAACGTACAACAACGGTGAGTTGGACGCATGAAGCGCCACCTCGCCGCAATGATAAAACCCTTTTGAACCAAACCATTGTACAACAAGGAGAACCCGTCATGACCCGTACCGTTAACCGCTTTGAACCCACCCGCGAGTTTGTTGCCCTGCGTGATGTGATGGAGCGTATGTTTGAAGAGAACCTCGGCCAGCCGAGCTGGACTGCGCTGGCTCGCCGCCCGTACAACAGCCAGATGGAATGGCGTCTGCCGTTGGACGTATACACCACGCCCGAAGAGGTCGTGATCCAGGCGACTGTGCCCGGCGTCAACCCTGAAAGCGTCGAAATTACCTTTGAAGGTGATGTGCTGACCCTTCGCGGAGAGTTCCCTGGTGCCATTGAGAACGTTAATTATGTGATGCGAGAACGTCGTCATGGCCGCTTCAGTCGCAGTCTCACCTTTAACACGCCGATCAACGCGGATGCGATTGACGCCACCTTTGAGAACGGCGTCCTCACCATCACCGCGCCCAAGGCCGAGACCGTGAAGCCCAAGACCATCAAGGTCAACGTTAAATAACATTTGTTCAAGGTACTGGCAGCGGGAGCAGGCTGCGTTACGGCACTGCTCCCGCTGCATTGAACCCTTCAGGAGTGCGCGATGCCACTGTATGACTATCAATGCGCTACATGCGGCCTGCATTTTGAACGCAGACAAGCCTTTAGCGATACGTCACTGCCGGTTTGCCCCAACGGGCACGATCAGGTGCATCGCATTTACCGCGCGCCCGGCATTGTATTCAAAGGCACTGGCTGGTACGTGACTGACAGCCGCAAATCCAGCCCGGCCAGCAACGCCGGTTAACCGGCATCTCGTGTGCTTCTCGCCCCACCCCGCGGTGGGGCGTTTTTGATTCCACGACTTGCGCACAAGGCCGCGATACGGTTGACTTCCCATCCGTTGCAAGGTATATTGTTCCTATTCGCTTATTTGGTAGTTGACGCATGAATCCACCTCTCCACCCCTTTCAAACGGCGGTCGTGACCCTGCCGCTGGACAGCCACGTTTTTCTGCAAGGCCCAGCAGGCGCAGGCAAAACCACCGCGGCCGTGCAACGCCTGCTGCACCTGCTGCGCGCGGGTGTGCCCGGTGGCTCGATACTGGTGCTAACACCACAGCGCACACTGGCCGGGCCGTATGCCACGGCGCTGCGTCGTGCCCGGCTGCGTCCCGGCAGCTCACCCTCCATTCAAACCACGGGCGGCTTGGCGCGGCGCATGGTAGAACTGTTCTGGCCGCTGGCTGCGCAACCCGCGGGCTTTGCACAGCCTGACAAGCCGCCCACCTTCCTCACGCTAGAAACCGCACAATACCACATGGCGCGGCTGGTACGCCCGCTGCTCGACGAAGGCGCGTTCAATTCAGTCACCATTGACCGCAACCGCCTGTACAGCCAGATCATTGACAACCTGAACAAGGCCGCGCTGGTAGGCTTTCCATACACTGACATCGGCAAGCGGCTGGCGCTAGCCTGGAACGGTGACCCGGCACAGGCGCACGTCTACAGCGATGCCCAGCGCGCAGCGGATTTGTTTCGTGCCTACTGCCTGGAGCAAAACCTGCTGGACTTTTCGCTGCAAGTCGAAGTCTTTTGGCAGCATCTTTGGCCGCTGCCGATTTGCCGCGACCACTTGCTGCAAACCTGGCGTCACCTGCTTGTGGACAACCTTGAGGAGGACAACCCCTTCACGCACGATCTGCTGCGCACCTGGCTGCCGGAAACCGCGTCGGCGCTGCTGATCTACGACGAAGATGCGGGCTATCGCCAGTTTTTGGGTGCGGATCCAGCCAGCGGATTGGCGCTGGCCGAGCTTTGCCAACAGACAATGACCTTCGATACCTCCCTGGTAACGCCGCCCGCGCTGCAAGCACTTGGCAGCCAGTTGGCGCGCACCCTGGATCAACCCGCACCGCGCGAGGCGGTGACCAGCGCGCACGTTGCCCCCGCAGACCTGCGCGCGGCCGTGCAGTTTCGCGAGGATTTACGCTTTTACCCGCAGATGCTCGACTGGACCGCGGCCGAAATCGCCGCGCAGGTTGAGCAGGGCACACCCCCCGGTGAAATCGTGGTGCTCGCTCCCTTCCTCTCCGACGCGTTGCGCTATTCGCTGATGGAACGACTGACACGGCTGGGCGTGCCCGCGCGCTCGCATCGCCCCTCGCGCGCGCTGCGCGACGAGCCAGCCGCCCGCGCGCTGCTGACCCTGATCGCGCTGGGGCATCCCGCCTGGGAGATCACCCCGACTCGCTTCGATGTGGCTTACAGCCTGATCGAGGCTATCGAGGAGATGGATTTGGTGCGCGCCCAGTTGCTCGCGCAGATCGTCTATCGCCCGAAGGACGGCCAGCCGCAGTTGACCGCGTGGGAGCGCATCAACCCGGAGATGCACGAGCGCATCAGCTATGTGCTGGGCGGGCGCTACGACACCCTGCGCCTGTGGTTGAACGAGGTGCAACGCAAGGAAGAGCAGCCTCTCGACCATTTTCTCAGCCGCCTGTTCGGGGAAATCCTCTCGCAGCGCGGGCACGGCTTCCACGACGATCTGGACGCGGCGCGCGTGGCCGCCAATCTGGTTGAATCGGTGCAGAAATTCCGCCAGGGCGCCGGGCTGACCGACGACGCCAGCCGCTCGTTGGGCAAAGAATATCTGGCGCTGGTGGAAGATGGCGTGCTGGCCGCGCAGTACATCGGCGCGTGGCAGGAACCAACCGAGGACGCGGTGCTGCTGGCCCCGGCCTACACCTTCCTGCTGATGAACCGCCCCGTGGATTACCAATTCTGGCTGGATGTAGGCAGCCGCGGCTGGTCAGATCGGTTGTATCAACCACTGACGCAGCCCTATGTGCTGAGCCGCCATTGGGACGGCGAAAGCCTATGGAGCGACGCAGACGAATACGCTGCCAGCCAGGATCGCCTCTACCGGCTGATCCTCGGCCTGCTGCGGCGCTGCCGCCGTCAAGTTTACCTCGGTCTGAGCGAATTGGGCGAGCAAGGCTACGAACAACGCGGGCCGTTGTTATGGGCATTTAACCAGGTGCTGCGCGAGCTTGCTGCGCAAGAGCAAACTGACCAGGGTCAAATTTAGGAACGACGCAATGTTTATCCCGCGCCCCAAGCAACAAGAAGTCCTCACCTATACCAGCGGCAGACTGGGGGTGTCGGCGGTACCTGGCAGCGGCAAGACAGAAACGCTGTCGCAGCTGGCCGCGCAGATTATCAACAGTGGCGTGCTGCGCAGCCGTCAGGAAGTGCTGATCGTCACCCTGGTCAACTCGGCTATGGACAGTTTTTATCAGCGCGTCAGCCGACTGGTCAAGGAGCACGGTTTGTTGCCGCATATCGGCTATCGTGTGCGCACCCTGCACGGCCTGGCCCACGACATCGTGCGCGAGCGGCCAGCGCTGGTCGGGCTGGCCGACAACTTCCAGATCATTGACGAGCGCGCGGCCGGCGAGGTGCTGGACGAAGCCGCGGCCGCGTGGCTGCGCAGTCACCCGTACGCGCTGGAAGACTACCTGGACAGCGATCTGGAGCCGAACCGCCAGGACTGGGTGCGGCGTGAACCGCTGCTGGCTCTGGTCAAGGAAACGGCGCTCAGCTTCACCAGCCTGGCCAAGGACTTGCAACTGACGCCGGACGCGCTGCTGGAGCGGCTGGCTGGTCAGCCTGACGTGTTGCCACTGGCTGAAATGGGCGCGGCGATCTACGCGGACTACCAACGCGCGTTGGTCTACCGTGGCGCGGTGGACTTCGATGACCTGATCCGGCTGGCATTGCGCGCACTGGAAACGGACGAAGGACTGCTGTTACGGCTGCGCGAGCGTTGGCCCTTTGTGCTGGAGGACGAGGCCCAGGACAGCAGCCGCTTGCAGGAGCGCATTTTACGCCAGTTGACCGGCCCAGATGGCAACTGGGTGCGCGTCGGCGATCCCAACCAGGCGATTTTCGAGACCTTCACTACTGCCAGCCCGGAGCATTTGCGCCGGTTTTTAACCGAGACGGGCGTGGTGGCGCGCGATTTGCCCAACTCTGGGCGTTCGACAGCCAGCATCATCAGCCTCGCCAACGCGCTGATTGACTGGACGCAGACCCGCCATCCCGAAACGGCGGTGCGCACCGCGCTGACCCCGCCGCACATCCTGCCCACCTCCTCCGGCGACCCGCAGCCCAACCCGCCCGACGATCCGGAGGCGATTTTTCTCATGGGCACGAAGTACAGTCCTGCGGGCGAGGTGCAGGCGGTGGCCGAATCGCTGGCGCGCTGGCTGCCGGCCCACCCTGATGCCACCGTGGCTGTGCTGGCCCCGCGCAATCAGCGCGGCTTTGAGGTGGTGGATGCCCTGCGCCAGCGCGGGATCGAGGTGGTGGACAGCTTGCTACGCAGCACATTGACTACACGGCAGGCAGCAGGCGCGTTGGCGAATGTACTGCTGTACCTGGCCGAGCCAACCGCGGCGGGCAAGCTGGCGCGCGTGTACGAGGTGTGGCAGCGCGCCCGCCGCGAGGATGAAGCCGCCTGGAAGGCAGTGCAGGCCACGGTGAAGCTGTTGCGTCGCTGTGACCGGCTGGAGGAATTCCTCTGGCCGCGTGCCGGGCAGGACTGGCTGGACACGCTCGATCTGAACGATGAGCTGCGCGCGGAGCTGGAAGCCTTTCGCGTGGCGGTGCGGCGCTGGCAGGGTGCAGTGTTGCTGCCAATTGACCAGGCAGTGCTGACACTGGCCCAGGATTTGTTTCAGGACGCGGGCGATCTGGCGCTGGCGCACAAGCTGGCTGTCAGTTTGCAGCAGGAAGCTGAACGCAACCCCACCTGGCGGCTGCCGGAGCTGGCAAACGAGTTGACGATCATTGCCCGCAACGAACGGCGCTTCCTCGGCTTCAGCGAGGAGGACAGCGGCTTCGATCCTGACCGCTACCGCGGTCAGGTGGTGGTGGCGACGATGCACAAGGCCAAGGGGCTGGAGTGGGACCGGGTATATTTGATGTCGGTCAACAGCTACGATTTCCCCTCCGGCCAGCCGTATGACCAGTACATCGCGGAAAAGTGGTTCATTCGTAGTAGCCGGCAGGTGCAAACGGGCGGCCCGCTCAACTTGCAAGCGGAGGCGCTGGCGCAGTTGGGTATTCTGGCTGCGGGCGGCGACGCGGACGACTACGTCGAGGGCGAAGCATCGGCGCAGGCGCGGCTGGACTATGTGCGCGAGCGACTGCGGCTGTTATACGTGGGCATCACGCGGGCGCGCAAGGCGCTGATCGTCACCTGGAACAGCGGGCGGGCTGCGTCCAACCAGGCCGAGCTGACGCAGGCGTTGCCTTTTGTGGCGTTGCAAGCGTTCTGGGAACGCGATCTGTAAGGCGACCAAAGCGTGCAAGCCTTGCCATTTCATTGCATGAAAGAACTAACGATGCAAAACAAAGTTTGTCTGATCACAGGGGGTAACGCGGGTATTGGAAAAGCTGCGGCGGCCCAGCTGGCGCAAGCAGGCGCGGAAGTTATCATCGCGTCCCGCAATCGCGCGCGGGGAGAAGTAGCCGTCGCGCAGATCAAGCAGGCCACCGGCAATCTCAGGACAAAACTCGTGGTGATGGACTTGTCATCGCGGCAGTCAATTGCGCAGGGTTGTGCGACCCTGAGAGCAGAGGGGTTGAGCCGTCTGGATGTTCTGATTCACAACGCGGCGGATTTTGACATCAGCCGCAAGCAACCCGTTCGCTCGGAAGATGGCGTAGAAACGGTCTGGGCTACGAATCATCTTGGCCCTGTGCTGCTGACCACTCTACTGGAGCCAGACTTATCAGCCAGCCCACAAGCCAGGGTTATCACCATCTCGTCTCAAGGTTTGCTAATGCATCCCCGGCTCAGGATAAACTTCACAGACCCTGAGTTCGCTCAAGGCGATTTTCGGGTGGACAAGGCGTATTACCAGTCCAAACTTGCGCAGGTGATGTATACGCGCTGGCTGGCTGAAAAATATCGCGGTACGGCAAAGACTGCCAACTGCATCAGAGTTACCAACGTCAAGATTGATCTGGAGCGTTATCCTGATTTGTCCACTCTCCAGAAACGCTTGTATTCGATTAAGAGCCGGTTTTCGATCTCGCCGGAAACTATGGCAAGCGTTTATGTCTGGCTTGCACTGGATCCACAACTGGCGGCTGTTTCAGGGAACTATTACGATGAAAAGCGCCATCTGGTCAGTGGTGGTAAGTGGGCAGAAAGCCCGGAGAATATCCATCAGTTAATGGCGTTGACCGAAACATATATTCCGGAGCTAAAGCAGTATGGATAATCCTCGTTTTGGGGACTCCTTCCTGCGTTCAGATTGACAAGGTTTGCCTCTTTGATGAGAGTTTAGCATAATTCCTATCTGATCAACCGTATCCAACGAGTACCGTTATGACTCTTCCAGCCGATTTTCACTTCAGCCAGGGCAGCTTGCAGGACTTTGTGGATTGTCCGCGGCGTTTCCAGTTGCGCTATCTTGACCAGATCGCCTGGCCCGCGGTGCAGGCCGAGCCGATTTTGGAAAACGAGCATCATCTCTATCTGGGCCAGCAATTTCACCTGATGGTGCAGCAACTTCTGGTAGGAGTGCCGATAGCGCGGCTGTCCATGATGGCGCAAGAGGACGCTGACTTGACACGCTGGTGGCAGGCGTTTCTAGCTGCACAGCCGGCTGATCTGCCGGGCGCCCGTTTCCCGGAAGTGGCGCTGTCCGCGCCGCTGGGCGCGAGCGGAGAACGCCGACTGGTGGCGCAGTATGATCTGATCGTGCTGACGCCGGATGGCCGCGCGCTGATCTTCGACTGGAAAACGTCACAGCATCGCCCGCCGCAACGCTGGCTTGCCAGTCGCCTGCAAACGCGTGTTTACCCCAGCCTGCTGCTGCAAGCTATCGGTGACCTGAACGGCGGTGAGCCGCTGGCCGCGGAAAACGTGGAGATGGTGTACTGGTTTGCGGGCTTCCCCGATCAACCGGAGCGTTTTGTATACAGTGCGGCGCAAGCGCGCGAAGATGAGGGCTATATCAACGGGTTGGTGGAGCAGATTGCCCTGCTGGCCGGAGGCGATGGCATCTTTCCGTTGACGCCCATAGAGGAACGTTGCCGTTTTTGCGTGTATCGGTCGCTGTGCAGCCGCGGCGTGGCCGCGGGCAATGTGGAGGAGGAGGACTACCGCGATTACGAGCCGGAGATCGTGGTGGCGCTGGACTTTGAGCAGATTGCCGAAGTGGTGTATTAAGCGGGCTACGCGGGGGCTGCTTCTTCGATGCTGCCATCTGCAACGTGCAGGCAGCGCGCATGTTGACGAAACTGCGGGGTAAAGTCGTCCCAATCGGTGGTCGTGACCAGTGCCTGCTGCACGTCGCTCAGTGCATCCAGTAACAAGGCGCGGCGCTTGCCGTCCAATTCCGACATCACATCGTCCAGCAGCAGGAGCGGCGGCGCGCCGAGTGCTCGGCGCATGATCGTCACCTCGGCCAGCTTGACCGACAACGCGGCAGTGCGTTGCTGACCGCGGCTGCCATAGGTGCGCAGATCGCGGCCCTGCGCCACGAACTGCACATCATCGCGGTGCGGGCCGATCAGCGACATGCCCGCGGCGACCTCGCGCGGGCGCATGCGCGCCAGCATGTCGTAAAACGCTGCACCGATGGCGACCCAGTCACCTGCGAGGTAGAGGGGCGTTGGCTCGCGCAGGGTGGTCGCGTCGCCGCCGTTCAACTCGTCGTCGCTGCCGTTCGGCTCCAGCGCGGGTAGATAGCGCACATGCAGGCGCTCGCGGCCTTCGGTGAGAGCCTGCTGCCGTTCGTTGGCTTCCATTTCCAGGTCGGCGAGGAACGCCGCACGGCGGGCGGCCAGCAAGCTGCCATTTTCCACCAATTGCTCATCCCAAAAATCAAGTTGATCGCGGGGGCCGCCGTTGTCGCGCAGCGCCTTGAGCAAGGCATTGCGCTGATCGAGGATCTTGTTGTAGGCGCTCAAGGCCCGGCAATAGTCGGGCTGCATCTGGCAGAGGGCGATGTCCATGTAGCGTCGCCGCACGCTGGGAGAACCGGCGATCAGCTCTACGTCCTGCGGCAAGAACAACACGGTGGGCATCTGCCCGACCAGGTCGAGGGCGCGGCGGGTGACGCCATTGACGCGTACCTCTTTGCGCAGATAGGGCGTGCCATTGCTGCCTTTGCTGCTTTGCAGCAACGTGATTTCGATCTTGTGGCGGCGCGTGTCGCCTGCCAGTTCACCCACCAGTCGGGCAAAGGGCAACGGCTCTTCCCAGGCTAGCCAATGCACCAATTCTCGCTCGACGCCAGCCAGCAGCGAGCGCGCAGTGGACAAATAGGCCACGGCTTCCAAAAAGCTGGTTTTACCCTGCGCGTTTAAGCCTTGCAGCAGCGTGATGCCGGGTTGCAAGCTCAGCTCCAGCCGGTTGAAGTTGCGGAAGTTGGTCAGAGAAAGATGGGACAGATACACGCGCGGTTGGGAAGAAAACCGCCAGGCATTGCGGCCTGGCGGTGGTGGGTTTTACACAACGACACGCACAAAAAAGCCGGTTAGCGGCTGATGTGCATGGGCATGACGACGCAAGTGAACTCTTCCGGGCCGACGCCAATCGGACGCACCACGCCGGGCGCGCTGGCGCGCGTGGTCTCCAGGGCAATTTGCGGCTGGTCAATCACGCTCAACACGTCGAGCATATAGCGTCCATTAAAGGCGATTTCCCCCTCTGGCCCGTCTACGAGCGCATCAAGGTTGGCCAGGTTGTCGCCCGCTTCGGCGGAAGTGGCGGTCATGGTCAGGTTGCCCGGCATGCCGTCGCTGCCCGGTGTGATCTGGAAGCGCACGATATTGGAGCTGTCACGGGCAAACAGGTTGGCAACGCGCAGCGCACGCAACGCGGCTTGCGTGTCAATCACGGTGCGGGTGGCAAAGCTCTTGGGAATGATCGCTTCGTAGTTGGGGAAGTTGGCGTCAATCAACTGCGAGACCATGTCTACATCGGGCAGGTGGAAGAGAATTTGATTACGGGCGTTGGCGATGGCAATCTCTACCAGCGGCGTATCGCCTTCGGTCTTGGGCAGCAAGCCGATGATGCGACTCAATTCGGAGAGCGCACGGCCGGGGATAATGACTTCGATTTTGTCCGGCACGGCGGTCGCCAGTTCGGTGCTGCGCACGGCCAGACGGAACCCGTCGGTGGCGGCCAGCGTCAGCCGCTTGCCCTGAAAGCGTGCGTGTACGCCGGTGAGGGTAGGGCGGCTTTCGTCGGTGGCTGCGGCAAAGACCACCTGGTTGATCATGGCGCGCAGGGTGTCGGCTGCGATGCGAATCGCGTCCAGTCCGTCGCTGGTTGGGATGATGGGAAATTCGCTGGCGTCAATCCCTTTGATGTTGGTGTCGTAGCGGGCACATTTCAGGTTGAGCATCAGCGTGCGCACGCTCAAGTCCATGTCAATGCGTTCAGGGGGCAACTGGTTGACGAACTCGCTTAGGAGGCGTGCGGGCACAGTGACCGCGCCGTCATCTTCGACTTTGGCCCCGATCCAGCAGCTAATGCCGATTTCGAGGTTGGTAGCGGCCAGCTTCAAGCGCCCCTCATCAGTTGCCAGCAGGATATTACCCAGCACGGGCAGGGTGCTGCGCGGCGAAACCGCACGTCCGACAATATTCAACCCACGGGACAAATTGTCTTGTAAACAGGAAACGCGCACAGAACGACCTCCAGCGAAGGATACAGCACGGGCTTTTATCAGTAGTTAGTGTATTAGTATATCACGAAACTGTGATTTCGACCAGTACACGTTCTATGGCTTATTCAATCGGTACAGCAGAAACTTGCGGCTGCCGGAATAGCTCGCCCAAGGCTGCACCGCCTAAAATCAGGGCTGCGCCGCCCAACTGCACCAGGCTAAGCGATTCGCCTAAAAACGCCGCAGAAAAGAAAAGCGCGGAGAGAGGCTCCAGATAGCCGCCAACAGCCACCATCTGCACAGGCAGGTCGCCAATGGAGGAAAAGTAAAAATAGCAGCCGATTCCGGTGTTGACAATGCCTAAAAACAGGATGGGCAGCCAGTTCTGGGATGCAATCGTGACAGATAGTCCCTGTTTGAAGCCGAGGAAAATCGCCACGGTTAAAAAGCTGATCACAAGCTGCCACATTGGGTTTTCCAGCCCTACAATGCTGACTGCCTTTTTGTTGAATACCACCATCACCGCGTACATACATGCCGCCAGAACGCCAAAGATCAAGCCCCAGGAAACACGGCCCTGCAGCAAGGATTGTCCATTTGCCAGCACCATACCCAGCAGCACAGCCAAAAATCCGCCAAGCTTGACCCGCGTCATCTTCTCCTTGAAGAGCAGTGGAGAAAGCATCATAACAATTACCGGCCCGCAATAGTAGGCCAGCGTCGCCAGGCTGACGCCGATTTGCTGGTACGCCTCGTATAAAAACATCCAACTGGCCCCCATCGCGATGCCGGAAATCGCCAAATAGAGGAAATGCTGCTTGTTTTGCCCGAAGCGCGCCCGTTGCCTGCGCAGGACGAAAATCAAAATCAAGAATAAGCTGCCAATCAAGGTGCGGGTAAAAACGATTTCGTAGCTGCTGAGGGAAATGCGACTGGCAACAATCCCGTTTGACCCGAATAGAAGTAGGGCGATAACGTACTTAAGAAACGTTTTATTCTTCATCGCGGAAACCACGGGGCTGGGATGTACGAAAACGGGGTTAAGAGCAAGTGCGCCGAGTGCCAGAGTTCAGGAGGCCGCGCCCGCGATACCAGTCAGTTGCGCCAGCAGCCGCGGCAGGGTGACTTCAGCCAGGCTGGCAAAGCGTAGATGTGCATGACCGACCCGCTCCTGTGGCCCCAGGCCAATTGCCCACATGCCAGCGGCCAGCGCGGCATCAATCCCCGCCGCGGCATCCTCAAACACGGCACAGTTGGCCGGTGTTATCTTCAACTTGTGTGCGATCCACAGAAATAAATCGGGAGCGGGCTTGCTGTGCAGCACGGTGTTGCCATCGGCCAGCACATCCAGCAGATCAGCGATGCCCAGTCGCTGCACCACCTGGCGCGCGTTGACACTGGCTGAACCCAGTGCGGTTCGGATGCCCGCCGCCCGCAGCGCGTGCAGTAACTCTCCTGCGCCCGGCAGCAAATCCGCGGGTGAAATTTCGGTGAGCAAGACCTGAAAATACTGATCCTTGCGTTGAAGCCATGCAGCAATGTCTGCTTCGCTGGCAGTGTGCTGGTTTTCGGCCAGGATAATCTCCAGCGAGTTGCGCCGTTTTACCCCGCGCAGCCGCTCGTTGATGGCGCGATCAAAATACCATCCCTGGTCGTCAGCCAAACGTTGCCAGGTACGGTAATGTAGTTCCGCTGTATCGGTCAGCACCCCGTCGAGATCAAAAATTAGCGCATGAAGGAGAGGCGAAGGGGCGGGTTGGCGCATAGCGGCCATGTTCAGGCGCGCTGCTTGACCGACGCAATGTCGGCCAGCATTTCTTCAACAGATGCGCGGCTGGCGTCGCTGCGTTCCGGGGACGCCCCCATCATCGCGGCCATTTCAGCCACCCGCTCGTCTCCTTGCAGCGCGACCACCTCGGTGCGCGTGCGTTCGTCCACCACCTGCTTGCGCACCACGAGATGCTGATCGCCAAAGCCTGCCAGTTGGGGCAGGTGCGTGATGCACAAGACCTGATGCGCGGCCCCCTGGCTGTCACCGTCGTGGCGTGCGGTCAGCTCCCACAATTTCTGGCCGACTACGGTACCGACGCGACCGCCAATCCCCACATCAATTTCGTCGAAGATCAGCGTGGGGGTCTGGTCGGCGCGGCCCAACACGGTTTTCAGCGCCAGCATCAGCCGCGAGGTTTCGCCGCCCGACGCCACCTTTACCAGCGGCTTGAGCGGCTCGCCGGGGTTGGCGGAAACCAGAAATTCCACGCGGTCAAGGCCACTGGTGTCGAAGCCATATCGTCCGGCAGCCACGCCCGCGGGCGCGTCGGCCTCGCTGACCAGTGCGCCATCGGCCTGGCTGTGCCACTGGAAGTCCGCGCTAAACTGGGCGCGCTCCATGCGCAGGTCGCCCAGCTCGCGCACGACCTCGACGGCCATGCGTTCAGCCGCGCTGCGACGCGCCCGCGACAGGGCTGCGGCGTTGCGTCCGATGCGCTGCAACAGCCGCGCTTCCTCTTCCTCCAGCGCAGCCGTGCGCACTTCAGCGTTGCCCAGCGCGTCCAGTTCGGCGTGAGCACGCGCGCCAAAGGCCAGCACCTCTGCGATGCTGTCACCGTACTTGCGCTTGAGGTTAAAAACGAGGTTAAGCCGCTCATCCACCTCGGCCAGCCGCTCCGGGTTGAACTCAATATCGTCGGCGTAAGTGTCCAGGGTGCGCGCCAAATCGCTCAATTGATCGGTGAGCGCCTCGGCGGCGTCGAGAATCGTTTGTGTGTCAGGATCAATCGCGGCCAGCTTGGCCAGCTTGCCCGCGGCGTCACTGAGTAGGTCAAGTGCGCTGCCTTGCTCGTCGTTGCCCTCAGATAATAGGGCGCGTGCGCCCTCGGTCAGGCGGATCAGTTGCTCAGCGTTTGCCAGACGGCGGCGCTCGCTGTCCAGTGTGCTGTCTTCGCCCGGCTCCAGCGCCGCGCCGTCAATTTCCTCCACCTGGAAGGTCAACAAATCCAGTCGGCGGGCCAGTTCACGCTGGTCACGACGCAAACCGGCCAGCTCTTTGCGCACTACCAGCAGGCGTCGCACCTCTCCAGCGATCTTATCGCGCGCGGCCAACAGGCCGGCGTAGCGATCCAGCAGGTGGATGTGCTCGCGCTGGCGCATCAGCGACAGGTGATCGGTCTGGCCGTGGATGTCTACCAGCAGCTCGCCGATTTCGCCCAGTACGGACAGAGCCACCGCGCGGCCATTGACGCGCGTGACGGTGCGCCCACCGCGGCGCAGTTCGCGCGAGAGCAGCAGCAGGTCCGGTTCATCCCCTTCCAGTCCTTCCCGCTCCAGCACGGGATTGATGACCGCGACGGTGGCGGGGGAGAGGGTGAACACTCCTTCGATCTCGCACTGCGCCTCGCCCGCGCGGATCATCTCCTGACCCGCCTTGCCGCCGAGCAGCATGTCCACCGCGTCAATGATGATGGACTTGCCCGCGCCGGTCTCGCCCGTCAGCACGTTGAAGCCGGGTGCGAAGGCGAGCGCGACATGATCAATAATCGCAAAGTTGGTGATGCGTAGTTCGGCGAGCATGGAAGTTAATGGTCAATGACGCAAAGAACGGTTAACCGGTGGCTTGTAACCTGCCACTTGCTCCGGGCAACTGGTGGTTATCGCAGGGTAGCGTAGACGGTGCTGAGCGCGCTGAACATGAACAACCCCAGCAGCAGCAGGTTGATGCGCAGGCCAAGCACGGAGGCAATGCCAAGGCCAACGAGCACGCCGAGTAGAATGGCAATTACCACCACCAGGCCGAGATAGCGCCCGCGGCGTTTGCCTACCGAGCGGCGAATCAGCGTGACCGCGGAGCCGCCCACCACCGGGCCGAGTACGAAGGCTAGGATCAGGCCGATAAACATGCCCAGCATACCCAGCAGTAACTGGATGAACGGCGTTGCCAGCACCGCCAGCCCGAAGCTGACCACCGCGGCCACAATATAATCGCGTGTTTCCGCGGTGAAGTAAACATTCTGCTGCTCGCGGATGCAGTCCTTGCAGCGATAGCCGACATCGGTCAACTGCACGCAACGCACGCACATGGGACGCCCGCAGCGATTGCAGCGCAATGTGGTGGGCGTGTCAGGATGGTTGGTGCAGGTCAGCATCGGTTCTTCGGCTGGCTTGGGCTGCGCAATCGTACCTGGTGCGGCAGGGACAGTTTCCGTTGCGTAGCGCACGGGATTCGCTTTGACTTCTTCCGCGGCGTGTGCCAGGGTCGCCTGGATCGCGCTGGCCTGTTCCGGCGTCGCCTGACTGGCAAGGCGCTGCAAGGCTGCGCGCGCTTCGGGGTGGTTGGGATTGATCTGCAAAACCTGCTCGAAACAGGCGCGTTTTTCTTCCGGCGCATCCACTGCCGCGGCCAGACCGATCCACGCGGCGGTGTTGGCGGGGGAGCGTTTGGTGGCGCGGCGATAGAGCCGTTCAGCCTCCGCGCGGTCGCCAACGCTGGCTGCCGCGGCTGCTTCGGCTAAGAGTTCGCCAAGAGAGAGAGTTTGTTCGTCCAAGAGAAAACCTGTCTGGTTCGTATTGCGTAATCGAAGCTGTAATACGCAGTACGTTATAAATTCCACTTCAGCCGCTGCATCAGGTTGCGGTAGAAGTACGAGGGGCGGCGCACGCGCACGAAGTTGGCCGAATCGTTGCTGGCCTTGACTTCGATGGTGTCACCGTTTTGCACTTCCACATCAAATTGGCCGTCTACGCTCAAAATGATCTGATGGTCGGCCACCACTTCCAGTTTCACCACTTCGCCCTCGGACAGCACCAGCGCGCGGTCCAGGCTCAGGTGTGGCGCAATCGGCACCACGAGGATGTTGCGCAGTTCCGGCGGCAGGATCGGCCCGCCCGCGGCCAGTGCATAGCCGGTTGAGCCGGTGGGAGTCGCCACAATCACGCCATCCGCGGCGTAGGTGGTGAGAAAATCGCCGTCAATCCAGGTGGAGACACGCACAATGCGCGCCAGACGGCCGCGGCTGACCACCACTTCGTTCAGCGCCTGGAAGTGCGCCTCGCGCTGAGCCGGGTCAATATCTTCGCCGTTGCGTTGCAGCCGCACATCCACCATCAGCCGCCGTTCCAGCCAGTATTGCCCGGCCAGTACCTTTTGTAGCGGCGCTTGCCATTCTTCCGGCTCCACCTCGGCCAAAAAGCCCAGCCGTCCCATCTTGACGCCCAGAATCGGGATGCCCGCGGACGCGCCCATGCGGGCCGCGCGCAGCATTGTGCCGTCACCGCCGAGCGTGATCAGCATGTCCAGTTCGGGGCTTTCGTGCAGGCGGCCAATGATGCCACTCTCATCCCAGGCGGAATCCAGCCAGGCGGTGCAGCCGCTGGCCTGAATAAAATCGCCCATCAAGCTGGCCAGCGGCGCGGATTCGGGTTTGCGCGGGTGGTGCAGAATGCCAATGGTTCTTGGCTGGGTGCTGACAAGGGGATGATCGTTGGTCATGGTTGGGCTTACTGTTCACGAAGACGGGTACGCAGCCAGTCCGCCAGCTCGGCGCGGGCGACCGTCTGCTGGCTGCCATCGGCCAGGTTGCGCACGGTCCAGTCGCCGCTTTGCAGCTCGCCTTCGCCGACAATCACGACAAAGGCCACGCCTGCCTTGTCAGCAGACTTGAGCTGGCTTTTCAGGCTACGATCGCCAAAAGGCAGCAGCGCGCCGACGCCAGTCTGGCGCAGTTCGCGCACCAGGGTCAGGGCCGCTTGCTTGGCCTGCTTGCCAAGTATGTCTTTGCCGGTGTAGGAAACCTGGACTTGCGGCGCGGGCAGCGCGGGCGCTTGCGCATCCTGCGCCTTCAGGGTCAGGATCAGACGCTCGACGCCGCTGCCAAAGCCGATGCCGGGTGTGGGGGGGCCGCCCAGCAGCTCGATCAGGCCATCGTAGCGACCGCCGCCACACACCGCGGCCTGCGCGCCAATGCCCTCGGCCCACACCTCGAACACCGTCTTGGTGTAGTAGTCGAAGCCGCGCACCAGCCGCGAGTTAATGCTGTACGGCAGCGCGGCCTCGTCCAGATAGCCGAGCAGCGTGGTGAAGTGGTTGCGGCAGTCGTCGCACAGATAATCAATGCTGCGCGGCGCGCCGCCGAGCAGGGCCTGGCTGGCCGCTTCCTTGGAATCGAGCAGGCGCAGCGGGTTCACATCAAGGCGACGACGATCCACCTCGTTGAGTTCGGCGCGGTGCGGCTCGTAATAGGCTTTGAGCGCTTCGATGTAGCGGGGACGGCAGTCCGGTGCGTTGCAGCCGATGGAGTTGACCTGAAAGGCCAGGCCGCGGAAGCCCAGCGCGGAAAACAGGCTCCACGCCAGCGACATCACCTCGAAGTCTACCGCGGGGTCCAGTTCACCGATCACCTCGACGTTCCACTGGGTATGCTGGCGATAGCGGCCAGCCTGCGGGCGTTCCTGGCGAAAGATCGGGCCGATGGTGTACAGTTTGACCGGTTGAGGGCGCACCTTCATGCCGTGTTCGAGGTAGGCGCGCATGATGCCCGCGGTGAATTCGGGGCGCAGGGTGAGACTGGTGTCGCCCTTGTCGGTGAAGGTGTACATTTCTTTGTCCACCATGACGGCCGCGCCTTCACCGACGCCGCGCTCAAACAGCTCGGTGCCTTCAAAGATCGGCACTTCGATGCGTTCAAAGCCGAACAGAGCAGCCATGCGCTCTGCGGTGGTCAGGACGTGTTGCCAATAGGGCCAGTCCTCGGGGAGAATGTCGTGCGTTCCTTTGGGAGCCTGATACATGCGAACCTCGCTGTGCTGTAATCGTGTCCGATTATAGCTGATTTTGCAGGGGCTGTCTAAACGCGCTCTGGGAACAAAACAGAACCGGCCTGCTGGCATAGCAGGCCGGTTGCGATCGAGCATTGGGGCGCTGGGCGCTGTCGTGTTATTGTCTGATCAACAACGGCAGATAGAAAGGTCTGCTAAGCCGCATCTGCACGGTGGCCTCGTTGTTGGCCGGCGTCAGGTCAGGCTCGGCCGCCGAGAGCTGCATCTGCACCGGCAGACTGTCGCCAAAGGAGCCTCCTGTGGCCCTGGTGTTGACCTGGAACTGGCGCATGTCATACAGCCGCAGGTCGGGCAGGTTCCAGGTGACGGTCTCGCCGTTGACGGTGGGCGTGACGCCGGAAGTGTCGTCAACGTAGCTGAGCCGGGGGTCCAGCGTGACGGCCAGCCGGACCGACGTGGCCGCCGCGCCGCCGCGGCCTTCCAGTCTGACGTCGAGCGGTGTTGCCATGCCGCCAGGCGCTACATACCCGCTGGCAGGTGCGGCCGACAGCACGTTATCAACGCCAGCCGGCGGAGTCCAACTGTAGGTGGTGTTGCCATTGCCGGTGTAGCTGCTGAAGATGTAGGGCGATGCGGCCTGGCTGGTCTGGAAGATGGTGGCCGGCGTCAATACAGCGCCGTCGGTATTGACCAGGGCATAGTAAAGGTTACGGCGGCTGTCCGACTGATAGTCCATCCAGGTGAAGATAGCGTGATTGTCGGCGTCATTGGTTACCGACACATAGTTGTTGCCTGTCGGCGCGCCTGAGCTGCCTACAGCCGCTGGGCCAGCCACCCGATTGAGGTTGGCATCCAGCACTGCGAACTTGATCAAGGGGCTGTCAGCATCGCGCCAACCGAGATAGGCCCAAGCCGCGCCGCCGATCTCGCGCATCTCCATGCGCACGGAGTGAGCGCCCGGCGAGAGCGTCACATTCCGATTCCAGTATTGGCAGCAGGTGTTCCAGTAGTCCATCACCAGATCGCCGTCGATCCACAGCCGGCTGCCGTCGTCGCTGCCCATGGTGAAGGTGTAATCTCCCCCTGGCACGGTGATGGTTCCTTGCCAGCGCGCCGAGAAGTGATCCGGATTGACGCCCGCTGCCGGGGAACCAAGATCCCAGCGGAAATCAATGGTTGAATCAGTCCGAGTTACCACGGGGTTTCCTGCCAGGGTCTCGTTGTTGAAGTACTCGCCCGTCCAACCAGGCTCACCCGGGTTTGCTGGCGCATCGCCCGGCCAGGCGACCACCACACGGCCGTTGGCAAGTTGGATAGCGTCGGGCTGGTTCGCCCAGCCACCATTGGTGAGCCTAGTGACCGATTGCTGAGCGCCACCATCGCTGCCAAGCGCGGCATAGTACACATCCCTCGTGCCCGGCGGATAGGTGTAGCCGGAAAAGGTCAACAGAGCGCGATTGCCCGTGAGGCGCGTGGCAGTCGGGGAATCGAATCGTGAGGAATTCGATCCTGTCGTGGAGTCAGTTAGCTTGGTAGCGTCGCGCACAACACCGCCTGAGTTGTTCAGCACTACATACCAAACATCCGTAATCCATCCGGCGCTGGTCCGGTGTTCCCGCACCCACGCCACAATGAATCGGAAATCACCCGTGGCCGCGATCACAGGATTGTAGAAACGCGGCACGTTGAGCGCAGACGATGAACCCCACACTGAGTTGTTGGTCACGTTCGTGGGTCCCGCCGCCAGATCGCCGCTGGCGTCGAGGGCGGCCCAATAGATGTTGTAGTTGGATTGGCTGTTGCTGGAGTTCCACAGATAACGATACCAGACCACCCCCACGCGGCCATTGGGCGCAACGGCCACGCCGGAGGGATAATCATAGGTGCTAAACGATGCCCCTGAGTTGTCAGTCAGCCTGGCAATGGGGCGCACCGTCTCGCCGTAGGGGTTGAGAATGGTATATTCAATCTCAGAGGTGTCGCGGGTACAGTTGCTATCTACACAACGGTACTTGCTCCACACATAGATCAGGTTGTGGTTGGGCAACTCGGCCACGGCCATATCGTAGCCCCAGCGCCAATCGCCCGTGACCTTGCGCACCGCCTGCGCCTGCGGTTTCACCAGCATCATGCTCATGGCGACGTCCGCGTCGTCGCGGAAGACCTGAGCAAAGGAAGCGGGGACGGCGATGCGGGAGGTGACTGTCTTGTACCTGGCCGGGGCGAGAGACGAACGCGCCGTGACGGTGGCTGTGTTGTGATAGCCAACCTGTGCTCCGGGTGAAGACCAGACCTTGACGCCGATGATCTTGGTTTGGCCTTGGGGCACCGGCCCCGTATCCACAACGCCATCGCCGTCGGTGTCGGTCAATGGCGTTGTGCCGTCTTCATGTACCAGCACCGCCAGCCAGGGAGAGTCGAGGGTGAGGTCGTAGACATCGGCGCCCAGTTCGCCGGTGTTGCGAATGGGGATCTGCGTAAGCGTGGTTTCACCCGGATGGAAGAAAGCGCCGTAGTGCTGCGGGAAGATGCGCAGGCGGGCCGCCGGCGCCGGCCGCGTGATGCGAACGGCCTGGTTGCCGGCGACCGGACGGCAGAAGTCCGTGATGGAGAGGCCATCAATGCCCGTGGAGTCCTCGATGCCGGAGGCCTGGCAGTAAAAGCCGTCGTAGATGCGCATGTCCTGGTACTGGAAGAGGATGTCGCCGTTTTCGTGCAGAACCGCTTGGAAAGTGAATTCGTCAAACGCGGGGTCACCGGCGCAGCAATCGCTGCGCTGGCGCTTCCACTCCATCACAAACCAACGGTTGGGGGCCGCGCCCCCGCGCAGGTAGCGCACATAGTCGGGAGCTTGATATGAAGGAATCCAGTGCGGCGCAATAACGTTATCTGGGGTCTCAGGGCTAGGCACCGGCGACAGGCTGTTGTTAAGATCGCTGTCGTTGAACGCCAGATAGCCATGGCGCGAGACCCAGAGCCTGCTATAGCTGTTTTCGTAGTACTTAAAAGGAAAGCCAATGTCAATGGGGCCGGCTGAGACCACGGATGCGCTGATGCCGGTGTCCATGCCGCCGCTGGCGTCAACCCAATTCAGCGTGGTTGCGGTAGATGTGTAGCCGAATTCGTCGGGGCCGCCGTTGACCTGACGCGCCGACGCAGGCTGTGCAGCGTCCGACCGTCGCTCTGCCGCGTCAGCCGGCATCATCCACAGGCCGTCGGCTGTTTCAATGGCCTGCGGCAAGGGCTGACGGTTGGTTTGCTCTGGCATCCGGCCGGGCGGAATGGGGTCGCCCCCAACCCCGGATGGCGTTGGCACCTGCGCCAGCACGGCGGGCGCGCCGGCTATGATAACCAGCACAGTGAGCAGTAAGGCAAGGAAAAAACGTCGGAAAGACATGAGCCACCCTCCTGAAAAATGAACCGAAAGATTTTTAGAGACTGTTTGAAAAGTGGTAACGGTCGGGCAAGTCGTGGTATGAATCGTCGTTGTGAACCAACGAAATCATCGTCGCTTGAGCAAGGACTATGAAGGCCTGACATCATCCAGCGAGGCCATGATCCTCATCGCATGATCCGTGTCATGGTCCGCCGCCTTGCCCGTACTTGACTTTTTAAACAGGCTCTTAGAGGTGAGTGGGTTGGAGAAGCGAAAACCGGTGGTGTCCAGTGATAGAAATAAGACGAGCACGGCTGTGAAATAAATATGCCTGCCAGATCCTGAGATCATTGGGCGAACTCCTCTCCTATCCCTTTGCGACCAAGTGCATGCGGTGTGTCAACACCCCCAAAATACTTTATAAGTGCTACGAAATTGCTAACCAGTAACTATCAGGCCCTGAGGAGCCTGCGCCTGCACCTCGTTTACGGCGCAGGCGCAGGTGTCGTGCGATCAGCCGGTGGCTTCCACCCACCGACTTCGAGCTTTTCAAACAGTCTCTTAGTGATGCGACATACACAGATCGAAACACCGTAAAGTGTAGTATAAAAACTAACGATTAACTTATCCTTTACCTATCAATCACAATTCAGCTACACCCACTGATTTTTATCGGTGCTATTACCTGACCATCACCGGGTTATAGGAAACCTGGACTTGTGGCGCGGGCAGGGCGGGCGCAGATGCATCCTGCGCCTTCAGGGTCAGAATCAGACGCTCGACACCGCTGCCGGGCGTGGGCGGCCCGCTCACTCGATCAGGCCATCGTAGCGAGGAAAAGCTCACCATGTTTGAACTCAACACAGGGCGAACGCCTACCCCACCTCCACCAATAGCTGCCCGCGCTCGACTACCTGGCCGGCCGCGCAATGGACTGCCTTGACGATCCCCGCCGCGGGCGCGGCCATGCGCAGTTCCATCTTCATCGCAGAGAGCAACACCAAGGGCTGCCCCGACTCCACCGCGTCGCCCACCGCGATCAGTACATCCAGCACCAGCCCCGGCATCGCGGCCTCGACGCGCCCCGTCCCGCCAGCATCAGCATTGACCCGCCGCGCACGTTGCGGTTGGGGACGCTCCAGCGCCCACGTTTGCCCGGCCATCGCCACATAGCGTCGTACCCCATCGCGCGCGACATGCGCGCGCAAGCGACGAGCGCCCACTTGCAGGTTCAACCGGCCATGCTCCGGGCGCTCCGCCCTGATCGCATACGTCTGATCGCCTACGGTCACGCGGTACAGGTCGCCCTCGCGCTCAACTGTGACTGTCCTGACCACATCGCCCACCTGGTAAGTGTATTCCGTCTTCATCTTACACCTCGCTGCCGGTGCGAAAGGCGTTTGGTTGTTGCCACGGGTTGAAAGGATCGCCTGCGGCCTGACCGCCAACCGCCACCGGCGTCACCCCCACCGCCGCGCCCTCCAGCAGTTCAGCCAGCGCCGCGGCAGCCAGCACCAGATCGGGCGGCTCAGCCGCGGGGGGGTGCCACTGCGCAAACTCGCGGTCAATGAAATCGGTGGTGGCTTCGCCGCGGCGAAATACAGGGTGGTTGATCACCGCACGCAGGAAGGGGATATTGGTGGTCAGGCCCAGCAGCACGTAATGCTTGAGCGCCCAATCCATCTTGCGCAGTGCGTCCGCGCGATCCTCGCCCAGTGCAATCAGTTTGGCGATCATCGGATCGTAATGCACCGTCACTTCGTCACCGGTGGTCACGCCCGCGTCCACGCGCACGCCCGGCCCCTGCGGCTCTACGGCACGCAACACCTTGCCAATGCTCGGCAAAAAGCCGTTGGCCGGGTCTTCGGCGTAGATACGGCATTCAAGCGCGTGGCGGCGCTGGCTGAGCTGCTCCTGCTGGAAGGGCAACGGCTCGCCCGCGGCCACACGCAGTTGCAGCTTGACCAAATCTACCCCGGTCACCTGCTCGGTAATGGGATGTTCCACCTGCAAGCGGGTATTCATCTCCAGAAAATAGAAAGCGCGGCTGGCGGGGTCCACCAAGAATTCCAGCGTGCCCGCGTTGACATAGCCAACCGCCCGCACCGCGGCCAGCGCGGCCGCGCCCATGCGGGCGCGCAGGTCGGCATCGAGCAGCGGCGATGGTGTTTCTTCGATGATCTTCTGATGCCGCCGCTGCACCGAGCATTCACGCTCGAAAAGATGCACCGCGTGGCCTTGCTGGTCGCCAAACACTTGAAATTCAATGTGCCGCGGGCTGGGGATCAGCTTTTCCAGATAAATGCGCGCATCGCCAAAAGCATTGCGCGCCTCGCGGCGGGCCGAAGCCAACGCATCCGGTAGGGCTGCGGGGGCTTCCACCACGCGCATCCCCTTGCCCCCGCCCCCGGCAGTGGCCTTTACCAGCACGGGAAAGCCAATAGCCGCAGCCGCAGCCAGCAGATCGGCATCCTCCTGGCTAGCCTGATAGCCGGGCACCACCGGCACCCCGGCGGCCTGCATGGCCGCGCGCGCCGAGGTTTTGCTGCCCATTGTGCGCATCGCCGCCGGGCTGGGGCCGATCCAGGTGAGACCGGCAGCCTGTACCAGCGCAGCAAAGTCGGCATTTTCCGACAGAAAGCCATAGCCGGGGTGCAGCGCATCACAGCCGAGCCGCTGGGCTGCGTCCAGAATACAGTCACCGCACAGATAGCTCTGGGCGGGTGCGGGCGGGCCGATGCGCACCGCCTCGTCGGCCAGCATGGTGTGCAGTGCACTGGCGTCGGCATCGGAATACACCGCCACAGTGCGAATCCCCAGTTCCTGGCAGGCACGGATAATGCGCACCGCCACTTCACCGCGATTGGCGATCAGGATTTTCTGGAACATGCTATCCTCTCGGCTCACATCCGAAATACACCATACGTCGTCGGGTTCACCGGCGCATTCAGGCAGGCGGAGAGCGCCAGCCCCAGCACCTGCCGCGTTTCCGCGGGGTCGAGGATGCCGTCATCCCACAAGCGCGCGGTGGAGTAATACGGGCTGCCCTCACGCTCGTACTTTTCCAGCGTGGGCCGCTTGAATTCATCCTGCTGCTCTGGCGTCAGCAATGGCTGACCGCGTCGCGCCAACTGGTCTTGTTTCACCGTCAACAATACGTTGGCGGCCTGCTCGCCACCCATCACACTGATGCGGCTGTTTGGCCACATCCACAGGAAGCGCGGGCTGTAGGCGCGACCTGACATGCCGTAGTTGCCTGCGCCAAAGCTGCCGCCGACGACTACCGTCAACTTGGGGACTTGCGCGTTGGCAACGGCATGTACCATCTTGGCCCCGTCACGCGCGATGCCGCCCGCCTCGTACTGCTTGCCGACCATGAAACCGGTGATATTTTGCAGGAACAGCAGAGGAATATGCCGCGCGGTGCAAAGCTCGACAAAGTGTGCACCTTTCAGCGCAGATTCACTGAACAAAATGCCGTTGTTGGCAATGATACCGACGGGATAGCCCCAGATGCGGGCAAAGCCGCAGACCAGTGTAGTGCCGTAGAGTGCCTTGAACTCGCGGAAGCGGCTGCCATCTACCAACCGCGCGATTACCTCGCGCACGTCGTACACCTCGCGGAAGGTCTGCGGCAGGACGCCGTACAGCTCCGCGGGATCGTAAAGCGGGTCTTCTGGCGGCGCGAGATCAAGGGTGACCTGCTTGCGCGTGTTGAGCGTGGCCACGATGCCGCGCACGATCTCCAGGGCGTGTTCATCGTCCTGCGCCAGATGGTCGGCGACGCCGGAAATGCGCGTATGCACATCTGCGCCGCCCAACTCCTCTGCGGTGACTTCTTCGCCGGTGGCGGCCTTGACCAGTGGCGGGCCGGCCAGGAAAATCGTGCCCGTGCCGCGCACGATCACCGTCTCGTCGCTCATGGCGGGCACGTACGCGCCGCCCGCTGTGCAGGAACCCATCACCGCGGCGATCTGCGGGATGCCGGCCGCGCTCATCACCGCTTGATTGTAGAAAATGCGGCCAAAATCGTCCACATCGGGGAAAACTTCGTCCTGCATCGGCAAAAACGCGCCCCCTGAATCAACCAGATAGACACAGGGCAGGCGATTTTCCAGCGCCACCTGTTGGGCACGCAGGTGCTTTTTGACGGTCATCGGGTAATAGGCGCCTCCCTTGACGGTGGCGTCGTTGGCAACGATCAGAGATTCACGGCCGGCAATGCTGCCGATGCCGGTGACGATGCCTGCGCTGGGCGCGTCGCCGTCGTACAGGTCGTGCGCGGCCAGCGGAGAGAGTTCAAGGAAGGGCGAGGCGGGGTCCAGCAGCTTGTCAATGCGCTCGCGTACGAAGAGTTTGCCTTGCTCGCGGTGACGCTGCTGGGCCTGCTCGCCACCGCCCGCGCGCGCCTGCGCGAGGCGCGCGCGTAACTCGCCAGCCAGACGGCGATTGTGTTCAGCGTTGGCCTGAAATTGTGGATCGCGCGGGTCAAGGTGCGAAGCGAGGACTTCCATAGTCCGTTCCTGTTCTAGCGCGGCTGCGCTGCGGGGGTATGAGGGCCGATGGAAACGAGCTGCTACGGAGCTGTCACGGAAATTATAGCACGCCCGGCGGCACTTGTCACGCGGCGCAGCCTGTGGTAGTGTGCGTCTTTCGGTTGAAATTTAGTTCAAAGCATGTGAATGATTGAACGTGCGTGTTTCTTGAGCCATCATGGCTTGCAGACCGGCGTCGGAATGATAGGCATTGGCGGCTTTCAAGCGG
>JBAQWV010000009.1:0-27322 GCA_049299095.1 Anaerolineae bacterium | reverse complement strand
GTACTTTTCCACCCGAAATGTCGTTCTTTGGTGCCAGCCCCAGCCAGGAACAGAAATGCTTGCTGGATGGGAACTTGCTCATATCGGTACCGATTTCAAGCAAGATGGTTTGTGCGATAGCAATGCTGTTGAATATTCATCTGCAACAGGGCTTTTTGAAGATGCAGAATGAATGGGGCGCGGTGTTCCACCAGTTGGGTGCGGTGACGCAGCAGGCTGCGCAAGGCTACCAGGTCGGACTGCGGGCGAAAGGATGCCTGCAACAAACCGTAACTATGCAAGGTTTGAATCCACTGCGCATCGCAAACATCGCTTTTACGACCGGGCACCCGACGAATGGAGCGCGAACTAATCAGGCAGCAGGCAATCCCACGGGACTCGATAATCTCGAAAATCGGTATCCAATAGATACCGGTGGATTCCATGGCTACCGTCTGGATTTTTTCGGACACCAGCCAATCGGCGAGGGCGTGCAAATCGGCGGTGTAGGTGCCAAAAGCGCATACCAATTGTTGGTCTTGCGCGTCCGGAATGCAGGCAACGATTTCGGTTGCGCCAATATCGAGACCGGCGGCATGCGGTTGAATTTGCGCCATTTGCGCAAAGGCTTTGGTGACCCCCGTACTCAGGTTTTGCTTCTTGCTCATTTTCAACTCCTTGTCTAATGAAATGAAAGGGTGCAAGCAGCAAGCCTGGTCAATGCAAAAAAATTAGCTTACTCATCGGGGTCGCAGTGCGCCACCAGTGGAAAAATCAAGTTGACCAGAAACCAGAGTCCTAAGCGGGACAATCTCGGTAAGAGATGTTCGCCAATGCTATGTTCGGTCTTTCGCTTGCTGCTCCCCCAAGTATAATGCCTCTGCCAGGCTGTTTCTGCCGGGTTGAACGCTTGCGGCGCGAGCGTGGCCGAGTCTTAAGAAACAGCCGGTCAGCATCAGGCGCTGATGAGATGCTTTTTCCAGCGACGCTTACCCAGGAAGTGAAAGAATAAGCGCATTACCCCCCGCCGCGGGGCTTGCCCCGCTTGCAAAGCAGCAACCACATCCCCAAGCCGTGCAGGAACGCCAAAAGCACGCAGGCCAACCCGCCCGCGTGCTTTTTTGTTCATCAGGACGCACTTACAGACATTCGCCCACTTTGCAAAAACAGCCGTTGCTCATAGTTTAGCGGTCCCCATTCGCCGCGCGCTGATAATCTGCCATCGTCTCGATGCCCGCGGGCGCATGGCCCGCCACAGCCACCTGCTGCACCGCCGCGCCGTAGCGTTCCAGCACCGCGCGGCCACCGGTGTCCCCCGTTAAAGCACCCAACTCGGCAAAGGTCGTGTGATCAAACAGCACCGGATTGCCGCGTTGTCCGTCCGCGTACAGCGGCGCAACCACCGGAGCCAGCGCGCCGCGCTGCGTAAGAACAAGCGCGTCCAGCGTCGCGGGCTGCACGGTAGGCTGGTCAGCCAGCAAAAACAGCGCCGCGCGCGTGTGCGGAGAAAGCGCACCCACTCCCGCGGCCACGCTGCTGCCTTGCCCGCTGGCCCACTGCGAATTGAACACGCAACGCACGCGCCGATCTGCCAACGCAGCCTGCACCTCCGCGGCTCGGTAGCCAGTGACCACCACCACTTCCTGCACCGTCTGCGCTGCCAGCGCACACGCCACCGCGCGACCCACCAACGTGCCCTCTGGCTGCCAGGGCAACAGCGGCTTGGGTAGGTCGGTGGCGGCCATTCGGCTGCCCCGTCCCGCGGCCAGCACCACCGCAGCCACCCGCTCGCACACCACATCCACCGGCTGCGCACCCTGCGCGCTGCCGATCAGCACCGCGTCATACGTGCGTTCCGGCTGCGCCAGCACCAGATCCGCGATATGCTGGGCCGCGGGCAGGCGCGTCGCGTCGCCCGCCAGGTTCAAATAGAGCACGCACACTGCCGCGGGTGGACAGCCGCGCAAACCACCGTCGGGATGTAGCAGCGCCGCGGCCACAGCTTCGGGCGTGATGGGAGCGCCGGGCTGCACGCCGGTCAGTTGCGTCAGCAAGTCGGGGCGATGCACCGCGTCCACCGTGAGCCGCTGTCCCAGCACAGCCATGCCCGCCACCGTGATCGTATGCGTCACGCAGGCCGGCACCACCGGCTCGTGCGCGGCGGGGGCCTTCAGCGGACGCCCGCGGCTGCCGTCGGCCTCGATGAGGACCGCCCCCACCTCAGGCAGCCTAGCCAGCCGGCAGAGCAGTGCAGGATCAAGGCCGCGCAGCTTGTCGGGCGTCTCCGCCAGCCCGGCCATCAGCAACACCGCGCCGTAGCCCTCCAGCGAAGTAGGCAGCTCAAAATGCAGCAACGCCTCGTTGTGGCTGAACAGGGCAAAGGGAGCCTGATCGGCTTGCAGCGCGGCCAGATGCGTGGTACTCGTCAACAGGGTGCGCACACCGGACGCGCGTAATTCTTCGCCCAGGCGAAAAAGCAAGGACGACTTGCCACCCGCGCCGGTCAAGGCGATGACGGGTTTGGCAGGAAAAGTAGGGAGACGAAGAGCGTGGTGCAGTTGCATGGGAAAAAAGTGACAGGCCCCAGACGCGGCATCACCCACTGAACAGTGGGGGGGAGGAAGACTGTTCAGGGGGCGATGATGAATATATTTTAATCTATTTGTGCTATTTTGTCAATGTAGAAAACTTACAAAACGATTACGTGTTTGACACATTGGCAAAATAAGCGACAATGCGGATTGAAATTCACCACGGGAGCTGCATGTGACCAAACGTTTTATCATCGTGGCCGGTAACATCGGCGCAGGCAAGACCTCAATCGCTGAGCGCGTTGGCGCGCGGTTGGGCTGGCAGGTGGCGTTCGAGTCGGTGGCCGACAACCCCTACCTGGCCGAGTTCTATGCCGATATGCGCCGTTGGTCGTTTCATTTGCAGGTTTTCTTCCTGGGGCATCGCGCCCAGCAGCATCTCGCGCTGGCGCACTTGCCACAGTCGGCTATCGCGGATCGCAGCATCTATGAGGACGCGCACATCTTCGCGCGCGCACTGCATCACCTGGGCAATCTGAGCGAACGCGACTACCAGGCTTATCGTACCCTGTTCAATCTGGTGGTGGACACACTGCCGCAGCCCGATCTGCTGCTCTATCTGCGCGCGCCGGTACCGCTCTTGCAGGAGCGCATCCGCAGCCGCGGGCGTGAGATCGAAAACAGCATCAGCGCGGAGTACCTGGCCCTGCTGGAAAGTTTTTACGATGAGTGGATGCAGGTCTTTGATCTGTGTCCGGTGCTGACCATCCAGACCGACGACCTGGATTTTGTGCATAAACCGCGCCATCTGGACATTGTGGTGGAGCGCATTCAGGAACGGCTGGCGGGCCGCGAGGACATTATCTTCCCCGCCAACGGCAACGCACTGTAGCCATGCAGGGGGTCGTTGCCGCGCAGCACCGTCTGCACACCACTTGTGCCAGCTTCTCCGGCTACCCCGACCGTTACGACGAAACGCCGGAGCGGGTGGAGGTGATTCTGGCCGCGCTGGCTGGGGCTGGTTTTCCGCCGCTGCACGCGCCCGAAGATCACGGTCTGGCTCCGCTGCAGGCCGCGCATGACGCTGATTTCGTGGCGTTTTTGCAGGATGGCTATGCACGCAGTCGCCGCGATCCAGTGGACGATTTGCCTCTGTGGCCTAGCGGCTACTTCGCTGTGCGCGGCTGGCAGCATCGTCCCTGCACAGTTCAGCAGCAGGCGGGTTATTACGCGCTGGACCGCGACTGCCCGCTACTGGCTGGTACCTGGGCCGCGGCCTACTGGAGCGCCCAGACCGCACTGAGCGCGGCCGCGCGTGTGTGGGAGGGCGACCGCGCCGTGTATGCACTCTGTCGCCCGCCCGGTCATCACGCCGGGCACAGTCAGTACGGTGGTTACTGTTATCTGAACAATGCGGCCATTGCTGCACGCTGGCTGCAACAGCGCAGCGGGCAGCGGGTAGCAATCGTGGACATAGATTATCACCACGGCAACGGCACACAGGACATCTTTTACAGCGATCCCGCAGTACTGACCTGTTCGTTGCACGCTGACCCGAACGAGGAATACCCCTACTTCTGGGGTGGCGCGGACGAAACGGGCGAGGGCGCGGGCCGCGGGACCAATCGCAACTGGCCGTTGCCCGCGCGCACGGATGACACCGCCTATCTGGCGGCGCTGGACGAGGCAGTGCAGGCTGTGCGCGCCTTTCAGCCCGCTTTTTTGGTGATCTCCGCAGGTTTTGACCTGCTGGAGGGCGACCCGTCGGCGACTTCCGGCGGTTTTCATGTGACGATGGATGGTCTGACGCAGATCGGTCAACAGTTGGCGGGGCTGGCTCTGCCCACATTGATCGTGCAGGAAGGGGGCTACCAGTTGGAACGGCTGGGCCAAGCCGCCGTCTGTTTCCTGACTGCCTGGGGTTCGGCAGGGTAACAGCGCATCGTCACAAGCTTTGGGGATTTACATAATGTTTCGTTTTTGTTCACACCATTTCGGACGCATGATGAGGCATTGGTTGATGATTGTGGCAGTGATCCTGGTGGGCGTTGTGCGGCCCGTTGCGGCCGCGCCGAGTACACCAATTGATACCGAGGCATTGGTGGCGAGCTGGACACCTGCGCTGTCTGCGGTACGCGTGACAGCGACCACGCTCAACGTGCGCGCCCAGCCTTCCACTACCGCCATGATTCTGGGGCGCATGAAGGCGGGCGATTTGATCTTGCCGGTCGCGGCCACAGATAACGCCACTTGGTGGGAAATTCGCTATGCAGGCCAGCAGGCTTACATTTGGAGCGCGGGAACCACGCCTGTTTTTACGCATATCGTGGCGCAAACGCGCGCGCCGGAGCCAGCGCCGCTGCAAACACCTGGTGCCAACGGCCACCCCACGCTGGCGGACCTGTGGGAGGGCAAGGCGCATTTTGAACTCCAGGTGCAGGATACCGGCTTGCCGATGGGCGAATCGGATACGATGCGCATGGCTAATGGCGAGCTGTGGTCGTATCTGCACGCCAGCCAGCGTTCCGCGGACGCGGTGGATCAGTGCGGCGCTGCGGTAGAGTTTCCTGGCTGCACGGTGGTCTATCGCAGTACGGATGGGGGCATGAGCTTTGCCACCGCTGGTCGTCCCACCTGCCAATTTACCTGCCGTCAGTGTCCGTGCCGGGAGACCTTCGATCACATCAGCCAGCAGCAATATCCGCGCGTGGCTACCGCCGACGGCATTTGGTACGCGGCCTATGAGTGGCGTGGCAACGTGATCTTGCGCCGTTCACTGGACGGTGTCACTTGGAGCCTGCCAGAACAGGTGCGCGATACCGGCATCTGGTATCGCTGGTATCGCACTTGTTCCACTGCGGAGCGCATCGGCGTGCATCCTTTCGTACCCTATGATTATCAATGTCTGGCGGGTGGGCCGCCGGGCCTCTGGATCGAAAACGGTGTTGTCACGGTGTTTTTCGCGCAGGGGCAAAACCCTGGCAGCATGGGCTGTGCCTACGGCGCAGTGGGGCAGTCGGCCAACACATTCCGACGCTGCGCGGCCAATCCGCTCTTTACCGGCGCGGCCAGCTATGGGCCGGTGGATGCGACGGGCGGGACGGCTAATCCTTACTTCGGCTTCCGCACGCTCAGTTCCGCCGAAATCCTGCGCGTGGGCGATCAGTTGTACATGCTGTTCGAGGGGGTGCGCGGGCCAGCGCGCGGCGATGCGGGTGACACGCAGTTCGGGCTGGGGCTGGCGCGCACGACGGCGGGTGTGGCCGACGGGCCGTGGGAAGTGTACGCCAACAATCCGCTGCTGGTGGATTTGCCTGGTAACATCGGCCTCGGCCACGCAGATTTAATCGTGCTGGACGGGCAGACGATTTTGTACACCTCGCTGGATGGTGTTCATCGCAGCCGGCTGGCGTTGGTCTGGTCGGCTTCGTAGGTAGGCGTTATTTCTTTGGCATCCTTGAACCGCCACATGCTTGATTATCCCCGTTTTGATCACGTTAGCCTGTAGTTCGGTTTATGGTGGCCGCATCTGACAAAGAAAGCCCCCCGCACGGCTTGGTAGTGCAGGGGGCTTGGGTATCTGTTGGGAAAAACTAACGATTATTCGCGCGCGGCTTGCTCACATGCTCAACTCGTTGTTTGGGGCGCTTTCTTGCGCCGTCCTGAGGTGCGCCGCGACTGCTGGTTGTTATCGGTTTTGCGACTATTACCATCGTTATTGTCTGCATCACCATAGCGACTGGCGTAGTGATAATAAGAGTAATAGTAGTAGCCGCTTTTGCGCTCAGTCATCTTATTAAGTACTGCACCCAACGGCTGAATACCGACGGTTTTTAGTCTTTGGAGGGTCTGGGTTAACATCTCACGGCGTGTTTCCCCAGCGCCCACCACCAATACTGTGCCGTCAACCTGACCAGCCAGAATTGGAGCATCAGTGACTGCTAAAACAGGCGGTGTGTCAAAGAGAACCACGTCCGCCTTGCTCTTGAGGATTTCGATCATCTCATGCATGCGCGTTGAGTTGAGCAGCTCTGCCGGATTGGGTGGAATAGAACCGGTGGTCATGATTCGCAGGTTCGTTACGTCGCTCTGTTGCAAGTAAGCAGCCGGACTGCCACTCTTGTCCAGCAACGCTGTGCTCAATCCGACGTTGTTGGGCAAGCGCCACATACGATGCAGGGAGGGGCGCCGTAAATCGGCGTCTACTAGAATCACGCGTTTGCCACTCTGAGCAATGGCGACAGCCAGATTGGATGTCGTAGTGGACTTGCCTTCGCCCGGCCCTGAACTGGTAACAAGCATGGTGGTCAGGGGCTTATCCACCGAAGCAAACTGTAAATTGGTGCGCAGGACGCGATAAGCTTCTGCGCTGGGAGACTTAGGCGTGTCGCGCATCACCAAGCGTTGGTCAGCAGAGTCTCCTTCTAGCTTAACCACACCACCCAGAGTAACCAGTCCTACGAGTTCTTGAATATCATCAGGAGTCTTGACTGTATCATCGAGGTATTCCAGCAACCAGGCTATGGCCAGCCCTAGCATTGCGCCTACGATCAGCGCCAATAACGTGCTGACCAAAACGCGCGGACGAACAGACTTTGGGGGGGCTTTGGCCACAGATGTGGTGGTGATGGCGTCGGCAGTTTGCGCCTCGGTTAGACGCAACTCTTCCAAGCTATTGAGCAGGGCTGTGTAGCTGGCTTCGTAGCGGCGCAAGGCCCCCTGTAGTCGCAACTGTTCAGCCTGCTGAGCTGGGGTATCCAGCGCAGTAAGCTCGCTCAGTGCCTGCTGGGTTGATGCAATCTCAGTTTCGATCGTAGTAATATCTTGCTGAAGTTCCTGCCGCGTTGCATCATAGCGAGCCAATTGTCGCTTCTGGTTGATGTCACCAAAGATGTCCGGCATGGTATTGGCAATAGCCGCGGACAATTCAGGATTGCTGGATTCAACCTGTATATTGACGAGTTGGGTGTCGCGCACTGGAACAACGCTAATCCCGACGTGAAAATCTTTTCTGATTTGTTCGAAGTTGCCCGGCAAGCCTAACTGGGCGACCACGTGATCCAGCACTTCCCAATCCTGAAGCATTTGCGCGTAGGTATGGGCAATGCTTTGGCTCATCAGCAAGTCTGTGTAATCAGTGGATTGAGTGGCCGACCGCGCCTGATTGATGAGAATAGTCGAAGTCGCGCGGTAGATCGGCACTTGTTGGCGACTAATGAGGAAGGTGACAGTGCCAGCTAACACCGCTGCCAACAAAATCATCCAGAGCCATTTACGTATTAAATTTAAGTAAGTACGAAGTTCCATTGTCTCAATTTCCTGCCACACCCTATGTTTAAACAGAGGGAAAAAGAATGCAATCAGATTGTATTCACAATATGATCAAAGGCAAAAGCAGCTAAGGCAAACTTACAAGGATTCTGCCGGCTGCGAATTTGTCCGCACTAAAGACGAGCGTTAACTCGCCAGCTTGGGCGGGCACGTCGAACCCTGTGCGCCCTCTGACGGTCTCGCCCGGCGCCAAGTCAATGTCAAGGGTTGTCCCCTCAACCGCGGTTACTGCTGCTGGGTTGATTTTGTACACTTGATTGGTGCTGTCTTTGAGTACCAATTCACGCCCTGAGTTAATGCTCACCACGCTGTTACCTGTATTTTGAATAACGACGTCCAAAATTACCAGTTGACGTCCTTCTTCTACAACCGGTGGTGTTGCAAGCGTGGAGGTAAGCACGCGACTGACAGTCAGCTCCAGGTTGCCTAGCGAAAGAGTCTGACCATCTGCAATGGTTGTGATCAAATAAGCGGGTGTTGCTGTGGGCGTTGTAATCAGCATTGGCAATGGCTCGCGGGTTCGGATTGAAGTGGGCGTCGCCGTGGGCGCAGGTGTGTCGGTGGGGCGCAGCGCGGGCAGCGGGACGGGTGTCAATGTTGACGTACACGAAGCGGCAACTATCATCAAGATAGCCGTCAGACAGAGTGTAAATAGTTGTCGTCGTTGCCAGGTGCGGCCCTGTTTTAATCCCATGTAGCTCTCCTAAAGCATCAAGCGCGGCGTTTAGAACCGCTTGAAGATAAAGCGTCGGCCCTCGGCAGCCATACGGAGCGGCTGCCCGGTATTTTGGTCTATCACGCGTACCCCCCACAAGTATGGCCCTGGTTCCAGAGGAAAGTTCGGGTCAGCGTCCAGACCAGCCAGGTCAACCTGAATGGTGGTGTTCACAGTGGGTGCGGCCACGCCCAGGCCAGCACTCATTGGGGCCTGGCCTTCCGGGTAAATAACGACTTCATAGGCTTGTCCGGCGGGCAGACCTGTGCCTGTCACGCTCCAACTGAACGTGACTTGGCCGTCGTACGTGCCACCATCGACAGGCTCCAGGAGCGCGACAATTACATTGGCCGCGGTCGCGGTCGGCTGCGCGGTTGGGCTGGGGAGTGCAACCGGGGTTGCAGTCTCCGTTGGTGTCAAGGTGGCGGTTGCAGTGAGGGTGGCAGTGGTGGTAAGGATGGGGGTTGCCTCAACCACTGGAGCCGTTGAGATGGATGGCAAACGTATGAAGATTCTGCCCGCTCTAAACTTGTCCGCGGCAAAGGAAAGTGTCAGATCACCGGCATTGGCTGGCAGGTCGAAGCCTAATTGTGCCCGAACTACCTCGCCGGGTGCCAGATCAACATCAGGGATGGTCCCTCGGATAGTCGCCACAGCAGCAGTATTGATCCGGTAAACCCGGTCGGTGCTGTCCTTAAGTATGAAGTCATGCGGTGCATTGATGCTCACCAACTGTCCCCCGGTGTTTTGAATGACCAAATCCAGCAGCACCAGTTGTCGCCCGGGCTGTGCAGCGGATGTGGCCTCCTCCGTTGAGATTGGCGAGATGGTTAGCTCCAAGTCACCCAGCGTCAGGGTCTCACCGGTTGCGATTGTGGTGACCAGATAAGATGGGGTGGAAGTAGGTGTTGATATTGGCAGCCGGATGGCGGCGCGGGTTGGGGTGAATGTTGGCGTTGACGTTGGGATCTGGGTAAGCTGCAATGCTGGCAATGCAGCCGGGGTTGGTGCTGAGAAGCAGGCCGCACTGGTCAACAGAAACAACGCAGCTATACCCAACAGAACAGTGCGATGCGGTTGAGTTGTTTTCATTCCAGATTTCGTTATCGTACTTTTGGGCGCAGATTGCTTTTGCGTTGCCAGCAATGGACTATCCGCCTGTGTTTCTCCCACGACCGCTAGGTGATCGTTTTTCAGCGTGCGGGTGGCTGCAAGGCCGGTGATCTGATTCCACGCGGCTGTGGTTAATCCCCACACGGCCCATAACAGGATCGCCGGTCGTGTGCCCCAGACAGTCGCATCCAGCATACCGTGGACGAGCAATACTACCTGACTACCCAACAGGCCCGCACCCAGGCCGGCGAGCCAGCGATTGTTTGTGTGTTTGCCGTACCGATAGACCGCTCCTGCGCCGTAGATCATTAAAAATAGAATTGCCAACCAGACAATCAAGCCGGGCAGCCCCAAGTCAACAGCAACCTGCAAGGGCAGATTATGAGCATGGGGAATATTCACATCGAAATTGGCTAGAAGCATCGGGTAGAGAAGATTAACGGTCTGGTGGAAGGTTCCCATGCCAATACCGGTGAAGGGAAAATCCTGCACCATGTAAAAGCCGCGCGACCATACTTCCAACCGGCCATCCAAGCCGCCCAGAGCCTGACTGGCTGTCAGCATCTCTAACACCCTGCTTGGCCCGATCCACCAGAGAAAGATCCCGGTAATCAGGACTCCGCCGGGCAGCAGTAGCCAGCCGCGACGCCAGCGCAAAACAGCCAGCAGGGTCAGTACAGCTCCAAGAGCCAACAGCCCACCGCGCGATTTGCTAATCACCAGGATCACCAACATTGCCAGGGCGGTAATGACTGTGAGCAACCGTTCAAACCAGCGTAGATTGCGCCAGGCGAAGAAGGGCAAGGCTAGTGCCAACGGCAAGAGGAGGACCAATGCGCCCGCCATAACGTTCGGGTTAATAGATTCAGTCACGGGTAAGGAGTTGTAGAGACTGGCAGGGATCAGTGGGAATTTTTCGGAGCCAGTCCATCCTACTGTGATGGGGGCGATCAATGCCAGACCTAATCCAATAGCAAACAAGCCGATGGTCAACCAGCGTAAGTGACGTTGGGAATTGCTGTGCGCTGCCCAGTTGATAATTGCGTAGTAAAGCGCCAGTCCGCTTACGAGTCGCAAAACTTCAAACCTTGTTACATCAGGAAAGGCGGTGGCCCACAAGGTGACTGGCAAGGTTAACAGCAGCAAAGCGGCGGGCCAGTCAGCCGCGCTGCGCAGCGTGAGATGCCCATAAGCGAGCCAGCGAACAGGCCAGAAGAGGAGGGCCACTCCCAGCGCAATCGGCAGTGCTCTTGTTGATGTGAAGCTGGCAGCTAAAAGGAGTACTGCCGCCCATATCTCCGCTGCGGCTATGGAAGTCGCCAGGGCGCGTAGTCGCACAGTCATCGGCGCACCGCCAATGTCCATAGGGCCGCAGCGCCCTCGGCTAGCAGGACTCCCGGATGCCAAATGCAGGCCAGATAAGGCTGTAGCCCGCCTTGTAATCGGTAACGTTCTGCTAGCCAGCGCGGGCCAGGGAATAAAAGTTGCATCGTAACGAGTGGAATCTTCATCGGGCGGTCAGCCAGGGCGAGATACAAGAGATAATTACGCGCCTTGTTATAAAGCATTTTGCCTGCCAGACCATGCAGCGGGTCAGCAATAGATTGTACCAGCTGACGCTGCCAGCGCGGTGGGCGCAGTGCATCTAAAACTTCCGGCGGCACTACTATATCCCTTCTTGAGGCCATTGCATCCAGCACGAAGTAGCATGTTGCGGTCAGTCGGAACTGACGTGCCCGTTGAACAAACTGATCCCAGGGGAAGGGATGCTCAACTGTAAGTAGGCGTCGGATGTCTTGGGAACTATTGTCATGTAGATAGCCGTGGCCCGAAAGATGCAAGCAAAGATGCAACAGCGTGTCGCGAATTGAGAGTTGATGGACTTGAACGCTTCCGATTGTGAAGGGTCTGGCCTCTTGCCATAATGCTTCATTGTCCAGCGCGGCTAGCCGCAGGGGCACGATAGAAGCCAGATCCCAGTGCAGTTCAACTATAGGCCGTTCGCCGCGGCGAAGGTGCATCTCGTGAGAAGCCCGGATACCATACGGGGCGCAAAAACCGGCACTTTCCAGTGCTGCCCGCGCGCGCTCGCGATCGGCGCGGTGTACCAGCAGATCAATGTCGTTCATGGGCCTGCTGGCGATGCTGGGGTAAATCGTGTCGGCCAAAGCTGCGCCTTTGAGGACGATCACCGAAACATCGGCAGCGCGAAGCGTGCGTAGAGCGCACAGCAATTCGCTGTAAAGGAACATGTTGCGAACGGCAATGTCGTAGGTTGCGGTCATGAATGATTCAACACTGCGGTTAACTCAGCTTTAGGTCGCGCAGGCAGCACTGGGCGCTTCGGTATGTCAAGCGGACTCGCGAGAGGTTACGATCTCGGTAGCACCGGGAGGCGGATAGGGTTGTAAGGGTTCCTGACGGAGCGACACACGTTTGAGTTGAGCATCGGCGTTCAGGTTGCTTAGAATATCCTGGATGCCATCCAGCGCGCGCTGGCGAGAGATGATGGCCTGTACCGTCAGTAGAATCAGCTTGATATCGAGCGAGACAGACCGGTTTGCTACATAAAGAAGCCCCAGTCGGCTTTTCCACGGACGGATAAGCTGATTATAGTCAATATCGGGGTCCTTACTATCCTTCAAAATGTCGTTTTCGTCTGAAAAGACGATGGACGAGATATCTGTGATACCCGGCTTGACACTCAAAAGGCCGCGTTCGACTGCGGTGTACAGATCGGTCTCGCGTTTGACGTTCGGACGGGGGCCGACTAAGCTCATGTCGCCCTTTAGCACGTTCCACAGTTCTGGTAGTTCATCAATTTTGTAGGCGCGAACAAAGCGGCCTACCGATGTGATACGGGGATCATTGGCTGAAGTGGAATCCACCCCTGTGCTATCAGCCTTGATCACCATAGAACGCAGCTTGACCATCTTGTATAATTTGCCGTTCTTACCAACACGCAAGGGAATGTAGAAAGGCGAATGAAAATCTTGCAGCCAGACGGCAATCATGGCAGCAATCAGGATTGGACTGCTGACAATCAAACCAACCAGCGAAACAACGATATCGAAGAGGCGCTTCAGAGCGTCATTTAACTTCATGAGTTATCCTCTCCACCCATCAGAGCAACTACTGCCTGCACGATGTCTTCGGGACGAGTGTAGTAGATGTTCTCTAACGCTTTGCTGGTTGGTGCTGGTGCAGTCGGCAGGGTGATGCGTACCGGAGTTGTTTTTAGCACGGTCGGGTCAATACGTTCGACAACACCAGCGATAATCTCTCCGGCTAGGCCACAGCTTCGCCAGCCGCCATCCACAGCGCACAGCCGCCCGGTCTTCTGCACAGAGTTCACGATCACATCGTACTTCAGCGGGTTAATAATGCGGAGGTCAATCACTTCGCATGTGATGCCTTTGGCGGCCAGGGTATCGGCGGCACGCAGGCAAAGTTCTGTCGAATAACCCGCCCCAACCAATGTACAGTCGTTTCCTTGACGCAGGACTTGCGGACCTTCCTGGCGTAGATCTTTTTCCACAACTGATGGGACATCTTGGGAGACCTCGTACAGCCAACGATCATCAATGTAAAGAACCGGATCGTTGGACAGTACACTGGCAATTAGTAAATCGCGTGCATCCTGCGGTGTAGCGGGCATTACCACACGCAGGCCGGGCACATGCGCGTACCAGGCATGAACTGCTTGCGAATGCTGCGCGCCTTGCTCGCCACCGCGGTTGATGATACCACGAATAGTGACTGCTGCGCTCGCCTGACCACCGAACATGTGCGCCCAGTTGGCCGCTTGTGTCACAATCTGATCGGTGGCGAGAATCATAAAGTCCATGCGTGGGTGAACGACAATAGGACGATAGCCGCCTAAAGCTGCTCCGATGGCTGCACCTGTTACGGCGGTCTCGGAGACGGGGCTGTCAATAATGCGCGCAGCCCCGAATTCTTTGTCCAGATCGGTCATTGTAGTCCCGACATACCAAGGACTCCATAACCCTTGACCAATGACAAAAACGTTGGGATATGTGGTTAATAGATAGCGATGGCCTTCCAGAATCGCCCGGCCATAGTTCATGTGTGTCGTTGTCATAATGGCAACCTCTCATCGAAGTAGACCCAATCCAACAGGGCCGAGGACGGAGGAAACGGGTCCAGTTCTGCTTTAGCCCATGTCTCGGTGATCATTTGCCTGATTTCATTTTGTAACGCGATAAATTGGTCGGTTGACAGCGCGCCAGCCAGTTCCAGAGCTACTGCCAGCCGGCGTATTGGATCGCGGCCCTTCCACTGCACCAGATCTTCGCTGCGCTTTACGCCGACATCCGTGTCTTCGCGCGGGCCGACATGGCCGCGCCAGCGGTAGGTAACTGCTTCCAAGTAGGCGGGGCCAGCCCCTTGTCGGGCGCGTTCCGCCATTTCTCTGGCGATTTTGGTCACAGCAACCACGTCATTACCGTCCACGACCGCGTAATCAATGTGATGAGCTTGTGCAAAGCGCACGGTGGAACCGTCGGGCTGGCGCAGGCCGATGTGCATGTGGCTGGCAAAAAGGTTGTTTTCACAGACGAACAGGACAGGAAGCTGCATGGTGGCTGCCAAGTTGAGGGATTCTTGGACTGCACCCTCCTCAACAGCACCGTCACCGAAGTAACTTACGGCAATGTCACCATTGCCATCCATTCGGGCAGCTAAAGCTGTACCGACGGCAATGGGTACGGAAGCGCCGACAATCGGTACTGACCCCAGGAAGCCATGACTGGGGCCAAACAGGTGCATGGAACCTCCCATACCCCGCGAACTCCCTGTGACGCGACCTAGCACCTCGGCAAAGAGTAAATAGGGTTCTCCGCCCAGGGCCAGATAATGTGAATGGGAACGATGGGCGCCAAAAACACGGTCGGTTGAGCGCAATGTCGCGGAGACACCAACGGCGACGGCCTCTTGGCCGATTCCGAGATGGGTTGGACAGTGTACCTTGCCCGCTGTCACCATATCGCCGATCTGTTCTTCAGCCAAGCGAATAATCAGCATGTCCCTGAGTTGCTTAATCAGCAGCTCAGTATCACAGCCGTTGATATCCAACGGCTGATGGAATAATTGGGGATCGGCCAACGGACCAAGTGAATGGAGGCGTCCTTCTGCATTCGCTACCGCGGGAGCACGGTGCGACTGAGAAGTGGCGGCCGAAGTGCCTGGAAGTGGTTTAGTATCCATAAAATGCTCGTACTTTCTCGCAAACATACTCAACGTCTGCGTCGGACAACGATGAGTTCATCGGCAACATCAAGCAGCGAGTAAACATGCGTTCGATGTAGGGCAGATGCACCGAGAAGCCTAATTTCTCCCATTGATGCACGGCCTTGCCGCCCCATTGAATGAGCGTGCCGATACCGTGTTCTTTGAGATAGATCTTCAGGTCGTCACGACGTTCGGCCTCCAGCTCATAGTTCTGGAACACATCGAAATGATCAGGGTCGCTGCCAGGTGCAGGCGGTAACTCTAGTTCGGCAACATCGCCCAGGCGAGACTGATACAGAGCAGCCAGTACGCGTCGGCGTTCTACTTCGTCCTGGTTGTAGCGTGCTAGCTTGTAGTCCAGAATTGCAGCCTGCAAGTTGTCCAGTCGTGAGTTTAAGCCCCATGAGACCACTTCGCCGTCTTCGCCGCGACCGTGATCGTGTAATCGGATCATGTTGGCGTAGACAGAGTCGTCATTGGTGAGGATTGCGCCACCGTCCCCCAGAGAGCCGAGGGTCTTGGCTGGATAAAAGCTGATGGCACTGCCAATGCCAAACGTTCCTGCCTGTTTGCCTTTAAACTTGGACCCGAGGGCTTGGGCAGCATCCTCAACGATCAGGAGGTTATGCTTGTCAGCGATGGCTTGCAAGGCATCCATGTTGCACGTACGGCCGTTCAGTTGCGTGGGCATGATGGCGCGGGTGCGTGGGGTGACAGCCGCTGCGGCAGCTTCAGGGTCCATTAAATGGTCAGGCCCGCAATCTACTGGCACAGGGGTTGCTCCGGCAAAATGGATGGCGGCAGCTGTAGCAACCATTGTGTGCGAGCAAAAGATTACTTCGTCGCCTGGGCCGATATCCGCTGCGCGTACGGCAATGTTCAGACCATCGGTGGCATTTGCGACGCCGATAGCGTAGCGTGCACCGGTGTACTCGGCCAGGTGGCGCTCAAAATTATTCAGGTCTTGCTGCATGATGAAGGCTCCGCGATGACCAATATCGCGGAAGATGGAAACCAGTGCATCTTCAGAAGAAGTGAAAACAGCAGGATAGTTAAAGAAGGGAACAGAACGAATACTCATGGACATCTCCTCATTTCCATAGCAGGTTGCGATCAGTTGGGCAAACTGGCAACACAATAAATGACCTTATGTTCCCGATCGGGGACGTTGAGAGGCAGGCGCGTTGGGGGGGAAAACGCGACCATACCATCCTTGATTTCGTCTGGCATGGGTATAAGGTCACCAAAGACGAAGCGTTTTAGTAATTTCTTACCAGCCATTGACTTGGGTAACAGGCCGAGGCTAATCACGATCTTTTTGACTGGTCGCAGGATACGTTGACGAAGGGAAACTTCACGTACTGATAAGTAGCCGAAACATTCGACAGAAAAGCCACTTGCAGTAAACAGTTGGTTTAACTCGACAACACCGTGGTAAATGTAACTATAGGGGCTGGGGTTGAAATCAAAGAGGTCTTTATTCGCATTAGCAATGATGACCTTTCCTCCACTCCGTAGAACGCGCCGACATTCTTCAACGAACCGTTCTGGTTGTGGAAGATAATATAATGCTTCAAACAGGATTATTACGTCAGCAGAATGATCATCAAATGGCATTTGCTGGGCATCAAATTGTTGCAAGTCAATCCGATCACCGTAATGTGCCTGCGTGATAGCCAGGATATTGGGAGTAAAGTCGCCAGCGCGCAGGCTGCGTGCCCGCTTGGCAAGATACCCCAAGCCCGGCCCTGTACCACAGGCCGCTTCGATGACATCCTTATCTGAGCAGTAGGTGCCGGCCCAGTAATAGCGATGACACAGGCGTTCAAGCTGCTCCTGAGAAATTTCGTCACCGGCTAATTCGGTGACGGTCGAATAGTCCACAGTCATTATATTTTTCCTTCTGAATATGACGATGCAGTGCCTGCAGTAGCCGCGTGGGCTACTACGTTCTCCAGGTGTACTGCCAGCATGGGATAAATAAGGTCAGCACGGAAGCGTTCTTCGAACAGTGCACGAGAGCGTTGTCCCATTGCTTCCCGTTCGGATGGATGTTCGGCTAACCAAACTATCTTCTCAGCAAGTGATTGTGCATCACCAGCCCGGTACTGGAGACCAATGTTGTATTTTGTGATGAGTGCTTCCAGTTCTCCTGGAAGGGATGAAAGCAATGGTAGCCCAGCCGCCATATACTCAAACGGCTTGTTAGGCAGTGATTGCAGTGCATCTTTTGCATAGGCGGCCAATCCTACTGAAGTTATACGCATCAATTCTGCAAGCTCGCTCTGGTTCAACCAGCCTGTAAACACTATGGAAGGGATATCTGCGCCCATCTGACGTAGCTTGGTTCCCTGATCTCCATCACCGGCTATCACAATCCTGATGTCCAAGCTGGAATGGGTTCTGGCAATGGATGCTGCCGATCGGATAACAGTTTCAAGATCGTAAGACGATCCAAACGTTCCAACGAATGTGACGATCAAACTGTCTGGATTAGCGCCAAGTCTCTGTCTCCAACGAAGAATCTCTTCATCATTTTTAGCCTGGGAACCGGCTGGACTGAATGAGTAGCCCAGGGGAAACACCGCATCATTTGGGCTATTCCGTCGCGCGTATCGAAGCGCCCAATCCAGATACGTATCAGAGACGGCGATGATGCTATCAGCTGCCTGGAAGAGGTTCTCTGCGCGTCGAAATTCACTTCTCAGAAGTCGCCGAGCAACACCGCGGAGCGATGTAGGGAATAGGTTCAGGTATAGGTCGGGCCAGGTGTCACGAACATCAACAGCTACTGGTACTTGTCGTGTGCGTCCGTAGACTACCGACTGCTCTGCTAACTCCAGGGTTGGGATACTGCAAAATATAAGATCAGGTGGCGGATGGTGAGTAATCTCGCGTGCGTAGTTAGCAGCCAAAGTACGATGATGCCAAAAACGTTTAGGAGATTTGTTATGGCGATATCCAGGCCCGTGTAACAAACGCACCTGAAGGCCCGGCTGCAATTCGACTGTGCGCGCTGTCTCGAAACGAAAACGTTTGAGCGCGTGGTCAAAGGTGGAAGCCCACCACAGTACTTCGTGTCCCCGTGCGACGAGTGCCTTGGCTAATATCGCGGAACGCCAATCGCGGGTATTCTCATCAATACCGGGGATGGGTTCGCCGTCTTGAATGATCCAAACTTTCACTAGAGTTGCTCGTGTGCTTGCGTTATTTGCTCTTGGCTGGTCTTGACGATTTTTACCAACCGCTTGCCAAGCGGCTGCCAGTCAATAGTAGAGAGAGCCAGATCGCGCGCCGTTTGTCCCAAAACAAAGCCATGCTCAGGGTCTCTCAATAACGAGACAGTATGTGTCGCAAACTCAAAGGCGTTGTCAGCGATCAAAACGGACCGGCCATTGATCAGCGGAAATCCACGAATTCCTTGAGTGCTCGACACAATGGGAATGGCCATTGCCATGGCCTCAGCAATCTTCAGCTTGGAGCCGTGTACTTCCGCAAATGGTGCGACAAAAACATCGCTCTGATCGAACAGCGGTCGTATATCGTCCACTCGCCCGGAAAAGCGCATATTAGATACACTCGCAAACTCCTCTTGCGCTTTTGCGTTGAAGTTTCCTCCAACCAGGAGTTCAACGTCAGGGACTTGTTGTCGAATCAAAGGGAAAACATCACGAACGAATGTGTGAAGGGCTGTCATATTGCGCGCTGCCGATGTACCTGTGAATAACAGACGCGGCGGACCATTACGTGGCCCTCTGCGCGGAACATAATATGAACAATCTACACCATTTTCTATTATATCCACTCGTGCCTGTGGCGCGAGAGCCAGGGTGTGTTGGCGATCTTCCTCGCAGACCGATATGATGCGCCCGACGTTAGTATAGATTTGTGGGTAATGTCTGCGTGCAAATCGATAGTTGATCCGCGCTGCCAGCCGGGCTGGAGGATAGTGGGTCTGCGTGGCATAAACACGCCAGAACTCTACATCAGCATCACATTGATTCAGAATCCAGTTGGGGGCAGATCTATCGGTTACAAGTGTACCCCAATGACCGACACTAGTAAAAACGATTCCAGGAAATCGGAGAATTCTTTCCCTCACTGCTGAAAAGTTGGATAAAGATAACTGAAGAACTGCACTGTGATAAGGCAAGTTATAATAAGTCACCCGTGATAGTGCGCGCATCTTGTCAGCTTTCGAAACATCGCGTAACGGTAATTGTATAACGCGGTGCGCCATTTGGCTGAGATAAGTAGATTGTTCCCCAGTCAGTGGCTGTCGTGTCAGTACTATTAACTCTACATTAAATGCTTTGCTCAATTCGCTAAGCAATCCCGATGTGCGCAAGGCCGCACCGCTGTGCGGCGGCCAGGGGCTTTCCCATGAAAGAAAGAGCAAAGACTTATTAGATTCTTTATTATTGTTCGTAGGTAGCATAAGTATTGAGATATTTTTCGCAGTTTTCTGTAGAAGTTAAATCAAATCTTGAAAAAAAAGCGCATAGTCGAAAACGCCACCAGAAATTTCGTCGCATCCAGTGACAATATGTATTCCAACCATGCAGGCCATAATGGGCCGTAACGAAAGCCTGCAGTGAGTGCCGCATAAGTTGTTGACTGTGACTAGCGTTCTTTTTTGATGAACTCTGGCCACGCAGATGTAATACGCGACTCTTTGGCACATAAGCTACTTTCCAGCCGCGCTGCCAAGCACGGTGGCAAAAATCTGCATCCTCTACAAAGAAAAAGAAACGTTCATCCAAGACACCAATCTGCTCAATTACTGCACGACGTATCAACAGACACGCTCCATCTACATATTCGACCGACTTGGGTCTCCAATAATCTCCAGTTAGTTTCCATAATGCCTTGAAGACAACATGCCGGAGCGAGGTGAAGCCTAACGCGTCTAATATTGCCGATCTTGGAGAAGGGATCAAACCATAACTACGTTGCCAAGTTCCATCGGAGTTGATCAATTGCGGGCCGCAAATGCCAACCTTGTTATGTTGGACTGCATAATCAATTAATACCTGTAAGGCTTCTGCTGTAAGAAATGCATCTGAATTAAGGAGAAGAATGAACTCTCCTTTTGCGAAGCGAATACCTTGGTTGTTAGCGCAAGCAAATCCCAAATTCTTCTGATTGCGAATCAACGTGTAAAGAGGGAAGCAGGTCTCCACCATCTCTGCGCTGCCATCAGACGATGCGTTATCTACTATGATGACCTGTGCATTAAAAGCGTCAGTCAACTCCTCTAAATACATTAAGCATTGTTGCAGGATGTTGCAAGTGTTGTAGCTGACCACGATTATGGTCACGTTCATAGTTAATTTTCTATCCTATCACTCGACTAGAGACTGTGTGGAAAGTCTTGCATCGTCTGAACCAGAGGCCGAAACCATCTGACTGAAAGTACGAAGCGGCCTTTATTATCCCGATTAACCGATCCGGTTAATCGGGCAGCCGCTGGATATCAGGCCATTGAGAGGCCTTTGTGCGATCAGCCGGCGGTTTTCAGCCTGGTCTGACATCACCCTGACATGGTACGACGGACAGAGGCGCACCATGGAGATCGCCTCAGCCACGGTGGTTTGGTATCATACCGGCATGCCGCCCCTACCCATCCGCTGGATACTAGTTCATGGCCCCAGCAGAGACCGTGATCCGCCCCCGCTGCTCTGTACTGACCAGAACTGTGCTGGAGCGCAGTTTGTGAGCTGGTTTATTTTGCGGTGGCAAATCGAGGTCACCTCCCAAGAAGTGCGCACGCATCTGGGCGTCGAAACGCAACGCCAGTGGTCTGATCTGGCTACCGCCCGTACAACGCCTAGCCTGCTTGCGCTGTTCTCTTGGATCACTGTCGCTGCGCACTCGAAAGTGGTAGTAGACACTCTGTCACTTCGGATACTCTTTGGGCAGCATTCGCCATTGGATGCCGCCTACTACGACGTACAAGATGCCGTTGATCACTTCCCGCACATCCAGGCTGCGGGGTCTTCCGCCAAATTTCGCCGGTGGAACAAATTCCTGGATAATGTTCCACTGACTGTCGGGCATGTCGCTTGGGTAGTTTCGTTGGTTCACAACGACGATTCATACCACGACTTGCCCGACAGTTACCACTTTTCAAATAGTCTCTTACAAGATCAGCATCGCCGAATTCTCTCTAGCACTAGCACCATTGGTTATCTATGGTGTTGAGGAACAGGTCTTGGCCTCACTGGGCAAAAGCACGGCCTATATTGACTCTACAACCTGGCTCGTTGCCACAAAACCTTGTGCTTGCCGGTCACTGACAACCCCAAACGCCGTTGGCAACAGCGAACACCGGCAATGGCAGGTCAATTGACTGATCGTATTTGGACTGTTAAGGAACTACTGACAACTATCTCGGTTTCAAGAGGTAACAACTTCTAATTAGGAGACTATCTATTCGTCGAAATGACACCAACTGCGTCACTCCTATGGTCAGCTAGAGTTGCGCAAGCTTAGTCGGGGGACGCCTGAACCAGATCGCTCAAGTATTTATCTGACTGACTGGTTGGTGTACTCACTTCTATACAACTTCCCGACTGTGCGCTATGCGGTGATGCTACCTGAGCTGGCAAGGCATATCCAATTCCGACAATTGACCAAAAAATGATATCATACAGGGCGTTTTCAAGCAAAGGTTCACCCAATGAGTGAATGATTGCAACGATGAAACTAAAAAACACTCCTTGATGAATAATCAACAACCTTGTATCGCCAGCCGATCGACGCGACGGCGGGAATAAACCGACTAGAAGAGTAATTATCAACCCTACATAGGCTAGTCCTCCTATAACGCCAGCCTCTAAAAAGGCTTTAAATATATTATTGTGTAAATCCTCACCTGCCATCGTGTAGATGGCGCCGCGACCAGTTCCAATTAGGGGGTTCGACTGAAGAGTTTGCAGCCCCAACCGCCAAAGGTCTTGTCGCCCCTGAAAAGAGTGTGCTATGTCTTGTAGACTATCATAAACCGTTTGTTGAGCAATGAAGTAAATAACACTAACGATAACTACACTCATGAGTAGCAACCGGAAACGTGTCAACCAAGAAGGCGTTAGGATAGTTAGTAAAAAACCTGTAGCTATCAGTGCTGATAACGCACCACGGCTGTTTGTTATCAGAATTGTTATTATGAATAGAGTCACGCACATCCACGTCAGCCACCGTCTAAATCCATTTTGTATTTGCGCTACAGCAATAGAAATTGGCAGCAACAAGGCCAGTAAGCCTGAAAGATAATTGCTTCTACCCAAGTATGAGAAGATTAGGTTCTTTGTATAGTAATCCTTATTCCATACGAGCATTTGAGCCACATCGCCAAAGCTATTGACGTAAGCGCTATACAATGTTATAACAGCAATACATGCACCTAGTATGGGTAAAGTCTCTACGGTTTTCTCTATAAACTCTCTATTGCCTCTTAATAGCGTCCAAACTACTATTAATATCAGTGGTTCCTGCGCCACCTGCTTCAATACAGCAATTGATCGAAGCAAATCGGGCGAGTTAACTATTGATGAAAGAGTACTAAACAGAACGTAGATCGCAGTCCAAATTACTACCCAGAGGATTGTTTTAGACGGCCATTCTAGCAATTGATGATTCTGCCTTATCCTATTTGACATGTGTCGGGCAACAGATGCAACTAACACAATAGCCAAGACGAAATCACTATAAAAAAGGTTGTAGCTTTTGGGGGCAAAATTAATAACAAATCCTCCCAACAGTATGGAAAACAGCAAGACGACCACGCAAAAATACCATTGCCACCGGCTTAGGATGAAAAGCACAAACCCAGTAGCGATAATAGATAAAAAGATCAGCACCAGTCCTAGGGTAACGGGGTCGAGACTAAAGTTATTCATGCCGATTCCTAAACAATTGTAATTACTCAGGCTGGAAGTGAGCGTTGCACACCAACGAACTCATCCACAAGCATTGAACCGAATTTCAACCGAAAAATATACACACTGAGGCGCGTAGTTACCATTATTTACAACTTTCTACAAGTGAATTCACTCGCCATGAAGCGAGTGAGCCTAAGCTACTCGCTAATTGAAATTCTTTATTTGCTAAATCAATAAAGTCCAGATTGTTGTAAACGAGCGCCAACTCATAATGAAATAAACCATTATTGGGCTGCATTTCAATAGCTCGTTGTAATTCAATTGCTGCCTGCTCTTGCTGGCACTGCCATGTGTACGATACACCAAGATAATACCTCGCCGTCGCGTTATCAGGGGAAATTGAAATTGCCTGACGAAAAGCGTTTGTTGCGTTGCTGTAGTTATGCTGGTATTGGAAATTGATTCCCTGCGCCAGCAAAACTATAAAATGGCTTTGTGGATAAATCGTCAACGCCCGCTTGTACCACATGTCTGCCAAAGTATACTGGCCAAGAGTCCGATATGAGTTACCGATGTCAACACATAACGATGCTCGCTGCGATTCTCCTTCGCTGGGAATGAATAATTCAACAGCCTTGACAAAGGCTTTATCAGCCTCTGCATAATTTTGTTGCATCTGTTTGATCTGTCCAAGGGAATATAACTGCTGGAAGCTGTTTGGGGTACCTGTTGGGTATGAGGAAATCCAGGCGTCCATTGCATCTTCCACTCTGCCTTTGTTAAGGTAGAGTCTGGTTAATAATTCGTAAGAAGATGGCGGCACATTGGGCTGTATCGCTATTGCTAGCTCAAGGTTACTTAAGGCCAATTCGAAGTTTCCGCGTTCGAACTCGCGTTTGCCGTCCGATAAAAATTTTTGCTCTGCTCCAGCTTTTCGCCATTCTTCTAGTGCATAATCAGAATTCCCCTGTTGATAGTAATACTCGCCTAAGTAATATGAACTGAGCAGGGTATCGGCTTTTGAAAATAGTTCAACTGCAGTTTGCAAATCGCCCTGATCTTTGTATAACAAGCCCAAACTATATAAAGTGTTGGAGCGTGATGGAGTAATCAACGACGCCTGTTGTAACATATCCGTGGCTTGATCTATAGTTGAAGAATCACAGGTTTCGCGATCCATTAACACGCAAACTAGATATAAATTGCCACGGTTTACCAACCAACTGCTAATTAAAGTTTGACCAGATCCAAGCATCCATGTTAATACTAAGACAATAGTAAAGAAGTCTCTCATATAACGTGTTAATCGTCTCATGAATTCACACCACTGCTTCAATAACAGTTTTTCAAAGTTTAGCACTGAAACTACATAGTTGCTAGACTATACCCAATACCTAGCTTCCATGTGCTATAATCCCGTTTCTTACCACGGATTTTAAGAGCCTTAGTGGCGTACCGATTATGATAGCCCTTGAAGGGATTTAGCCCCATCTTCGCGAAGGAGCTTATTGTTTCGACTCCAAAAGGCATAGCCCGAGTGCTGAAGAAACCAAGCCAATGCACCTGTGACGAATGTCTCAGTCAGCACAAAGGCGATAGCCATTCCTAATGCCTGCCATGCTGGAACTAGTAATACAGTTAAACCCAAGTTAACTATGCAAGCAGTCAAAACAATATAGTTGAAAGAACGATCCATTCCAAGCGGAAGCATCCAGAGGATTCCGAGAATTCGACTTATGCTTGTTAGGGTTATCTGCAAAGCCATTATCTGTAGTACAAACACTGCCGGTTCAAATCCAGAGCCAAGAATCGACTTAACAAGCCACGGCGCTGCAACTACGGTAATCACTGTTAAAGCAATGCCCATAATGGAACTGCATAGGAATAAAACGCGTATGATCCGGATAAAACGACGTGGGGCGATGTGAACTGTCTGCGATATGTACGGGTATAACGCTTGCCCAAAAATGGCAAATAGATTTGTCATAATCCGATTTATTCTTTCTGCACCACCATAAAGCCCTACTTGTACCGGATTAGTAAGCAAGCCAACGAAAAAATTACTCGCCAGACCATAGACTCCGGCAGCAAGGCTGACAGTGAACATGTATTTGCCTCTATCTAACGCTTGCAAAACATCACGAGTCAATGGACAGCGGAAAGGTACATCTTTATACATCCAGTAAATAGCAATAGCAGTTGCGACCCCAGTTGCGACTGCCTGCAACGCTAAGACCAACCATCCATCTGCTGGACTATGCACCAGTGGGAATGTCAGCGCCGTTGCAAGTGCTCGCGCGATTGTACTCAATAATGCCAGGCGACGCATCCGTAGGACACCTTGGAAATACCACATTGGATATAAGCCCTGGGAGATTGCTGTAAACCAAGCAAATACCAAGTAGCTTGGTGAGTGTTGGAACTGGGGTATGACCGCCCATGAGACTACTGCAATTGCAGTCGCGGCAAGCGACAGTAAGCCTTTTGCCCCATTAACGGCGTTAACAGTTGTGGCTAAAGCCCCTGGTGATTCGGTTTGGCGGGCTACGTCTCTGGTAGCAGAAAAAAGAAACCCGTATTCGACGATAATCGCTAGCAAGATAGCGTAACTCTGTGCGAAGAGGACTTCTCCCCAACCGGCAGGCTGTAGAATACGTGCTAAGTATGGTACAAGGATAAGCGGCAAAATATAATTTGCTGCACTAATTACCAACAGGCTTGCCGCATTTTGTGTAACAGGATGGTAGGCAAGACGTTTGCTCAATTGAAAATACATCGAATCGGGATGTCGTAAAAGCCTCATGAAACCCATCTCTATCCGCCGTCAAGTAAGTACTGCGATCCTGAAACTTTACTAGGGCCTTATGCTAGTTGGGAAAGGCCAACCGTTTGATTTGTAGGTAGTCAGGATTGCCAAGCAAACGGTTGGTGTAGATACATAACGTATCAGCGGCCAGCTTAGTTTGCAGACCGGTACATAGACCCCAAAGGTGTGTGCGCCTGATTGATCTCAATGTTCAGATGCTCTGTCAGCTGACCATTGACGGTCTCAATGATCTGGCGAACGGAATTGTACAGCTTGCGAACTTTTGCCGACATTTGTACTTTCTGATTGCGACGCGGCAAGGTTCGTAGGATGAGGCGATTGCGCTCTGCCAGTTCGGTGGCTATGTCAGCACTAATGTAAGCCTTGTCACCAATCACTTCTAAGTCGGTATGCTCAACCAACATCTTGTATCCGATCTTCAGGTCGGTAGCATTGGCTGGGGCCAATGCGAATTCCACGATGACGCCACCACCGAGATAAGTAAGTGCAGTTTGTAACCGAAGATGGTTTGCTTCTTGGACGGCACTTTGCCAAAGTTGACGCCATGAGCTGCCCAATTACTGGTACAACTTGGCACCAAGTGAAATTCCACGACTGAGATAGGCAAGCTATCGATCACCGTGTGAGAGTCTTGCGCCAGACCCAAGGAGCGCAGAACTGTCCGGCGAATTAAATCGCTGCCCAAGCTGAGGTTGCGTCGGCGACGATTGAAGCGGCTCTGCGATGGGATCACAGGAAACAGATGGCGACGCTCCCGCATGTTGCTGAGCAACTCTGTTTCCATATCCCATCTTCGGCATTCACCAACTATCGCTATGGTGATCAATTCACTATCACTGCACTCAGACTCTGGACCCGGACGCTTGAACAACCTAACAACTTCCTGCCAAATGTCATCAATGATCACGTGCATCCATAGGCAAAAATCGTCGAAATCGTGTATCATGTGTCTATCCTCCGGTGTAATGGTTGGTTAGTTTGCACTTCCTTCCACACCACATCGGAGGCATTCACGCCAAACGAACTAGCATAAGGCCCTAATAACAAAACAGATCGTTACCACGCCATATTGCGTAGTACCGATCAAGTCGCGGCATCGTTGCAATTGTTCGTTTGGAGATTTCAGGCCGGCCAATGCTTCTGACATACCTGTACAGCGCATGGCGACACAGCTTAATGACCAATGATCCCCAGTTTCAGCCCAAACAACATAACCAGAAGGAATACGTCTTTCTTCTGCGAATCCTTGTCTATCGTAGGGCTAAACGATCCTGCAAGCCTTACCCCGGCACTCCTGTTTGGTGTGACTCTATGCTCGTCCGTGAGGACGGCGCTAGCGGGATGTGGTTTACACCGGAAGACGTCCCACAAAACATTGAAACTGAAATGTGGGAGGATCGGTCAATTGGGCTGCTTTGCTGTGGTTAGGGAGGCCGCCTCGTCTTCGTGTACCCATGCACTCCATGAAGTATAGCCAAATTTAAGCGATGTGTCAAAAGAAACCAAGCGTTGGTTTCCGGCAGCAGCGGAGCAGGTGCCCCGCTATTTGTCAAAATTTGCGCAGTTGGGCATGGTTCAAAAGCCGTGATTATGGTGGGTAAGTAGCTTTACAAATTGAACGAGTATAGATCCAGACATGGGCAAGCAAAATCGTCCTGGTTTGCCAGGGAGGAGTGCGTATTCAGTTGGAGGG
>JBAQWV010000008.1:0-1784 GCA_049299095.1 Anaerolineae bacterium | reverse complement strand
AGAGATTCTAAGAATCATCGCCTACGTCGGCGGCCTGATTGCCGTCGGCGTGATTGTGGCGACGCCTATTGTCGTTTGGGCCAAGCGCGCGGCCGACAAGCTGGACGTAGAGACAGACAACGGAGAGTACCATGACTGAGCAACGACCGACCTATCACGCCGACATAGCCGGGCTGGCGGCCGAACGCCGCCGCGCCCTGCGCTACGCCGCGCTCAACGACGCGGGCGCGGCTGAGGCCGGGCTATTGCGTCTTGTGGCCTACATCGCCGCCCAGCGCGCCATGCTGGCGTTAGGCACGCTAGACGACGCCGCGCTCTACGCCGTGCGCCGGCAGTTGGGCGACCTCAGGCAGTGCGCTGAGGCGTTGGGGGTGAATCTGCCGTGAACGACTGGCGCATAGAGACGGGCGACGCATTGCGGCTTATCCCGTCGCTTGATAGCGGCGCGGTAAACCTCGTTGTCACGTCGCCGCCCTACCCCGGCCAGATGGGCAACGGGCAGACGGTGGAGGAGTGGCTAGAGTGGCTAGACGCTATCACCGCCGCGCTGCTGCCCAGGCTGGCCCCGGCGGCCGTCGTTGTCCTCGACGTGACATTCAAGCGCACGGGGGCAGGCTGGTTTGATACCCGCCTCTTTACCGCCGTGCCCGACATCCTGGAGGCGGCCGGGCTGCGCTGCCATGACACCTACATTTGGCACAAGACAAACGGCGCGCAAAACGGCCCGCTGGCCTATGCCGACGCGCCCGGCTACGAAGTCGTCTACGCTTACACCAATGCCGACCGCCCCGGCGACGTGACGTTCAATCCTCAGCGCAAGCCCTACGCCACCAAGAGCATCAGCAGCAGCGGCGCGGCCCGCATCGGCTACGGGCGCACGAAAGAGCCGAACGGCGACGGGGCGCGGCAAACGAACGTCCTTAGCCTTGCCACCCATGCCAGTGACGGCCAACGGCCGCGGGCGCGGGGCGTGTCCTTCCCGCTGGAATTGCCGCGCCGGTTCATTGCCCAGTACACCCGCCCCGGCGACCTGGTACTGGACTTCTGCGCGGGCGTCGGCACAACCGGCCGTATGGCGGTCGAATTGGGCCGCCGCTTTATCGGCTTCGAGATCGACCCAGCCGAGGCAGAGCAGGCGCGGCAGTGGATAGCCGGCGCCCCGGCCCGGCTGTTACCAGTAACGGAGTGAACCGCGCCCATGCCAACGGCAACGGCGCAAGGAGTGATGACCATGACCATCTACATTGACGACGCAATTCCCGAAGTGGATGCCGCGCAAGACGCGGAAAGCTACGAATGGCTCTGGAATGATAGCCCCGTCTACGCCCGCGCTGTAGAGGCGGCTATCCGCAACGGCCGCACGCCGCAACAGATACGCGAGCGGTTCTTGCGGCGCGGTTACGGGATGCGCCCCGAACGCGCCGCCCGGCTGGAGCAGGCCGCCCGGCACTACGCCGCGCAACGAATGGAGGCACTATGAGCAAGAGAACGCCGATTTACTCTATCGCCTTTTACTGCTGGAATGACGAGCGCAACAGTGTTTCTATCAGTCGCTATGATCCGCGCGCCTCTGACGGCGAAACATCGAGGAGATATCGCGGCTTTACTTGCGCTTCTATCCAGCGCGTGCAACGGCTGATAGGCGACGGCGAAGCCGTCTTTCTTCCCGACGGCCGCGCAAGGATTAACAAGCGGTTCCGCCCGTCGCCATTAGACACCCAACGGCAGGAGGCCCAATGAGCCCCGCCATTCTAACCGCGTGCATCGGTGGCGTCGGCATGATC
>JBAQWV010000007.1:0-14273 GCA_049299095.1 Anaerolineae bacterium | reverse complement strand
GTATAGCCGCGGCGGATACGCACCCGTACCTGCCGCCGCACATAACGGATGTATTCCGACAGCGGGCCGGTGGCTTCGATGTTGGTCAACTGGCCGTGGCCGGGCACAATCGTGGATGGATGCAGCTTGCGGATGTAGCTGAGCGCCTCCAGCCATTGCTTGCTGTTGGCCTGGGCCATGTAGGGATGCTGGTCGCTCCAGACAGTGTCACCGGCAAACAGCACCTTTTCGTTGGGCAGCCAGATCAGAATCGTTGCTTCCGTGTGCCCGCCGACATGGATCAGCCGCACCGTGCGCCCGCCGTACTCTAAGTCCAGCCGCGAGTCGAAGGTGATCGTGGGGCGTACGATCTCCAGGTTGGCGAACTCCGCTTGGATTTTTGGCTCGCGCTTGAACGAATCGACCACGCGCTGACAGAAATTCGCGCCGTAGCCGCGCATGTTCTTCCATGCCAGATCGTGCGCAATCACCGGTGCATTGTAAAACTGGTTGCCCAGTACGTGCCCGCGGTGGTGATCGGTGTTGATCACGTACAAGATCGGTTTGTTGTTGGTCACCTGGCGAATGTAGCTGAGCCAGCGTTGGTTGTCGGACGGGATCAGCGGGGTGTCCACGAGGATATTGCCCTCGGAAGTCTCGATCAACCCAACGTTGCTGCCGCGAAAGTCCAGATGGACATAGACGCCTGAAGCGATCTCTTGCATGATGGTTCTCGTTCCGTGACTAGAATCAACCGGCTGCGGTGCAGGCCGGGAAAACAACGAATTTAGAGCTTACGCCGTGAGCCTGTTTGTCATTCTGCGGTCCACCAGGGCCGAGGAATGCCCGTGCGCCGGAGGAACCGCAGGTTATGTTCAGAAACAGGGATTTCTCGTCGTTATACTCCTCGAAATGACACCAACGGCATAAATCCTGTTTATAGCTGAACAGCCAATAGGTGCAAGGCTTGCTGTGCAGCTTCCCAGGTCGGCGCTGCGCCCTGGGCGAAGTCCGGGCGGCCACCGCCACGGCCACCCACCGCGGCAAGGACGCTGCGCAGGGCTTGTCCGCAGTCGAGTGTGGCCGCCACGCCGCGCGCCAGCAGGAGCTGATTGCCCGCGCCCGCCAACGCCACTGTCAGCGCCGGATCGTCGCGCAGAGTCAGCGCCAGTTGCTTCAACTGCTCGCCCTCCCACGCGGGATATTCGGCCACAATCCGCTTGTCGGGCGCGGCCACAGCCAAGCGCTTGGCTTCAGCCGTGACCAGCTCGGCCTGCACGCTGCGCAGCGCCTTGAAATGGGTGCTGGCCTGCTGCTGCAAGCGTTCGATGGCTTGTGGCAACTCCTCAAGGCCACAGGTCAGTCGGGCGGCCAGGTCGCGCGTTAACTGATGCTTGGCGGTGTAATCGGCGCGTGCCCGCTGACCACACGCGAAATGCACACGCGTTTCCACACCTCGTCGCTCGGTGCGCAGCAGCTTGATCAGCCCAACGTGTGCCGTGCTGGGAACGTGTGTGCCGCCACAGGCCACGCGGTCGAAATCGCCGATCTCCACGATGCGCAGCGGGCCATCCACGTCTGGTTGCTTGCGCAGGTGCAGGCTGGGCAGTTCGTCCAGGCTGATGAAGCGTGCCTGCACGGGCAAATCTTGCTCGACGATGGCATTGGCGAGCTGTTCCGCGTCGGCCAGTTGGCTGTCGCTGAGGCTCGCTTGATCCAGGTCAATGGTGACGCTGCCTTCGCTGAGATGCCAAGCCACGGTCGCGGCGTGGGCGGTGGCGAGAAACGCGCCAGTCAGGATATGCTGGCCGGTGTGATTTTGCATGTGGTCGCGGCGGCGCGGCCAATTTAGCTCGCCCTGCACAACTGCCCCGACGGCCAGCGGCGCGGCCAGCAGATGCCAGACCTCGCCCGCGTCGCTGCGTACATCCAGCACCGCGCTGCTGTTTAACGCGCCGGTGTCGTGTGGCTGGCCGCCGCCGGTCGGGTAAAAGGCGGTGCGATCCAGCGCGACCGCCGGCTGTCCATCCAGCAAGCGCGTGGCCGTCACCTGTGCTGTGAAGGCGCGCAGGGTGGCGTCGGTGAAGTAAAGGCGTTCAGTCATGGTTGTTATCTGCTGCGCGCAAACCGCCCAACGGACGCAGCGTGTGAATTGTACACATAATCGCGCTTTGAAGCAAGCGATTTGTGCGTTTTGTCGCCAAGTAATTTGTCAATTCGGGGCGATGGCGCGGCGCACGGCCCGCGAAAGGCTGGCGAATTCGGGGGTACCCATCAAGTCTAGCGTGCGCGGATAGGGCAGCGGCACGGGGATGCGCGCCACGATGCGCCCTGGTCGCTGGCTCAGTACAAGTACTTCGTCGGCCAGGAATACCGCTTCCGGGATGCTGTGCGTGACCATTACCGCGGTGTAGTCGTAGGCTTGCCGCGTGTTGAGCAGTTCCAGGTTCATCCGCTCACGCGTGATCGCGTCCAGCGCGCCGAACGGCTCGTCCAGCAACAGCAGCTCTGGCTCGTGGATCAGGGTGCGCGCCAAGGCTGCGCGCTGGGCCATGCCGCCGGAAAGCTGGCGCGGGTAGGCCTGCTCGGAACCTTGCAGACCCACCAACGCCAGCACGGCCCGCACGCGACGTTCGATTTCCGCAGCAGGCCGGCTTTCCAGCTCCAGCGGCAGCCCGACATTGCGCAGCACTGTGCGCCACGGCATTAAATTGGCGTGCTGAAATACATAGCCAATCTCTGGCCGCGGGCCGGTGAGCGCTTCGCCCTTGAGAAAGACTTCGCCACTGGTCGGCTGCAACAGTCCGCCCAGAATGCGCAGCAAGGTCGTTTTGCCACAGCCTGACGGCCCCACCACACACACAAATTCACCGCTGTTCACCTCGAACGAGGTGCTGGCGAGGGCGTGCGTGGCCGCGCCTGTGCTGCCCTGCTCGTAGTGACGTTCAACTTGATCCACCACCAGCAGAGGCACATCGTAGGCCAGAATGCGGCGATCGGGCTGGGTCAGGCCGCCGAGGAGTTGGGCACACATCGTCAGGGTGCAGCTTCGACGAACTGGTTGGTCACGATGCCGTCCACCTTGACCGCACTGTTTATCAGGCCGGTTTTCAGCATGAAGTCCGCGGCCTGCTGCCATGCGCCGATGTCGCTGCGACCCAGCGCGGCGGCATCGGCCTGCCACAGGGGCAGGGACGCGTCGAAAATCGCGCGATTGGCTGCTTCGTTGTCGCCGCCCGCTTCCGGCACAGCTTGCAAGCTGATGGTGAAGGCTTCGTCGGGATTGTCGAGGGTGTAGCGGATGCCGGCCAGCAGCGCGTTGGTCACCCGCTGCACCAAATCAGCGTTGCCGGTGACAGTTTGTTCGTTGGTGACCAGGCCATTGCCGGGCAGGTTGATGAGATCGGACACGGGGATCACGTTAACCTCTTGACCAGCCAGCCGCAACTGCACTGGCCCGTTGGTGGCATAGTCGAGTGCGGCGTCGACACGGCCTTCGGACACGGCCGCGGCCTGTGTGAAGCCGATTGTTTCCAGCGTTACCTTGCTTTCGTCGAGGCCGCCCACGGCGGTGAGTGCCTTCCAGGCGACCAGGCTGGCTCCGTACAGGCCAGGGATGCCGACCCGCTGGCCTTGTAGTTTGGCAACGCTGTCCAACCCTTTGTCCTTGAGCGACATCACGACCACGGGGAATTGATGATACCAAGCCGCGACATAGGTTAGCGGGAGTTCCTGGGCGCGGCCGAGGATCACTTGATCGCCGCCTGCCACTGCGAATTGCATTTTGTTGACGCCGATCAGTTGCAGGAAATCGGTCTCGTTGCCGTGCTGATAAGTTATGTCCAGCCCTTGCTCGGCGAAGAAGCCCTTTTCGCGCGCCACATAGAAGGGGGCAAACTGCACGCTGGGAATATAGCCCAGGCCGATGGTAACGGGCGTCAGCGCGGCAGGCTGGGTGGGGTCGGATGCCGCGGGCGCCGGGGTGATGGGGCTGGCGGGTGCAATGCAGCTCGCCAGCAGTATCAGCAGCACCAGCAAGGTACTTGCTAACGATGAAACTTTCAACATACTACCTCCGAAGTTTTGATTTGTTTATTGAATGCGCTGCCAGGCCAGCACCAGGTGTTCCAGCAGGGTTACCGCAGCGTATAAGGCCACGGCAATTGCCACCAGCGTGAACAGCGCAACGAATAACAAAGGTGTGTCGAGAACCCCGCGCGCCAGGTTGATCAGATAGCCGAGGCCGCGGTCGGCGCCGACAAATTCTGCCACCACCGCGCCGATGACGGCCAGGGTTACACCGATCTTGAGGCCGCCCAGCAGCACCGGCATGGCCGCGGGGATTTCCAGTTTGGTGAGGATTTGCCAGCGGGTGGCTTGCAGCGAGTGCATCAGGGCCAGCAGGTCGGGCTGCACCGAGCGGATACCGACGATGGTATTGATCAGCGCGGCGAAAAAGATCGTGAGTGCCACGATCAGGACTTTACTCAGCCAGGGCGACTGGATCCAGATCATCAGCAGCGGCGCGAGCGCGATAATCGGAATGGCCTGCGACGCGACGAGGTAGGGTGACAACAGCCGCTCCAGCCGGCGTGATTTTGCCAGCAGATAGCCGAGCGTCAGCGCCGCGCCCAGGCCCAGTGCCATACCGGTGAAGATTTCCAGCAGGGTGATCTGCGTGTGGAACCAGAGTGACCCGTCGCTGGCAACTTGCCAAAAGCGGCGGGCCACCACTGCGGGCGCGGGCAGGATGAAAGTTGGATAGGAACGCCAGCGCACCAGCCCTTCCCAGGCCAGCAGCGCGGCCAGCGCCACCAGCGGGGTCAGCAGCCATTCGCTGTGCCACAGGTGTGGGGTGCGCTTGAGGGCACGTTCATTTGATGATGGATCAGATGCCATAGCCAGAAAAAGAAAGCCCCGGCAGGGTTGTTCACCACGTCGGGGCAAGGGCGTGTTTAATTGCAGGCGCAGCAAGGCCCGCGTGCTGGTCGAGCGGTTGGCGCAAAAATCCCCGCGGGAAATGGCCGAACCGCGGGGACGAACACGAGAGATGCGCTGCACAGGACAAACTGATACCGAGCGCGCGAACGCGTTCAGACACAGCGCTCAACCTTCTCTCATCCGGACTATACCGTCGGCTCTGGACTTGGGCCTTGATGATCCCTCACCAGATCCACCGCCGTAGCGGGTCACGGGCTGGCGCAGCCTGCTGGCCGCGCTTACCGTCGGTCGGGAATAAGCAGGCTGGTTCCAGCCTGCTGCACCCTGCCCCGAAGGTTTTGCGTATCAGCTATTCGATTGTGATCAGTATAACATGCACCAGCGGGCTGGTCAAGGAGCCTGGGTTCCGGTTGGCTTACGCGTGACGTGCTACATGATGCCCGGTCTTGAGTTGGTACAGGTAGAATAGGTTGGCCCGATGCAGTCGCTGCACCATGCCGTTGAGCGGGATGCGCGAGCGCCCGCATTGTTCGATGTTGGCGTTGAGCAGCGTTTCCAGCGGCGTTTTGTTGCGGATTGCATTGTCCACCGTCTGCTCGATGCAGTCGAGGTATTTCAGGCTGGAAGTGATGGTGTTGCGGATTTCACCGCGCAGCAGCACTTCGCCGTGGCCTTGGATGACGTTCTCTAAACCGGAGATTTCGATGCCGCGCAACGAGCGGCGCAGGTCATCTATGTTGCCGCCTACGACAAAGTCCATGTATGGCACAGGCATGATGGTATCGCTGGCAAAGAGGACTTTGTCTTCCTTGACGCGCACGGTGATCACGTCTGGGCTGTGGCCGGGCGAATGACGCAAGGTGATCGTCTTGCCGCCTAGCCGCAGGATTAGCATGTTATCGAAGGTGATGTCGGGCAGGCGCAACTGTACGTTGTTTAGTTCCGGGGTTTGGTTTTTTGCCTGCGCCAAGTTTTGCTCGCCATATTTGAGCAAATATTCGCGGGCGCGGCGATGACTGACGATCTGCGCGCCGTTGAAGAGAAAACTGCCGTGGCTATGATCCGCGTGGGCGTGGGTCACGATCACGTAGCGGATCCCCTGCGGGCAACGGCGTAAGGCAAATTCACGCAGCTTGGCGCTTTCCTGGGGGAAGGGGAGCGTATCTACGATGACGGCGCCTTCCTCGGTGACAATGACGCCCGCAGTTACTTGCAGGTACATTTCACTGCGGAAGACATAAATATCGCTGGCTACTCGTTCACGCAGCATGAAGCGAATTCCGTCCTTTCCTTCAAACAAAAGCCATCGGCGGATACCGATGGCCTCGATAATCAAGGTTCCCCGCCGTGCCGTGTGTCATCGGGTTTTGAACCTGCTTGCGCAGGTGGGTTACCTATCGCCGGGGTTCACCTTGCCAGTCCTGGAAACCAGGGGCTATTGTGTCTGCCGACAAACTATCGCAACCCTTCGGACTAGTGTTGGCTCAAAACGTTGATAAGGACATCACGTACACAGCAGGGTATTCCGCCGCAAATATAGCACACCTCGTAAAATTCTGCAAGTGGCTTGCGCGTGCCTGCCCGCGTGACGGATCGCAGGAAAGCGGGTATAATGCCGCGGTTCCCGCGGTGGAACGCTGACTTTACCAGGAAGAGACCCGTGCTGCGTTGACTTTGTTTTCATCCCCCACCACCGATACACCGTTCGTTTCCGACAGCTACCAGGTGCGCTTGCCGCTGTTTGAAGGCCCGCTGGATCTGTTGCTACACCTGATCCAAAAAAATGAGCTTGACATAACAGCGATTTCGCTGGCTTTGGTCGCAGACCAGTTCATCGCGCACATCAAGACGATGGAAGAAGTGCGCGCGGATGTGATCGCCGACTTCCTGGTGGTCGCCTCCAAGCTGCTGCTGATCAAATCGCGGCTGCTGTTGCCGCGGCCAGCCGTGGTTCAAGACGAAGACGAGGAAGACCCGGCCGAGCTGCTGGCGCGCCGTCTGCGCGAATATAAGAAGTTCAAGCAGGCCGCCGGACATCTGCGCGAGTGGGAGAATGAAGGGCGGCACGCGTACGTGCGCGTCGCGCCGCCGCCAGCAATGGAAACGCGCCTGGACTGGGAAGCGATTAGCCTGGACGATCTGATTGCCGCGTTGCAGCGCGTGCTGGAGCAGGAAGAGGAAACGCAGCCCGCAGGTACCGTGGTGACGCTGCGTAAGGTGACAGTGCGGGAAAAGATTGAATGGATCGAACACCTGCTGATGCAGGGCGAGCAAATCCCCTTTCATCAGGTGGTTGGCAAGAAGGGCGGGCGCGTCGAAATCGTCGTCAGCCTGTGGGCTGTGCTGGAGATGGTCAAGCGTGGCCGGTTGCGCGCCTATCAACATGCGCTGTTCGGTGAAATTTATCTGGACGCGTTGGCCACCTCGCAACCTCTCGATTTAACAGAACCGCTGGAGGAATGATGGCAATCGCCCAACCTACAGAACCAATCACCTCTGCAGATGAATTGCGCAATCTGCTGGCGCGCAGCGAAGACCGGCTCGTGACATTAGACGATGCCGCAGGTGCGGCCGAGCTGTTTGGCTGGCTGGATGCGATTGCTGCGCAGTTGCCCGATGTTGCTGCTACAGGCATAAATGCGCGCGCGGAGCTGGCGCGCTGGCAAGGCTTGCAGGAGCGGCTATTGCAGCGTGGCCGCGCGGTGCTGAAAGCCTGGGGCGGCCACGCAGGATTGGTAGAAGCCCGGCGGGCGGTTCAGCCAACGCCGGAACGCTGGTGGTGGAATCTTGATCAGCACCTGGCCGAGCAACGGCGACGACGCCTGCTGAGCGGGGCAGGGCTGGCTGTGCTGGCGCTGCTGGTTATCGCCGCGTCCGCGTTTGTGCTGCAACGGCTTTTTCCCGTGGATCCTGCGGCCCGTGCGGCAGTGCGTCTGACCGCACAGGCCGAGGCAGCCTTGACCGAGGGCGATTTTGCTGCCGCATATCCTCCGCTGACCGAAGCGATAACCGCTGCGCCGAACGATGCCTATGTGTGGGCGTTATACGGCGTGGTGGCGCAGAAGATGGGCGATGCTGCCGCGGCGGAAACAGCCTGGCAGCGGGCGCGTGTCTTGTTGAGCGATGACGTGAATTTCCTCGATACGCGCGGCACGGCCTACCTGCGCGCCAATCTGGCCGCGCCCGCACGGGACGATCTGCAACAGGCGGTCACGCTGGACCCAGCTCATGCCCGCTCGTATGTCTTGCTGGGCATGGCATTGGATGCGCTGGGCCAGCAGCAGGAAGCCTTGCAGGCGTATGAACAGGGGGGCGCGCTGGCGGACGCCGCCGGCGACGCCACTACAACTGCCTTCGCGCGCGTGCAGCAGGCCGACTTGATCCGCCGTATGGCCGTTGCGCCTCCGGCAACGGTGCAGCCGTAGACGCGGGCTGCGCGGCCATGAGGGCCTGCGCTGCGTGCAGGCGGCGCAGACGCCACTGGTTCGCCGTTCAGGGATGCGAACTCCGCAGATAGCACGAATTTCATCCTTCAACGCCGTTTTTTCGTATTCCCCATTTCGCATGAATCGTGGTATAATTTTGGCAAGCGGGTGCCCGCAGTCTGGCAGCCGCTCAATTTTTGCGTGCAAAAGCAGTGTCGAGCTGTGAGCAACCCTCGTTGACGAGAGTACTATGTTTGAAAACCTGATTAATGTCGAAAAACGCTATAACGAAATCGGCGACTTGATGGCTGACCCCGCCCTGTCTACCGATTATGAACAGATGACGCGGCTGGCTAAGGAACGTTCGGAACTGGAAGAGCTGGTAGATATTTATCGCCGTTACCAGACCGCCCAAAGCCAATTGGTGGATGCACGCGGGCTGCTGGCCGAAGCTGACGAAGACCCGGAGCTGGCCGAGCTGGCGCGCGACGAAGTGATTCGCCTGGAAGAAGAGGTCGAGAACTTACAGCGCAGCCTGCAACTGTTGTTGCTGCCTTCGGACCCGGCCGACGATAAAAACGTGATCGTGGAGATTCGCGCGGGTGCGGGCGGCGACGAAGCGGGCCTGTTCGCGGCGGACTTGTTCCGCATGTACGCCCGCTGGTCGGAAGCACAGCGCTATAAGGTGGACTTGCTCAGCCAGCACGAAACTGGTGTCGGCGGCTACAAGGAAGTGATCTTTTCTGTGCGCGGCCAGGGCGCTTACTCGCGGCTGAAGCACGAGAGCGGCGTGCATCGCGTGCAGCGCGTGCCCGTCACCGAATCACAGGGACGCATCCACACTTCCACCGCCACTGTGGCCGTGCTGCCGGAGATGAGCGAAGTCGAAGTTGAGATCAGCCCCAACGACGTGCGTATTGATGTATTTCGCGCGGGTGGCCCTGGCGGTCAGAGTGTCAACACCACCGACTCGGCGGTGCGCGTGACGCACATTCCCACCGGCATGGTAGTCTCTTGTCAGGACGAAAAGTCGCAGTTGCAGAACCGTGCCCGCGCTATGCAAATTCTGCGCGCCCGCTTGTATGCGGTGGAGATGGAACGCCAGATGGAGGAGCAGACCGAAGCGCGCCGCAGCCAGGTTGGGTCGGGTGAACGGAGCGAAAAGGTCCGCACCTATAACTTCCCACAAAACCGCGTGACCGATCACCGCATCGGTTTGACATTGCATAAATTAGATCGTGTGCTCGAAGGCGATATGGACGAACTGGTGGATGAATTAATGGCTGCGGAACAGGCGGAGAAGCTCGCTCGTCTCAGTGAAACGGAAGCCGCCTAAGCTGGGTGGCAAAAATGAGTGGAAACCGAATTCGGATGTCGCCCTGGTGCGCACAAAGCCCGAACAGAGTAAAGGTTGGGCCGCGGTGAACGGATCAAATCAATCGAAAGCGCAGGATGTTGCCAGCATGGCCGCACCGCTACAAACATTTCGTTGGCAACTCGCTACCGATGCCACCGTTGGGTTGGCGCTGGTGGCTGCCACACAACGCCTAACCAGCGCCCGCGTCGACACGCCCAAGCTGGACAGCGAAGTCATGCTCGGCCACGTGCTGGGCTGGTCGCGGGCGCAGCTTTACGCACATCCTGAACAGCTTTTAACCGAAGAAGAGCGCACGCGCTTTGAGCGGTTGGTGGTACGGCGCTTTCAGCAGGAACCTGTCGCGTATCTTGTGGGTGAAAAGGCCTTTTACGGCCTCGATTTTTATGTGGATCCGCGCGTGTTGATCCCGCGGCCTGAAACCGAGCTGCTCGTAGACATGATCCTCGACGTGGTGTTGCAGTACGACGAGGAACGCGGCGGCCAGGCCCCCACGCTGGCCGACATCGGCACGGGCAGCGGCGCGATCAGCGTGGCCGTGGCTGCCAACACCGATACGACGCGCGTCTACGCCGTGGATATTTCGCCGGACGCGCTGGCGGTCGCGATCTCCAATGCCCAGCGGCACGGCTTAATGGATCGCATTCAGTTCCTGCAAGGCAGCCTGCTCAATCCGCTGCCGGAAGCGGTGGACATTATCGCGGCCAACTTGCCTTACATCGCTGCCTACGAATGGGACGATCTGGCATCCGGCATCACCGACTACGAGCCGACGCAAGCATTGCTGGGCGGCGCGGATGGGCTGGATTTTATCCGCAATCTGCTGCTACAAGCGCCAAACTATCTTAATCCTAACGGGGTGGTGCTGCTTGAAGTGGGAGCCAGCCAGGGCAGCGCAGTGGCGGAAGCCGCGCGCATTGCCTTTCCGCACGCCCTGATCGAAGTTTTAACCGATTACGCCTTTCGCGAACGCATTGTGCGCATTCAAATGTAGCCTCCCCGACAGGGAACCAGTTATGAACGAGACAATACTTCAAACAGAATTGCTGGATGGGCGGTCGGTGGTGGATGTACGCCGGGCGGCCCGGTTGCTGCATAACAACGGCATCGCTGCTTTCCCCACAGACACTGTCTATGGCCTCGGCGCGCTGGTGTGGAACGCGGCCAGCGTGGCCCGTTTGTACGAAGCCAAAGAGCGGTCATTGGAGCGGGCGATTCCCGTTTTGATCGCCAACATGCAACAGCTTTGGCTGCTGGGGGTGGAACTGACCGATCAGTTGCACGCGCTGGCCCAGCGTTTTTGGCCGGGGCCGTTGACGCTGGTGGTGCCCTGCGGCCCCCAAGTACCGGATGTGGTCACGGCAGGAACTGGTACGGTGGCTGTGCGGATTCCTGCCCACCGCGTCGCGCTCCATCTGATCGAGCTGGCCGGCCAGCCTTTGGCGGTGACCAGCGCCAATTTGTCTGCTCAGGGCAGCCTGCTGACTGCGCAGGATGTGCTGGCCCAGTTGGCAGGCCGCATTGATGTGGTGCTGGACGATGGCGCTTGCCCCGGCGGCGTGCCGTCTACCGTGTTGGACTTGACGCAGTCACCCGCGCGTATCCTGCGCGAAGGCCCGATTACCGCGGACTTGCTCGCTCCATTTTTGTCTGTGATAGGGCCGGAGCCGCACGGGCAGGGCGTTGCATGACGCATCTCACTGTTGTAGGCGCGGGGCTGGCGGGTTGTGAAGCCGCCTGGCAGGCCGCGCAGCGCGGCCTGGACGTAACGCTGTACGAGATGCGCCCGGTGCAGCAGACCCCTGCGCACGCCACAGACCAGTTCGCCGAGTTGGTGTGCAGCAACAGCCTCGGTTCGACGCGACTAGATCGTGCGCTGGGCCTGCTCAAGGCGGAGATGCGCCGACTGAACTCGCTGATCATCGCGTGCGCAGACGCGCAGGCGTTGCCCGCAGGCGGGGCGCTGGCCGTGGATCGGGACGGCTTTGCGGCAGCAGTCACTACGGCGGTTTCCGCACATCCGCGCATTACGGTGCGCCGCGAGGAAGTGACCGAATTGCCCGCGGGATTGACGGTTTTGGCAACAGGGCCGCTCACTTCGTATAGCCTTGCTGCGCGTATTGGGCAGTTTGCGGGACAGACACACCTCTATTTCTATGACGCGCTGGCTCCGATTGTCAGCATGGACAGCGTTGCCATGCCGCCTGCCTGGCGACAAAGCCGCTACGACCGTGACAGCGGCGAGTCTGAGGGCGACTACATCAACTGCCCGCTGGATCGCTCCCAGTATGAAGCGTTTGTAGATGCAGTGCGCGCGGCCGAGCGCATTGAGTTGCGCTCGTTTGAGACTGATCCAGAGGCCGAGCGCTTTTTTGAAGGGTGCTTGCCGATTGAAGTGCTGGCTGGGCGCAGCCTGGATGCATTGGCCTTTGGGCCGATGCGTCCGGTGGGGCTGCGCGACCCGCGTACAGGACGGCGCCCGTATGCCGTGGTGCAGTTGCGACAGGACAATCAGGCAGGCACGCTGTACAATATCGTTGGCTTTCAGACCAACATCAAATGGCCGGAGCAGCAGCGTATCTTGCGCATGATTCCGGGGCTGGAACAGGCAGAGTTCGTGCGGCTGGGGCAGATGCACCGCAACACATTCCTCAATTCGCCACTGGTGCTGCAACCGACGTTGCAGGCGCGGGCGCGCGCGGATTTGTTCTTTGCCGGGCAGATCACCGGCACGGAAGGGTATGTTGGCTCGGCCGCGGGCGGGTTGTGGGCTGGCATCAACGCGGCGCGGCTGGCGCGCGGGGAAGCGCCGCTGGTGCTGCCTGCGGAAACGATGATGGGCGCACTGTTCACTTATATCACGTCGGCTGAACCGCGCTATTTCCAGCCGATGAAGGCCAATTTCGGCTTGCTGCCGCCGCTGGCTGAGGCCGTGCGCAACAAAGGCGATCGTTATCAAGCCTACGCGGAGCGGGCGATCCAGGCGTTGGATGTCTTTCTGGCCGACCCGCAGCACGCACTTTAACGATCCGAAGTGCCAACAGAACGAAAATCGAGCGAAAAGCTCGATTTTTTTTGTTTCAGACAGGCAAAAACTCTGTGATTACTCGTTTATCACTACAGCAAGTCATGTCAGGACAAGCCGGTCACAGGTTGAGATTGATGGTTTATGTTTATAAGGATATGAAAGGCGTACCGGTTGTGAGGAAGGAAGGCAGGAGGTTGCGCTTGATGGGAGTAGCGATCCCGTGGAGAGCCAGCACGGGGCTGGCTTAGAATAAATTTTGATGTTGGACTTAATTGATTGTATTCGAATGAATGACCAAGGAGAAATGGAAATGTATCAGTGTATGACTACGCGTGGGAAATTCACCGCGCTGCTGGCAGCCGTTGCCTTGTTGGCGCTGATGTTGACAACAACGACCGCTGCATTTGCCAGTGGCGAGGAGCCGACCAAGCCTGCTCCGACCATCTGCGTGAGCGGGTATGTCATCAATCACCGCGAAGATCCGGTGGATGGCACGAAGTTCGATCCGCCGCTGATGGTGAACATCATGACGGCGGAATCGCTGGAAGCAGCCAAGGCAGGCGAGTTCGAGACTGAGAATGTAGCCATCGGCGCAGATGGCAAGTATCGTTTTGAAGGACTGACTGCCGGTTTGGTCTACAACTTCTCGATTGATCTGCCCGAAGACTGGGACGGCATTGTGCCGCTGGCTGACAAGGGCGGCACGGCTGAAACCGGCTGGACGTTGCTGCCGGAACGCAAGGGGTGCTACGATGTCCTGTTCAAGATTCGCCGTTGGTATCATGTCACGGTGTTGAAGTGGGAAGAACATCGCGACGGTACGGTTTCGAAGGGCCAGGGCTGGAGTGTGACGGCTACGCCGCAGGGCGACCCGTGGGCTGTCAAGCAGACAGGTCAGACGGACAGCGCCGGTTCGGTGGTGTTGCACCTGACGCCGGGGAAATGGACGATCAAAGAAACGTTGAAGAGTGGCTGGACCCCTATCACCCCGCCGGAAGTAACCATCAATCTGCCGTATTATGGCGGCGGCGGCGCTCTGGATCCCGTGATCTTTAAGAACCTGGAGCCGGTTTGCTACGCTAACCTAACCGTGCAAAAGATCGGTTATGGGACGAACGCCAAGGGCCAGCGGGAGTACCTCGGGCCGCTGTATGGCTGGAGCATCACGCTCAGTCGTGTGGATGGTGCGATGGCACCGATCACGAAGGTGACAGACGGCATGGGCAAGGTTTACTTCGGCAACCTTCAGCCCGGCGTGTATCAAGTCAAGGAAACGGTACAGTCAGGCTGGCAAGCCCTGACGCCCAATCCTTACACGCTGCTGATCAAGGATTGCAATCCCTACTCGGTAACGCTGGAAAATCTGGAGGTGGCAGGGCACATCACCATCCGCGGCACCAAGTACTTCCGAGCCTGGGTGCCGCCGTACAAGGGGCAACTCGTCGGCTTGGCCGGCTGGCAGATCACAGCTACCCTGAAGGGGGCGTATCCGGTCGCTTCTATCAGCACCTACACGGATGCGCTG
>JBAQWV010000006.1:0-45496 GCA_049299095.1 Anaerolineae bacterium | reverse complement strand
CGCGTGACCTCCACGCGGCTCCACTCCCCAGTCCCTGAGACCCACGGGAGGGCCGGCGCCCGCCGCGATGATCTATCGCCGCGGGTGCATTCGCGTACGACGACGAGAGACTGACTTGATCCTGATGGGGTGGGATATTCCAGGACAGGCTGGCCGCTGCTCGCTGGCCCCATAATTTACCCGCCTTATTAAGGTTAAGGACTCAAATGCAAGTACAGAAATATCAGTACACAAGTAAAATTGGTAATCACGAAATCGTGGTTGAAACCGGCACGCTGGCCAAGCTGGCTGGCGGCTCGGTAACGTTGCGCTCGGGCGAATCGGTCTTGCTGGCAACAGCCACCGGCTCCCGCTCTGTGCGCGAAGGCATTGACTTTTTCCCGCTTAGTGTGGAATTTGAAGAAAAGCTGTATGCCGCGGGTCGCATCCCCGGCTCCTTCTTCCGCCGCGAAGGCCGCCCTTCTGAGGGCGCAATCTTGACCGCGCGCCTGACCGACCGCCCGCTGCGCCCCTTATTCCCCAAGGGTATGCGTAACGAAGTGCAGGTCATTGTCACCGCGCTGGCGTCTGACGGACAAAACCTGCTGGACGTGCTGGCGATCAACGCCGCGTCCTGCGCTGTGACGATCAGCGATATTCCGTGGGATGGGCCGGTGGGTGCTGTTCGCGTCGGCCTGATTGATGGCGCGTTGGTGGCGAACCCCACTGCCGCCGAAATGGAAACCAGCACGCTTGATTTGCGCGTGGCCGGCACAACCGATGCCATCTTGATGGTGGAAGCCGGTTCCGACGAAGTGCCGGAGGATGTAATGCTGGAGGCGCTGCGCTTTGCGCATGCCAGTTTCCAGGATTTCATTGCCATGCAGACGCGCATGCGCGAGGAAATCGGCAAGGCCAAGTTCGAGTTTATGGCCCCTGCGACCAAGGACGAAGTCAAGGCTGCCGTGAAATCGCTGATCGGCGAGCGTATGGATGACATTCTGCAGGCTGGCTATCTGAAGGAAGAGCGCAGCGCGGCTCTTGATGAGTTGAGCGTTGAAGTGCGCGAGGAACTGGATGACAGCTTCGATCCCGCGGAGCTGGGCAGCGCGTTCGACGCAGTGCTGAAGAACAGCGTGCGCGAGCGCATCCTCACCCAGGGCGTGCGCCCCGATGGCCGCTCCACCACGGAGATTCGCCCGATCAGCAGCATGGTAGGCGTTTTGCCACGCGTGCACGGCACGGGCCTCTTCACCCGCGGCGAAACACAGGTGCTGACGATTGCCACGCTGGGTACGCCCCGCGAAGCGCAGGAACTGGACACGCTGGCGCCGGAAGAAACCAAGCGCTATATGCACCATTACAACTTCCCGCCCTTCTCCACGGGCGAAACCTCGCCGATGCGCGGTCCAAAGCGCCGCGAAATCGGTCACGGCGCATTGGCCGAGCGCGCATTGCTGCCGATGATCCCGCCCAAGGAGAAGTTCCCCTATACGTTGCGTCTGGTGTCGGAAGTGCTAAGCTCCAACGGCTCCTCCTCAATGGCGTCGGTGTGCGGCAGTACGCTGGCTTTGATGGATGCGGGTGTACCGATTCAAGCTCCGGTGGCGGGCATTGCAATGGGCCTGGTGACCGATACGGAAACGGGCCGCTATGCCATTCTGTCCGACATTCAGGGCATGGAAGACCACCTGGGCGATATGGACTTCAAGGTGGCGGGCACCAGCCACGGCATCACCGCGCTGCAAATGGACATCAAGATCAAAGGCATCAGCCTGGAAATGATGGGGCAGGCTTTGGAGCAGGCACGGCAGGGTCGCTTGTTCATCCTGGACAAAATGCTGTCCGTGATTGCCGAGCCGAACGCTGAGCTGTCCACCTACGCGCCGCGCATCATCACCTTGCATATTGATCCCGATAAGATCGGCAAGGTGATTGGCCCCGGCGGCAAGGTGATTCGCGCCATTCAGGAAGATTTCGATGTCAAGATTGACATTGAAGACGATGGCTCGGTGTACGTGGCCGCTCCCGACGGCACCAAGATCAAGGGCGCAATTGCCCAGATCGAGGCGCTCACCGAGGAAGCTACCATCGGCAAGATTTATACGGGCAAAGTCGTGCGCACTGAAAGCTACGGCGCGTTCGTTGAGATTATGCCCGGCATTGATGGCATGGTACACATCTCACAACTGGCCGATTATCGCGCGCCCACGGTGGAAGACGTCGTGCGTGTAGGCGATGAGGTCATGGTCATGGTGATAGACATTGACAAGGCTTCGGGCAAAATCCGCTTGAGCCGCCAGGCAGTGCTGGAAGGCTGGACTGCCGAGGAAGCGCGCGAGCGTGACCGCGCCGGTAGTGGACGTGGTGGAGATCGTGGCGGTGACCGCGGCGGAGATCGCGGCGGCGACCGCGGTGGCAACCGTGGGGGTGGCTATGGTGGTGGCAGTCGCGAGGGTGGTTTCCGCGGTGATCGCGGTGGCGACCGCGGCGGTGATCGCGGTGGTCAGCAGGGCGGCGGCGCCCCGCGTCCCCGTGTCCAGCCACCGGAACGCAGTGGCCGCGACAATGACCCGGCGATGGGTGATCTAATGGCCGGTGAAAACGACGGCCAGCGCCGTCCGCGTCGCCGTCGGTAGTTATAAGCAACAAGGAGTGAATCGTAAACAGACTTTCGCTCCTTGTTTCTTTTGCTTTGTGGTTCTTTAGTCTAATGAGCGACGACTTTTTCGACCTATCATCTGTTCCCCAAAACGATGTGCCTCCCGCACGCGGCAAAAGCTTTGTGCGCGAGCTGGCAGAAACGGTCGTGCCCGCGCTGATTATCGCAGTGCTGATTCACGTCTTTCTGGCGCAGGCCACGCGCGTGTACGGGCAAAGTATGGAGCCGAATCTGCACACCGATATGCGCGTGGTGGTGGAAAAGGTGTCATATCACCTGCATACTCCGCAGCGCGGCGATGTCGTGGTGCTGCGGGTGCGGCCAGACGATGAAATGCTGATCAAGCGCGTGATCGGACTGCCCGGCGACGAAATCGCTATTCACGATGGCAAGGTTTATGTGAACGGCACGGCGTTGGATGAGCCGTATCTTGACCAGGAAACGCGCGGCAATCTGGCTGCGCGCGTGGTGCCACCGCTGCACGTATTCGTGATGGGCGACAACCGCGGCGCGAGCAACGATAGCCGCTCCTTTGGTCCCGTCCACATGGACAATATCGTTGGCCGGGCGTGGTTCAGCTACTGGCCTTTCGGTGAGATCGGCCCGGTGCAGTAGCGCCGAATGCGGAAAAAAAAAGCGGCAGGCTATGCAGCCTGCCGCTTTTTGATTCTAGTTTGGGAAGTTCTTATTGCGAGGCGGGCTGGGCTGCACTGCGACGACTGCGCGCAACAAGAACGAGGCCGAACAGCACGATCCCCAAGTCCAGCCATTGGCTGGCGTGCAGCGGTCCCCAGGTGAGCGTCAGGTCGCCACGTGTCCAGCCGATGCCAAACTGGCCCAGGCCAAGCACGATCAACCACAGTCCGGGGTGACGACGAAGGGGACGCGCCAGCAACAGCAGGCCCAGCAGCAAGCCAAACGCCTGACTGGGTAACCGAAAAGCCAGCACGCCAAAATTATCGGGCCAGTCGGGGGTGTAAAACCGTTGCGGCGGATCAATCGCCAAACCGTACGCGCAACCTGCCAGCAGACAGGCCAGCCAGCCGCCCAGAATCCCAATCGCCAGGGGTGTGGTTAACAATTCTAACCGGCGCTGCAAGCGGGCCAGGGACGGTTCTGGGCGCGGCCCTTCGTTTGGCCAACCCAGCACCAGCAAGGCCAGCAGGCCCGCCAGCAATCCACCATACCACGAGAGGCCACCGTCGCGCAGATCGAGCACGCGCAGCCAGCGCTCGCTGTAATATTCGCTGTTGACCCACACGTACACCAGCCGCGCACCTGCAATGCCGACAATCACGGCCAGCCAGCCGATGTCCAGCGCACCATCACGGCCGCGGCGTTGCTGCCGGGCCAGCCAGCCAAAGGCCAGGGCCAACGTACCTGCCATAACCACGGTATAGGAAGCAACTGGATGCAGACCCCAGTGGAACAAAACGGGATACATGGGCTACGAGCCGTTCGGGCCAGTGACCATCGAGGCGACTACTTGGGCGTATTCGGTGACTAGCGCATTGGCCCGCTCGGCTGTAGCCGCTTCGGCATTGACGTGGAACAGGGCGTTGTCGGGGTCGGGCCGCGCCAGAATCCACTCGTCGGCATTCAGGAAAACTTTGATGCCGTCGGTCACTTGCACATCTGCGCTGGCGAAATGTTGCTGCAAGCGGCGCATGGTGGTGGCTTTGTTTTCCCACGAGCAATCTACTGTGGTGTCGGCCATGTGAAATTCGGGCAAAGAGTCAATCAGTTCTGACAAGCTCACCCGTTGCTGCGCCAGCATTTGCAGCAAGCGCGCGATTGCCATCATGCCATCTACCGCGGGCATGAAATCGGGGAAGATGAACGCGCCCGCGCCGTCGGCGGCCATCAGCACGTTGGCGTTGTGCGCGGCTTGCATCAGCATTGCCACATCCACCGGAGTGCGCAAGATGCTGCCGCGATGGCGGCGCGCGATGCGTTCGAACATGGACGAAAGGGTGACGGGCACAGCAACAACGCCGCCGGGTGACTGGCGCAATGCCAGCTCAACCATTGCAGCGCAGGCAACCATATCCGGCACAAGTTGACCGCGGTCATCGGCGAGGAAAATCTTTTCACCACCGACATCCAGGCGCACGCCAAAGTCGCTGTTCAGCGCCTGCACAATCACAGCCAGCCGCGTGCGTTCGTTTTCGAAGACTTCATGCTCCAGTGAAATGTAGGTGGGATCTACGCGCGCGCCCAACGGCGTGGTATCCACGTTCAATGCCTGGAAGATGTCCGGCAACACCTGCGAGGTGGAGGCAAAGGCGTAATCTACGACGATATTGAACTGAGCCTGCTGGATAGCCTCGCGGTCAACGTTTTCCAGAAAGGCTTTGTTGTACAGCGAAATGGCATCGGGTGCATAGCTGATGTTGCCGATGCTGTCCATGTATACGCGGCGGAAGTCTTCACGAAAGAAGACGCGTTCGATGTTGCGCTCTTCGTGCTTGCTTAGGTTCATGCCCTCGCTGTCGAAGAAGCGAATATCCACTACACGCTGATCGAACGGCGAGATGCGTACATGCACGCCGCTAGCTGCGTCGGTGGCGCGTGTATAAAAGCGCGCTACGGGTATAGGCACAGTTTGCAGGTCGCGCACGTGAATCCCTGCGGAGGGGAGGCCAGAGATCACGGCGCGCTTGAGCATACGCGAGCCGGAATGCCCGTCGCGGTTGATCGTTACCGAGGAACCGCGCGGTAGGGTTGCTCCAAAAGCCGCACCCAGCCGCGCAGAGAATTCCGGTGTCAGGTCAACGTTCACGACGCCGGTCACGCCGTAGCGGCCAAACAGCACGCGGCGGCCTTGCGATCCCCAGATGATGCTGCTTTTCACAATTGCGCCGGGGTCAACTTCCTTGCCGGGCCAGAGTTTGACGCCGGCATGGACGACAGCGCCTTCGCCGACTACGGTTCCTTCGCCCAGGACGGTTCCCTCAAACAGCGCCGCACGCGACTTGATGCTGCACTGCCGTCCGACAATTGCACCGCGCAGCTCGGCATCCTCGCCAATGTAGCAGTTGCGCCAGATGATGCTGCGGTCAATCTGCACGCGGTTGTCCACAATGGTGTAATCGCGCACGACGGCCGGGCCGCGCATGACGACACCACTCTTGATCTGGACTTCGTTGCCGAGGTAAATCGGGCCGTAAAGCTGTGCATCAGGCGCTATATCCACGTTTTCGCCGATCCAGATGTCACCGCCGATATGTTTACCGAATGTGGACGTTTCAAAAACTTTGCCGCGCAGCACGTCGGAGGTGGCACGGCGATACTCGCTGAAGTTGCCGATGTCGCACCAGTAGCCGGGCGCAACAAAGCCGTAGATGGGCATTCCCTTTTCCAGCATGTAGGGAAACACCTGCGTGCCCCAGTCGTAGGGCTGGCCGGGCGGGATCAAGTCCAGCACTTCTGGCTCCAGCACATAGATGCCGGTGTTGGCGGTGTCCGAAGCGACCTCGCCCCAGCTTGGCTTTTCCAGAAAGCGGGTGACGCGGCCATCGGCATCGGTGACGATCACGCCATAGTCCAGCGGTTCAGCGACCGGGTACAGAGCCAACGTAGCCAGCGCCCGTTTTGATTTGTGAAAATCAATGATTTCTTGCAAATTAAAGTTGGTGACGGCATCGCCGCTGATGACAATGAAGGTTTCACCCAGGTATTCGCGCGCATTCGCCACGCTGCCAGCCGTGCCCAGCGGTGTTTCCTCGACTACGTAGCGCAGACGCTGTCCAAACGAACTGCCATCGCCGAAATAATCTTCGATGGCGCTGGCCATGTACTGCAATGTGACGACCACATCCGAAATTTTGTAGGTGCGCAACAGATCAAGGATGTGCCCCAGCACGACCTGATTGACGAGCGGCAGCATCGGCTTGGGCCGTCCAATGGTCATGGGCCGCAACCGTGACCCTGACCCACCGGCCATCACCACGGCTTTCATGGCGTTTTCTCCTCAAGATACATGACAATATAATCCTCGCCGCTGTCGAAATGGCTGTCGTATTCGATGCCCATGTTGCGGATCATGGTATGTACGGCGCGATTGTCCGCCTGGGTCATGGCAATGAAGCGTTGGATGCCGACTGACAGGGCAGCTTGGGCCAGTTGACGCATCAAGGCAGTGCCAATGCCCTGGCGGTGCCAGTCATCACGCACTACGACCGCGGCTTCAGCTTCTGGCTGATCGGGCTGACGGCGAAAGCGCGCTACGCCAACAATGTGCTCGCCGTCTTCTGCGTCGGTCATAGCCAGCAGCGCCAAGCTGTTGATGCCGTCTACATCCAGATAGGGCGGCAAGCGTCGGATCAGCTCCGCCATGGGCATATCATCAATGCTGACGTGAAAACGTTGGTAGCGGCTTTCTTCGGATAAACGCAGCACCAGGTCAATCAGCAAGTCGCCGTCGTCGGGCGTCAGGTAACGCACTCGCAGGGTCTGACCATTTCTGGCGACGATTGCGTGCGGGGTAAAAGCCATGAATTGCTAGCCCTTTCGTGTGGGCGCAGCGACCAACGCAGCCCCGCCCAGCACACCGGCGTTATCGCCCAATGCTGCCGGGACGATCTTGACCTTTTCAAGCCAGCGTTGCTGGATGAAATGGGCGCGGGCGGTGTCACGGATCGGCTGCAAGAAGCGATCTCCCAACGCCTCTACCACGCCGCCACCAAACACAACGACTTCGGGATCCAGCGCGTTGACTAGATTGCCGACCAGCAGGCCCAAATAAAACTGGGCATTGCCGATCACTTCCAGCATTAGCGGATCTTCGGCGGTCATTGCCTGCTCGATAATACTGCTGGTGAAGCGATCATTTTCTGCGGCCAGCAGCTCACCGATCAGGGTGCTGCGGCCTTCGGCCAGCCCGGCGCGCACAGCTTTTTCGATGGCCGTGCGGCTGGCGACTGCCTCCACGCAGCCTTGGCGTCCGCAGCCGCAGAGCGGGCCGTTGGGAATGACCACCATGTGTCCCACTTCGCCCGCGGCATAGCGAAACCCGCGGTACAACTGGCCGTTGATGATCACGCCACCGCCAACGCCCGTGCCCACGAACACACCGATCATGTTTTGGCAGCCGACGCCTGCGCCCTGGGTAAATTCGCCCAGCGTACCGATGTTCACATCGTTGTCCACGCGCACCGGTATACCCAACTCTTTCTTCAGCCGCGGCCCCAGCGCAATTTCGTCCCAGCCAGGCAGGTTGGGGGCCGAATACACCGTGCCGGTCTCGTAGTCAATCGGCCCCGGTGCGCCGATGCCTGCGCCTGTCACAGCTTTCAGGCTGACTTTGGCTACATCAAGCGCGTTGGATGCGGTGTCAACGATGCGCTTGATGACCCCATCAGGCCCCAATTCGCCCTTGGTTTTCTTCTTTGCCATCCCCACGATCTGGCCGTTGGCATCCACCACTGCGGCCAGAATCTTGGTTCCGCCCAGATCAATCCCTAAACGGTAGCCGCTGGTCTTCTTGGTTAATGTGCTGCGTGGCTTCACAATGGACCGCCTTTCGTTGGATGGATGTCGGAGGGATTTGTCGTGCGCTCATTTTGCATTGAAATGAGGGATTGTCAAAAGCTTCACAGATTAACACTAGCTGAAACGTTCCTCAAGCCAATAATCCCCGGTCATGTGATAACCGTTGCGCTCCCAGAAGCCGGGCCGGTCGCCCACCATAAACTCAATGCCGCGCAGCCATTTGGCGCTCTTCCAGAAATAACGCTTCGGCACAACGAGGCGCAGCGGCCAGCCATGCTCCGGCGTCAACGGCTCGCCGTCATAGGCCCAAGCCAGCATGGTGTCATCATCATCCAGCACATCCAGACCGATGTTGGTGGTGAAGTTGTTTTCGCCGTGCGCCATGACGTGTGTTGCCCCGTCAGTGGGCTGAATCGCCAGCACGCGCAGAAAATCGCGCCACAAGACCCCCGTCCACACGGTATCCAGCTTGCTCCAGCGGGTGACACAGTGGATGTCGCGCACCAGGGTGGTTTCTGGCAGTGCGCGCAGCTCGGTCCAGTTCAGGCGCAAAGGCTGCTGCACCTTGCCAAATACACGCAAATCCCAGGTATCCAGATTGATCTTGGGGACTGAACCATAGTGCAGCACGGGAAAGCGGTCGGTCACGAACTGGCCGGGCGGCACGCGGCCTTCCCTATCATCTTCCGGGCGACGGGTAACACGGCGCAGGCGCGCCACGCGTTCGGCAGGGTCTTCGTAGGCCATCACAACCTCCGTGGCGGGGCTAAAATGCGGCCAGGCTCAGGTCAAGCTCGGCCAGCAGGGGCAGGTGATCGGACGCGACTGCGGTTTCGTCGGTGATCCAGGGGCAACACCAACGCAGCGCAGGCGCGAGCGGCGCGGAGAGCCAGATATAGTCAATGCGCACCGCGGGCGCGGCCGCGGGGAAGGTCGCAGTGGGCTGCTCGCCCTGGGCGTCCACATAACCGCGACGCCGTAAACGTTCTGTCACCTGTAATTCCTCGTTGGCGAGGCGTTGTAACTCAGGGTCTTGCTGCAAGGCGTGCAGAGCCGCCGGGTTATCCACCAAATCGCTGGCGGTCAGGCTGTTGAAATCGCCCAGCAGCACATGCGGGCGCGCCCGGTCGCGTACTGTCCACTGGAATGCGGCAGCGAGCTGCTGGACGCGCAGCGCCTCGCTGCGGTGGTCGAGATGTGTGGCATACACCGACAGACTGCGGCGACCATCGGGCAGCAGCACGCGTGCTTCCAACAGGCCGCGCTGTTCGTGGCCCTCGGTCGCGGGCAAATGATGGCCGGCATGAGCCAGCAAAGGGTAGCGCGTCAATAGCGCGTTGCCGTAGGAAGCCAGCGGCGCAAACGCGAACTGCGGGGTGAGCGCCACGCCGAACGCTGCCTGCATTCCCAGCATCTCCGCTAGTAAGTCCAGCGCCGGGCGGGCGGCACCGGGCGACGCCAGCGGATGAAACACCTCATTAAGGGCCACCACATCTGCTTCGCTGGCAGCAATGATGCGCGCCAAGCGAGCAATGTCCATCTGATCGAACGCATCACGCCAGCCGTGGATGTTGTAGGTCAGAATCCGCACGCCGTACTCCTCGCATAGAAGACTTGCCCGGCACCTCAGGCAGCAAGGGCATTGTAGCCGAGGGGGTAATGCTTGTCAATCGGTGATTTTTTATCCGGGATGCTGCTGCTTCATTCCTTGCTCAGCCGCCGATTCTCCGCCCCCGCCGCAGGCATGTATAATGGACAAAAGCAATCTATTACCACCATCTGCACCCAGCTACTTTTACTACCATGACCCAACGCATCGCCATCATTGACCTTGGTTCCAACACCACCCGCCTGGTGATCTACGACTATGTACCCGGTTACCGCTTCCACCTGATGGAGGAGGTACGCGAGGTGGTGCGCCTGCGCGAGGGGATGGGCAACGGCATGGCGCTGCGCGCGGCGGCCATTGAGCGCGCCCAGCAGGCGATGCGCATGTTCGCCAGTTTTTGCCGCACCAACGGCATCGAGGATGTGATCATGACCGCCACCAGCGCGGTGCGCGATGCACGTAACGGCGATTCTTTCCTCGCCCGCGTGCGCGCGGACACTGGCTGGGAACCGCGTCTGCTGTCAGGTGAAGAGGAAGGCTACATCGGCGCGCTGGGCGCAATTAACAGCACCGGCCTGCGCGAAGGCTTTGTCGTAGACTTGGGCGGCGGCAGCGCGCAGATCGTCGAGGTACGCGCGGCCTTGCCAGCGCGCATCGTCAGCCTGCCGTTGGGCGCGCTGCGTCTGACTGACCTGTTTCTCGGCTACGAGCGTGCCAAGCCAGCCACGGTGGATGCGCTGCAAACCTTCCTGGCCGAACAGTTGGCCGCGGTAGATTGGTTTCGCGCCCAGTCGGGCGACCGGTTGGTGGCGCTGGGCGGCACTGTGCGCAACCTGGCCCGCATCGAACAGGCAGAAATCGGTTTTCCGCTCGATATGGTCAATGGCTACACGCTGGCCGCGACCAGCGTGCAGAGCATGGCCGACCGTTTTTGGGGGATGACGCAGCGGGCGCGCACGCGCATTGCTGGACTGGACGAAGACCGCGCAGACATCATTCCCGCGGGCGCGCTGGCATATGCAGCCTTGTTGCGGCATAGCGGCTTCAGCGAGGTGACGATTAGCCAGCAGGGGCTGCGCGAGGGGCTGTTCTATCAGCGTTTTTTTGACGGGCAGGATGCGCCGGTGTTCGCGGATTTGCGCACGTTCAGTCCACTCAACCTGGCACGCAAGTTCGACTATGACAATGCACATACGCACCACGTCACGCAGCTCAGTCTGCAACTGTTCGATCAACTGACGCCCGCGCACGGGCTGGACGCGGGCTATCGTCAATTACTGTGGGCCGCGGGCATCCTGCACGACATCGGCATCCGCGTGGATTTTTATTATCATCATCACCACTCGGCTTACATCATCCGTAACAGCGGGCTGCCCGGCTACAGCCCGCGCGAGTTGGCGATGATTGCCCTGCTGGCGCAGTATCACCGCAAGGGCAATCCCAAAGCCAACGAGCTGGGCACCCTGTTTACCGACGAAGATCACCGCGCGCTGCCGATTCTGGCGGGCATGTTGCGGCTGGCTGAGTTTTTGGAGCGTGGCCGCAGCCAGGTGGTGCGGGCTGTGCGCTGTCATCTCGACCCCGCCAATGGCTGGCTGCAAATCGAGGCGCTGACCGACGGCGACGCGCGCATGGAGCTGTGGGACGCCAGCCGCAACCTTGATGTGCTGCAGCGCGCGCTGGCTATGCAGGTGGAACTGGTGGCAGGTATGTGGCTGGGTGAGGGCGCACAGATGTAAGCGCCCTGCTGCACGCTGTGAATCAAAAAGGGGCCGTCCAGCGAATGGACGGCCCCTTTTCTTTGACGATTCGCGCGGCTTAGTAGCCGGTACCTGCTTCCAGTAGCTCAATCAGTACGCCGTGCGTGCCCTTGGGATGGAGGAAGAACGCGCGGCCTTCGGCAGCCTGCACACTTTCCTGATTGATGAGTTGCGCGCCCTTGGCTTTCATTTCAGCCAGCGCGGCTTCTACGTCATCTACTTCCAAGCAAATGTGGTGGATGCCCTCGCCGCGCTTGGCGAGGTATTTGGCGACGCCGGAGTCTTCGGTGATCGGTGTAATCAGTTCGATCAGGCTGTCACCCGCGGGCAGAAAGGCGATCTCGACCTCTTGCTCGGTCATGACTTTGCGCTGGCCGATGGGCAGACCCAACAGCTCGTGATAGGCTTGCAGCGATTCATCCAGATTGTTGACAACAATTGCAATATGGTTGATTTTGGTGATCATGGGTGGTTGTCTCGGATTTTGAGTAGGCAAAGAAAAATTCGCAGCTTTTAACCGGATTGAAGCTCTGAAGCTGCGTGAATGTCAATTCTGGTCACCGGTTCAGTCCGGCCACACGCGCCATTCTTCCGTGTCGCGGTCGAATTGGGCAAGGGTGGCGTCGGCCAGTTTGACGAACTTGCCGTGCGCCTCTACGGCCACGGTGCCATCGGGCAGTAAAATTTCACCGGCGCTTTCGTATGCGCGCAGTCGGTCGGTGACCAGCCGTGCCACTGCGGTCAGCTCGACGCCCAGTGGCACCGGTTTCCGGTAGCGTGTGGTCAGCTCCACGGTGACGCCCATCGTGGCATCACCGTAGGCAGTGTGGATCGTGCGGCCCAACGCTTCATCGAGGATACCGGCCAGCACGCCGCCGTGAAAACGTCCTGGGTAGCCTTGATGGATATCCTGACCGGTGAACCGGGCCAGCACCGTGCCGTCGTCCTGCTCATAAAACGCAACATGGACACCAGCGATGTTCTTCATGCCGCAGATAAAGCACATACGGCTGTTCGGTTGTTTGTTCATGCCGCCTATACCCACACGTCCGGCTGATATTCGCCAAACACGTTGCGCAGCACGCCGCAGATTTCGCCCAGCGTCACATACTGTTCCACCGCCTCAACGAACAGCGGCATCAACGATGCGTTCGGGTCGTGCGCGGCTTGCTCGATCCGGCCCAGCAGCGCAGCGACTTGTGCCTGATCCCGCTTGGCCTTGATCTGCTTCAGCCGCTCGATTTGCTCCAGTTGGGCGGAGGCGTCCACCCGTAGCAGCTCGGCCTCGTTTTGCTCATCGGTGGTGAAGCGGTTGACGCCGACCACTACCTGCTGGCCGTGTTCGATGGCCATCTGTGCCTTGTAGGCCGCGTCCTGAATTTCGCGCTGCATGTAGCCTTGCTCAATCGCGACGCGTGCGCCCCCCAGGCTGTCAATCTTGGCGATGTACTCGGCCGCGCGCTGTTCGATCTCATCGGTTAGGGCTTCGACGAAATAGGAACCAGCCAGCGGATCAATGGTGTCGGCTGCGCCCGATTCGTAGGCGATCACCTGCTGCGTGCGCAGGGCAATTTGTACGGCTTTTTCCGTGGGCAGGGCCAGCGCCTCGTCCATCGAATTGGTATGTAGCGACTGGGTGCCGCCCAGCACCGCGGCCAGTGCCTGCATGGTTACGCGGATGATGTTGTTTTCCGGCTGTTGCGCAGTGAGCGTGCTGCCGCCGGTTTGTGTATGGAAGCGCAACTGCAACGAGGCAGGCTTTTTGGCCCCGAATCGCTCACGCATGATGTGCGCCCATAAGCGCCGCGCGGCGCGGTATTTCGCCACTTCTTCCAGGAAGTTGTTGTGCGCATTGAAGAAAAAGCTAAGCTGCGGGGCAAAATTGTCCACGTCCAGCCCAGCAGCCAGTGCGGCCTTGACGTATTCGATGCCGTCGGCCAGTGTGAACGCCACTTCCTGCACCGCGGTGCTGCCGGCTTCGCGGATGTGATAGCCGCTGATGCTGATGGTGTTCCAGTTGGGCACTTCGGCCGCGCAATAGCGGAACACGTCAGTGATCAGCCTCATGCTGGGCGCGGGCGGGAAAATATAGGTGCCGCGCGCCAGATATTCCTTGAGAATGTCGTTTTGGATGGTGCCGCGCAGCTCTTTGGTGGGCACGCCCTGCTTCTTGCCGACGGCTATCACCATGCTCAACAGCACCGCCGCGGGCGCGTTGATGGTCATGCTCACGCTGACTTTGTCGAGCGGGATTTGGTCGAGCAGGGTTTCCATGTCAGCCAGTGAGGAAATTGCCACACCAACCTTGCCGACTTCGCCCATCGCCAACGGGTGATCTGCGTCGTAGCCGATCTGCGTGGGCAGGTCGAAGGCTACGCTGAGACCGGTTTGGCCCTGCGCCAGTAGGTAGCGGTAGCGTTTGTTGCTTTCAATGGCCGTGCCGAAACCCGCATACTGGCGCATGGTCCAGAAGCGGCCGCGGTACATGGTGGGCTGGACGCCGCGGGTGAAGGGGAACTGGCCGGGAAAGCCTAGCTCATCCAGGTAGTCGCCAGCCAGTTCATCGGACGGGGTGTACAGCCGCTCTACTGCAATGCCGGAGCTGGTTTCGAACTGGGGCTGGCGTTCGGGAAAGCGATCCAGCGTTTTCTTAACGGTCGAGTTGGCCCACTGCTCGCGGGCTTCGGAGATTGGTTGAGTCATAAAAGCACCTTTTTCGGGGGGGCCAGAAAGTAATGGACAAATGCACAGGCAGATTTTACAACGAAATCACTGGTGGATTGTACTGCATTACACAACCAAAGCAAAATGGTCATTCCTTGCCTGCCGCCACGTCCACCATAGCAGTGCCAGCATTAGCGCATCTAGTGCGGCGGTCAGCCAGTCCCATAGTCCAACCTGATCTGTGAAAGTAAGTAGCAGGTTGACTAGCAACAAGGCTGCGGCAAAAATAAAAGACAACCGACTGCGCCATCTCAAGACCCAGCCGGCCAGCAGCATAGCGGCGGCGTTGCCTGCCAGCAACACCGCAACCACAGTATAGCCAATGGCCTGTTCCTGGTCAGCTATGCCTGCGCGGCGCGCCATGCCAAAGGCAAAGCTCAGCCACACCAGTGCATTAATCACAAACAACACGCGAACGAATTTGAGCATGTGCGAAGAAAAATTTGTGCTCAGTGTAATGTCACCAGTACGTCGCCTTGATTGACGGAATTGCCCGGCTTGGCCTTGATGGTGGCGATGGCACCGGCCCGCGGTGCGCGTAATTCGTTCTCCATCTTCATGGCCTCAAGGATGACCAGCGTTTGGCCCGCTTCCACTTCGTCGCCTTCATGCACCAGCACCTTGACCACCAGGCCAGGGATCGGCGCTTTGATGGCCGAATCGCCCGCGCCGCCGCCAATTGCACCGCTGACCTGGCTGGCGCGGTACGCGCGTTCGTCGAGCACCAACACTTCGTAGCCTTCATAGCCCTGGCTGGAGATCATCACGCGGTAGCCGTTGCGCTCGGTTTCTTGCACATGCACTTCAAACGATTTGTTGTCCAGCAGCAGCGAGTACAGATCGAGATTGCCGATACGCCGCAAGTCCGCGTTGAAGGACTGGCCGTCCAGCGCGATTTGACCCGTTTCGTCTACCTCGATCTCATACGTGTGCCCTGCACCCACCGGTGCGCCGGTGGGGTTGATTGTGGCGATGTATTTCATCTGCGTCTCCTTGCACTACCGCTTCCAGCCTGCCGAGCGTTTCCAGCTTGAGCCGCTTTGCCCGCTCGCGGGGGCCAGCACCGTGGCCTGTTGCCCCTTGCTGTGTGCCACCAGCGCAGCGGCAATGGCTGCGCTCAGCTCCATCTCCGGGCGTTCGACATAGGTCACGCTGAAACGATCCTGCAGGAAGTTGGTGTCGAACGTGCCCCACATGAACTGGGTGCTGTTCATGATCTGTTGGTGGAAAGGGATCGAGGTTTTGATGCCGCCGATGCGGTATTCGTTTAGCGCGCGGCGCATGCGCAGCAACGCTTCTGCCCGATTTTCACCCCATACGATCAGCTTGGCGATCATCGGATCGTAGAACAGGCTGACCTCGAAGCCTTCGTAGATGCCACTTTCCACGCGCACACCCGGGCCGGTTGGCTCTTGCAGGGTGGTGACCACGCCGCCCGACGGCATGAAGTTGTTGATTGGGTCTTCGGCAGTGATGCGGCACTCGATGGCCCAGCCTTTGGGCTTGATGTCTTCCTGCTTCCAGCGCAGCTTGCGCCCGGCGGCAATCGCCATCATTTCCTTGACGATATCAATGCCGGTGACCAGCTCGGTGACAGGATGCTCGACCTGCAAGCGGGTATTCATTTCCAGGAAGTAGAAGTTGCCGCTTTGGTCGAGCAGAAATTCCATCGTTCCCGCACTGTGATAGTTCACCGCGCGTGCGGCGCGCACGGCCACCTCGCCCATGCGCGCGCGTAGCTCCGGGCTGACAGCCACAGAGGGCGCTTCTTCGATCAGTTTTTGGTGACGACGCTGGATCGAACATTCGCGTTCGCCCAGGTGCACCACGTTGCCGTGCTTGTCGCCCAGAATCTGGATTTCGATGTGGCGCGGCCGTTCAATCAGCTTCTCCAGGTAGACGGTGTCGTCACCGAAGGCGTTTTTGGCCTCGCGGCGGGCTGCGCCCAGCGATGAGAGCAGGTCTTCGGGCTTGTGTACCGAGCGCATCCCCTTGCCGCCGCCACCTGCTGACGCTTTGACGAGCACAGGATAGCCGATGCGCTCCGCTTCGGCGAGGATTTCGTCGTCACGTAGGCCCTCGGCAGAGCCGGGCACCACAGGCACGCCCGCGGCCATCACCGTGCGTCGCGCGGTGACCTTGTCACCCATCTGGCGCATGGCTTCTGGTGAGGGGCCGATGAAGGTAATGCCCGCGTCCGCGCAGGCTTCAGCGAAGTCGTCGTTTTCGGCCAGGAAGCCATAGCCGGGATGGATGGCGTCCGCGCCGGATTTTTTGGCAACGTCTATGATTTTGTCAATACGCAGATAGCTTTCGGCGGAAGGTGGCGGCCCGATGCGGTATGCCTCGTTGGCATAGCGCACATGCAAGGCATTGCGGTCAGCATCGGAGAAGATTGCCACGCCTTCCACGCCGCGCTCCTCACAAGCCCGCAGGATGCGCACCGCAATTTCACCGCGATTAGCTACGAGGACTTTTTTGAACATAGGTGGGTCCTTTGGAAAACAGGGAAGTTAGTAGGCAAGTAGACAGGCGGGTGTGTACGTGTCTATTTGTTTTATGTTTACTTCTGTCTTGTCCACTTATCCCTTGAGTATTTTAATCGTTATAAACACTTGATCCGGTGCAAAGGAGTGGCGCGGCAGGCCGTGCAGCCAGCGTAACGTGCCAAAGTCCGGCTGCGCCGGGTTGAGTTGCAGGAGCTGGATGTCCATAATTGCCCCTTGCACGGGCTGCCAGAGCAGGTCGCTGGCGTCCACCGCCAGCCGGCCGCGCAGATCGGCCACGCCTACGACCCATTCACCGACGGCGAGGCCGTAGGGAATGGCCGCAGGCTGCGCCCACTCCACTTGCGGATCGTACAAATCCATACGCAATAACACACCGCAATCCACCAGGGCCTGAATCAAGGTGTCGCCGTGGCCGCTCCAACCTTCGATCTGGCTGATACGACCGCAAAATGCTACGCGGTCCAACATTAACGGTTTGAAGCTGGCTGGGCCTGTGCTCGTGCGCGTAAACCAACCGCTGCCATCATCACGGCCATACAGCAGCGGGCCGGTCTCAAGTTGCACCGTCAGCGGCAGTCCGACCATCACACCGGCATAGTCGTTGGCGGCAAACTGCTCGTCGGCAAGGGTAAAGGTGGCTTGCATAGTGGTACTTGGCAGGTAAGTAGACAAGTGACGAGTAGGCAAGGTTGTATGAGATGTCCTTGTATACTTGTGACTTCTCTGCTGTCTACTGACCTAAAGCGGTATATTTCCGTGTTTTTTTGGTGGGTTGTTGTCGCGCTTGTTTTGCAACATGCCGAGTGCATTGATCAGGTACGGGCGGGTCTCGCGCGGCTCAATCACATCGTCAATGTAGCCGCGCGCTGCGGCTACATACGGATTGGCCAGCTTTTCGCGGTATTCCTGCACCAACTGGGCGCGCAGCGCGGTGGGGTCTTCCGCGGCGGCCAGCTCACGGCGATACAGGATGTTGATAGCGCCTTCCGGCCCCATCACCGCAATTTCAGCCGACGGCCAGGCCAGGTTTACGTCGCCGCGGATGTGCTTGCTGCTCATCACGTCGTACGCGCCGCCGTAGGCTTTGCGCGTGATGACGGTGATCTTGGGGACGGTGGCTTCGCAGTAGGCATACAGCAGTTTGGCCCCGTTGCGGATGATGCCGCCGTGTTCCTGTGCCGTGCCGGGCATAAAGCCGGGCACGTCCACCAGTGTAATGATCGGGATGTTAAAGCAGTCGCAGAAGCGCACGAAGCGACCTGCTTTGGTGCTGGACGCGATATCCAAAACGCCCGCCAGCACGGCGGGTTGTTGCGCGACGATGCCGACACTGTGCCCGCCCAGCCGCGCGAAGCCCACTAGGATATTCTGCGCCCAGTGTTCATGCACTTCCAGGAAATCGCCGTCGTCCACGATGTGGCGGATCACGGCTTTCATGTCGTAGGCTTTGTTGGGGTTGTCAGGTATGATGGTGTCCAGCGCCTCGTCCATGCGCAACGGGTCGTCGCTGGGCGGGGTGAAGGGCGCGTCCTCCATGTTGTTGAGCGGGAGGAAGCTGAGCAGCTTTTGGGCAATAAACAGCGCGTGTTCTTCGTTTTCCGCGGCAAAGTGCGCCACACCACTCTTGGCCGCGTGGGTCAGCGCGCCCCCCAGCTCTTCAAAGGTCACTTCCTCGTGCGTCACCGTCTTGACAACATCCGGCCCCGTCACGAACATGTAGCTGGTGTCCTGTACCATGATGATGAAGTCGGTGATGGCGGGGGAATAGACTGCACCGCCTGCGCAGGGGCCCATCACCAGGCTGATCTGCGGGATGACGCCAGAAGCCAGCGTGTTGCGCAGGAAGACATCGGCGTAGCCGCCCAGACTGACCACGCCCTCCTGAATGCGTGCGCCGCCGCTGTCGTTGAGGCCGATCACCGGCGCACCGTTTTTCATGGCCAGGTCCATGATCTTGCAGATTTTTTCGGCGTGCGACTCGGAAAGCGACCCGCCGAAGACGGTGAAATCCTGCGAAAAGACATAAACCAGCCGTCCGTTGATCGTGCCGTAGCCGGTCACGACGCCGTCGCCCATGATACGCTGTTTTTCCAAGCCAAAATCGTTGCTGCGGTGGGTGACGAACATGTCCAGCTCGCGAAAACTGCCTTTGTCCAGCATAAAATCGAGGCGTTCGCGGGCAGTGAGCTTGCCTTGGGCGTGTTGCTTGGCGATGCGGTCTTCGCCGCCGCCGGCCAGCGCCTGTTGCTTCATGGCGAAAAGCTTTTGAATCTTGGGATCTTCAGCCAAGGGAACCTCCTGCATCCGATGTAAGGGTGAGGGCCTGCACCACACTGTGCAAGCGGCCTTCGAGGGACGTTTGATGGATGTTACATATGAATGATGCCAAACAAGGTGAGAACCGCCAGCAAAATCGGCTGGTGGGTCAGGTAGATCAGCAGGGAATTTTCGCCGAGTAGGCGCAGAGGGCGCACCAATGCGGTCTGGGCAAGGTCGGGCCAGGCAAAGCGGCGCTGGCCGCCCGCGTAGAGCGTGTTGCCAAGGAAAATGCCTAACAACACGCGGCCAAACCACGGGATCAGCGGCGCATAATCCACGCCGCTGCCGGGCGTGGCGGCCAGCCATTCCAGCCACGGTATGGTCAGGTGCAAAGATTGAACGACCGGCGACAGGGCAGTGACGAGGATCGCCAGCCCCAGCGCCAGCCAGCGGCTGCCCAGCAGCGGATAAGCCAGCAGGATGGACAGACCGATCAGGTGCAAGATGCCAAAACGCACGTAATAATCGGGGCCGAGCGCGAAATAGGTTACGATGCCGATGACCACCCCCCAGGTGAGGAGGGTTAGGCCGCGCACGGCATACTTCGACCACAGGCTGCCGTCAGGCTGGCTGCGCCGTTCCCGTTGGTAACTGAGCGTTAACGACACGCCGACCAGTGTGGTGAACAGGCTGGCAGTGATGATCTGCCAGATGTTCCAGAAGCCGCTGCGTACAGCAATGGGATAGCCGCCGAGGCTGGCCAGGTCCCACATCAGATGGTACACGACCATCATGAAAATCGCCACGCCGCGCAGCGCGTCCACTTCCCACAGGCGCGCAGTATGAGGAACCCACACGGGCTTGATGCTGGCACGCAATGCGGTGAAATAGGTGCTAAGCGCGGTCATCGTTGGTGATAGCTCACGAAATTACAGGATAGGCTTGCGCCATCAAACTCGTCGCCTAATTCTAGTACGCTGTTTCAGGCTACCTCCAGCAGGATTTTGCCGAAGTGATCGCCCTGCTTCATGCGTTCTTCCGCGCTGCGCGCGTCCGCCAGCGGGTACACACGATCCACCGGCGCGGCCAGCTTGCCGGCAAAGACCATCTGCATCACGGCATCGAATTCAGGTTGTGATCCCATCGTCGAGCCGATGATGCTCACCTGGCGGCCAAATACGATGTTGATCGGAGTAGAGCCGGTGTAGCCGGTGGTGCCGCCGACGGTCAGCAGGCGACCGCCTTTGCGCAGGGTGCGCACGCTGGCATCCCACGTCGCCGCGCCGACGTTGTCCACCACAATATCCACCCCTTGCTTGTTGCTGTGTTTGTAGACTGCACGTGACCAGTCCGGCTCGGCTTCACGGTCGAGTACCCAGTCTGCGCCTTGCTCCAGTGCCTGCTGCGCCTTGTCTGCACCGCCCGCCACCACCCACACCGTCGCGCCCAGCAGCTTGGCAAGCTGGATGGTGAAGCTGTTGACGCCGCCACCGGCACCGATCACCAACACGATTTCGCCGGGCCGCACCTGGCCCTTGGTGATCAACATACGCCAGGTGGTGACGGCCACCGTTGGCGCGGCCGCGGCTTGCTGCATAGAGAAGCCGTCGGGCACTGCCACCAGGTTACGCGCCGGGATCTTGACAAACTCGGCGAAGCTGCCGCGCGTGTGTTCTCCCAGAATCGCCCAAGTGTCGCACAGGCTATGCTCGCCGCGCAGACAGTAGGCACAGTGACCGCACCAAAGAGTGGGGTTGGCCGTGACGGGCTGCCCGGCGGTCCAGCCGGTCACATCAGCGCCAAACGCCACCAACGTGCCGCTGAAATCGGCACCGGGGATGTGCGGCAGCTCCAGTTCCAGTCCTTTCCAGCCGCGCACCACAAACTGATCGAGACGATTGAGCGCGGCATACTGGACGCGTACCAACGCTTCGTCCGCGGCCAGCTCAGGAACGGGCATATCCTCAACGTATTCGAGCTGGTCGAGTGTGCCATGTTGACGGAAGATGATCGCTTTCACAGAACCTCCCGGGCGCGTCAGGTGCTATTCGCCGAACAGCCGTAACCACTCGCTGTTGAGGTCACTCCAGCGCGCGCCATAGTAGATGTGGTCGGTACCTTCAATATCGCGATAAACCAGATCGGCCGCGGTGTATGAGCGGCGCAGATAGCCGATGTTGCCGATCCAATTGACCATGTCGTCTTCCAGCGGGCGATCCTGTTCCACGTACATGCGCAGCGCGTAGTGCCGTAGGCTGCCTTCTTTCAGCATCCCCGGCGCCCACAAGCGGCTTTCGACGTGCCGATTGCCCAGGTTGTGGAATTTGTACATAGGATCAGAGCCGTTTTCGCGTGCTTCAACGACTTCCAGGCCGGAGCGTGGCAGTTCAACTTCAACCAGCTCACGCCATTCGGCTTGCAGCTGCTCGGCGGGCACATTGGCAAAGAGCAGGTCGCGGCCTTGCCGGTTACGAAATGCCAGATCGCAGAAAACACCCTGTGCAGTGCGGTTGATCGCCACGATGCCCATGTTACCGCGCCAACGTACTTTGGCGTCGTCCGGCAGCCGTTCGGGCGTCGCGCCCCCCGGCGGATCCACATCGAACAGCGCATCCCAGGCGCTGCCGATCCAGCCGATGGCTACCGCGAAGAAGACGCGTTCGATGCGGCCATCTTCGTTGCGATACACCAGATCGCACTTGGCGCGGTTGCGTTGATCGTAGTATTCGTTGTCGCGATAAACGCGCCAGAGGCCAAGCTGACCGTGCCAGCGCATCTGATGATGCAGGTTATGGATATGGGGCCGCGCGTCCTGGAACATCTTGATGGCATACAGCCACACCGAGGTGGCAGTATATTCGGAAACCTGGCTTTCGCGGTTGGTGCGCATGTCCACCACGCGGAAGTATTCGGTATCGCCGCGCAGCGTTACGCCTGCAATCTCTACCCCCGACTTGGGCAGTTCGACGCCGGGCGCGAGCATGGATTGATTGTTGACGCTAAGCGCAGTGATGAGGCCATCGTCGCTGTCAGCATGTAGCATATCCACAATGTCACCGTGCGTAGCCAACATGGTTTGTCCATGCCGGCGTACATAAATTTGCACGTCATCATCGGCGCGGACAAAACAGGGCTTGCGCTGGGCATCGTGTACGTCAATCTGGGCAATTTCCCGCCCGTCATAGGTCACGATGTCCACCGACCATTCCGGCGGTACAGCAATGTATTCGCTGACCGCGGCCTGGAAGGCGCGCGTATTGCCCGCGGCATCTGCTAAACCAGTGACAGGTACTTTGGGGTCGGGGTCTAACCCAACGAAGATGGTTCCCCCTCCGGAGTTAGCCAGCGCGCTGACGTGCCGGCAAAGCTGCATCGAGTCATCGAAACAGGTGGGGAGAAGAATTTGATGATCGGTAGCGCCAGCAGCGCGTGCATCGGCCACGCGGTTGTAGCGTACGACGTCCGAGACGAAGGGCACGCGCAGCAGGTCGAAATCATTGCTGGCAAAGAGGTGCAGCAATGCCTCGAAGGTTGGTTCCGACAGCGCCACTTCGGTTGGGCGGTCGCCGATTCCCCAGCGGTGCATGGGATCGTCCTGCCCTTGCGTCAGACGATGGGCATCGGAGCCTTGCAGGCAAAACATGCGCCGTTCGTAGCCGAGGTTGGTGCCGTCGTACCAATGCGGGCTGGCAAAGCCTTGCAGTTGGTTGCTGTGAAATGCGGAAAACTCCAGGGCGTGCAGCGGCGGGCTTTGGGTGGCGCTGATGCGCAACGCGCCGGTGGGCAGATTGTTGGCGATGGCGAGTACGCCGGTGGGCGCGTTGATGTGGGCGGCAATGGCAATGCCACCCGCGTCGTTGATGATTTTATAGGCTTCGAGAAAGGCCTGCGTGCCGGGCATGCCCGGTGAACCCAGGTTCATCTTCTCGTATGGCACGCCCAACTGGTGCAGAACAGCCTTGATGCGGGGAATACTAGCCTGGCCGCCTGGCGGAAAAATGCCCAGTGTATGCGATCCAAAACGACAGGTGAATTCAAATCCTGGTAAAACCGTGATTTTATTTAATAACCGGCGATATTCGGCCAGCTCTTCTCTTTCGTGTTCTTGTAAACGATCGCGCTGTTCAAGGCGTTCTAAGAATTCCAGTTCATCAAACAGCGTTTCATAACCTGCAATCGTGTTGTGATCTGTAAAAGCAATAAGGTCAAGACCGCGGCGCTCGGCTTCGCGCAGGATATCCAGGTAACTAATCTCTTTGTCTACATAATCCTCAGAAGCCGGGGTATGAATGTGAAGGTCCATTCTGTACCAGCGCATGGTCTTCGATAAACCGTTAACGTCAACCATAAACACATTCTCCTGGTACGCTTTTTTTAGAATCCAGCTATTCAGTTGTAAAAATGCTTTTGCATTATAAAACAAAAGCAGGCTTAAGTCAGTAGAGTACCTCCAATGTTCTTTTCTTCAGCGGCTTGGGCTTGCAGGTTGGCTAACGCTGCACGTAGACGGGCGAAGGTGCTGTCTAGCAGTTCAGGAATCATGCGCGTGTCGCTGATACTGGAGATGAAGTTGGTGTCGCCGTGCCAGCGGGGTACGATGTGCATGTGCACATGAGCTTCAATACCTGCACCGGCAGCCTTGCCCAGATTCACACCGACGTTGAAGCCTTGCGGCTGCATAGCCAAGCGCAGCGCCGCCAGTCCTTGATTGACCAGCAGCATCATTTCGGTCAGGGTTTCCGTCGGCAGGTTCTCAAGGCTTGGCGCATGGGTAAAAGGAACGATCAGAAGGTGGCCGTTGTTATAGGGGTAGCGATTAAGAGTAATATAAGCGGACTGGCCGCGTACGAGGATTTGTTCTGCTTCGTCATCATTGGTGGTGACTTTATCGCAGAATACGCAGCGATTTGCTTTTGGACCTAAAATATATTCCATGCGCCAGGGAGACCAGAGACGATCCAACGTCTTTTTCCTCAGCGCCCCCATTCGCGCGGTGACCTGTCCACAGCAGATCGGTACGGCTGCCGGCCTGTCACCGTTGAAAGGCGCGCACACGAACAAAAAATCAAGCAGATTACTATTCGCTTGGGCGGAGTGTACCAGAAAGCCCCGCGTGCGTCAAGTGCTGTGTGCCCAGACCCAGGACTTCCCAAAAGTTAGATGGATGACATGCTGAGAGGCAGAGTTTTGGTTAAAATTTGCGCCATGGTTAGGGAAGCTCCCTGTTAGAATGAGGCAATAGGTGCGTCCCTCGTTACACAATAGCCGCCCTGATTTTATCTGGAAATCATTGACTCAGAACCCGACCGCTTGATTCACCGAGTATCCCGCAGGTGCTTCGCAATCAAGCAACGCCCTTCCCCTCCCCCTTATAGCAAACTGATCGGGTCAACATCCACCCGCCAGCCCGCGGGCAGCGCCACCGTGCGCAGAAATGCCACCGGATCGGGCGCACGCACGATGATGTGCCAGCGATATTTGCCCTGCTCACGGCCAAAGAAACATGGCACCGGGCCGATCAGGTCTACACCGGTTAGCCCGCGCTCATGGATGGCAAAGCGCAGCCCGCGCGCCAACGCCTCTGCCTCCGCCTTAACCCGCTCGCGGTCGCTGTGCAGAAATAGCAGCCGCGCCAGCCGCCGATACGGCGGATAGCCTAGCTCGCGCCGCGTGCCCAGCTCTTGCCGCGCGAAATCCAGATAATCATGCCGCCGCGCCGCCTGGATCACATAATGCTCCGGCTTGTAGCTTTGGATAATCACCTGCCCGCCCAGCAAGCTGCGCCCGGCGCGGCCTGCCACCTGCGTCAGTAGTTGGAAACTGCGTTCAGCCGAGCGAAAATCGGGCAAATATAGTCCCACATCCGCGTTAATCACCCCGACCAATGTCACCAACGGCAAGTCTAGCCCCTTGGCGATCATCTGTGTCCCCACCATAATGTCTGCCTGGCGGTTGGCGAACTGTTCCAGAATTACATCATGGCTATCCTTGCGTCCGGTCACATCCCGATCCCAGCGCAACACGCGCGCCTGCGGCCACAAGTTACTGACCAACTCCGCCACCTTCTCTGTACCCGCGCCCAGATAGCGAATGCGGCGGCTGTCACACTGCGGACAATGATCCGGCATCCCGGCGCGGCGGCCACAATGGTGGCAAATAATCACACCCGCGTCTGGCTGCGTCGAACTTTCGTGGTACGTCAGGGGAATGTCGCAATGCTCGCAGGTCAGCACATGCCCACAATCGCGGCAGATGATAAACGTGGCGGTGCCGCGGCGGTTCAGGAATAAAATCGCCTGCTGCTGCGCGGCCAGCACCGCATCCAGCCCCGCTTGCAAAGCGCGGCTGAACATCGAACGATTGCCCGCACGCAACTCCTGCCGCAAATCCACTACCTGCACCGGCGGCATGTCCGCAAAGCGCGCTTCCTGATGCAGCGCATCCACCGAGCGGTACACCGTCTGGCGCAGATGCAGGTGCTTTTGCTGCTCGGCAATCGCGCGCGCGTGGCCCATGATGCGCCGGGGCATTTCCAGCAGATGCAGTTCGCCCAGTTGCGCGGCATAGTACGTTTCCAGCGCGGGCGTCGCCGAACCGAGCAGCAACGTCGCTCCGGTCAGTCGTACCAACTGCCGGGCCGCGTCGCGCGTGTGGTAGCGCGGCGCGCGCTGACTTTCCTTGTACGACGGATCGTGTTCTTCGTCCAGCACGATCAGGCCGAGGCGGGGCAACGGCAAAAACAGCGCCGACCGCGCACCCACCACCACCTGCACCTGCCCTGTCCGCGCCTTGCGCCAGACGTCGTAGCGTTCGCCGGGAGACAGCCCGCTGTGATACACCGTGACGCGCTCTCCGAAGCGCGCAGCAAAACGGCGCACCGTCTGCGGCGTCAGGGCAATCTCTGGCACCAGCACCACCGCCTGCTGGTCTGCCGCTAATGTTTGCTCAATCGCGCGCAGATAAATTTCCGTCTTGCCGCTACCGGTAACGCCGTGCAGCAAATAGACAGTGCCAAGCTGGCTGGCGAGGCCGCGCGCCACCTCGTCCCAGACGCGCGCCTGATCTTCGGTCAACGCGGGTGGCTTGTCGGGCACAAACGACTTGCCTGCCAGCGGGTCGCGCCACATTTCCGCATCGTCAAGGCTGAGCAGCCCAGCCGCGGCCAGCTCGCGCAGTGTCGCTAGGTCGGTGTCGGTTTCAGCGTACAGCCAACTCACCCAAACCGGCTCCGCTTCACCCGCCAGCGCCTCCAGCACGCGCTGATATTTCTCACCCCCGCGCAGTTCGAGAAGGCGCGTCCGCGTCTGCTCTGGCTCCAGCAGCGTCACCGTCTTGTCCGCGGCAATGCTCACCCAGCCGCGGTGGGCCAGGCTGGTGATCGGCGACGCCGTACATCCGACGGCCGCACTGATCGCGGCCACGGTCGGCGGCGCGGCGTGCGGCTGCGCCAGCCAAGCCAGCACGTCCGCTTGTTTCGACTGCCGCCCCAGTGTCGGCAACACCCGCTCAATCGTTTCGGCGTTGGCGGCCAGCGCCACCCGCTTCCCCATTTTAACGCGCGGGGCGGTGGCTTCGAGGATACGCCGTTGGCGGCTGATCAGGCCGCGCGTCAGCAGCGGATCGAGCAGGCTGCGGCGGCTCAAATCCCCTTCTAGCCGCGCCAGCACCCGCTCCGGTGTGGCTCCGTGCGCGTACAGATATGCCAAGACCTGATGCTGCTCCGGTTTTAGGTCAGGCCATTGCGGAAAATAAGGCCCGACATGCAGTGCGGCGTCGAAATCGTCCGCGGCAAAGCTCATCTGCTGCGGCGCACTCTCCAACGGCGCGGCCGCGTTGCCCGCCAGCACCTGCTGCGCCTGTTCGGTTAGGGCCAGCACCGGCTCAGCCTTCTGTGCCAGCCCCGCGGGCAGCATCAGCAGCACACAGTCGAGAATCGGCGCGAGATACTGCTGGCTGAGCCAGCGCGCCAGATCAAGCTGGGCCGCGGTCAGTACCGGGTCGGCCAGTACCAGGTCGCGCAGCGCGCGCGGGCGCACCCCCTCCGGCGGCTGGTCGGCCAGCGCCAGCACTACGCCGTGCAATTCCTCGCGGCCAAAAGGAACCCATACCAGATGGCCGGGCTGCAAGCTGTCTTGCAGCGCGTCAGGCACGCGGTAGTGATAGGTAGCCCCCACCGACGTGGTGTCTGGTGCGTCGTCGGCTGGCGCGTCAACGGGGCGGCGCGCCAGCGGGGTATGGACAACAACTTCAGCGAACAACACGGCCTAGCCCCAGCGCAAGGTTCCCAGGACGCCCATTGCGATCAGCAGCGCGGTTACGCCCAGCAGCGCGGGCGCGCGCCGCGCGAGGGTGGTCGTATCGTGCAGGGTCAGCGCGTTGCCGGTGGAGGAAAATACCGACGGCGTTTCGTAGTGCGGGGCGAGGATCGCGCCTAGCAGCGCGCCGAAGATCAGCCCGCCGAGGTGGGCCAGGTTGTTGATACCGGGGATGGTGAAGCCAAACAGCAGGTTTATCCCCGCCAACATCAGCATACTGCGCAGTTGGGCCTGCCCGCGCGCGCCAAAGGTGTTACGGTGCAGGTAGAAATAGGCGATGGACGCACCGATTAGCGCAAAAATCGCGCCGCTGGCTCCCGCAGACAGGCCGCCGGAGCTGAGCAGGTACGATGCCAGGCTGCCGCCCAGCCCCCCCAGCAGGTAGATCAGCAAAAAGCGCGGCGCGCCATACAGACGCTCCACATCCTGTCCGATCACGTACAACGCGTACATATTGAAGGCCAGGTGGATCAGGCCGATGTGCAAAAACATGCTGGTGAACAGGCGATAGTATTCGCCGTGCGCGATGAGCTGGTTTTGCATCGCGCCGAACAGCAACAGCACGCGGCTATCCTGACTGCCGTTCAACCCCAGGCCGTTGGCCGCGCCAAAGACGGTCATGGCAACGAAGACCAGCAGGTTGATGCCCAGCAGGATAAACGCCCAGCGCGGTTGGCTCATGGGCAAACGAAAGGCCACCGGCGGCGGCCCGTCTACGGACGAAGAAGGCAGGTGTTGGGTCATAGTTGCACCGATTCCCAGTTGACGCGGCAGCGTTCCGCGGACATGATCGCCAGCACTTGCTGCACCGCATCGTCGAGCAAGTCCTCGCGGTTGATGACTACGTAATCGAATTCGTTCAGACGGCGCAGTTCCTCGCGCGCGGTGGCGATGCGCATCGCCAACCGGCCTGTATCCTCGGTTTTGCGCCCGCGCAGCCGCTCAACCATCTCTTCCTCCGATGAGGCGGTCAGAAAGATGGCAACTGCCTGCGGCACGAGGCTGCGGATTGTGGCCGCGCCTTGCACATCCACGCGCAGAATCACATCCAGTCCGCTTGCCAGTCCTTTGCGTACTTCCGATTTGGGGATGCCTTTGTAGTCGCCGTAGACCACCGCGTGTTCCAGCAGCTCCTTGTTTTCGATCATGGCCGCGAACTGCTCAATGGTCACGAAATGATAATCTACACCAGGCTGTTCATTCGGACGGCGTTCGCGCGTGGCCGCGGTAACAACTTGATAGAAAGGCACATTTAATTCGTGCATACGCGCCATCACCGCATCTTTGCCGACGCCCGAAGGCCCTGACAGGATTACCAGCAGCGGACGCGGGGCATGCAGTCTCTCGTAGACATCTAGAACGTTTTCGTTGTCGGGCATATACTCTCGCTTGCTAACTCTTGGTGGCCTGGTCGCTGATTGGGTATAATCGTCTCAGACAAGCCGCGGCTAAAAGCTCCGTTGCTTCAGTGTACCCGATTTTGTACCCAAACCCAAAAGGATAGCGTTGTGCCGATCTATGAATATCGCTGCGCCGATTGTCGGCGGCGTGTTAGCATTTGGTGGAAAACATTCAGTGAAGCAGCCAGCGGCCAGCCGGTGTGCCCGCGCTGCGGCAGCATCGAGTTAAGCCGTTTGATGTCGCGCGTGGCGGTAGTGCGTTCGGAAGAGAGCCGCTTGGATGATCTGGCCGATCCCTCTGCTTTTGGTGACCTGGACGAGAACGATCCCCGCTCGCTGGGTAAATGGATGCGGCGCATGAGTACAGAGACGGGTGAGCCGCTGGACGGTGAAATGGGCGAGATGGTGGATCGTCTGGAAGCGGGTGAGGACCCAGAAAGCATCGAACAATCCATGCCCGATCTGGCCGCGGGCGGAGACGAATTGTAGCAGGTCGCGAATAACACTCCGACCCGATCAATCGCTGGCGCACGGACGGTCAGACGTTGTGTCCTTCTGCCAGCCCGCTTGAGCGGGCTTCGTGTCATGTCAGTCGGTGGTTTCAACCACCGGCGACACCCCGTCAACGGGGCTACCGGGAAACTTATCCACCCGATCATCCCCGCGGCGTACGGACAGTCAGACGTTGCGTGCTTCCGCCAGCCCGCTTGAGCGGGCTTCGTGTTGCATCAGCCGGTGGGTTTCAACCACCGGCGACACTTCACCGATTGATCTGCGAGGCATCTTGGCCGACTTTTACGCAGGGAGTCGCAGAAACGCGCCGACGCGCTCGCGCACACTGGCCTGCACCGCGTCCACCGGCTGATCTGCGTCCACCAGCAGCCAGCGCGCTGGATCGGCTGCGGCCATCGTCAGATATCCTTCACGCACACGCTCGTGAAACGCGCGCGCTTCCTGCTCGATGCGGTTCCACTGGCTGGCGTCGTCGTTGGCATAGAGCATCTTGCGGCGCAGCCCTGCTTCCACTGCAATATCCAGGTAGACGATCAGATCGGGGCGTAAACCGCTCGTGGCAAAGCGGGTAATCACCGCGAGCGTGTCCAGGTCCAGCCCGCGGCCATAACCCTGATACGCCATACTGGAATCCGCGAAACGGTCGCAGAGCACCGCGCCGCCGCGCGCCAACTGTGGCTGGATCACCTCGCCGACATGCTGGGCGCGTGCTGCGGAATAGAGCAGCACCTCGGCTTCGGCCACCATTTCCTTGCACAGGGGGTCAAGCAGGATCGCGCGCACGCGATCCCCAATCGCCGTGCCGCCTGGCTCGCGCGTCACTAGTACATTCATGCCGTGCCCGCGCAGCCAATCCGCTAACAAGGTGAGCTGCGTGCTTTTACCGCTGCCGTCAGGTCCTTCAAAAGTGATGAACATAGGATGAGTACACATGTAAACACGTCTACAAGTTACAAGATCGCTCTTTGTTTCCTTGTCTACGTGTTTACACCTTCACTTTCTAGTCTCGCACAATGCGCACATGGCGATAGGGGTCGCGGCCGTGGCTATGGCTGATCAGATTGGCCGTGCGCGCGGCCTGATGTTGCTGGCGGCGCACCGAAGAGGGTTGTGGAGTGAGATCAACAGCAGGCACGCCGGTCAGCACGCGGCGAATTGCCTCTTGTGTCTCGCGCATAGCCGCGTCCAGGTTGTCGCCCAGATCGTTGGTTACGCCGAACAGGTCAGCCAGGAAGCTCTCCATCTGGATTTGTGTGTTTGAGCGCAGCACATACACCGGCATGCGCTGATCCTCCGCTTCGACGATGGGCTGCGGGCGCTTGCGGTAATAGCTTTTTAGCGTCACCACCACATCGGCCCGGCGCAGATCGTCCACGAACAGGGCAGGCACGCCCATGCGCTGCGCGGTTGAGCGCAGCTTGTTCAGCCCGACGCCGTAAGCAAAGATGCGGCGCAGCGGCAAAGACCGCATAGCCGCGGCTGGAGCGGGAATAGTCACATCCTCTTCATCGTCGAAATCCGGCAGCTCAACGCTGACTTCGCGCGCAACCCGGCCATTGCTGCGCTCTGGCTTGGGGCGTGGCGTGGCGGCGGCTTCGGTGTGAATTACCCCTTCCGCATCGCGGTAGCGGATTTCCGGATGCAGCTCGCGGCCGCGCAGAAAATCGTCCACAGCTTTGGCGATGTCGTGATGCACAGCCATGCGCTGGCGATCCTGAATTTCTACCAACACATCGAAAGTCGGCGGGGCGCGGCGTTCCAGCACGGTTTTTTGCGTGCCACGTCGCCGTGCTTCTTCATCGCTCAAGGTAACGCTTTCGATACCGCCGACCAGGTCGCTGAGCGTGGGGTTGAGCAGTAAGTTTTCCAGCGTGTTGCCGTGGGCCGTGCCGATCAGTTGCACCCCGCGCTCGGCGATGGTGCGCGCGGCGGCGGCCTCCAGTTCACGCCCGATTTCGTCAATCACGATGGTCTGTGGCATGTGATTTTCCACTGCTTCGATCATCACCTCGTGCTGCAACGCGGGTTCGGCCACCTGCATACGCCGCGAGCGACCAATTGCCGGGTGGGGAATGTCGCCATCACCGCCGATTTCGTTGGAGGTGTCCACAATGACCACGCGCTTGCTGTCGCCCAGAATACGTGCAGCCTCGCGCAGCAGCGTGGTCTTGCCCACGCCCGGCTGCCCCAGCAGCAACACATTTTTGTCCGATTCGATGATGTTTTGCAGAATGTCAATCACCCCGTAGATCGCGCGGCCCACGCGCACCGTCAAGCCGACAATGCGACCCTGGCGGTTACGAATGGCCGAAATGCGGTGTAGGGTGCGTTCGATGCCTGCGCGATTGTCGCTGGTAAACATACCAATGCGCGAGACGACGAAGTCCAGATCGTCCTGATCAATCTCGCGCTCGCGCAGGATCGTTTCGCCGTCCACAAAGCGCGCTTCTGGCAAGCGTCCCAGGTCCATCACCACTTCCAGCAGTTGATCGGCCCGGTCTGTCTGGCGCAATGTGGTCTGAATATCAGGCGGCAACACGTCCAGCAGCAGGTCGAGATCATCAGTTATCCGTTGTTGTATCAATGGTACTTCCTCAAACAAAACATAAAACAAGATAGACTTCCAAAGTCTTGCCAACAGTTTTCACGAGCCTGGGCCTTGTGTGACCAGGTTCAACACAGGTGCAGGCTCCACGGCCTTCACCCGCACCGCCAAGTGTTTGATCAGCCGGCTGCGCCGCGCGTGGCTGGCAAAGCCATGAGCGCGCACCACCGCGTCGAGGCCGCCCTGGTAGGCGCGCACTGCACAGTAGATCGGCCAGCGGCTGTCGCCTGCCGCGGCCACGCCATAGCGCAGCAAGTCAGTCATCAGCGCCGCGTTGCCCGGATCGCCATGCAGCAAAAGCCAGTGGCCGCGGTGGCCGCTGACCAGTTGCACGCCGCCTAACACGTCACCCTTTTCCTCTACCACAAAACTGCTCTGGTTGGTCATTTCCCACCAGGCCAGCGGCAGCAGTGTGAGGTCATCGTCGCTGGTGTAGCCTTCGGCATGTTGCACTGGTGGCGGTGTGGACAAGCTGTACAGACGACGCAGCCACCAGACATCTTTTTCTTGCCGCGGCCGCAAGGCGCGGTTCGGCATGAGTGGCTGGCGGCGGGCTGATTTTGCCAACACGAAGACTTCTTCGGTGGTATACGTCGTCCAGCCTTGTGCGGTCATCATGTCTAGTTCAGGGCGCTGCTCCGGCAGGCTGGCGAAGAGACGGCGCAAGCCTTGTGCAGCAGCCTCCGCCGCGCACATCCGCAGCAACTCCTGCCAGGCCAGCGCGCTGTGCGGCTGGCGGTTCAACGATGGCGCCATAAAGAGCAGGTCAGCTTCCTGGCGACGCGGGCGCTTCAGCAGTTGTACAAAAGCCTGCGGCTGGCGACGCTGCGTCCATACATAGCTGGCTAGTCCCGCACCCACCCAGGGCACAGGAGCGAGCAAAGCCATTTGCAGCGCGCTGCGCCTCAACAGCAGGTGATGGAACAGATCAAGCCAGACGCCGTCGCGTTGCAACAGGTGCACGGCCAACCCGTCGCGCAGGCCGAATGCACGAATCACGTCTTGCTCCTCGCTCCAAAGCGCCAGGGATGGTTAACCATGTCCGATCCACCAAGGTACTGGTCCATCTGGTTCATGCTGGGGAAAAGAGAAGGAAAAACCGAGTTCTTCGGAAAGAACCCGGTTCGTTGTACGCCAATAAGCAACCGCGTATTCCGACCGTCACTTGAATTATAGCGTAAATGGCTCGCTTGACAAGTGATCCAGCCCTCAAAATGGCTCATACGTTCTTTTGATGTGCAGCCACCACCCGCGTGACCCTGTTACTGGTAGTCGCGTTCAATTGGGGAAAATAGAGCCGGTGGGGCCACTGATCTGTTGTTCGATGCGCTGCTCGGACGCGGCCATATAACCCAGCAACATGCGCTCCTTGTGCAGCAATTCATGCTCCGCCGCGTACAACGTCGGTAAGTCGGCCAACTCCAGGAGGCGCTGCTTGTCTTCCCACGGCAATTGCAACACGCTGCCAACCAGATAAGCCAGCGCCAGAGCGTCGTTTGGCATGTCGTTCAGATCAATATCGGCTTCTACAATCTGCGATAACAACTGCACATAGCTGGCAAGTTGCTGCTGCAAGAGGGTGACTTCATCCCGCGCGACAGCGCCGGGCATGGGCAGCGCCTCGACATCGCCCTGCAAAAACGGCTGATCGAAGCGCCATTGGCGCACGCGGAAACGGTGCAGCCCCAATGTGACGATGTTCATGCGGCCATCAGCCAGCCGCTCGATGCCGCGGATGTGTGCAGTGACGCCGACCGCGTGCGGCAGGTCAATGTCGTTCTGGTAGCGCCGCCAATCTACCGGGTCATCGCGCATCAGCACGACGCCAAAGGGTAGCTCGCGCTCGATGCACAGGTTGATCATCGTGCGGTAGCGCGGCTCAAAGATGTGCAGCGGCAGCACCTGGCCGGGAAACAATACCAGCCGCAGCGGGAACAGGGGCAACGTTGCTACACCCAGGGTTTCATCGAGGTCGCCAGGGGGCGGCAGGTTCATGCGTCGTCACTCTCTTCCTGGATCAAGTCCAATCCCTGGTCAGATTTCATAAACTCGCGCAGCACCACCGTGGCATACGCCCCCTTGGGCAGTACAAAATCTACCTGCAAGCCGTCGTCATGGATCGCCAGTTCGATCTGGGGCAGCCAGAGCCGCGCGGGTCGGCGCGTGCCGTCCAGCCGCGCCCGCCGCAGGTCCTCCACGGTCACGTCAGCATCGGCCAGCACTGCCGCCTCCAGGGCTGCCGCTTCGCCCTGTGGTTCCCACATCTTTTTGCCGTACATTGGGCCGGTAAAGGTGATTTCCCCGCGCGCATAGCGGGGCTGCTCGGTTGCGGCATCTTGCACCTCAAACATGCCGCCGGTATCGGCCTTTTTGCACACGTCGCCGGTCAACAGTTGCCCGAACCAGCCGGCTTCGATGCGCCGTACCAGGTATTGATTGAACAGGTGCGACTGGTAGGCGGAGATCAGCAGCTTGTTCAGCCAGGGATCGCGCCGCGGCCCCTGCCCCAGCAGCGCCGTGCGGCCCTTGGAGATGTTGGCCCCGTCGCGGCCAAAGCGTTGCGGGCCGTAAAAATTGGGCACGCCGCGCGCAGCAATCGCTGCGGCAATCGCCTGGCTGCGGTGCAGCGCGTCTTCGACAGGCACAGCCAGCTCGGTGACAGTGATGCGAAAGCGATTGCCGAGCAAATGGCCGATCTTTAGCTTGTTGTTGTGTTGCCGTGCCCAGTTGACCTGGAAGGGCAGCGCGGGTTCGATGCGTTCTGCCGCGTACGGTGTTAGGTTGGGCAATGAAAAGGTCTGCGTGCTGCGCGCGTGGCGATCTTTCAGCCCAGCAAAGCCGACATCGCGGCGGCTGATGCCGTACAGATCGGCCAGCGCATCGGCTACGCGGCGGGTGTTCCAGCCCTCGCGCGTGAGCGAGACGAACAGGTGCGCGCCGCTGCCGCCAGCTTCGTATACCGGTACTTCTTCGACGATGAAGTGCGCGGGTTCGGCCTTGAGCCGCCCGCCGATGCCAGGCAAGTCCGCGGTAATCGTCGGCAAGTGTGCCGGCAGCAGGTCGGGGATGACAGGGGGTGTGGTGGTGTCCATAAAATTCAAATCAGCGGCCAGGGATAGGAGCGACGTTCCGGGTCGGGAGCAGGAAATGCACCGACGGCCAGCAGGCTTTCTGTGCGCCGTGCCAGCGCCTGGATTTCTTCTTCCCGCAGCAATCCAGCCAATTCGGCGTGGAGCGGCTGCTCTGGGGCCAACTGCGCGGCAAAGCGGGTTAAGTCGGTGACGAACGGCTCTGGTAGCAGTTCGCCTGCGAATTCCCAGATTACCGTGCGGAGCTTAGGGTGCACATGAAAGCAAATGCCGTGGTCAATGGCCCAGATACGCTCCTGCTGGTCAAGCAACGTGTGACCGGCCTTGCGATCGGCGTTGTTGATGATGATGTCGAAGGCGGCGATGCGGCGCAGGGTGGGCTGAAACGCGGCTTCGTCGCGCAGAGTGAAGTAATGCTGGGCAAAGTCGGCGTCCACGAACAACTGCACCGCGCCCTGGCCGTAAGGCCCGGCGCGGAGCGTGGTGGGGGGCACAATCGCCCAGCCCAGCGCACGGCTGACCACGTACGCGGCCACTTCGCGGCGACAGAGTGTGCCGTGAGGGAAGTCCCAAAGCGGGTTTTCGCCCTGTCGCGGCTTGTAGATTGCCAGTCCTTGATAGCGGTCGTTGCTCACTTCCGCTAAAAAGGTGTAATTTGAGCTGCCCTGCAGCAGGCCGCGCACCGTTAACTCGCCGTGAGCCAGCAAGTCCAGCGCATCATCCAGCAGCACAGGGGCGTCGCTCGTTGCTGTCATTATTGCAAGAGGGTGGTGCGGGCGTGTCCATTGCTGGGCGGGCAGAAGTGGCCTTCCGGGTCAATCGGGTTGCCACACAATGCACAGATGGGACGGCCTGCCGAGGCCAGTTTTTTGATGTGGGCGCTGAGCGCGGTCATTTGCTCGCGGCTGGCCCAGAAACGGCCCACCAACGGTTCGCCGGCTGTCGCATCTTCCTCGTCGGTCAATTCCTGCGCGAAGATCACCAGCAGGTCATCCTCCGCTTCATAGCCCAGACCCAGCCGTCCCAGGCGGAACAGCGGCGTTACCGGGTCTACCAGCGAGAGGTCGCGCGGGGGGGCTTCCGGCGCACGGTTCGGCGGGTACTGCTCGTTGATCTCGGCCAGCAACTCGTCAATGCCGACTGCCAGCGCCTGCGCGTGCTGCTTTTCGATCAACAGTGAAATCACCTGACGGTTCTGAATGCCTTGCAGGTAGAAAGTGCGTTGTCCAGCCGGCCCAATGGCTCCTACGGTCAGCCGGCTGCACGGCTTCAAATCAAATGCGTATGAGGTCATGCTCGATTTCCTTGCTCAGTTGATTGTGAAATTTCAGAAAGCTCTTGCTCCGCAGGCGGCTTGGGCGGCTCCAGCTTGCCGGTGTCGTTCAAACGCAGCAGTCGCGGGCCGTGCGAAGTGAAGCGAAACCATGTCACCGAAGCGGGGTCCACCACCAGCCGCTGAAACAGATCGAACGGCATTCCGGCGTAGTACGCGGTGACAGCTTTGATGACGTCGGCGTGCGAGAAAACCGCAATGACCGCTGCGGGGTGCTGGCGACGCAGCCGCTCAATGGCGGCCACTGCGCGCGCCTGCATTTCGCCCATTCCTTCGCCGTTGGGAAATTGCACCAGGCTGGGGGTGAACTGGACGCGCGGCCATTCAGGGGTCTGCGTCAGTTCCTTGATGGACTGGCCGGTCCAGTCGCCATAGCGCGCTTCGCCGACGCCCTTCTCGATCTGCACGGGCAGGCCGTGCCGGTTGGCTACGGCCTGCGCGGTTTCAACGGCCCGTTCCAGGGGACTGCTGTACAGTGCGGCCAGCGGCCACGCGGCCAGACGTTCCGCCAGCGCGGCGGCCTGCCCACGTCCGGCTTCGTTCAGATGGACGCCGGGCGTCCAGCCTGCCAGCCGGTCGCTGCCCACCCAGTCGTTGGTTGCGTGGCGAATCAGTAATAGATCGGTCATGCGGTGTCTCGCTGTAAACGCATCATAGTTGCGCCCCGATGATAACACAGGACGGGGCAGAGGGGAAGTGCGCGAGGTTCCGAAAGGCTGGTCAACTCCAGTTGCAAGGCGCGTGCTGTGGGTGTGGCGCTGGTGCAGCAACCGCTCCAACCGTGGCAACGACTGGAACATCCCTGCCCCAGGTTTGTAACGTTCTTTATCCGAAATGCAACCAGCGGCTGCGGACCATTTAGTCCGCAGCCGCTTTCTTTTTATTTCAAATCGTCGGGCCATAGTACGGTGTGAACGCCCAACGCAAAAACACAGCCTGCGATCACCGCATAAAAGAAGAACCGAATACCGGTCAAACAGAAGGAAGGGTTTCCCGTCGCTACACGCCGCGAAATGACACGAACTGCGTAATTCCTGATGGAATCAAAAAGCCTGCCCCAAGGCAGGCTTGGCTGGGCGCGAGGCTCAGCCAGCAACATGGCGCGGTGCGCTCTTACCGGCGACGCTTATTGACAGGGCGTCCGTCAAGATCAGGGTGCGGAATCATCGTCCACAACAACAAAGCGACTAAGATAAACAAAAGCGGTAGCACCATGGTAACTTTCCTTCGTAATCAATCAAAATTCGGATCGTGGAATAATCTTCTCAGACTTTCATGCCGAGACCGATCTATATGTTCACGCTGCTTGAGCGGTTACAATAATACCTTACCATATAAACGTGAAGTTTTGATGAAAATTGGGTTACGAACGGCTTACAGTTCTGTAATCCTGTAAAAAAAGCAGCCAATGTTGAGCCTCACAAAGGTTTGACAAGCGCGCCCAGTTGGTGTACGGTATACCCACGAAAAAAATTTTGGGATACACAAGGCTTGCAAAGCCGAGGAGAGCGTGATGTTAAATATTTCCTGTACTTATTGCCGGGCGCCGATCAATCTGAGTGATGGCGATCTGGCCCAGTTGATGCAAGATGCCAGCGGCAAGCGGCCCAAGTCGGTGCCGGTTCCCTGCCCGGTGTGCCGCAAGATGAACCGCGTGCCCTTTGATCGCGTTCAGCGTTTTTACCGTCTGGCGGGCAGCCCGGCGGTGACTCCGGCTGAAAGTTAATCAGCATATACCCTCTTGACGCGAAAACTGGCGACCCACGGGCCGCCAGTTTTTATTTATGGTAACGGGAGACGTCGGTCAGGCGTCCAGAATCGCCGTAATAACCATTGGACGGCGTCCCACGCGGTCATAGAAGTAGCGCCCCAGCGCCTCTTTGACTGCTTCGTCCAGCCCGCGCTTGCCCACGCGATTGGTCTCGCGCAGCGCCTGCGTGATGCGTTCCAGCGCACCGGTCATCAAATCGCCCGCTTCGCGTTCGTAGACGAAGCCGCGCGAGGTGATTTCTGGCGTGCCAACGATCTCGCGCAGGGTGTAGTTCCATTTGAACGCGACCGAAACCACGCCGTTGCTGGACAAAGACTCGCGGTCGCGCAGCACCGACGGCCCGACATCGCCCACGCTGCTGCCTGCCACAAAGACGTAGCCGCCCGGCAGCCGCTCGCCTACCATCGCGCCTGCCTCGTCGAATTCCAGCACCGTGCCGTTTTCGACGGTTAGGATGTAATCCTCCGGGATGCCCATCTCGCGCGCGAGGCGCGCGTGCGCGTGCAGGTGGCGCAGCTCACCGTGTACCGGAATAAAATATTCCGGCTTGGTCAGCGCCAGCAGCAGTTTCATTTCTTCCTGGCTGGCGTGACCGCTGACGTGAACATTGGCCAGCGGTGGGTAGATTACCTCGGCCCCGCGACGGATCAGCCGATTGATCATGGCGGAAACGACCTGCTCGTTGCCGGGGATGGGATTCGAACTGAGTACCACCGTATCGCCGGGGATGATTTCGATCTCGCGATGGCGGCCCGACGCGATGCGGGACAGCCCGGCTTCCGGCTGGCCTTGCGCGCCGGTGGTGATGATGACCAGTTTGTCTGGGGTCACGCCGTCAATCTTGTCCAGATCAATCAGCACGCCGCGCGGTACTTCCAAATGGTTCAACTTGCGCGCAATCTTGACGTACTGGTGCATACTGTAGCCAGCCAGCGCGACCTTGCGTTTGTAGATGTAGGCCGTGTCAATAATCAATTGAATGCGGCTCAGCAGCGAGGCGAAGGTTGAAACGATGATGCGCCCCTGTGCGTTGCGGAAGATTTGGTCGAAAGCCGCGCGCACGTTGGTTTCTGTGGGGGTCCAGCCGGGACGTTCTGCACCGGTGGAGTCGGCCAGCAGTACCATCACGCCTTCCTTGCCCAGCTCGGCCAGACGGCCAAAGTCTGGGCCGACCCCCTGCACCGGCGTGGTGTCGAACTTGAAGTCGCCAGTGTGCAGCGCCATGCCAATCGGTGTGCGAATCGCCACGGCCACGCCATCGGGGATGGAGTGGGTTACTGAAATGAACTCCAGATCGAAGGGGCCGACCGGAAAGATATCCCCTTCGTCAATTGTAATTTGCGGGCACTGCCGGTACAGCTTGGCTTCGCGCAGCTTGTCTTCCACCAACCCCTGCACCATGCGCGTGCCAAAGATCGGCACGGTCAGGTTCAGGTCGCGGATCAGATAGGGCAGCGCGCCGATGTGATCTTCGTGGCCGTGGGTAATGACGATGCCGATGATGCGCTGCACCTTGTCGCGCAGATAATTCCAGTCGGGCAAGACTAGGTCAACCCCGAGCATGTCGTTGGCCGGGAACATAACACCGGCATCCACAACGAGGATGTCGGAGCCGTACTCAAACAGCATCATGTTTTTGCCGATTTCTCCCAGGCCACCGAGGGGAATGATACGTAAACTTTCAGTCATAATACTCTCTTTTTCTTTGATAACTCATGCGTGTGCTTAAAAAATGGATCGTTATTCAGCGCGGCTGCTTTCAGCCAGACGCAGTTTGACAAAGACCCAGGGCGCGAGCCAGGTGGCTGTGACGCCGATCAGGGCATAGCGCACGCTGCGCAGCGCGCTGTCCAGCAGCCACGGATGCAGTTCTGGCAGTAGTGCGCCGCCGAAATACAACACACCGACCAAAACTATGCCGACGAGATAGCGCAGCGCTCGCTGGCCGAGACTGCCTTCTACGCGGAAACGCACGGTGCGCCGCTCCAGCAGGCTGCCAAGCAGGACGCCCATCAGAATGCCGGCCAAGGTTGCGCCGGTTTCATTGGGATACCGGTTCAGCGCGTCGGCGGGTGTGACGAGCAATAAGATCAGCGGCAACAGTACCGCGATCCCTACTTGCTGTGCCACGGGCTGGCGCAGCCACCAGGCCGCGGCTCGATCTTCAAGGCGCAGCCAGAGCAGCAGCACGATGAAGCCAATCAGCCAGCCACCCAGCACATCCTGCGGAAAGTGAATGCCGAGATACACGCGTGACAGGCCGATTAGCAGCGCCATGCTGACAGCGAGCCAGGTGAACCAGCCGCGGCGCAGCCGGGCTGCCAGATAGCCCCACACAACTACACCGCCGGTTTGTGCATGGTTGCTGGGAAAGCCAAAGCTGGCTTCGCTGACCAGTTGCCGCACGAGCGCCGGATCGGGACGCGGCAGGTCGAACCAGGATTTTAGCCCTTCGTTGCCCCAGGATGAAAACATGGATAGTAACAACAAGCGCAGCCCCGCGCGGCGATCCACGCACCAGTATAATAATGTTAAGATGACCAGATAGCCTTCGCGGTTACCTAACCAGGTGATAGCCTGAAAAAAGGCATCCAGCGTGCTGCTGCTGATCGTTTGTACGGCTTGGATGAGGTCAATGCCCCATGTTTGCAGGCCGAGCAGTTGTTCCATGATCTTGAAAGTGGGCAGGCAAAGCGGCCAATCACGCCAGGCTGCGCACCACGGCGAGCAGCAGGTCGGCGCTGGCGGTCAGATCGGCAATTGCGATATGTTCGTGGGTGGTGTGCACCTCGGCCATGCCGGTGCTGATGACGACGCAGGGAATGCCGGCGGCGGTGTAGATGTTGCCATCGGTGCCGCCGCCACTGGCGCGCAAGATCACTGCGTGCCCGCACGCGCGCGCGGCTGTGGCGACGGTTTGCACAATCGGCGTATCTTCGGTGAGTTGATAGGTGCTGTAGGTGCGGGCGACTTCGGCAGTCAGCGGCATGGCATAGCGGTCGGCAGCGTCTTGGAATGCCTGCACCATCTGCGCGGTCAACGCTTCCAGCTTGGCATTGTCGCGGCTGCGTGCTTCGCAGATCACCTTGACGCGGTCGGGCACGATGTTGCGCGCCGTGCCGCCTTCGATGATGCCGACGTTACAGGTGGTTGCGGTGTCAATGCGGCCCAGCGGCATGGCAGCAATGGCTTCGGCCGCGATGCGGATAGCGTTGACGCCTTTTTCCGGCTGTGTGCCGGCGTGAGCATTGACGCCGTGTACCGTGAAGCGCAGGTTGTTTTGCGATGGTGCGCTGATGACCATCTGACCGATGGGGCCGCCTGAATCGAGGACAATGCCCTGCCGGGCGCGCAGGCGGCTGGTGTCCAGGTGGCGCGCACCGTACAGGCCCAGTTCTTCGCCCACGCTGATGACGATTTCCAGCGGCGGGTGCGCCAGAGCTTGTTCCTGCAGGGTGGTCAGCACCTCTAGCACCGCAGCCACGCCGGATTTGTCGTCTGCGCCCAGGATGGTGGAACCGTCGCTGTAGATGACGCCGTCGCGAATCACTGGCTGGATGCCGCGGTCTGTGCCGACGGTGTCCATGTGCGCACTGAGCAAGAGCCAGTCGCCGCGCGTGGGGTCTGCGGACGTGTGGGCTACCAGATTTCCCACTGCGTCCATCTCGGTTGTCAAGCCGAGGGCATTTAGTTGCGCCTGCAAGTATTGGCCGATGGCGGCTTCGTCGCCGCTGGGGCTGTCAATGCGTACCAGGTCGAGAAAGGTTTGGATCAGGCGGGTGTGATTAAGCATAGGATGATTTCCAGGAGCGTTTGAACCGCGAGTTGACAAGTTATGAAATTATAGCACAAGTATCTGACAGCGGTGGTATTGCTATAAACTGCAGGGAAAAGCTGTCGTCGTCTGAATTTACTTCGGTGACCACACGTTTCAACGGAAATGCATACACAACTACCGAGATTCGATTTGGCTTGCAGTTTGTGAAAGAGTATAATTCTTTGCTTGCTGACCCATTCTAACGCGACCAGGGAACATAGATCGGGATGAAGTTCATCTGGGGCTTCTGGTTAGTGATAAAAACAGGAACCGAAGCTGACCAACTTACCTCATATGGATGGAAGGCCTTGTTTGTGCCATTAATCTAACTATGGATGAAAACTTTTCGATTTGCCCCTATCTGGGATTGGTAGACGATTCAACAGTCCAATTAAGCTATCCAAACGCTAATCATCAATGCACCATTGTTTTACACAATGATGTGTTTAAACCGGATATTGCTTATCAGGAACGTTATTGTCTAACCAGGGAACATACACAATGTACCCGTTTCCGCGCGGAGCGTCATAAAACAGCTTCAAAATTAAGTAAATCCAAAAAGAAGACCAGCAAGGATACTGTGTCTGAAACAACTCGATGGACTCCCTTGCGATTTGCTTTATGGTCAACTGTCGGTTTGGCGGCTGTGCTTGTTATTTGGCAGCTTATGAGCTTGCTGGCAGCACCACCGGCAGAAACACCGGTCAGCAATACGGTAACTGCAACCGCGCTGTCTGCGCCACCGACAGAAGCGGCTGCGCTGGCAACGTTGGAGGTTACCGCCACAGCAACTGACACCCCCGCGGCCACTCCCAGTCCGACTCTGAGCGTTGTTGAGGAACTGCCCACCCCTACGGTCACTGGCAACAACGTTTTCTACAATATCATTCCTGATGCGCCGGCTGTGGGCTGGGTAAGCAGCAGTGAAGCACGCGGTAATCACCTGGGTGATTCTTTTTTGCATGTCGGTAGCGTGCAGAATGATATTTTTCATAGTGTTCTGCAATTTAATTTGGAGCGGATCCCGCGCGGCGTACCTGTTTTGTGGGTGGGCGTGGCTCTCACCGGCTTGGACGATGAAAGGCTTGACCGCACCAGTAATGAAACATGGCAGTTACGTTGGCTGGAAGCAGAAGTAAACAAGGATTGGAGTCGCCAAACCTTCCAAACTATTCACAATGCCAAGATTGAACAAACTATCTTGCCTGTGGTTCGCCAAGACGAAATGGCACCCTTTGCCATTAATCAGTTTGTATTTAATGAAGCGCAGCGCAACTTGCTTCAGCAGGCGCTGATTGATAACCAGCGTTTGGTGACCTTTCGTTTGGATGGCCCGGAAGGGGGCGCAGATAACCTGTTCACCTGGGACAGCGGCTTTGGCCCGGCCACGGCTGGCAACAAGCCGGCCTTGTGGATTGTCACCGGCCCGGCTCCGGCAACTCCACCCCCTATTCCCACGCTTGATTATATTGTCGTTACCAGCACACCCACACCAGCAAATGTACTGACAGCGGCCGCAGAGCTGCAAACCGCGGTTGCCATCCAGCAGACGATTGGCACGATGACACCGACGCCGCAATTCTTTGTCACGGCCACCCCTACACCGCTGAACGAGATGACCGCAGATGCTCAGCGTAGAATGTTGGGGCTACCTATCATCACAACACCGACTTCTGGGCCATTGAACGGGGCTACTGCGCTTGTCATTGCACAATATGCCACTGCGGTCGCGATGACAACAGGCACGGCAACGCCACTTCCAACGGATTATATTACAGCGACACCGACACCCCCGTTAACTATCGTTACCAACACTCCCACAGCTAGCAGCATTCAGGCTTTGTTGAATCGGGTTATCGCTGAAGCGACGCGTACTGCTGTTGCTGGCCCGTTGCCACCTTTGCCGTTGGGGGTCGTCACGGCCACGCCAACAGCCACGCCGATTCCCACACCTGCCAACGTACAAACAGCGCAGGCGCGCGTCATCATGCAGACTATCGAAGCGATCATGTACGGCACATGGACGCCGGTTGCTGTACCCACGTCACCTGCGCCGCCAACAGCTACTCCCGCAGCTCAGAGCAATACGCCAGCCGCCGCCACCGGGCCTAGTGGAACGGTCACGCCCGCGCAAACAGCAACGCCGGTTATACCGACACCGGTACTGACGGCGCGCGATGGTGCGCCGTTGGGTACGGTGATTGATGGTCCAGCCAATATTCGCAGTGGGCCTGGCACGACGTTTGCTATTCTGAGCCGGGTAGCTAATAATGTACAATTGTCTTTGACGGGACGGAATGCCGATACAACTTGGCTGAATGTTTGTTGTTTTGATGGGCAGCCCGGCTGGATTGCTGAATTCTTGATCGAAACACAAACCAACACCACCAATCTCCCTGTGGTGGAAACGCCAGCGCCAACCGGGGCGATCGCGCCGCAGCATCAGGATATTGCCTTGAATGCGTTTGTGACTGCCTGGCAGGATCGTTTTGATCGCTGGCTTGCGCGCGTTAAAATGGTGACTGGTTAAGATTGCCTTGATCGCGTGATCCGGCGCTTGTGAGGCGGAACAGTTACGAGGATTTTTATGGAACTACGACAGTATTTTAATGTCATTCGTAAATGGTGGTGGCTTCTGCTGGCTTCAACCTTGATTGCTGCCTTCGCCAGCTTCATTGCCACGCGTGCCCAGCCTAATCAATACAGCTCAAAAACGACGCTGATGATTGGCCGTACTTTGGAAGACCCCAATCCTTCCGGTAACGAAGTCTGGCTGGGGCAGCAGTTAGCACAAACCTATGCAGAGCTGGCAAAACGTGATGTGGTTCGCCAAGCAACGATGCAGGCATTGGGACTGACATGGTTACCCCCTTATTCCGTTTCATTAGTTCCCAATACACAACTTTTGGAAATCAACGTTGTTGATAGTGATCCAGTCCGTACACAAGCCATCGCTAATGAGTTAGCCAAGCAACTGTACCAGCGCAGCCCCTCTTCAACTGATATTGAGCGCAAAGAGCGTAGTGAATTTGTCTCTCGTCAATTAACGGATCTGGAAACTACTATTGAAGCCACTAAATCCCGCATTCAGGAATTGCAGCAGCAAATGGCGGGTATGTTCAGCGCGCGGCAAATCGCTGACACGCAGACACAAATAGCGGCCCTGGAACAGAAACTCAACACTTATCAAGCGAACTACGCCCAATTATTAACTTTTCTGCAAGGCGGCGCCAACACCATTAACGTTGTAGAAGAAGCTAATCTTCCCACACAACCTATTGATACCAACAAAAATATGACGGTATTGTTAGCCGCAATTATTGGCTTTGGATTGGCCTTGGGCGCGGCGCTGTTATTGGAATACCTAGACGACACCATTAAGAATCCAGACGAAATTAGAAGCGTCGTTGATTTGTCCACCCTGGGCGCGATTGCACATATTAATTCAGATAAGCAAGAGACAACTCTCATAGCTTCGGACGCACCAAAGTCGCCGATTGCCGAAGCTTACCGCATGTTGCGTACCAATATTCGGCATGGTTCAAAAGCCGTGATTATGGTGGGTAAGTAGCTTTACAAATTGAACGAGTATAGATCCAGACATGGGCAAGCAAAATCGTCCTGGTTTGCCAGGGAGGAGTGCGTATTCAGTTGGAG
>JBAQWV010000005.1:0-1961 GCA_049299095.1 Anaerolineae bacterium | reverse complement strand
CTTCTCCCTCGATTTCGTATCCCGCTGCTGGATCTTGAACAGCCTGGTCGACAAGCCATTCCTGCTGTCCGGGATCGCTTCTCTCGCCTGTCGCAACGTCGTTGGAGGTGGTTATGAGAATTCCGGGCCCTGTCGTCTCATGGTATAGAAACACGCGGTTTTCATCTTCGATCATGAGGGAGACCAGGCGCCCTGTCAAAATGTCCCGAAACTCGCCCCTAATTTGCCGGGAATTACCTCCGCGCGTCCAGGTTTCGGATGAGAAGGTATCGGAGTGCAGAGCAAGGCTGGGAAGATGATAGGGGTCAGCGGGCTCCTGGAACTCAGGATTCGCCCTGCGATAGACCGTGCTCTGGGAGTAGAGAACATGGTTAGTGTCCACTTCGATGCTTGGGCCAGTCCTTGCCGCATCGACCAATGCCCGCGCATCGATCTTCGGTGGGAATAGGGTTGGAAGCAAGATCAACAGACCTGCGACAAAGCCTATGCTGACAGCCAGAATCGACAAGCGAAAGCCTCTGTGCGACGCTATTCTGGAATACATCACATATCTCCTCTTAAGAATCGCTCTATGACAAGCAACAGGCGTAGGTGCGGCCGGTAGCCGGACGCCCCGCACACCGGCGAACACGCCTGTCACGTTGCCGCCGTGAACTACGGTGTAGTCGGCAGAGGGATCTGCCGCCTGGTGGAAACAGCCTTGGCGACTGCCAGCAGGACGAACAGGCTAATCGGTATGCCAAGAATCACGTAAGCCCAGGTGAAGTAGGGCAGCGCCTCGATGCGAATCATGGTGACGAGATCGGCGCCCGGCGCGAGGAACCACCTCAAGGTCGACGAGATCGATCCGGGAAACGCCCCCAGGACAACGATCGTTCCTGTCAGGATGAGCAGTCGCTCGCCCACCGCTGCGGCGATGCCAAGAATACTCACTCGCAGTGTATCATCCAGTCTGAAGTAACCCAGCACAAGTCCTCCCGCCACATAGGGAACGACCAGCAGAGCGGCGGCATACAAGAAAGCTGATCGCGGATCCACACCGATCTCGGGCGCATAGGAACCGTTGAGAGGACTGCGCCAACGGGCCTGGACAGCGAGCAGCGTGATGATGTAGCTCCAGATCACGGCCAGGAAGTAGAGCACTGACATGAGAAGGAAGGAGCGGGTTTTCATTGACTTGACAATTATGGTGCGGGGAATTCGAGAATCTCGCTGCTGATTCGTTGACGAAACGACGCGTTATCTGCATTGTCCATGTACGGATAAGCATAGACATATTGGATGCCATCAGCTTCTTGAACTGTCCAATGCAAGACCTTGTCACCAAATTCCTGGATCAGCAATTCATGGACATGTTTGCGAATTCCTTCTCCCATCTCTTCATGCAGGGCAATGACGTTGTAACCACCATCGCTCTTTTGTACAATCTCCCACGGCTGGAGGGGTCCTTGTTCCCCGTCCTGTGCCGACGCCATGGCAGAGACGAACAGCATGCTCAACAGAGCAAGCACGACCAAGAACCCAATGCCTCGCTTCGACATGGTGAAACCTCCTATGCCGCAAAACTCGTGCGCCGAACGCCTCGGCGCACTTACACCATACCACGAAATCCCCCGGGAATTTGTGATTGTTTGTGATCTTGGACGAATACCCCGATAGGCCGGCACTGCTCACTCAACCAAAACAACGAACTCCCAAGGGCCTTCGGCGATGCGACGAAAGGCATCTGCGACGCGTTGATTGAGTTCAGGCTCACTCATTCTCGTTAAATCCCCGATCGCTTGTGGCACAAGCATGGCATTCTCTTGCACACACGTCAAATCAAGTCCAGGGTTCTGCGCCATGAAACGTTCGCGGGCTTGTTCACAGATATCGGCGTCAATAACCTCAGGAAAAGAGGTTGCCAGCCGATCGATAGTGAGTCGCATTGGCATCTCGTCATCCAGGCGATGCAGCCCCAC
>JBAQWV010000004.1:0-2984 GCA_049299095.1 Anaerolineae bacterium | reverse complement strand
GTCTGGCGCACACTGGAGTTAGCATGTCTCGCATTGCTTTGCAAGCACATACAATTCGCTCTGAACTGGCTGCGGACTGGAACGGCACGCTGCGTTACGTGGCTGCACTGCGGTATGACGCGTTGGAGATGACTTGGCCGCTGGCGCGTGCGCGAGGACTGACCGATGCTGGTTGGCGCGCGTGGCTGGCGGCGCGGCTGCATGGTGATCGGCTCGATGGCGGTATCGGTCAACCCTTCACGATTCCCGCCCTGCATGCGCCGTTGCCACTAGGTCGGCAGCAGCAACCGGTGTTGCGACTGGCAGAGCGGCTGGGCGCAAGCTGGCTGGTGGCGTCGCTCGCTGAAGTGGATTTTGCCACATCAGACGCGGTGCAGCGTACCTGTGATCGCCTGAACGTTGCCGCGGTCGTGGCTGCACGCCACGGCCTGCGGTTGGCTTATCACAACCATTGGTGGGAATTTGCGTCGGCGCAGGACCACCCGCCCTTTGAGCAGATGCTGGAACTGCTCGACCCGACGATTGATTTCGAGGTGGATGTATATTGGGCGCGAGTCGCTGGGCACGATCCCGCGGCGGTGGTAGCGCGGCTGGGGAGCCGCGCGCCGTTGCTGCACCTCAAGGATGGCCCGGCTACACACGACGCGCCGATGACCGCGTTAGGGCAAGGGGAGATGGACATTCCCGCGGTGCTGGCTGCTGCTTCCCCCGACAGTTGGTGGATCGTGGAATTGGATCGCTGCGCTACGGATATGCTTGCCGCGGTGCAGCAGAGTTACACCTACCTGGTTGACAGCGGCCTGGCAGCAGACAGATAAAAGGCCCCGATCCATACGGATGGGGGCCTTTTTGCCATGAGCGAAGTCAGGTGTGCAGCCGGGCAGGTAAACGCAGCAGGACAATACCCGCTGCCAGTGGCAACAGCGGCCAAAGCTGGTTCAGCGCGGCGGGCAAGGCGATGGTTTCCATCTGTCCGAGCAGCCAAACTGCACCTGCTATGCTGAGCAGGCTGCCTGCCGCGGCCCAGCCAGAACGGGCTGTGACCGCGTGGATCAGCAATACCACTGCCAGCGCGGCTAGTAGTTGCCAGTCTGCGCCGCCACTGGTTGCGGTTTGCAGCGCCAGTGCACCCAGACCGAGCAGCAGCAGCACCGCGCCGAGAAAATCGAAAAGGCCCTTGAACTGACCCTTAAATAGCGGACGGGTGCGCGGCTTGCGGGTAGATTTGTTGGGATCGGGCAATACCGTCACGACCGCGATTAGGTCGCCGCGAGTGGTGGGGCTAGTCAGGTTCGGCATGCCCAGCCCGCGCAGCCGGAACGATTGTCCGCTACGCGTGCCTGCGGGGATTTTGAGCGTGACCGGTACGTCCAGCGTCGGTACCTGTACTTCACCTGCCTGCATAGCCGTGGCGTGATCCACCTGCACCTGCACGCGCAGGTCGTCGCCAGTACGGGCGAAGATCGGGTGTTCCTTGACCTGAATGTTCATGTACAGATCGCCGCGGGGGCGGCCAAAGGAACGTTCGCCTTGGCCGGCCACGCGCAGGCGTGCGCCGCTGTCCACACCCGGGGGGATCGTGACTTCTACCTGGCGGCCATCGCTGTAGGTTAACATGCGCGTGGCACCATGCAAGGCATTTTCTAGTGTGATGTCGGTGGTGACTTCGATGTCGCGCGCGGGGCGCACGGCAGTATCCTGTCGGGTGGCATTGCCTGCGGTGTTCCAGCGGTTGCCAAACAGCGCATCGAAGAAATCGGAGAAGTCGCTGCTGCGCCCTTCCTGCTGGCCGCGACTACCGGCCGCAGCGGTGTAAGCCCAGGCAAAGCCGCGCAGAATTCGCTCCAAATCTTCCGCGTCAATGGTGCGGGTCGAAGTGCGTCGCTGTTGTTGCTGTTGTGGGCGTTCTTTGGCCGCGCTAGCGTTGGTGTTGGGGCGTGGTGCGGTGTAGCCGGGCTGCGGGTTGCTGCCGGAGTGACCGTATTGATCGAAACGGCCATTGAACAGGTCGTAACGTGCCCGCTTGTCCGGATCGGACAGCACGGTGTAGGCTTCGTTGATTTCTTTGAACTTTTCGGTGGCGGTGGCTTTGTTGGCGTTGACGTCGGGATGATAGACACGCGCCAAGCGGCGGAACGCGCTCTTGATTGTCTGCTCGTCCGCATTGCGTGGCACACCCAGAATAGCATAATAATCTTTGTAGTCCATGGTTGATCGTTATGCTATACGCATTTTGCCTGCGGAAAGTCGCGTTCGGGGGTAAGGAGACAAGAAGGTCAGATGCACTTGTATATCTACCTACCTTCCCAGTATCCCCAACTCGTGGGCGCGGAGGGCGGCTTGGGTGCGGTCGCGTGCGCCGATCTTGCCCAGGATGTTGGTGACGTAGTTCTTTACTGTGCCCTCGGCGAGGAATAGTTGCTGGGCAATCTCGCGGTTGGTCATTCCCTGCGCCAGCAATCGTAAAATCTCCAGCTCGCGTTCGGAGAGCGGCTCCTCCAACGCAGGCGCAGGGTGCGGGGGCATAGCCGTCAGCCGTGCGAATTCAGCCACCACCTTGCGCGCCACTGACGGCTCAATCAGCACGCCGCCAGCCATCACCGTGCGAATGGAACCGGCCAGCTCCTCCACCGACACATCCTTCAGCAGGTAGCCCAGCGCGCCCGCCCGCAGCCCCTCGAAGACATATTCGTCATCGTCGAACGTGGTCAGGATGATCACGCGCGCGCCCGGCCACTGGCTGCGCAGGCGGCGTGTCGCCTCCACACCGTCCAGCACGGGCATCCGCACGTCCATCAGTACGACATCGGGGCGCAGCGCGGCGTAGGCGTCCAGCGCCTCCTGGCCGTTGCTGGCTTCGCCCGCGACCTGCAAATCCGGCTCCAGATCGAGCAGGGTGCGCAGGCCATCGCGCATCAGGCGTTGATCGTCCACCAGCAGCAGGCGGATCGCATCAGGCATGGGCGTCCTCCAAGGGTAATGTG
>JBAQWV010000003.1:0-4179 GCA_049299095.1 Anaerolineae bacterium | reverse complement strand
GCTTTTTTATTCTGGCCAGCATTGCAGCCTATTTACACATGCGCTCTTCGGTGGATGTTTGCTGCATTGGCGCGCGCGCCCAGATGTTGTCGAGTGCTTTGTTGATGGCAACCATGTCGGGCCACTGCACCATGCCCCCCTGCGGCGTGGTCCAATCGCTCACCAGCGGGTAGCGAATGACCATACCCTTCAAATCCTTGCCGTCAAAAGTAGCTCCCAGCCGCGCCAGATCGAGAATTTCGCCTGCTTCCAGGTTTGTATCCACCACGTCACGCACGGCCAGCCATAAAGCCGGAATGCGCGGGATCAAATTGGCGCTGAGAACCCGATTGCGAACGGCCACCATCACACGCTGTTGACGGCGGGCGCGGTCGAAATCATCAGTGGTCTTGCGCGAACGGGCGTAGTAAAGCGCCTGTTCGCCGTTCATGTGGTACTCGCCCGCTTCCAGCGTGTAAACGCCGAAATAGCGCGGCATGAGTTCGTCGGTCAAAGCGCAGTCCACCGTGACATCAATGCCACCCAGCGCATCAATGATTCCCTTGAAGCCGGAGAAGTCCACGCGAATATACCGCTCTACAGGAATACCGAAGTTACGTTCGATGGTACTCATCAACAGGGGAATGCCGCCGCCCTCTTTGCGATCTTCGCCAAAGGGATAAGCAGTGTTGATGCGGCTGTAGCCAATGCCCGGAATTGGCAGATACAGGTCGCGCGGGAAACTAATCAGCGCCGCGCGCTGGTTGGCCTTGTCAATCGCCAGCACCATAATCGTGTCGGTATTACCCAGGACACCGAGGTCCCGCTGATCCGTGCCGATCAGAAGAATGTTTTGGGTCTCGCGCAGCGGATGCGTGCCGGCAGCTACCGGATCGGTAATCGGCGCCACCGTCATAGTGATCGCTGTTTGCTCAGTGCTCGTCAGCACGATGGTCTGTGTCAGCACGCCGGTGGTGCTGATAACCTCGCTGGCAGTTGCGGTTTCTGTCATCTCCAGCGGAACCCGCGTCACCTGGACAGATGGGGATGGCGCGACCGGGGCGACACACCCGCCCGCCAAGAAGAGACTGATCACCAAGAAAACTAGCCTGTAGACTCGGCTCATACCCATTCTCGCTTTCGTTGTCAAGACATCATACCCGCGCTTTCCGATAGTGTCCTCTTTTGTTGAGGTTGAAAACAGAAAAGCTAGTGGCATAGTGTTTTTGACTACACGAAAATCATTCGCTTTCGTTATTTTTTTGCCAACCGCAGACGCAAAAAGTTAAGCGCACCGTTGCCAACCCAGCTCTGCGCGATCTCATCCACGCCGCCGGTGTCGAGGCGAAGGGATGAAACCGCGCCATCCATCGCCAGGGCGACAAAGCTTTGCCCGCGGGTGATGCCGTATGGGCCAACCGCGGGATCCATGTCACCGCAAATCGCCAAACAAACATCGGCATCGCTGGTCTTGCGCGCCATATCCAAGCCCACCACCGCGGCCCATTCAGCCCCGGCTTGCGACACAAGCATGTCCGGGCCGCCAGGGCCGATTTCGTCCAGCGTGGACGCCACCAGTCCGAAAAGCGCGACCGCATCACCATTCTCAACATGCCGCAGGCGCGCCAACACATCGCCGCCGGTGTTGGTTTCGATCACCGCGACCATGTGGCCGCGCTGTTGCAAAGTCTTCACCACCACAGCCTCAAGCGACGCGTCGCCTTCTGTGAAGACGAAATCGCCGATGCGCGTGTAGAGATCGGTTGCCACATCGTCCAGCATGGTGTCGGCGCGTTCGGCGCTCGTCGCGCGCGCCGTGATGCGGACATCCACTTGGCCGGTGTGCGCGGCCAGCCCGACCGTGGGGTTGCTGCGCGCCATCAGGTCGGCAATGCGGCTGTCAATCATGCTTTCACCGATGCCGACGGTGCGCAGGGTGCGGCTACGCAGGTAGACGCGATCCGGCCCCAGCCGCTCGGCGAGGAACGGCTCGACCGTCTCCTGCATCAGGTGTTTCATCTCACGCGGCACGCCCGGCAGGCAGATCAACAATGACGGGCCGCGGCCGCGGCGTGGCACTTCCACGATGAAGCCCGGCGCAGTGCCCACAGGGTTGCGAATGGGCGTGGCGCTGGCAGGCATGAACGCCTGCCGCCGGTTGTTGTCGTGCAGCTTGCGCCCCCAGCGGGCAAAGATAGCTTCGATATCGGCTAACGCGTCATCGTTTAACACCAGGGTGTGATCGGTAGCCAGGGCCGCGGCATCGCGCGTCATGTCGTCTACGGTGGGGCCGAGGCCGCCAGTCACCAGTACGAGGTCGGAGCGATCCAAGCCTTGCCGGAGGGCCGCGGTAATGCGTTCGAGGTTGTCGCCAACCGTGGTCTTGTAGAACAAGTTGATCCCCAAGTCGCGCAGCCGGCGCGCCAGCCAGGTGGCATTGGTGTCAACGATCTCCCCCAGCAAGATTTCCGTGCCTGTAGTTACGATTTCAGCGTTCATAGCATCCTAGCGCATCAATTGCGCCTGCGAACGGATTTGGCGCAAACGGGTTGCCATATCGGCTTCGCCTTCAGCAGCCATCTGCTCGGCCAGCTCATTCAGCGCCTCGACAAAGTCCTCGGTGATCATCGCGCGGTTTTCGGCCAGGATGCGGCGCGTGTCGCCGGGATACTCGGCCAGCAACAGTTGGTTCACCAGTTGCACTTCGGGGGGCGCGGCGCTGTTGATCATGCGAACGGCAACATCCCACACCTCGCGCAGCCGTCGAATGGCCGCGGTGGCGTTGCGCCGCTCGGCTTCCTGCAAGTTGGCCGACAGCACGCTTAGGAAGTTTTGGTCAATATACTGCGCGTTCTTTTCCAAGCCTTCCTGCACGTTCTCCGAAGCTAGCACGTCGCTTAGCACGGCGGTGTATTGCTGCATCGCCGCCTGCTGCGCTTCGTCCAGCCGCTGACTGAACTGCAAAGCCTGCTCGCGCAGGCCAGTCAGCCGCTCGGCAGTGGGGGCATCGCCCGCGGCTTGCGCAGCTTCGATGCGTGCAGTCAGTTCCTGGAAGAAGGCATAGTTCACCAGCGGCCTGCCAGCCAGCACCAGCGCATCTACGACGCGCGCATCCTCGGCGTTAATGACCAAATCCACCAACTCGGCGGGGGTGGTATCAGGGCGCAACTGTGCAACCGCGGCGCGCTGGCGCTGCACACCGACGCCCCAGGTGGATAATTCGATCAGGTGCTCGCGCAGCTCGACCAGTTGTTGAGCGCCTTCGGCATCGCCTGCGTTAACGCTGGCGTCAGTCAACATGCTGAGCAGCGAGAAGAATTCGTCGTTCAACTCGGCATCGCGCTCGGCTACCAGGCGGCGCAAGCCTTCGGGATCCTGCAAAGCCAGCATGGCTTGCTCGACCAGCTGGATTTGGCGGCGCTGCGCGTCCAGCATCTCGCGCGTGATGCCGTCCTTTTCCAAAATAGCTTCCAGTAAACTCTGATAGGTCAGGAACTGTGTGGGAGTCAGCATATAGCCGCGGCGTGCTTCCTGCGGCAGACCATCCATTAGGCGGCGGGTGAGGTCGCCGATGACCTTTTGCTGCTCGTTGACAGGCACTTGCTGCGGCACGAAAACGCCGAGGAAGTTAAATTGCGGATCGTGATAGAGGAAGGGGGTACTCAGCGGGCCACCTGCGCCACAGCGCGGGCACTGGGCCATGTTGAGCTGACCAGACAGTACCAGCGATTTGAGCATGGGGTCTTGGCCGACATCCACAATGCTGAAAATCTGCGTGGGATAGGGCGTGCCGCAGTTGGGGCAATTGATGCCAACGGTCTGCGGCGGGAAATGAAGACGAATTTGTGGACGCTCACCGGCCGCGGCTGGTGGTACCTCTGGCGCTGGCTGCGCGGTGGGCACGGATTCGGGCTGAACCACTGGTTCAGGCTGCGGTTCTTCGCTGCGGCGCGAGCGGGAATAACCTTTAGGGGTAAGAATAGTCACGGTAAATAACCTTTCGGATTTAATCCTTGTTATACAAACGAACAGCCACATATTATAGCACAAACAGGGTAATCTGTCGATTTTTATCGGCTGATAGCATCACAACCTGAACCAATAAACCGCGACAACGTATTTATCTTGTTAACATTACGTTTTCATTACAATAAACAAAAGAACCCCTTGACAGCTATCATACCGTGTTGTAAGATTGTT
>JBAQWV010000002.1:0-23318 GCA_049299095.1 Anaerolineae bacterium | reverse complement strand
GAATAAAAAAGCCGCCCATCCGGGCGGCTTTTTACGTGGTGCGCGGTACTCAGTCGAAGAGCACTTCATCCTTGCCACTCAGTTTTTCCTGCACTTTGGTGATGATCAAATCAAGGTGTTGGTCGTTGTCCACGAAGTTCAGGTTATCCGCAGGCACGGTCAGCACCGGACACAGGTCAAAGCGTTGGATCCAGTCTTCGTAAAGTTCGTTCAGTTGGCTCAGATACACCGGCGAAATGTCGCGTTCGTAGTCGCGCCCGCGGCGCTGGATGCGACGCACCAACGTATCCACGGACGCACGCAGGTACACCACCAGGTCGGGCGGTGGCAGAAAGCCGGTCAGCACTTCGTACAACTCGCGGTAGCTCTGATAATCGCGCGGCTCCATTGCGCCCTGGTTGAACAGGTTGCGCGCGAATACTTCAGCATCTTCATACACGCTGCGATCTTGCACCACCGAGGTCGGATGCTCCAGCAACTCGCGGTGATGGCGCAGCCGGCGGCTCAGAAAGAAAATTTGTGAATGGAAGCTCCAGCGGCGCATATCGCCGTAGAAATCGGCCAGGTACGGGTTTTCATCCACCGCTTCCGGGAACGGCGTCCAGCCGAGACGTTGGCACAGCAGCGCGGTCAGGGTAGATTTGCCCACACCGACGTTGCCGGCAATGGCTACAAAGCGTTTACTTTTCATACGACCCCCTGTCATCGTTTGCATCGTCCAAGTCCAGCAGAGCAGGCTGGTAGGCCCCCTCCTCCAACATGGTGCGCACCAGACCCACGATATAGCGCCGGTCATCCGGGTTGGTGACGAAGTTCAAATCGGAGCTTTCCACTGCCAGCAGCGGCGTGGCCGCGTAATCGGCAAAGAAACGTTCGTAGGCCTGGCGCAGGTCGTCAATGTAGGTGCGCGACATCGTGCGCTCGTAGGAGCGGTCGCGCAGGGCAATGCGGTTCATGAGTACATCGGTGGACGCACGCAGGTGAATCACCAGCGTCGGCAGCATGATCTTTTCACCTAACGCGTCGTGGACGTGTTCGTACATCGCCAATTCATCCCCTTCCAGATTCAACTGGGCGAAGAGACGATCCTTGGCGAACAGATAGTCGCTCACCAGCGGCGCGCTTTCAAGGATGCGATTCACGACCGCGTGCTGCTGGCGATAGCGGCTCAGCAAAAAGAAAAGCTGTGTTTGAAAGGCATAGCGCGCCCGATCAGAATAAAAATCCGACAAAAACGGGTTTTCTTCAAACACTTCCAGCAACAACTGGCTGCCCAGCTCTTCCTGCAGGATGCGGGCCAGTGTGGTTTTGCCGACCCCAATCGGCCCTTCAACAGCAATATAAAAATGGTTGGTGGACATGCTCTACTCGCGGTGTGGAGTGGTGCAGCACGGCTGCATGAGTGTAGGATACACGCGGCCCCTGCTTGAGTCAAAAGCCACACGCACGATGCTGAAACCTTCTGTGTCCTTTAAGCGTATGGTAAAATGCAAGACAGGAGCATTCGACCCTCCGTGGGTTTCCCTTGTTTCATCTGTCGGAGCATCTCGTGAGTAACACAGAACAACAGGAATTACAATGGATCGCGGCAGCCCGGCGTGGTGATCGCTATGCGTTCAGCAAGCTGGTGCAAGCCTACCAGATCCCAGTCTACAACTTAACCTATCGGATGCTGGGCAACGCTCAGGAAGCGGAAGACGCAGCGCAGGAATCGTTTCTACGCGCCTACAAACGCCTGAGCACTTACCAGCCCGACAAAAAATTCAGCAACTGGATCCTTTCCATCGCATCCCACTATTGCATTGACCTGCTGCGGCGGCGACGCTTTCAGTGGCTTTCAATGGAAGACGATCCTGAGGCAGCCACGCTGGCGAGTGACATCGCCCAGCCAGACGAAACCGCGCTGCGCAACGAGCAGTCCGAGGAGGTGCGCCGCTTGTTGGAACATCTCGAGCCGGCCTATCGCGCGCCGCTGGTGCTGCGTTATTGGCATGAGCTTTCGTACAAGGAAATCGGTGATCTACTGAACCTGTCGGAGCCTGCGGTGAAAACCCGCCTGCACCGCGCCCGCCTGCAAATGCAGGCCTTGTTGGAAGATCAGGCAGCTGCCCGCAAACCGGCAGTTTTACATCCCGCCGAAACCATGCCCATCCCGCAACCCGCGGCGGTACGTCAAACGACAGCCGTAGCCGCATAAGGAATTTTTATTATGGACACATTGAATTTAACCCCCAATGACAGTCCGCACTTCGAGGTCTCTGCCTTGATGTCGCTCGCTTTGGACGGCATGTTGAGCAGCGACGAAGAGCAGCAGTTGCAGCAGCACCTGCTGGCGTGTCCATCCTGCCAGACCACTTGGCAAAGATGGCAGCACATCGGCCATGTTCTGACCGTTGAGCCGTTTGCCGGGCCACCGCAGGGCTTTGCCTTGCGTACCGATCAGGTATTGCAGCGTGCCGAGCAGCGCCGCGAACGCTTGATGGCTGGCCTGGTGCTGGTCGGGGGCACGATCCTGGTAACCGCGCTGATCTTGCTGGCCGTTGCCGGAGCCGGCACGCTGTGGATGGCTTTGTCGCCGGACGCGCGTATACAGGCCACGTCGCTCTTCGATTACCTACGGCAATTTGCCAGTCTCGCTGTCACCAACCTGGCCTCAATCCGGGATGGCGTTGCCGCCGTGTTGCCCGGCCCAGCTGTCATGCTGGTCTTCACTGTCACCTTGATGACAGCCAGCTTACTCTGGGTGCGGCTAGTACTGGCTGGCAACAGCATCCGTGCCGACAATTAACCGCTCGAGATTGCCACGATCGCTTTGCCCGCTCGCACTGATCGGAGACGACCATCAGTACGAGACCAAAGATCGGGGCAATCTCCTGTGGATTGACACCAATTGCGCTGGTTAAATAACTTTTTTTGAAATAAGGAGGCACTTTTTATGTCTCGCCAACGACTTTTGATTGGCATCATGCTGGGACTATTGCTCATCGCGTTGCTGGCTGTGCCAGTGGCCGCGCAGCAGGAAGTCCCCGGTAAGTTTGTTTTCGGCGGCACGTACACGCTGGCAAATGGTCAGCAATTGACTGGCGACCTGGGCGTCGTTGGCGGTGTCGCAACCATTGACAAGGGCGCGCTGGTCACTGGCGATGTCATGGTGGCCGGTGGTACCTTGGACGTCTCTGGTCAGATCAACGGCGATGTGGCGGTCTTCGGCGGCTCGGTCAGCTTGGCTGACAGCGCGGTGATTCAGGGAGACCTGGTGACCTACGGCGGCAGCATCAAGCGCAGCGAAGGCGCCACGGTGCTGGGCGATGTTTCGCAGGGCGGAGCATCGGAATTTACCTTGCCCAGCGACGTCACAGCGCCCGATAGCCTTGACCAGGGCTATGATCAGGGATATGGGTATATGCAGCCCGATCGGCCTATGACGCCCGGTGGATGGTTGTTGCACATGCTTTGGCGTCTCGTGCGCGCTGGCGTGATGACCCTGGCGCTGGCTGCGCTGGCTGCGCTGGTGGCCCTGCTTTGGCCGCGCGGCCTGGAGCAACTGACCAAAACCACTTTACAGCAACCGCTGGTTGTCTTTGGTGTCGGTTTGCTAAGCTGGATCGTCGGCATTGGCCTGGTAATTGTCTTTGCGGTCACGCTCTGCCTGCTGCCGCTCTCCCTGCTGCTGGCTTTGGTTTTGCTGGTAGCGGTACTGCTGTCGTGGGTAGTGGCTGGTTTGCTGGTTGGACGCAAGCTGCTGGCTGTGCTTAAGGTGCGCAATCCCTCGATTGTGCTGGAAGCTGCGCTGGGTACGCTGCTGTTGATGGGGGCATACTTCCTGATCGGCATCATTCCCTGCACCGATTTCATCTTTGGCACGATTGTCGCCAGCATTGGCCTCGGCGCGATTGTTCTGACCCGCTTCGGCACGCGGCCCTATCCGTATGCGCCTGCCACCGCGATGGTGCAAGTGGACGATCTGGAAGCCTTTCCGACCGTCAGCGACGCCCCACGGCAGATCACCGACGGCAAATAGCTAAGTTTTCGCTTCTCCCACAGACCGGCGCGGCTCGTAAGCGCCGGTCTGTTTGTTGGGCTTTCTGGAGACACCAAGCGATGATGAAGAGTCTGCACGCCTACGTGCAGACTCTTCATTTTGCACACGTCAAGCCGTTCGCATCTCGTGGCGTGGTCCTAGCCGCGGCTTGCAGCGATGGGCTTTGTGCCCCCTGCGCCAGCCTATGGTATAATGACTCACTTGTGAACATGCCACCTTCTGCACCACCCGCGCCACCTGTATCGGCAACTGAACAGCCCTTCGTCTTCCTGCGCCTCTGGCTAACCGGCTCACCTTGGCGGCTGAGCGGGGCATGGATGACGCTGGCGGGCATTCTTGCCGCGCAAGTTAGCCCCACCGCCGGACAGGTAGCTCCGCTGGCGGCCTTGCTGGCCGTTGCGCTGGCCGAAATTCTGTGGAGTGGCTTGTGGTGGAACCTGGTTCCCGCGCAGGCCTGGCCTCTCTACCGCACCGCGCGCCGCCCGCAGTTGCCCTATGTACAGCCCGGTAGTCCCGCGTCCCGTCTGCTGGGTTGGCCCGAAGCAGGCCCGGCAGCCTCTATGCTGCGTGCGGGTGTGCCGCTGGCCTTGTTAACCGCGGCAGTGGCATGGGTGACCGGCCACTGGGCTGCACCGCTCAGTGCCCTGGTGCTGGGCGCGGTATTGCTGGGCATGGTGGCGCGGCAGGCCCAGCTTAGCTTGTTGGTGGTCGGTTTACAGGCAGTCGTGCAGGTGGCCGCGCCCTTTGCGCTGGGCGTTTCCCTGCGCGGCGTATGGCCAGGCGGGCCGGAAGGCTCCCAACTGGCCGCACTGGGACTGGGCTACACCGCGTTGGCAATTGCCGTGTTTACGCCGCCCGATCATTCACTGGATCGTCGTACAACGCGTCTGCTGCTGGCGGGCGCGGGCTACGTGTTGATTTTGGCTGCGCTGCTGTGGGCAAAATTATTACTGGCCGCGGGCGCGGTGGGCTTGCTCGCGGTTGCGCCGCTGCTCGTCTTGTCCCGGCTGGAGCGCGGCAACCCGCGCGGCGTTCAACCGTGGATGTTGGCCGCGGTGGTGGTTTCTGCCGTGGCGTTGGGCCTTGGGTTGGGCTGATGTGGTGCTGGTTGGCCGCGCTGGGTGGGGGGCTGCTTCTCGTCGCCGCGCTGTACTGGCTGTTGGTGCTGACCGAGGGCGCTTATCTCGGCTCCGGCATGGTTACGGCCCTCTACAACCGGTTTGCCCGACGCTACGACGCAATTAAACAATTCGATGACGAAGACGAAGCTTATTTTCTGGGTCGTCCGGTAGCGCGCTTTCTGGCTGATTTCCCAACGGCCAATGGACAAAAACCCTGGCTGCTTGATGTAGCCACGGGCACAGGGCGTTTGCCGCTGACGGTGTTGCAGGCCAGCGCGGGCGGTTGTGCAGTACTTGCGCTGGACAATTCGCTGCGCATGTTGCAGCAGGCGCACGCCAAACTGGAAGCTCAAGGGTGGCACGACGTGGTCTTGCTCGCGGCTAACGCCCAGCCGCTGCCCTTTGCCAGCGATCAATTCGCCGTGACCGCCTGCCTGGAGGCGCTGGAGTTCATGCCCAATCCAGCGTACATGCTGCAAGAGCTGCTGCGGGTGACACAGCCAGGCGGTTTGCTGATGCTCACCAATCGCATCGGGCGCGACGCACGGCTGATGCCGGGGCGCAACATGACTAGCAGCGACTTGAACACCGCTCTGCGGGCGTTGGGCGCGGGGGCCGTTGAGGTGCTGCCGTGGCAGATGGATTATGATTTGTTGCTGGCCGTGAAACAGGGGGTCGCGCTGGCGCTGCCGGAGCGACCCTGGCAAGCGTTGCTGCGCTGTCCGCACTGCCAGCAACCGCTGGACGCCGTGACTGGACCGCCTGCGCAGTTGATTTGCCCGCACTGCGGTTGGACAATAACCGATCAAGCTGGCCTATGGCAGGCCGGGACGCGCTGAGTGAGGTAAGATGCTAACACTGGTTGACATAAGAAAAGATGACGAACTAACCACCTACATTGACGCGGCTAATGCGCATTTGGCTGCGCTGGGTTTCACCGAACATGGTAGACGGCACGCGGGTGTAGTTGCCAAGATCAGCGGCGATATTTTGCAGCAGTTGGGCTATGCCGAAGACCAGGTGGAGCTGGCGCGCCTGGCGGGGTATCTGCATGATATCGGTAACTTGATCCACCGGCAGGACCATGCGCTGTCCGGCGCATTGCTGGCTATGCAGAATTTGCGTCGCCTGGGAATGTCCCCCGCGGACGTAGCCGTGATTGCTGGAGCCATTGGTAATCACGAGGAGGAACGGGGCGTGCCTGTGTCGCCAGTGGCCGCGGCGTTGGTGCTGGCTGATAAAGCCGATGTGCATCGCAGCCGCGTGCAGGCCGCGCGCCCGGAGGATTTCGATATCCACGATCAGGTGAACTACGCCGCAACCAAATCGGTGGTTGAAGTGGATGCTGTGGAACGCGTGATTGCACTTCGCTTAGTCATTGACACGCAGTACGCCAGCGTTATGAACTATTTCGAGATTTTCTTGTCGCGCATGGTGATGATGCGTAAGGCCGCGGAGCTGTTGGGCTGTACCTATCAGCTTATCATTAACGATGTGAGGTTATCCTGATGCGAGTGGCACGGGCATTGACAGAGCAGGGGATCACGTATGGCGTGGTGGTGGCTGAGCAGTTTCAGCCCTATGCCGGATCGCCGTTTGTGGCTGCGGCTGCCTGGCAACCACAGGGCGCAGCGTTGCCGTTGCCTACGGTCAAGCTGCTGCCGCCCTGCGAGCCAAGCAAGATCGTCTGCATCGGGCGCAATTATGTGGAACACGCAGCGGAACATGGTGTGGACGTGCCAAGCGAGCCGCTGATCTTCCTCAAGCCGCCCAGCGCGCTCATCGGGCTGGACGACACCATCCAGTTGACGCGGCTGAGCGAGCGCGTGGAGCATGAAGGCGAGCTGGTGGTGGTGATTGGGCAGCGTGCCCGTTATCTGACGGTGGATAACGCGCTGGAGGTGGTTTTTGGCTACACCTGTGGGAACGATGTCACCGCGCGCGACCTGCAACGCCGCGACGGTCAATGGAGCCGCGCCAAGGGCTTCGACACCTTTTGCCCGCTGGGGCCGTGGATCGAAACCGAGTTGAACTGGCAGACGGCACAGGTGCAATGTCTGGTGAACGATCAGATACGTCAAAGCGGGCACACGCGCGACATGGTGTTTGGCGTCCCGTACCTGTTGGCTCACATAAGCGCGGTGATGACGCTGGAACCGGGTGATATCGTGATGACCGGCACGCCGTCCGGTGTGGGGCCGTTGCGCGCGGGCGATCGTGTGTGCGTTGAAATCAGTGGCATTGGCCGATTAGAAAATCGCGTTTCGGATTGAATGGAATAATTATTTCGCGTAGTCAAAAATAGACTATACATTTAAAAATCTCTAAATTTTACTAAAACGAAAGAAAATACACTATGCGAATCGCTTTGGCTGTGCGATAATCCATTACCATGCCAAAGTCGCTGGTGTTATTTGAGACATTATCATGACTAAACCAATTGTAGCCCTGGTAGGGCGGCCCAATGTGGGCAAATCAACACTGTTTAACCGCATCGCCGGGGAACGCATCGCGATTGTCGAGGATTTGCCCGGCACCACGCGCGACCGGCTCTACGCGGATGGCGAATGGAGCGGCGTGCCCTTCACGCTGATTGACACCGGCGGTATCGAGCTGGTGCAGGGAGCTGATGCCGGTGCGCGCCGCGGTGCTGATCCGCTCAGTATCAGTTCCTCCGATTTTCGCCGCGAAATTCGTCAACAGGCACAAATCGCCATTGCCGAAGCGGATGTCATCGTCTTCCTGGTGGATGCCAAGGAAGGCATCACCGGCGGCGATCAAGATGTGGCCGATGTGCTGCGCCGCAGCCAAAAGCCTGTGATCCTCGCGGCTAACAAGGCAGACAATCTGACGCGCAGCATGACCGCGGTAGAGTTCTACGAGCTGGGTTTGGGCGATCCAATCGCCATTTCGGCGCTGCACGGCCTCGGCACGGGCGACCTGCTCGATGAAATCGTAAAGAGCTTTCCAGTCAACGAAGAGACGGAAGAAGAAAACATTCTCAAAATTGCTATCATCGGTCGGCCCAACGTCGGTAAATCGTCGCTGCTCAATGCGCTGCTGGGACAGGATCGTTCGATTGTGAGCGACATCCCCGGCACCACGCGCGACGCGATTGACATGCGCCTGACGTGGGAAGATGAACCGGTGATGCTGATTGACACTGCGGGCATCCGTCGTCGCGGGCGCGTTGAGCAGGGTGTCGAAAAGTATAGCGTGATGCGGGCGCTGCGCGCGGTGCAGCGTGCCGACGTGGTGGCGCTGGTGATTGACGCAGCACAAGGCTTAACCGCACAAGACGCCCATGTCGCCAGCTATGCACTGGACGAATGGAAAGGTCTGATGCTGATAGTGAACAAATGGGACCTGATCGAAAAGGATACCAACACCATGCACGAGTTCACCCAGCAGTTGCGCGCCGAGCTAAAATTCCTTGACTTTGCACCCATGCTGTTCATCTCGGCATTGACCCGCCAACGCGTGCAAAAAGTGATCCCGCTGGCGCAGCGCATCCAGACCGAGCGACGAATGCGCATTCCTACCTCTGCGCTGAACAAGCTGGTACAGGACGCGGCAGTCAAGCACCGTGCGCCCAGCAAAACCGGCAAACAACTGCGCTTTTATTACGCCACGCAGGCAGACACCGAACCACCGACCTTTATGTTTTTTGTCAACGACACGGAATTGGTACACTTTTCCTATCGGCGCTATCTGGAAAATCAAATCCGCATGGCCTATCCCTTCGAGGGGACGCCGATCAAGCTGCTGTTCCGTAATCGCGGCGAGCGCGACGAGTAAGCGGTATGGATGCGAGGTTGGGCAAACTGTTGGCACGATTGCGGGATAACTGGCTGGAGCTGGCGCTGCTGGGCTTGCTGCTCATCGTGCTGCTTTGGCTGGGCCGGGCAGGCCGCGATGTGTGGGAGCGGGTGCGCCCGGAACCCACGCCCGCGCCTGCACCCGCGATCACCGCAGTATCAGGCGCGACCCTGGCCTTCGACGGCTTGCGCGCCCAGGGTGTGGCCAGTTTTATCACCGCGTTGGGCGCGCGCGTGGCCGGCAGCGAAGCGCACGCAGTGACCGCGCAGCGCATTGTCCAAGAGCTGAATGACAGCGGCTGGCAGGTGGAAGTGCAGGAATTTACCAGCGAGAATGGCGGCATTCGTCGCAACATCGTGGCGAAAACCGGCACGGATCCGCTGCTGCTGCTGGCAACGCACTATGATACCAGCCCGATTACAGGCCGTGAGGCGGACCCGGCCCGACGCAGCCAGCCCTCTCCCGGTGCGAACGACGGCGCGAGTGGCGTGGCCGTGCTGCTGGAGCTGGCTAAATCGCTTGATAAAACCCGCATCCACGACGGGGTGTGGCTGGTTTTTCTGGACGGCCAATACGCCGCCGATGGCACACCGGTGGCCGAGGGTACGCAGGCGCTGGCCACCGCGATCAGCCAGCAGGGCGCATCTGTGCGTGCGGCGGTGCTGGTAGATTTGTTAGGCGGCAGCAACGACCGTTTCAGCCTGAACCCGGCATCAGATGCCGCGCTGGCGGGCGAGTTGATGGCAACAGCACGCAGTCTTAGTTATGAGGACTGGTTTGCCCCGGCAGCCAGCAACGATTATATGCTGGGTCAGGCTGTGCTGGCTGCGCAGGGCATCCCGACCGCGGTGCTGGCAGGCCAGAACTATCTGTACTGGCAAACCACGCAGGACACGCTGGATAAACTCAGCTCCACGAGTTTGCTGCGCGTCGGCCGCGTGTTAGAAGAATTTATCTATATTCAATCTCAACAGTAAAACTTACACGTTAAACGCAGCCTTTGACCAACTCAGGCTACGCACTTTCATTTTGGAGAAACCCATTTATGCGACCTGCCCATCGTTTAGATAACGTTCCCATGTACGTATTTGCTGCGCACGCGGCCCGGCTGCGCAAGCTGGCTGCCGAAGGCCTCGACATTATCCGTCTGGACATCGGCGAACCGGACGCGCCACCGCCCATCTTCATCATTGACGAGCTGGACAAACAAGCCCGCGACCCCAAAAAACACGGTTATGCCGGTTATGGCGGCACGCCGGAGCTGAAGCAGGCGATTGCCGATTACTATCAGCGTCGCTTCGGCGTCACGTTGGACGCAACCAGCGAAACATTGCCGCTGCTCGGCTCGAAAGAAGGACTGGCCAATATCGCGCTGGCTTGGCTGGACCCCGGCGATCTGGCGATTGTGCCCGATCCCGGCTATCCAACGTATCAGATGGGGGCCAAGATGGCCGGGGCCGATGTCCATTTTACGCCGCTGGAGCGTCGCCTGGGCTGGCTGCCTGACTTAACTGCTATTCCCGCAGACGTGGCCCGACGTGCGCGACTGATGTGGGTGTCCTATCCTAACAACCCCACCGGCGCGATTGCACCGATGAGCTTCTACGAGGAAGCGATTGACTTCTGCCGCCGCCATGACATCCTGCTCTGCTCAGACTTACCCTACGCCGACATCACCTTCGACGGCTATGTTGCGCCCAGCCTGCTGGAAGTACCCGGCGCCAAGGAAGTTGCGCTGGAATTCAACTCGCTCAGCAAGAGCCACCACATGGCCGGCTGGCGTGTCGGCATGGCCGTCGGCAACGCGGTGGCGGTCAAGGCGCTTTTGCAGATCAAAAGCAATGTGGACAGCGGCATCTTCCGTCCGGTGCAAGACGCGGCCACGGCTGCGCTGAACGCGGACACTGGTTGGATGACCGCGCGCAACGAAGAATATCGTCAGCGCCGCGACATCGTGCTGGCTGGCATCAGCGCCATCGGCATGAAAGCGGAAACCCCACAGGCTGGCCTGTACATCTGGGCCACACCGCCCGCGGGCTACGGCTCGCAGGAATTCGCGGACAAAATCCTGCTGGAAACCGGCGTCAGTTTCACGCCGGGCGATGCCTACGGCCCCAGCGGCGTCGGCTACATTCGCGTCAGCCTCGGCACCGCCACAGCCAAAATCGAACAGGCTATGGCGCGGCTGAAGACCATGAAGATTTAGATCGAGGGTACACAAGTAGACAAACAAACACGTACATAGGGTTGTTTGTCTACTTTCCTCTTGTCTACCTATATTTTTGCTCATGCCCGACAACTACTTTTACCCTGACCAACCCCAAGAAACCGCGCTGCTGGTGGGCGTTGAATTGCGCAGCCAGCCGGGCCGCTTTAGTGTGGGCGACTCGCTCGACGAGCTGGCGCAACTGGCTTCGACCGCCGGCATGCGCGTCGTAGGCCAAACCTATCAACGCATCGCTACGCCCAACCCCGCCACTCTGATCGGTAGCGGCAAGCTGGCCGAAATCATCGAACTGCGCGCCGAGCTGGGGGCATCCGCCATCCTGTTCGACGAAGAACTCAGCCCGCGGCAGCAGCGCGAGATCGAAAAGGCGGTTAAGAGCGAAGAAGTCAAGATACTTGACCGTACCGCGTTGATCCTCGACATCTTCGCCAAACACGCGCACACGCGCGAAGGCGCGCTGCAAGTCGAGCTGGCACAGTACGAATACCGCCTGCCGCGCCTGACGCGGGCCTGGACACACTTGGCACGGCAGGCAGGCGGTGGTGCCGCAGCCAGCGGCACGGGCGGCGTTGGTTTGCGCGGTCCCGGTGAAACGCAGTTGGAAGTAGACCGTCGCGAGATCAACCGACGCATTGCCCATCTGCGCCGCGAGCTGGAAGAAGTGCGCGCCCATCGCCAGCGTCACCGTCAAAAACGGCGCAGCGCGGCCCTTAACACCATTTCACTGGTTGGATATACCAATGCAGGCAAAAGCACCTTATTGAACACACTGACGCGGCTGGCTTCGCCGGAAAGCGGGGAAGCAGGCGTGCTGTCAGCCAATATGCTCTTTGCCACACTTGATCCCACGACGCGACGCATTCGCCTGCCCAGCGGCCGCGAGGCGCTGATCACCGACACGGTGGGTTTCATTCAAAAACTGCCGACCACGTTGGTGGCCGCTTTTCGCGCCACGCTGGAGGAAATCGCGGAAAGCGATTTGTTGTTACATATAGTTGACATAACACACCAAAACGCCTTGGAACAGGCTGAAGCCGTCGGGGAGGTGCTGCGCGAGTTGGGCGTAGTTGACAAACCCATGATGACCGCCATGAACAAGATTGACCTGCTGGCCGATCCTGAACCGGTAGTTGACCTCTTGCAACGTGAATTTAGCGACGCCTTGCCGATTTCTGCGGAAACCGGGCGCGGCGTACCAGAGCTGCTGGCGCGCATTGAAGAGATGCTGAACGTCGAAATGGTGCGTGTGGATGCGCTGATCCCATACAACGCGGGTGAACTCGTGCATTTGTGGCACACCTACGGCTTAATTGATCACGAAGAACACACCGAGCATGGTGTGCGGCTGCGCGGCATGTTGCCGGTGGAACTGGCCGGACGAATGCAGGTTTACCGTGTGGCAGCCGCAACAGAAGCCATTGGGCCACGCAAGCCGGAAATATTACCGATCCGGTTGCCATAACCACGCCCTCCGCTTACTCGGCCGACAGTCTCTGCATGAATAAATACAGAGACTGTTTTTTTATTTACATAACGCACTACGCCTGCAATAGGAAATGAAACGCTGCCGGGTGGCCAGCCGTGCTGGCTTCGTCATCACAACGCGCGCTGTGAAGCCCTTTGCGTTGACTTAGCTGTTCGCTTAGCGATCAAAAGGGCAAATTGCCGGCCACACAAAGTCAATGAAGGCTTACACGGCGCGCGTGGTCAGCCGGGGACACAGATCGGGGTCAGACATGCATATACACACTATGATTGTTATGTATACTTTATGAGGTTTTCACAGACACTTGACGCAATAGCGATTAGAAAATCGGTGTATAAATAAGCAAGTTGCGCTGTGCTATTCAGCGCAACTTGCTTGGGCCGGAGAAATAAACCTTACCTAAAAACCCACCAAAACCCATTTTGTGCTTCAGGAGATCGCCACGAACGCATCGTTCTTTCGCACTGACTGCAGATATTGCTGCCCCAGTTAGTTTGGTTTTTACACAACACGACTACGCGAAATTTTATTCAAACTGATGAATTTTTTGCGCTTGTTGCATGGTTCGCAACAATGATTTTTTATACTCAACGGCAAGTCAACTTTTTCCAACTAAGGAGATTTGCCATGGGTCGAAACCGTAACGACGAACGACTGGATCAAGTACTGGCCTTCATCCAGCAAAACCCGGATCAACAACTAGCAGACATCGGTCAATATCTCAATCTTGATAGCCAGACAATGCAACGCAGTTTGGCGCATTTGGAGGCGCGCGGCGACCTTCTGCAAGAAGACGATAAGGGATATTTGCGCTGGTTTGGGAAGCGCTGTTGAGCCACAACACGGGGCTGTGCGTTGATATTTTTTCGGCGTATGGCCCAAAAAAATGACGATATTTGGCAACAGGACGTGGTATAATGTTGCCAAATATATCGCACTCGGAGGGGCATAAGATGCCAAGCACGGATCGGGCAGCCTACCAACGCTACAATTACATCTACGAGATGGAGCGACTCTACCTACAAGCGTCCTTCAGTGATAGCGCCATGGGCGAACGTTTGGGTACCGATCGCACGAATATCTATCGTATCCGGCGCATCATGGTTGATGAACTCCACATTCCCATTGAGGAAGATCCAGACCAGCGCGGGCATTACTTCATCCCCCAGCATCACAGCATCATGCATATTCCGCTCAGTCGCGAGCAGGCTGCGGTCTTATATCTGGCGGGCCGTCGAATGCAGCAGCAGACGCGCGTCAGCCAAGAGGCAGTTGCCACGGCTCTGGAAAAACTAGCGCGGCCCTTGCCGGGCGCGTTGGCCGAAAGGTTGGTAAGCGCGGCCCAAATCGTGCTCAACCAGGAACAGGATGAGCGCCAGCAGCAAATCTTCTCGACATTGGTACACTGCTGGCTGAATCGCTATCCGGTTCACATCAGCCATCGTGTGCTGCACGGCCGCACGCGCCATTATTTGATCAAGCCTTACTTGCTGGAGCCGGCGGTTTGGGGCGACGGCATCTACCTGATCGGTCACAGCGACTATCACGGCAAGCTCGCGACGTTCAAAACCGCGCGCATCGAAAAGGCCGTGCAGGCGATCGGCGATCCGTTTGAAGTGCCGACTGATTTTAATATTGACGAGCTGCTAAAATATGCTTGGGGTATCTGGCACGCGGATGAGGAGCCGCACACCGTGACCTTGCGTTTTAATGCCCAGGTTGCCCCGCGCGTCATGGAAAGCATCTGGCATCCACAGCAGACGATTACGCAGATGGAAGACAAGGGGGTGATCTGGCAAGCACCGATAGCCGAGTGGCGCGAGATGCTTCCCTGGACGCGCGGCTGGGGCGCGGATGTGGAGGTGCTGGAGCCGCGTGAGCTGCGGGAGGAAGTCGCGGGCGGGGTGAAGCGGATGATGAGGCTGTATGGCTTGGCAGATATTACTTCGCCGGTTAGACCACATTTCTTGTTATGGGCTAAGACGGATCGCAAAACACAGCGTTTTCATCCCTTGATCTGTCACCTGATTGATGTTGCTCAAGTTGCACATAAACTATGGAGCAATGTACTAACAGATAGTTTTCGCTCTCATTTAGCAGCGATGTTAAATTTAGAGATTGAAGCTGCCGGTCGTCTTCTAGCGTTCTGGGCTGCGCTTCATGACATTGGTAAGGCGAGCCCGGCGTTTCAGCGCAAGGTTGGGCATCTGCAGACCACGCTTGAAAAGGCAGGGATTCAATTTCCTAAACTATTCTCCAATGAGAATACACCTCACGGGCTTTTGTCTACATGCTTTTTAGAAACTCTACTTGTGACAGAGACCACGCTTGACTTGCGGGCAGCCAAACGCATTGCGTGGGCATTAGGCGGCCATCATGGCGTATGGCCCGAACCTGGCGCAACCAAAGGGGTTAAAACAGACCAAAAAGGCGAGCATGAATGGAACACGATGCGTAAAAGCTTAATAGAAGACCTGAAAGCTGTTCTACGCCCTCCCGAGCTCCACGGTTGGATTGCTGAGCGCAAAGATGAAAACGTTTTTCTTGCGCTGTTTTCTGGTTTTGTTTCAGTCGCCGACTGGATTGGGTCTTCAGAAACCTACTTTTCGTACACGGAAACTGTCGAAGATTTACATGAGTATGCTACACAGGCTGCACAGAAGGCGCAATCAGCATTGGAAAGTCTTGGATGGATCGGGTATCAATCACCATCTCAGCCTTGTGCTTTTCAGACACTGTTTCCATTCGCGCCTAACGATGTACAGGATGCAGCCATTCAACTCGCGGCGACAACTACTGGTCCTGCTTTGACATTGATTGAAACGCCTACGGGATCCGGCAAAACCGAAGCGGCCCTTTATTTGGCAGACTCTTGGGCGAGCAAAGATCAGCAACGCGGGTTATATGTGGCCATGCCCACAATGGCGACCAGCAATCAAATGCACAAGCGCGTAGCCAGTGCCCTATACTCACGCTATGAAAAAGCCACGGCTACACCACTCCTAATTCACAGTCAAGCTCGCTGGATAAGAAATAGCCCGCCGCCACAAATTGTCTCGGATGATGAACAGGCAACAGATGCTTCAACGCAATCAATGACATGGTTTTTACCGCGCAAACGTAGCTTGCTTGCCCCCTTTGGAGTAGGCACTATAGATCAATCGTTAATCAGCGTCTTGCAAACTCGTCACTTTTTCGTAAGACTATTCGCCTTAAGCCATAAAACTGTTATTTTTGATGAAGTCCATGCGTATGACACCTATATGTCCGCGCTGTTTGAGCATTTATTAGCTTGGTTAAGTGCTGTCGGAGCCTCGGTGATTTTGTTATCAGCCACTTTACCAGCAAGTACACGCCGACGGCTCGTGCAAGCCTACGCAGGCAACAATGCCCTCCAGGTGCCTGATGCTCCTTATCCCGCGATTAGTCATTTTTCCTCGAATAAGTTAGAGGTTATTTCCCTCCCGCCGCAGCGCGTCCGCGCCGTAACGTTAACGATGATACCTCGTGAACCTGTCGGCATAATCTCCGAACTCAGGGAAGCATTATCTCAAGGGGGCTGCGCCGCAGTTATTTGCAATACGGTGAAACGTAGCCAAGAAATCTACCGGGCAATACAGAATGAACAGCTGGTTGACAACCAGGATTTGTATCTTTTCCATGCCCGTACCCCATTTGGCTGGCGCAATGAGATCGAACAACAAATCCTTGAGAAATTCGGCAAGAGCGGTAAACGTCCCGATAAAGCCATTGTCGTTGCTACCCAGGTTATTGAACAAAGCCTTGATCTTGATTTTGATATTATGGTGAGCGAGCTGGCACCTATTGACCTGCTGCTTCAACGCGCCGGGCGATTACACCGTCATGAAAGGCTGCGCCCGCTGCCGCTTACCTCGCCCCGTCTGATTATTGCAGTTGATGAAGAGGAAGAGTTCCCAGGTTTTGGCAATGACACTTTTGTTTATGAGCCGTATATTCTTTTACGATCTTTAGCAGCTATAAAAGACCAGACCGTTCTTTCCCCAGACGTTTGTAAGCTAATTGAATTTGTCTACGACGATACATCGCTTGATAAATTGCCCTCCAAATGGCAAACGCGCTTATTTCAAGCACAGCAAGAGATGGTCGAAAGGTACAACAAAAACATTTTTGAAGCTCGCAACCGGCTGGTTCCATCGCCGGATAGCGAATCGCTGTCAGGTGACTTGAAGATTGAGCTGGAAGAAGATATGCCGGCTGTTCATGTTACCTTACAGGCGCTTACCCGACTCGGGCCGCCAAGTATATCGTTGGTATGTTTGCACCACTACAACGGTCAACTATGGACTGAACCTAATGGTCAAGGAACAATGATAGAGCTGGGACACAAGCCTGATTCAATCACCACTGAGCGATTGGCACAATGCACAGTTTCTATCTCTGATCAAAAAACAGTAAAATATTTCTTGGAACAGAAACTACCCCCCGGTTGGTATGATCACGCCCTGCTGCGCGATCATCGTCTAGCTATATTTACAGCAGAGGGCTTATGTGATTTTACGGGACTTCCCTACCCCTTACATCTTACGCGTGAATTAGGACTGGAGATCATCAAGCCTTGACCTTATCATTTGCGGCTCTTCTTAGCTCATTTGGACGGAAGGATTTATTATGGCAATCTCATTTAATCTAACAAATCAGCCTTGGGTCGCGTGTACTACCCTGGATGGTACAACCATTGAACTGGGCTTGCAAGATGCTTTAGCGCAAGCACACGAATTGCGTGAAGTAACAGGCGAATCTCCACTGGTTACAGCATCGCTGCATCGCCTATTGCTTGCCGTGCTCCATAGCATCTTTGGCCCTGCCGACTACAAGACCTGGGACAGTTTGTGGCAATCAAAACGTTTTGAAGCGTCCAAGATTGCTGACTATTTTGCCCATCATTATGATCGTTTTGATCTGTTTGATGCCCACCGCCCATTCTTTCAGAGCGCCGATATAACTACTGCACCTAAATCAGCCGCCAGCCTTATACAGGAAGTTGCATCTGGCAATAACGCAACTCTGTTTGATCATCACACAGATAATCAGATATTCACGCTTACTCCCTCACAAGCCGCACGCTATTTGGTGGCAGCGCAATCCTTCGGACTGGCGGGTTTAGCCGGGGGCGGCAAAAATTTCACAGATGGTAGTTGCGCGCGCGGCATGATTTTTCTGATTCAGGGCCAATCCCTGGCGGAGACCTTGTTGCTGAACCTGATGCGGTATAACGACAACAGTCCCATGCCGCGCGTTGGCAACGATCGCCCTGCCTGGGAGATGGAAGACCCGTTCCTTCCTGACCGCGCCACGCCCTACGGCTATCTGGACTACCTGACTTGGCAAAACCGACACATTAAATTGTTTCCTAAAGAGGAAAATAGTCATGTAGTCGTTCAACAAATTGCTATGGCGCCTGCGCTACGTTTAGCAAGCGATATCCGCGATCCCATGAAACCGTACCGGCGTGACGAAAAGCGTGGCTTATTACCATTACGATTCAACGAAAATCGCGCGCTTTGGCGCGATAGCGCTACGCTGTTCCAGTTGGATACTCCCGGCTCGTACGCTCCGTTAGCGTTCAACTGGCTCGCTCAACTTGCTGACGAAGGCTACCTACCGGACAGCACACATCAAACAATAGCTTTGGGCATGGCGAATGACCAGGCCAAGGTTGAGTTCTATCGCACAGAACAGCTTTCGTTGCCGCTCATTTACCTGCACGATCAGGAGTTAGTAAACACCCTGCGCGATGATGTGTTGGGCGCAGCAGAAAATGTATCCCGTCAACTTTGGGGAGCGGCCAGGACCATGGCCACCTATGTATTAGTTCCTGAAGCAGACGCTGAAAATGCACACACACCTGATCCCGCCGATTTGAACCGCGTCGCCGCGCCATGGGGCATAGAACGTCGTTATTGGTCGAGTCTGGAAATTCCATTCCGGCATATCCTGGAGGAATTGCCCCTTGCTCGCGAAACAGCGTTGGACCATTGGCAAAAGACACTTCGTACAACAGCATGGCAAGTTTTCAATGCTGCCGCGCAAGAGGTTGAAATTGACCCGCGTGCAATGAAAGCAGTTGTACGTGGGCGTGAACAGCTGGCCGCAGGGCTGGCAAAAACGCTTCCTGCTTAACTTAACCATTCTAAAGGCATTAACTATGAACGAACCCCATGTTTTTATCAGTTACCTGCAAACCCTGCGCGACAACCGAGGGGCTTTAGCAGCCTTACGGCGCGGTATGGGACAGCCGCCAGGTACGGCGCGTGAAATGTATCCTTATGTAGTTCGCTGGCTGCCGAATGATGTTTCTACAAGACGAGAGGCTGCTTATTATCTTATTGCCTCTTTTTTCGCCTATCATCCTGATGCCGGCGGCTATGGCAGCCTGGGGGATGCCTTTCGTCGGGCAAGAACCGCCGAGGGCGATGGCGCAGCCACAGAACGCCGTTTCACAGCCTTACTGACTGCTCATCCTGATGACCTGCCGTTTTACTTGCGACAGGCAATTAGCTTCTTGAAATCACAAACCCCATCTATTCCTGTTAACTGGAACCAACTATTTAGCGACATACTGGCTTGGGCGCACCCTGCCGGCTATGTACAAAAACAATGGGCGCGTGACTTTTGGGGTCACAGCCATACCGAAGAAACTGCCACCAAGGAGAACTAACCCATGTATCTTGAAGTTCATCTGATCCAAAACTTTGCTCCCGCCAATCTCAACCGTGATGATACCAATAACCCCAAAGACTGCGAATTTGGTGGGGTGCGTCGGGCACGCATCTCGTCTCAGTGTATCAAACGCGCCATTCGTACCGAACCGATCTTCACTCAAACCACCGGCGTAGAAGTAGGTGAACGCACGAAGCGCGTTGTTGAGCGTTTAAGTAAACAAATTGGCGACCGTAATCCATCCTCAAGTGAGGCTGAGGTTATTTTACCCGCTGTAGTTACCCCTCTTCTAAGCAAAATGGATAAGGATGGTCAGCGGACAGCCGTGTTGTTATACCTCAGTGCTTCAGAAATCGCCTCTATCAGTGACCGTATTCTGGAGAACTGGCAGGAGTTGGCCGACGAGCAAAAGCGATCCGGTGCAGTTAGCAGCATAGTGAAAGAAACGGTCAAGGAATACAAAGGACGCACCAGCGCGCCGGATATTGCCTTATTTGGCCGCATGCTGGCCGAAAAACCGGAACTCAATATTGATGCAGCTTGTCAGGTTGCTCATGCCTTGTCAACTCATCGCGTAGCTATGGAAATGGATTTCTACACCGCAGTAGACGATCTCAATCCAGACGATATCGCCGGCGCGGGCATGATGGGCTTTACTGGCTACAACAGCGCCTGTTTTTATCGCTACGCACGGCTTGACTGGCAACAACTTCTCGATAACCTGAATGGTGATACTGACCTGGCCCTCAGAACAGTGACGGGCTTCCTGTTGGCCTCTGTCCAGGCCGTGCCCACCGGAAAGCAAAACTCCTTTGGTGCACAAAATCCACCCAGCTTCCTGCTGGCTGTTGTGCGCGATGGCGGCAATTCCTGGTCACTTGCCAATGCCTTTGAGAAGCCCGTGCGAGCAGTGGGTGACTCTGGCCTTGTTCATCCCTCCGTGAAGGCGTTGGATAGCTACTGGGGGCGCTTGGAGAACGTTTATGGTACAAACTCAATCAAGAAAACTGCCGCGTTGGCGCTTGATGCCGATATCGAACTTTCAGCCCTGCAAGGCGCGCGCGTATCAACCTTGCAAAGCTGGGTTGATACTGTCGTCAACGCTATCCAGGAGGCAAACGCATGAATGTTCTTCTCCTGCGTCTGTGTGGACCTATGCAGTCGTGGGGAGTGCAAAGTCGGTTCAGTGTGCGCGATACAGGATTAGAACCCTCCAAAAGTGGCGTTACAGGAATGTTGGCAGCCGCGCTGGGGCGTCCACGTCACGCAGACATCGCCGATCTGGCACAGCTACGCATGGCAGTCCGCGCAGATGTCGAAGGTATTCTACGCTACGACTACCATACAGCCCAAGATGTTCTCAAAGCCAGCGGAGGTCTCAAAGACACAGAGCCGTCACGTCGCTATTACTTGGCTGATGCCTGCTTTCTGGTGGCCTTAGCCGGAGACAACCTGAACCTGATGCAACACTTGCTCCAGGCTCTTCTTGATCCAGTCTGGCCCTTGTTTCTAGGGCGCAAGGCTTTTGTACCAAGCGTGCCACCAGCAATAACACAGGGACTTCTGCAACAGGCTGATCCCCTGTCCGTTTTGCAAAAGGCTTGCTGGCTGGGATCTGTGCCTGACAAGATGCCCGCACAGCTACGTATAACCCTGGAAGACCCTCTGGGGACAGAAGTACGCCAAGATCAACCCATTTCCTTTTCTCTGCGACACTTTGCGCCGCGTCGGGTAAGAACCCTGTTCATCTCCACAGACGGAATGAAGCCCTTCAGTGATAAGGAGGTGCTATGTACCTCTCCCGCTTGATCCTCAACCCCCGTACCCGGCAGGTGCAACGCGAGTTGGCTGAGCCATACCAGATGCACCGCTCGATCATGCAAGCCTTCCCCAATGGCCTGCAACAGAACGAAGAACGCGTGCTATGGCGTGTGGATGATCATCCTCGACTCGGCCCCGTTTTGTTAGTGCAGTCATGGGGCATGCCAGACTGGACTAGCCTGGCTGATGGCTATCTCCGCCCGCTCAACCAACCAAACCCAGCCATTAAGCCCTTTGAGCCTGCTCTGAGCGCGGGCCAGCCACTGCGTTTTCGTCTGCGCGCCAACCCAACAGCTAAACGACGTTCGGAAGCCTCTGGTGAGCGCAAACGTATGGCCTTATACAAGGATGCTGAACAGCTTGCCTGGTTGCAACGTAAAGCGGCCGCAGCCGGCTTCGAAATCATTTCAATCAACATAGCCAATGAAGGCAACAATGCCGGCAGAAAACCTAACAATGGCAGCAACCATGTTCTGACATTGCTTGCCGTGCGCTTCGACGGCATTCTGCATGTCACCGATCCCGCTGCGCTGCACACTGCCATACAAACTGGCATCGGCAGCGGCAAAGGACTTGGCTTTGGCTTGTTGTCATTAGCTCCTATCAATTCTGGAAGTGGCCTATAAAGGCATTTTTGTACTTTAATAACTTCATAGGAGGCTTTCCGTGCGCATCCGAGACTTACACGAGCTACCCAAGCTGCGCGATGGGCTAAGTTATCTCTATCTGGAACATTGCATGATCGAACAAAAGTACAAGGCCGTTGAAGCGATTGACAAAGAACACGGACGGACCTTGCTACCTGCCGCGGCGCTCGCTGTGCTAATGCTGGGGCCAGGTACCAGCATTAGCCACGAGGCAGTCAAAACTCTATGTGACAATGGTTGCTCAGTGCTTTGGTGCGGTGAAGAGGGCGTACGCTTATATGCCCACGGTATTGGCGAAACACGCAAAGGCTACCGTCTGATCCGTCAGGCTGAGCTAGTGAGCGACCCGATAAAACGCATGGAGGTCATTGCTCGCATGTATCGGTACCGTTTCGATGAAGAGCTTGAATCTGATCTAAGCCTAGAACAGGTGCGCGGCTATGAGGGGGTTCGGGTACGCAAAGCCTATGCCCAAGCCAGTGAAAAGTTTGCTGTTCCCTGGTCTGGCCGACGTTATGATCGAGAAGACTGGGCCAAAGCCGATCCGATTAACCGCGCCCTTTCCACAGCCAACGCCTGCCTAAACGGACTGTGCCATGCTGCCATCGTCTCTGTAGGTTATTCGCCTGGCCTCGGCTTTATCCATACCGGCAAGCAGCTTTCCTTTGTTTATGATATTGCCGATCTCTATAAAACCGAGATTACCGTGCCGTTGGCTTTTCGTTTAACTGCCGAGTCCTCCCTCAATCTTGAAACACGCATACGCCATGCCTGTCGTGATCTCTTTCGTGAAACTCAATTGCTGGCTCGTATTCTGCCCGACATAGATAAAATGCTGGCTGTTCTGCCAACTGGTGATGATCTGGATGAAATAGCCGAAAGTGATCCAGCCTGGCCCGCCAAGCTTTGGTCACATTCAACCCTCACCATGGAGGAAACATCTCAATGGTCGTCATGATTCTGGAATCGGTAAGTCCCTCTCTCCGTGGCGAACTAACCCGCTGGTTGATCGAACCCCATCCAGGTGTTTTCATTGGTCATTTATCTGGCATGGTACGTGATCGGCTCTGGGACAAATGTTGTAAAGCAACAACACAAGGAGCTATTCTGCAAGCCTGGACGACCAATAATGAACAACGCTTTGACATACGTACCTATGGTCCAACCCGACGGGAAATCGTCAATTTGGACGGGCTGCAACTCGTCCGTTTACCCTCTAGATAAACATAATATCGAAGGGTATTCCCCACACGCGTGGGGGTGAACCGTGACCACACACGCGCCAATCATACCACGGATTGTATTCCCCACACGCGTGGGGGTGAACCGTCTGGCGCGCGCGGATCCATCCTGCTGCGTTCGTATTCCCCACACGCGTGGGGGTGAACCGGCGACGTGGTAAGCGGTTACACGGTTCCTGATGTATTCCCCACACGCGTGGGGGTGAACCGGC
>JBAQWV010000001.1:0-2196 GCA_049299095.1 Anaerolineae bacterium | reverse complement strand
AAGAAGGTCTCCCACTTCTGCGGGCCCTTCAGGTAGCTCTGATTAGGGCTGGTGTTCCAGTCGGTGTAGTAAGAAAACGCACCGGCCTGGGGAATAACGACGTTTACGTCTTTATCGGCGTAGAAGTCTACTGCCTCCGACTGGTTCAACCAGTCCGTATCCTGTTCAGCGCTGCCTGCACCGTTGAGCAAGTAAATGGTTGGGCGATCAGGGTTGTCAGCCGGAATGATTGCAAGCGGAACTACGCGGCCGTCCATTGCAGGGGAGGTAGCTTCTAGCTTGAGCACCCGCTTATCATCTGCGTACTTTTTATACCACTTCTGCTCTTCAATTTCGGGGGTAACTTCCATGTCCCGAACCTTAGACAGTGCAGTGTCTCCAGCGACATCAGCAGGAGCTTTTTCTGCTGCCGTTGCCGCAGGCGCGGCCAGCATGGCCCCAGCGACGGTGAGCGCCGCAGCCAGCGATTTCATGCGTTTCATGGTGTTAATAATTCCGTTCTGTGTGAGTTAAGGGAATGGAAGCTTTCCGGTTAATTCTCTGCTAGTTCTTCACAACGCGCAAACGTAGAAGAAATCCTTAAGAAAATAAGGCGTAGCTTCTTTTCTATCAGATACCTGAAAAATGACTAGGTGCGAGATATTATTCCGCTGTTTAATTATCGCAGACTATCCAGATTTCGTTATCAGTTCCCAAAATCTCCTAGGTTAACGTGCTTTGGAGCAGGAAAGGGGAGTTTTTCAAAAGCCTGTTAAAGAAACCTGTATGGCTTCTAGCAAAGATGGAACATAAGAGAAGGGGCACGGACAGCTTAACAGTAGAATGGCAGGACTGCTGGTGCGAATGTGACAAATATGTCATAATCTTTTCAGGCTCTTGATGGCGCGTGGACCGAATCCCAAAACCGAAAAGTTCATTTATCATGGACCAAATCTCAATTTTGGCTTCTGGGCAAAGCTTGACGCGCTGACTTTAGGGGCTTTTCTTTTGCTGGGGTAACAACCCCGGCATTTCAATCGTTAGTACTAAATGTCAACGCGAAACCTTGAAATGCAGTGTGAGTCTGAGCGTTAGCTGGATGCTAATGTTGACCACATTCGCCCACGATAGGTCGCCACCGGTAAATCCACACAATACGAAAGAACATCACATGAGCTTCCTCGATAACTTGATCGTTGCCTTCACCACCGCTATCGGCCCATTCGTGCATATGGGTTCCGCTGCATCCTCGAACCTGGCTTTGATGCTTGGGTGGATCTAGCCCCTTCAGAGACATTTGCGTGAGCAGTCGTCCGTGACTATTTACCTCATTTTGGGGTTATAGGTTCCCACATACCACCCAGTCCAACTGGGTGGTTTTGTTGTTTTATCCCCAGTGCTTGCGCGTCAGGGCCCAGAAATGGCCAACAAAAGGCGAATAAGTCATCCCGATGCAGACATTTCAATAACGATTTAAGTACCCTAGTAGGCGTGACTAATGAACATTATGACGTAGTAGTAATCGGTGCGGGCCCTGGTGGCTACGTATCCGCCATCCGTGCAGCACAGCTGGGCAAGAAGGTTGCGGTAGTAGAAAAGCAGTACTGGGGCGGTGTGTGCTTGAACGTTGGTTGTATCCCATCCAAGGCACTGCTTAAGAATGCTGAAGTAGCGCACACCTTCAACCATGAGGCTAAGACCTTTGGTATCTCCGGTGACGTGAGCTTCGACTTCGGTGTCGCACACCAGCGTTCCCGTAAGGTTTCTGCGGGCATCGTCAAGGGTGTCCACTACCTGATGAAGAAGAACAAGATTACCGAAATTGACGGACTTGGCTCTTTTAAGGACGCTAAGACCCTCGAGATTACCGAGGGCAACGACAAGGGTAAGACCATTACCTTTGATAACGCCATCATTGCTACCGGCTCTGTTGTTCGTTCTCTGCCAGGTGTAGAGATTGGCGGCAACATCGTATCTTACGAAGAGCAGATCCTTGACGAGGAAAAGCCAGATTCCATGGTTATCGTCGGCGCAGGAGCCATCGGTATGGAGTTTGCTTATGTTCTTGCAAACTACGGCGTGGACGTCACCATCGTTGAGTTCATGGATCGCGTTCTTCCAAATGAGGACAAGGACGTCTCCAAGGAGATTGCTAAGCAGTACAAGAAGCTTGGCGTTAAGCTTTTGACCGGGTACAAGACCACCTCTATCAAGGAC